>JBCCPG010000002.1:0-451124 GCA_039039885.1 Pseudomonadota bacterium | reverse complement strand
GCGCTGATCGTCAACGGCTTTGCCAAGGATGTGCTGAAAGAGCTGCCGATGGAGTTTGCGGTTGAAGCGCAGAAGCTACTGGCGATTTCGCTTGAGGGGAGCGTGGGGTGATCTGGGGGCAAGTTCTCGCGATCTTGGCCTCTATGCTCGGCGGAGCGGCAGAGGGTGCTGATTCAGGCATCCAGAGCCAAGACCCTATGGGGCCAGCAGCGATTCAATATAGAGCTTGCCTAGAACAAGCCAGCGAGCGCTTTGAGCCCGATGCTCAATCTGCTGAAACCGTTGTCGACATGGCGGCATCTGCTTGTATCCGCGAAGGCTCGCAATTGTTGCAGGCTTCGCTTTGGTTGGATGCAGACGGGCGACTCCTGACCGGCGGAGAGCGTAAGCAGTATCTTGAAGACAGATGGGCAAGGGCAGAGGCAATTAGGCTTACGGCGCATCAACTTCAGATCGAAAAAGTTGAGTATCTGCGTCAGGCTCAAGTAAGAGACGCGGGCCAAATCTCGACAAGCGAGGTTACTCCAAGTCATGACTGACCGCAAAACCCTCGGTCTCAAGGACACCTCCGACAGCGAACCGACCCTCAACAAGAAGGGCCGTGGCTGGAAGATTTCGGAGAAGCGCCTCGATGAGCTGCACGACCGTGCGCGTGAGATGCGGCGCTTTGCTTCGCCTGCGAACAAAGCGCTCGCCAAGCGCTTCGCTGATGCCGATCTTGGCCGCTACACCTTCAAGCGATTTGCGGTTGTTGGCTCGGCCATCGTCGACTTCAATTGCCACAATCTCGGCATGGCGATCATGATCGATGAGGAAGGCGCGGACGAAGCGCTCTCCAAACGGCGCGATAAGAGCCTCGAAGCGGTCGGCATCCGGGTGATGCGGATCAAGGCCAAGGATATTCTCGATAACATCGACCCCGTCCTCCAGCGCATCACTGCTGGCATGCGGATGCGGATCGACGACAAGCGCCAGAGCCGGCGCGAACACTACGAACAACAAAGAGGCGCCACTCGTGAAAGAGACAGTCGCCCATATTCCTCCAACCAGCAGGCATGAAACAGGGACTTTAAGACACCATGAACAGCATTACTCTTATCCTTTCTCCCCTCCTCGTCCTCCAAGCTGCTGGGCAGCAGCCAATGGCCGTCGAAAACGATGCTCCGGAAACCTGGACGCTCGAATATCCGCTTTTGATTCAGCCTTTCGTTGAAGATTATCGCCGCTGCCTGACCGGCCAACTGCGTGAGGTCAGCGGTGTGGCAGACTTCGAGGACCAACATCGGAGCGATCTTGTGGCTTGCAAGGACGCGTTTGACGAAGCGCAAGAGTCCTCGAACCGCATCTTGGCCGAGCGCGGGGAATATGACGATTACAAGCCCAGCGATATCCGAGAAGTGTTCGAGCATGTTGGCCGGATCCACATCGCGCGTGGCGCGGATCTCGATAACCAGTTCAGTTTCACCATTCGCTCGATCGAAGCGAATGAGACAGAGTTCAAAGAAGAGCGCGAACGCAGGGGCTTGGTGCTCGAACTGCGCGATGCTTCCGTCGTGAAAGCGCGCACCGATGCGACAGCTGCCGCCGCCGAAGAAGCCTATGAGGAGCGCATGGAAGAACAAGAAGGGGCCCGCAGTGCTCGAGATTAAAGATCTCCACGCCGAAGTCGAAGCGAAGGACGGCAACAAGCCGATCCTGAAAGGGCTCAGCCTTGAGGTTGAGCCGGGCGAAGTCCACGCGATCATGGGTCCCAATGGCGCCGGCAAATCGACGCTTGCCCACGTGCTGGGCGGGAAGCCTGGTTATGAGGTAACCGGCGGTTCGGTACGTTTTCGCGGGGAAGATCTGTTGGAGCTTGATCCGCATGAACGGGCGGCGTCAGGGCTCTTTCTGGGTTTTCAATATCCGGTTGAAATTCCTGGTGTTTCCAACGTTCAATTCCTTCGCGAGGCGCTCAATGCGCAGCGCAAATTCCGCGGTAAGGGACCCCTTACTGGCGGTGAATTTCTGAAGCTTTCCAAGGAGAAAGCCGCGCTCCTCAAGATGGACATGGAAATGCTCAAGCGGCAGGTCAATGTTGGCTTTTCGGGTGGTGAGAAGAAGCGCGCTGAGATGGTCCAGATGGGTATTCTCGACCCAGCTTTCGCGGTGCTCGACGAAACCGATTCCGGTCTCGATATCGACGCTTTACGGGTCGTAGGTGAAGGTATCAACGCCATCATGCGCGCGCCCACGGCCAAAGGCGAGAAACGCGGCGTGCTGCTCATCACTCACTATCAACGCCTGCTCGATGTAGTGAAGCCTGATCGGGTGAGCGTGCTCGCTGACGGGCGCATTGTCACGACCGGTGGTCCTGAACTTGCGCTGCGACTTGAGGAAGAGGGCTATGATGCGCTGATGGAAGAGGTGCTGGCATAATGCCGACGGCTGATGCCCTTCCAACTCGGCGAGACGAGGCCTGGCGCTATGCCGATATTGACGCGGTGGAGCGCTTAGGGCGAGCTGCGATTGCTGAATGGCAGGACCTTGTGTTCGCCGATGGTACGACCGAGCGACACAGCATGGTGATCGGCGGCGATGGTCCGCAAGTGAAGCGACTGCGCCTGAAGGTCGGCGACGGTGCGCGGGCCGAGATTTTCGCGACCAATCTGGGCGATGACTACACTCGGCTTGAGATCGAAGTGACGCTGGGCAAGGGCGCGCATTTTGAGTTCGGCGGCATCACTATAGGCGGCGGGGATGCGGTGCGTGAGTTCGTAACCACCACCGTGCATGCAGAGCCAGATGCAACCTCGAACCAGACCGTGCGCAGCGTCCACTGGGGCACTGGCACCGGCAATTTTCTGGGTGAGATCAAGGTCGCGCGTCATGCGCAGAAGACTGATGCTGCGCAGGATTTCAAAGGCTTGCTGCTCGAAGCGGGGGCTGGTGCAAATGCTGTGCCGCAGCTCGAGATTTTTGCTGACGACGTGAAATGTGCGCATGGCGCGACCGTTGGTCAGCTCGACGAGAACGCACGCTACTACATGGCTGCGCGCGGCCTTTCGCCCGAATTGGCGCAGCGTCTGCTGGTGCAGGCTTTCCTGGGCGATGCTTTTGTCGAGCTCAATGATGAAGCCGAGCGCGAGCGTTTGCTCGATGCGGCGCTAGACGTGCTTGAAGGTGCTGACCTGTGAGCGTGTTGATTGCCCTTCTCCTGCAGCAGGTCGCTCCCGTTACGGCCACTGTTCCAGAGCCCAATCCGGAGCTTAAAGCGGCGCATTCCTGCCTTGTGAAACACACCGACGAGTGGCTGGCTGAACATTCGAGTGAGCCGACTGAAGATGATCGTTGGCAATGGGCAGTTGAAATTTCAGCCAAGTGCTCGGCGCAAGTGAGGGCGGCAGCAAACTCCGACGGTGCATTAGACCCACGAGGGTCGGGAATCGTCCATGGAATTACGACCGAAGACATGTTGCTTGCAGAGGCGCGTTATTACGTTTTGCGCTTGGTGACAGAACACTTTGACGCGCGCACCGGAGAGGCGTTGTGAACGCGCCTGTGACTCTCGATCGCGATTTGCGCTTTGACTTTCCGGGATTGAAGACTCCGGATGGCGCCGATTGGCATTATCTCGACACGGCTGCCACCGCGCAGAAGCCGCAGGTGGTGATTGATGCGATGGCGCGGGCGATGGGGCAGGATTACGCGACCGTCCACCGCGGGGTCTATTCGCGCTCGGCTGATATGACTCTCGCCTATGAGGCTGCGCGGCGGCGGATTGCGAGCTTTGTCGGCGGGACCGAGGATGAGATTGTCTTCACCCGCGGCGCGACCGAAGCGATCAATCTTGTCGCGAACAGCTGGGGCATAGACAACATCAAAGCGGGCGACCGCATCCTGCTTTCACAGCTTGAGCATCATTCGAACATCGTGCCCTGGCAGATGCTGGCCGAAAAGGTTGGCGCCGAAATCGACGTCGTGCCGTTGACCGATGACCACCAAATCGATCTCGATGCAGCCGAAGCGATGATCACGTCAGAGCACAAGCTGGTCGCGCTCGCTCATGTCTCCAACGTGTTGGGCAGTGTGCTTGACGCCAAGCGCGCTGCGGATATGGCGCATAAGGCTGGCGCGAAGTTGCTGTTCGATGGATGTCAGGCGGTGCCGCATATGCCGGTCGATGTCGCAGCACTCGATTGCGACTTCTACGTTTTTTCCGCTCACAAACTCTATGGCCCAACTGGGATCGGAGCATTGTGGGCACGGGCTGAGATCCTTGCTGATATGCCCGCATGGGAAGGCGGCGGGGCAATGATTGACCGCGTGACCTTTGCCAAGACGACCTATAACAGTGGCCCGCAACGCTTCGAGGCCGGCACTCCAGCAATCACCGAAGCGATCGCCTTTGCTGCGGCTGCTGATTACGCCGCGGGCATAGGGATGGACGAGATGCATTCTCGAGAGGCTGCTCTTGTCACGCGTCTGCGTCGGGCGCTTAAGGCGATGAATGACGTGACGGTTTATGGGCCGGAAGACAGCGCTGGGATCGTCAGCTTTGCGATTGACGACATCCATCCGCACGATCTTGGTACGATCCTCGACGAAGCCAATGTCGCGATCCGTGCCGGCCATCATTGCGCGCAGCCCTTGATGGACTATCTCGGCGTTCCCGCGACCGCTCGGGCTAGTTTTGGCGTCTATTCAAGCGATGCGGATGTTGATGCGCTGCTGGAAGGAATTGCCCGCACGCGCCGGATTTTTGGAAAGGGATGAAGGCTATGGACGAGCCTCAGAACATGGACGATTTGACGGCGGAAAAGCCACCGCGCGCACGGGTAGAGGACGCGATCGATCCTGATGCGGCACCGATTTCCGAAGCCGCTGCGCCCAAGCGCGAGCGCGATTATCTCGAAGGGTTTCTCCACCAGACGCCCGCTGAGGGCGCGCCCGGAGGCCCCGGCAGCGACCTTCAGACAGCGGTAATCGACGCGCTGAAGGAAATCTACGATCCGGAAATTCCCGTGAATATTTATGATCTCGGCCTTATCTATGGAGTTGAGGTCGACGACGAGGCCGATGCGACAGTCACGATGACGCTGACAACGCCGCATTGCCCGGTCGCGGAGACAATGCCCGGAGAGGTCGAATTGCGTGCCGCTTCGGTGCCCGGAATTCGCGATGCCGAAGTTAACCTCGTCTGGGATCCGCCATGGAGTCCAGAGAAGATGAGCGATGAGGCTCGGCTCGAACTGGGAATGTTGTAATGGCTGACACAAAGACACGGGAAATCCCCGCCGCCGTCATCCTGACCACGGGTGCCGAAGCGCGCATTGCGGAACTCATGAGCAAGGCCCCCGACGACGCCATTGGCGTCAAGTTGTCTACTCCGCGCCGCGGCTGTTCGGGCCTCGCTTATTCGGTCGACTATGTCACCGAAGAGGCCAAATTCGACGAGAAGATCGAAACCCCCGGTGGCACCTTCTACATTGATGGCGCCTCGGTCCTCTACCTCGTCGGTTCGACGATGGACTGGCAGGAAGACGACTTCACTGCTGGTTTCGTCTTTGAAAATCCCAACGCCAAAGGCGCTTGTGGCTGCGGTGAGAGCTTCATGGTCTGATGGCGCGCGAGCTCGCGTTTTCCTGCCGTCTGGAATCTTGCGTTGATAAAGTGCGTACCGCGATCATGCGGCCTGCTTTGTTTCTCTACGAAGCCGCGCCTTTGGTGAAGTTCACGCCAATTGGTCTCGAGCGCTTTCCCGACATCTGGGAAGAGCGCGAATACCGAGGGAGCATGTCGCTCTTCGGGGTGATCCCGCTTGGGTGGCAGGCGATTGTGATCTCCTTTGCCGCCGAGGGCGAGGAGCCGCTGGTGCTGCGCGATCAGGGCTATGGGCCGATGCTGCGCGAATGGGACCACCGGATTGAGGTCTCGCCAGCGGGTGCGGGGACGCTTTACACGGACCGCCTCCGACTCGATGCAGGCGCATTGACGCCAATTGTGGCTTTTGGCGTCGCGCAGTTTTTCAAGCACCGTCAACGCCGGTTGCGCAAAGTTGACGCCAAGGGGTTCGAAGAAATCTAAACCCGCACGCGGGCTTTACTCATTCGCCTTCTTCAATGATCCGAGCGAGCAGGCGACGCTCCAGATCGTCGATCTCGCCATCGCTTTCGATCATCGTGTCGAGCCATTCCTGTTCGTAGTCTGTGACGACTTCGCCGGCGGCTTCCTGCTCGGCGAAACTTGGCCCGCTAGCGTCCTTCTTGCCGAACACCTTGCCAAAGTGGTTGGCGACTTGCGGCGCCTCGCGGATTACCTGACCCATGAAGCGACCGACATTGGCCTTGTTGTCGGCGACGAAGGCCTGAAGCTCTTTGGCTCTCGCATGGTCGATCTGCGCATTCTGGAGCACAAATCCCTTGAGGAAGTTACTGACCCCATCGATGAACAGTTCATCCCATTCGGGTGCGTTGTCTTCGGCTAGTGTCTCATCCTTCAGACGGAACAGCATTTCTGCCTCGTGACGGCTGACCGCCGCGGGCCCGTAGCCGCCGCTGGCGAACACCACACGGCGCAGGATCTTCGCTTCGGCAGCGGTGATATGCTTCGATGACAGCTCGCCCCCGCAGCGCGTCGGACCATTGCCGGTCAGCACTTCGCGCTCGATCTGATCGATGACATAGTGCTTCAGCTTGCTCGGCACATTCTCCGCCCGCTCTATCACGCGCACCAGCGCTTCAAGCTCGACCAGGCTTTCGAGCACGCCGTCATGGTCGATCTGCTTGATTAGCCAATCGGCTTCGGTCTCGTCACATTGGAGGCGGGGCTCGGTGCTGTTGAGCACGAATTCGCCAATTGCTTCGACAAAGAAGTCCGACCATTCGGAATCGCGGCTCTCGAGCGCGTTGTTGATCGCGAATAAAGCCTCGGCCTCAGCGCGAGTGATGATCCCATCGCCCCAGCCTTCGCGGCGAAGCGCGAGCACTTCATGGGTAGTGACGACGCCGTCGGCAGCGACGCGCTGCGCCAGGTCGTTGAATTGCGTGGTCATTGTGAGGCCCCTTAACTTTGTGCCGTTTTTACCGGGTTAGCCATCGCATGAATGTGCTTAAGACCGGGTTACCGGCGCTGCGTGATCGGTTGGGCTAGCGAGTGAGGGCTGCAATGCACCGGGCGCGATCGATCACGCCTCCGCCCTGCTGTGCGCGGGCCTCGACATGTGTTGCCACGGGTGCGCCCCCTGCTTGCAAGGGGTAGAGATAGATATCGAGCACGCATCCCTCGCCCACGAACTGCAATTTGCGCGCGTCACCTTCAATCCGGTTGAGCCGAGGCGCGCCAAAACGGGCGGTGAGCGTATTTGCACTGGCTCCGATGATGCTGTCGAGGCCGTTGCCTTGTTGCACTCTTGGGGCGACGAACGCTTCTCTAGCCGGAACTTGGGTTTGAGAGCTTGTTTGAGCTGGCGTCTGTGGCGGAGGGGCGGTGCGTACAAAGCGCTCGCTTGCGCTGCTTCCAACACAACCTGAAAGAGTCGCGCTGAGCAGCACAATGAACACCGACCTATTCACTCACGTCCTCCTCCTGCGCGCGGCTTTGCTTCATCGCCTGGTGCGCCAGATGTGTTCCCGCTGCAGCACCGATCAGAGGTGCCACAAGGTTTATGAACGGGACCAGCATGATTCCAGCAACAGCGCCTCCCAGCATCAGCCTTTGCCCACGCGGCACCGGGCTGTGCTCCTGAGGCGAGCTGCGATAGCGCAGCCATGCCATATCGGTCAGCTCGCGCCCCAGTAGCCAGGCATTGACTGCGAAGAACACTGCGGCTGGACCGATCCCGGTGACCAGCAGAACCCCGGCCACTGGCAGTGCGAGCAGATTGAGGCCCAAGGTCCGCCCGATACCGCGCGCCGAATTGCTCATCTCCTCGCGAAGGCCGAGCGCGCGTGCATGTCTTGCGGCTTCACGATAATCGCTGGCCTCGATCGCCTTGACGACTTGGTCAGCGAAGAACTGCAACACCGCCACCGCTACCACGCGGAACAGCAACCAGGATGCAATCAAGGTCGCCAAGACTGCCAACACCTCGTTTAGCCAGCCAGTATCAGGCCCAGCACCGCCGGTCAGATCCATCCAATCGAGGAGCCAGGTAAGCCCAGCATATAGCGCGAGGCCGAACACCCCGAAGATCAGCAAAGTCACCAGCACTGAGCGAACCACAATCCGTAGGATCGCTGGATCGCTCAATTGGCCAAAGGCGCGGATCAGAGCTTGGAGGACAACGCTCATTGCTTTCGCATGCGTGTGAGCCAGCCCCAAGTCAAACCACATGGCGCCGACTGCAACACTTTTCCCGCTTGGCGAGGGCGCTTCGTCGGGCTAGGCGCGCGTTGAACACCAGAAATTTGAAGAGGCTTACTTCCTTGTCCGATACTGCAACTGAACCCCGCTACGACGTTATCGCCATCGGCAATGCGGTCGTCGACGTCATCGCTTCGTGTGAGGAAGAGCTGATCAATGAACTCCAGCTCAATCGCGGTGGGATGACGTTGATCGATGAGCAGCGCGCTGACGACCTTTACGAAGCCATGCCTCCGGCGCGCGAGGTTTCGGGAGGCTCGGCAGCGAACACGTTGGCAGGGCTGTCGACCCTCGGCCTCCAATGCGCCTTTATAGGCCAGGTTGCCGATGACCAATTGGGTAAGGTGTTCCGCCACGACATGCGCGCAACGGGCATCGATTTCGACACACCGGCCCGCGAAGGGGAGCCTGCAACGGGCCGGGTTTTGATCTTTGTGACGCCCGATGGCGAGCGGACAATGAACACCTTCCTAGGCGCTGGCCAGTTCCTGCCCAAAGAGGCGCTTGACGAAGATCTGATCGCGAGCGGGGCTATCCTCTATCTCGAAGGCTATCTGTGGGACCCGGAAGAGCCACGTCGTGCCATGCGCCGCGCCATCGAAGTCGCGCGCGCTGCGGGTCGCAAGGTTGCCTTCACTGCGAGCGAGAGCTTCGTCATCGACCGCCATGGCGACGATTTCCGCGCGATGATCGACGATGGCCTGATCGACATACTGTTCGTCAATGAGAGCGAGCTGGCAACGCTGACGGGAGAGGACGACTTCGACGCCGGTTTTGCAGCCATTGCGGCGAAAGTGCCCGTCCTTGTCGCCACTCGCAGTGCCAAGGGCGCGGTTGCGGATGCCTATGGAGAGCGCGCGGTTGTCGCAGCGGCTCCCGTGGAGAGAGTGATCGACACGACCGGTGCGGGTGACCAGTTTGCCGCAGGCTTCCTCGCTGGCTTCGCGCGCGGTGAGAAGCTCGAGGTCTGTCTTAAGCGCGGCGCCATAGCGGCAGCAGAGGTCATCGCGCATTACGGCCCGCGTCCCGAAGCGGATATGAAGGCCCTGATGGCTGAGCGTTTGTAGGACTTTTTCCTCGGGTTTGACACACTTGACACACAGTCCAGGGGCCAAAAACCTCCTGGGCGATCGAAGAGCGCCCGGTGGCCTTTGGGTCAAATGATCACGGGGCAGAGCGGACGATTTGAAAGAGCCATGCCGCTCGTACCAATCGCGCCTCGTGTAGGAAAACGCTTCCTTGCCCGCTTACCCTGTTGGCTCGTAATCCTCGCGCTTTAGCGTGATCATATAGGCGGCCACCTCATCGACCCGCTCTGGCGTCAGGTCGAAGTCCATCACCTCGGGGTAATTGTGAGCATCGGACAGCCAAGCGGCGAGCGTTTCCTGGTCGAGGCCGCGAGTGTTCGCGACATGCTCAAAGCTGGGCGCCGCTGGATTGGGGGAGGGGACATTCGGCCCGAGCCCATGACATCCTCCACACGCCGCTTCGATGAACGCCGAGGGTTCAGCATGGACGACGCTGGAGGCCGCGGCTTGAGGCGCTGGCGCTTGAGCGGACTGGCACGCGCCAAGAGCAAGCGGCGCGAGGGCGAGCATTGGAGCGAGGCGTAGTGCGGGGCGGTGTGGGCGTGTCAGCATGATCCCGCTTTAAGCGAGGCCAAGCGGCGTTTCTTTGATCAAGATCAAGTTTGGGGTTTTTGATGCATCCCGCGGTTTGTCTCAGAGCGCGTCAACCCCGCGCGATTTGAGCAGGCTCACCATCCATATGTAAGTCATCTAGCTCTGTAAGACCCCACTTTACCGGGTCTTCGATGCCGAGGATACGAAGCCCGATATCGTTCTTTTCAACCGTTAGGCTTTTTGGTTCAGTTCGGCACCCTTGTTTGGTCGAGTAGACTGTCAGCACGTCCACGCCTTTGCCATAGGGATTAAATCGCTGCGTGATGGCAAGTTTGTCGTTGGACAAACGCACCAGCAAGCCTTCTGCAAAAATGTGCAGCACGTGCATCAGGTCCAACAATATCGTCCTGTCGAGGTGGCCCTCCCAGCTCCACATTGCATTGAGAGCCTTCTGTGCCGACCAAGCTTTCTTGTATGATCTGTTCGAAGTCAGCGCATCAAACACATCGCAGACTGCTCCAATACGGGCATTTAGGCTGATCTCATCCCCTTTGAGCCCGAAGGGATAGCCTGACCCATCCAGTCTCTCATGATGATGCAAGCAAACATCCAGCGCCACGGGGCCAACGCCGGGCGTATCATCGAGCAATGAATGCCCATGCTCGGGGTGGTCTCGAATAATCTTGAGCTGTTCTTCGGACAGGCTGCCCGGCTTCTTCAGAATGTCGTCTGGCGTTCCGATCTTCCCGATATCGTGGAGCAAACCAGCAAGACCGATCTCGCGAATCTCTTGTCGTTCAAAGCCTCTTCGATGCGCGATAGCGACCATCATAGTGCAAACCGCAACCGAATGCAGGAAGGTGTAATCGTCCTTTTTCTTCAGACGCGTAACCGAAAAGAGTGCTCTTGCATCCCTGCGGACTTCGCTGACAATGTCGGTGATGATGCCGTCCAATGGCCTGACGTCAACAGCCCAACCAAAGCGCAAGTCATCGAAGGTTTTGTAAACAGCATCCCTCGACCGGTCCATTATCGCCCGGGCGCGTTTGCGCGATGCCATATCAGTTTGATCGCGCTTTGTCGGGCGGTACATCGCTCTCTTCGGACCCGGTGACTGAGCAGGCCCCCGCGCAGCCGCCTGCGGTCTTTCATCGCGTTTTGTTTTGCCGTGATGGCGGACGCTGGGCTGGCTGCGGTTCTCATCTATCATGACAAAGGCCGCCTTAGACTTTGCAATCCGATCCAGATCGCTTTGGTTGTCGACGCGAAAATCACCTCGCCAGAAAGGGTGGTCGAGCCACGATCCGCCAAGGCTGACGACATGCATGCCGATCTCAACTTCGGTAACGTCGATCTTGCGCGGCATGGAGGAAAAACTCGTCAAATCGTAAAAAAGGGCTCTTCCAGTTTTCCGATAGCCGATCTCTATTCACAGGCTGCAGCTAGGGTCCCACGTGCATTTACGTAGGCTATTGATCCGAATTGGTGGGCGCAGAGGGCGACCAGTTGGGCTGTGCTCGGCTCTTACCCCTCCCGCTCGACTTCCTTCCAGCCGATGTCGCGGCGGAAAAAGCCGCTTGGGAAGCTCACCTGGTCGACCGCTTTGTAGGCTGCCTTTTGCGCCTCGGTAACGCTGGTGCCAGTGGCTGTGACGTTGAGGACGCGGCCTCCACTGGCGACGAGCGCGCCCTCCTTCATCGCGGTGCCTGCGTGGAAGACCTTTGCTCCGCCTGCTTCCGCATTCCCCAAGTCAATTGCACCGCCTTTCTCAGGAGTGCCAGGATAGCCCTTGGCCGCCATCACTACGGTTAGCGCGGTGTCTTGGACGAAATCTGCTTCAACCCCCGAAAGCTCACCCTGCGCGCAGGCCAACATTACCGCTGCGAGGTCCCCTGCAAAGCGCGTCATCAGAACCTGGCATTCAGGATCGCCGAAGCGGCAATTGTACTCGACCAGCTTGGGGCCCTCCTCGGTCAGCATTAGGCCGGCGTAGAGCACCCCGGAATAGGGCGTGCCCTCGGCGGCCATGGTGCGAACCGTGGGCTCTATCACCTCGCGATAGATCCGGTCTTGCAGGTTTTGGGTCACAATCCGTGCTGGTGAATAAGCGCCCATGCCGCCAGTGTTGGGGCCAATATCGCCTTCGCCGACTTGCTTGTGATCCTGCGCGGTGCCGAAGGGAAGAATGGTCGTGCCATCGGTGAGGGCGAAGACACTGGCTTCCTCACCGCGCATAAACTCTTCGATCACGACCTCAGCGCCGGCATCACCAAAATCGCCGCCAAACATATCGGCAAGCGCTTGCTCGGCTTCGGCGAGGTCAGCTGCAATCACCACGCCCTTGCCCGCGGCGAGACCATCTGCCTTCAGCACGTAGGGTGCATCAAAGCGAGTGAGGGCAGCTTTTGCCTCGTCGAGATTGGTGGTGCGCACATAACCTGCGGTTGGAATATCCGCGCGCGCGCACAGATCCTTGGTGAAGCCCTTGGAGCCTTCAAGCTGAGCGGCGGCAGCTGAGGGTCCGAAGGTCGGAATGTGGTGCTTGCGCAAAGAATCGGCGAGGCCATCGACCAGGGGGGCTTCAGGCCCGATCACAACCAGGCCAATCGCGTGGAGCTCGCAAAAGTCGATCGCGGCGGTGTGATCGCTGACATCGAGCGTCACGCATTCGGCGGCCTCGGCGATACCGGGATTTCCGGGGGCGGCGTAGAGTTTGGCCCCGCTCGAAATCAGCATGGGGGATTGCGCCAACTTCCAGGCTAACGCATGTTCGCGCCCTCCCGATCCGATGAGCAGGATATTCATGGCCCCTCCGCCTTCCAATGATGAACCCAATGGGCTGGTAGCGCGTGAGCGAAAAGGCGACAACGCCGAGCCGCTCTCGATCACCGAGATTTCGCAGGCCTTGAAAAGAACCGTCGAGGATCAGTTCGGCTATGTCCGCGTGCGGGGCGAGATCTCGCGCGTTTCGCGGCCGCGTTCGGGGCATGTCTACACCACGCTCAAGGACGATAAATCCAATCTTGACGCCGTCATTTGGAAGGGCAATGCAAGCCGGCTGACTTTCGAGCCTGAGGAAGGCCTTGAAGTCATCGCGACCGGCAAGCTCACCACCTATCCAGGCCAGTCCAAATATCAGATCGTGATCGAGCGGCTGGAGCTAGCGGGCGAGGGCGCATTGCTGGCGCTGCTTGAAAAGACGCGTGCTCGGTTAGCAGCCGAAGGTCTGTTTGATGAAGGCCGTAAGCGCCCTCTGCCCTATCTACCTCGCAGGATTGGCGTTGTGACGTCACCAACCGGATCGGTAATTCGCGATATCCTCCACCGGCTCGCCGATCGCTTTCCCAGCAATGTGATCGTCTGGCCCGTTCTGGTGCAAGGACAAGGTGCTGCGGAGCAGGTGGCCTCAGCAATCCGAGGTTTTTCAGAAATTTCTCCTGGCGGAACGGTCGCAAAACCTGATCTTGTCATTGTTGCCCGCGGGGGCGGATCGATCGAGGACCTATGGGGCTTCAATGAAGAGGTTGTGGTTCGCGCCATCGCCAAATGTACCATTCCGGTTATTTCTGCGGTTGGACACGAGACCGATACGACACTGGCCGACTTTGCAGCTGACCGCCGTGCTCCCACTCCTACCGCGGCCGCCGAAATGGCGGTTCCGGTGCGCGCAGACCTCGAGGCCACCCTAGGTGACTTTGGCGCTCGCCAGCGCCGCGCGGTGCATCGTCCGGTCGAACTTGGGCGAGAGCGGCTTGAAGCGCGCATGCAGCGCATGCCCCGAATTGAGGCTCTGCTCCAACCGCAAGCGCAGCGGCTTGACGAGGCGGCTGAGCGCCTGCGGCGCGGGCTGATGGATCGTGCAGGGGTTGGACGAGAGCGGCTTGCAGTGCTCCGGGCGAGGCTTGCTCCTCGCGTCCTCACCCGCGCTTTGGAGGACGGCAAGGCCCGACTTGCGCGGACCCGGCTCAACGCCGCCCTGGTCGAGCGTCCGCTCAAGACAGCGCAAGACCGCCTCAATGCCCTTGCGCGGATTGCTGGGCAGCTTCACCCCAAGAGGCCGCTTGAGCGGGGCTATGCGATCGTCCGAGATCCGAACGGCAGGGCGTTGACCGCAAAGGCGCAAGCCGAACGCGAAGCAGCTCTGACGTTGGAGTTCAAGGACGGTGAGCTGGGCGTCGGCGTGGGGAAGTCTCCCCCTCCTCGGCCCACTCAAGATGCGGCCACCAAACCCGCACCTATGCGCAAAACGACGCGAAGATCACCTCGCCAGGAAAGCAATCCGCGCCAAGATGATTTGTTTGGCCCAAGCTGATTTATTCAGAACGCCGAGTGTGATACAGGGATCCCCATGTTGATGTACCAAAGCAATAAGGCTGCAAAACTCCAATATCTGCCCTCCAGCTACCGCATCTTGCGCTCTGGCCAGTTTGTGGTCTGTGCCGTGTCGGGCGCGGAGATCCCGCTTGAGGAGCTGTGCTATTGGAGCGCGGACTATCAAGAGGCCTACGCCACTGCCGAGATCGCGACTGAACGCCTGCTTGGCAAGAAGTGATCCGCCCGTTGGAGCGCAAGAGCCAATCTTCTGCCCTAGGCGCGCTCGCAATGCTCAGCCTTGTGGGTCTCGCAGCCTGTTCGGACGGTGACGTGACTGGTTTGGACGGCGCGTTTGAGCTTGCTGCGGTGACTCAGGCGCCCCAGGCAAACGCCTCTGCAATATCTCAGCCGGCCAAATCTGTGCGCACAGCGTTCAGCTACAGCGGAGAGCTGACCAAAGGCGGCTTTGTTCGTGGGCAGGTGCCCAGCAATACGGTCTCTGCGATGCTGGGTGAGCAAGCGCTGGAAATCGCGTCTGATGGCGCGTTTTTCGCCGCCTTTGACCGCGATGCAGGAGACACGATCACCCTCACCGCTACGCTTTCCAATGGCGATCGTGTTGCAGAGGTGCTCACACTTTCTGACCGCGAATGGCAGATCCAACGCGTCAATGTCGCGCGTCGCAAATTGCGTGATCCCGAAGCCTATTGGCGCGCTCGCGAACCTGAGCACAACGCAATCGTCGCCGCGCGCGCGATCGAAACCGATGCTCAAGGATGGCGGCAGGACTTCATATGGCCGGTGACTGGGCGTATCTCCGGTGCCTTTGGTAATCAGCGCATATACCGCGGCGAGCCGGGTGGCTACCACTCTGGAGTCGATATAGCGAGCCCCACCGGCACACCATTTGTGGCTCCGGCTGATGGCGTTGTGGTGTTGGCGCGGACGGGCTTTAGCCTCGAAGGCGGGTTAATTATTATTGACCATGGCGGGGGGCTGAACTCGGCCTATCTCCATGCGCATCGGATCCATGTCGAAGAAGGCCAAGCGGTCAAACAGGGCGAACATATTGGCGATGTCGGTTCCACTGGCCGCTCAACGGGCCCGCATCTCCATTGGGGCCTCAAATGGAACGATGCGCGGTTTGATCCGATCTTGCTAGCAGGGCCAATGCCCTAGCGGCTGAACTTCCAGCATGAGAAGCAAAACCCGGCTGATTCTCGCATTAGCGCTCGCTGCTTTGTGCGCGCCGGGGAATATCGTTCGCACTGAAATACCCAATACGATGCCTGCGCCAGAGGCTATCGCGCTCGATCAGGTCGCGGATGCGTCTGAGACAGGAGATCCCGCGTGGCGGGTTGAAGGCGTGTGGGAGTATCGTGCTGACAGCCTCAATTTCGGCGGATTTTCTGCGCTGCTCGCGCTGGACGGCAACCGCCTGCGCGCCTTTTCCGACCGCGGTTTCCGCTTCACCTTCACGGCACCCGATCAAATCAGCGCCGATAACGATCTGCGCGAAGTCGCCGATCAGCCGCTCGATCCTGTATATGCCGACGAGCTGTTCGACATTGAGGCAGCGACGCTGGACCGGGTGAGCGGCGACTATTGGCTGACGTTTGAAAATCTCCACGCAATCCAGCGCTACTCCGCTGCGAGCGAGCCCAGGGCGCTGAAGGTCTTCGATGCCGAGGTGGACTGGCCGCTAAATGCGGGCGCAGAGGCGTTGGTGCGGATGGCAGATGGCCGTTTTCTGATTCTCCCTGAAAGAGGCAGCGAAGCCTTGCTCTTTGCCTCAGACCCCACCGGCCTCATCAACGACATCCAGATGACTGACCGCGCTGGCGAACTACAGCGCTTTGACCCGCGCCCGGTTCAGATCATCAACCCGGCCCCCGGCTTTGTCGTCACCGATATGAGCCAACTCCCCGATGGCCGGCTCATCATGCTGATGCGCGACGTCCAGTGGGGCTATCCGCCCTTTGCAAGCCTGCTGGCGATCGCAGCTCTGCCTGAAGTTGAGGCGGAGACTATCCGTCTGCAAGTGGCGCTGCGCTTTGATGGCATTATCCCGAGCGAGAATTACGAAGCCTTGGCACTGCGCGAGGAGACGGACGGATCAGTAGCGGTTTGGGTGATGGCCGACAGCAACAAGTCGATCATGCAGCGCGATCTGCTCGTCAAATTGCGCTTTCATCCAGGCACTTCGGTGGAGCGCTGACGCGAAAAAGGGCGTCAAAGCCTTACGCTTTCACGCCCTTCTCAAATCTCGTGCCGATCGGCAGAAGTGGTGTGCGCTTACGCGCTTGCGACAGCCTTCTTCAGCTCACGCTTCACTTTGAGCGCGCGCCCAGAGAGCTTTTCATCCTTGGTCTTCAGCAACCAATTGTCGAGCCCGCCATTATGCTCCACCGAGCGAAGGCCATGGGTCGACACGCGGAACTTAAAGCCGCGGTCGAGCTTCTCGCTCAGCAGCGTGACGTTCTGCAGGTTAGGCAGGAAAACCCGCTTCGTCCTGTTGTTGGCGTGGCTAACATTGTTGCCCACCTGGCGGCCCTTGCCGGTCAGTTCGCAAATGCGCGACATGATAAATCTCGTCTCATTATATGTTGCAGGAACAGCGCCCAAAAGAGCGACCCAAATGCACGGGTGTCCCGGAAAGCGCGCCGCATAGCTGCCTGCAAGCGAATCGTCAATTGATTCGTGGCTCTCAGGCGATTAGCGCTTTCGAGCGTTATGACCAATTGGCCGCTTCCTGAACCCATGCGCCTGGCGCTCGATGCCGCGCGGCAAGCCGCTCAGGCGGGCGAAGTGCCGGTTGGCGCGGCGCTGGTCAAGGATGGAGAATTGGTCGCGGTGGCAGGTAATGCCACTCGCAATCCTCCCGATCCGACGGGACATGCGGAGATGCGCGTGCTGCGCGCCGGTGCCGAGAAGCTTGGCCAAGATCGGCTGAATGGCTGCGATCTCTATGTCACGCTAGAGCCTTGCGTGATGTGCGCCGGCGCGATCTCTCACGCGCGCATCGCCCGGCTCTATTATGGCGCAAGCGACCCCAAAGGCGGCGGCGTCGAACACGGCGCGCGGGTGTTCGAACAAGAGCAATGTATGCACAAGCCCGAGGTCTACACAGGCATGGGCGAGGAAGAAGCGGCGGAGTTGCTGCGCGCGTTCTTCAGGGAGCGGCGGTGACATCTCTTATGCTTAGTACCACCACCATCCGCACGCTTTGGGTCTTCGTCGGGACCGTCCTTGCCAAGTGGTTGGGGATCAAACGCGGCAAGCCTGAGATTGAGAGCATCTTCAACTACGTGAAGATCAATGACACGCTTTCCACCTCTGGTCAGCCCACCGTCGAGCAATTCACCGCGATCCGCGACGCTGGCTTCCAAAGCGTCATCAACCTTCTACCGAGCGGCCATGAAAACTCGCTCGACGATGAGGCCGAGATCGTGCGTGAACTCGGGCTCGACTACACCCATATCCCGGTTGATTTCAAAAATCCGACGGCAGCCAATTTCGATGATTTCACCAAGGTGATGCAAGCGAGCGAAGGGCGCAAAATCTGGGTCCATTGCGCGGTCAATGCGCGGGTCTCGGTCTTTGTCGCGCGCTATCGCCGCGACGTGCTTGGCGAGGCCAAAGAAACGGCGCATGCCCCCATCAGCGAAGTCTGGGAGCCATTTGGCGTTTGGAAGGGCTACTTACAGGGCAGGGATCGCCAGTAGAGCCCCTACAGCCCCCGCCAGATGCGCGCTGGTGTGCCATCGCGCGCGCCGCGCCTGCGGCGGTCGCAGCGAGTGGGGCGGAAGCGTTTTGAGTAGCACAGCCGCAATTCCTCCAGCCAACCGTCTTCGTTGAGCTTCACGCCGATATGCTCTGGCCGCCAGAGCCGCCCATTGGCATCGGCAAAGGCTTGGCGGATGCGTCCTGCGGTGAGGTCATCCTCGCGGCTGATCCGATCATAATCGGGGATGCGCAGGCTCTCCCACAAAATGCGCGTTACGCCGAGATAGGTTTCGGGCTTTCGCGCCATGCAGCTGCCGTGCTTTGCCCATTGCCGAGCGACAAGGCGCGCAGAGGGCATCATGCACATGGCCTCACGCACCTGACGCGGGGTGAGGTTGCGGGTGGTCTCGCACCATTGCGGCCAACTGCCAGAGGCGCTTTGCGGCCACAGGCCGTGGACGATGAAGCCAAAGCGACCATGATCCCCTGAACACTGGACGCGGTGCGAGCGCGCATCCTGGCGTGTCCGACAAAAGGCCGGCGACCAGCTCAGCGCAAGAGTGTAGCCGGTGACTTCCAGCTCTCGCCGAGGCGCATCGGGAGTGATCTGCGGAACGCTGGAGACAGAGGGCGTGCGGCATTGATAGGCCTGCGCGTGGGCGGTCGCGGACAGGCCTAGTGCCATTACCAGCGTGGCCGCCAGCCCAATCGCCTTACCTTGCCGCAGCAACGCGCTTCTCCTTGTTGGTGCAAAGCCAGCGAGAGGTCGCGGGCGTGAACAGCAGGGCGATCACCGTGAGGCACAGAATCGATTCGGCGAGCAATGCTGTCGCATAGCTTTTTTCATCGACCATCGCGCTCGCCCATCCAAACAACAAGCCCGGCGCTGAGAACGCAGCCACTAGAGTGCGAGCGATGCGGCTGGCAAAGCCCCAGATCGCGAGGACGGGAATGCAGATGATCGTCATGACGGTGAAAGCCAATATGATCTCGCGCTCGCGTGTCCAATCGATCGCACCCAGCGCGTTCGCTTCCAGCTCGCTCCAATGGGGCAGCCCATGCAATTGTGCAGTGAGACGCAGCAGACCTGTGATCAGGAATATTGCTGCAAACAGATTGACTGTCCAAGGCCTCGGACCCTCGGCGATACTCATACTGGCTTGAAATCCAAGCCGACATCAGCCGCAGGGGCGCTCTGCGTCAGGCGTCCGACCGAGCAATAGTCAACACCGCTCGCTGCTTTGGCGGCGATGGTATCGAGGTTGATCCCGCCGCTTGCTTCCGTAGCTGTGCGCCCATCCACCATGTCCACCGCTGTCTTCAGCGTTTGAGGCGTCATGTTGTCGAGCAACAGATGGTGAGCCCCTGCCGTAATTGCGGGTTCGATTTGGTCGAGGCGATCGACCTCGCAGATGATGGGTTTGACGCCTGCTTCTGCCGCGCGCCGCACAGCTTCGCCGACGCTGCCAGCCACCGCGACATGGTTGTCCTTGATCATCGCAGCGTCCCACAGGCCCATACGGTGGTTCTGAGCGCCGCCCTGTCGCGTCGCGTACTTCTCGAGTACGCGGAGGCCCGGCAATGTCTTGCGGGTATCCAGCAGGGTGCAAGTCCCGCTGCCCACCCGCATTGCAGCCACATAATCGCGGGTCATCGAGGCGATGCCGGAGAGGTGCTGAACGATGTTGAGGGCGCTCCGCTCTGCTGTCAGCAGCGCGCGGGCATTGCCTTCCATCCGCATGAGATCGGCTCCTGGCTCCACCGCATCGCCATCGCTGACAAGGCTTTCGATGGTGCAATCAGGATCAAGATGGCGGAAGAACGCCTCTGCGAGCGGGAGCCCGGCAACAACAACCGCATCGCGGCTGTCCATCACGCCTGCAAAGCGTGCGTCGGCAGGGATGACACTTTCCGAGGTGACATCCTTGCCGCCCCCTTCGAGGCCTTCGCCCAAGTCCTCAGCGAGCGTCTCACGGACGAATTTGTCGAGATCGAAGCCGGGGAGGGTGAATGTCATAAGGCCTCATTAAACGGACCCACAGGGTCCGCAAGCCCGACCGGGCGCCCGCAGCGGGTCCGCAGCGAAGCGGAGGACAACTAGCGAGGACGAAGGCGCCGATGCGCCTTCGCAATCAAACTAGTGCACAAAGCGGGCGACCACATCCCGATACGACCGGCTCACCTTCACCTCAGCGCCGGAATCCAGCACCAGGAAGCACTCACCATTGGTGTGCGGTTTGACCTGACGAACCTGATCCAAGTTGACGATGGTTGAGCGGTGCACGCGTTGGAATTTGCGCGGGTCAAGGCGGCGTTCCAGATCCTTCATCGTCTCGCGCAGGATCAGCGAATTGTCGCCGGTATAGATGCACATATAATCGCCTGCGGCCTCGATGTGCTCGATCGATTCCACCTCGACGCGGAAGATCTGGCCACGATCCTTGACGTTGATGAGCTTTTCAAAGCGGTCTGCGCTCTCGCTCGCTTCGCCGCCAAAGTCGGCCGCGCGTTCGGGTGCCACTTCGGACAATACGCCAAGCAATTGTTCGGCATCTTCGGTGGATTTTTTCTCGGCCAGACGCTGGCGCACGCGTTCAATCGTATCGGCGAGCTTGTCCTCATCCACCGGCTTCATCAGATAGTTCACCGCATTCGCTTCGAAGGCGCGGATGGCATGTTCTTCATAGGCGGTGACGAAGACGAAAAGCGGGGGTTCGATCTCCATCACGCCCTTCACGACGGAAAAGCCGTCAAAGCCCGGCATTTGAATGTCGAGAAACACGAGGTCGGGCTTTTCGGTCTTGATCTTGCGGATCGCCTCGCGCCCGTTGGAACAAGTGTCGATCACCTCGACATCTTCGAACGGTTCGAGCCGGACTTGAAGGCCCTGGATGGCGAGTTTCTCGTCATCGACGATGATGGTGCGTATAGTCATTAGGTGTTTCCGATAGCGTCATTGGGGTTTCGGGGGGGAGTGCGAGAAGCGTTTCGAGCTGGGTTGAGACTGATGACGTTGCCCGCCGTTTCGGGCGCGTCAGGAGCGGCAATTTGGGGTCTGGGCGAAGAAACTGAATCTGCCGCGGCCTCAGGCGCATTCAATTCCGATTGCTGCGCTATATCGGCGGCGGGCTGATAGGGTATCTCGATCAAGACTGCAAAGCCTCCGCCCGGTTGCGAGCGGGTTTCGAACAGATGCGCATCGCCATAGGTCTGCGTCAATCGGTTGCGGATATTGGCAAGGCCCACTCCAGTTGAGATCGGTTGCGAGCCCAGCACTTCGCTTGCCTCACCCTGTGGCAAGTGGTCGAGCATGGAGAGCTGGACGGGGCCCTCCATACCGGGGCCTGTATCCTCAATCGCGATCCTCAGACGCTGTCCCACCACACGTGCGGTGAGCGTGATTTCTGCGCCCTCTTCTTGCGGGCTGACCGCGTATTTGACCGCATTTTCGACAAGTGGCTGGAGCAGCATGGAGGGAAGGCTGGCGGCCAATGCTGCATCGTCAATTTCAAACCGAGTCCTGAGCCGCTCTTCAAAGCGCATACGCTCGATGTCGAGGTAAAGCTGCAGAGTCTCGACCTCTTGCGCAAGCGTCACCTGACTGCCTGGCTCGGTGATCAGCGTGTGACGCAAAAAGCCTGACAAGCGCGTCAGCATCGCATTGGCTTGATCGGTCTGTTTCAACAGCACCAGCGTGCTGATCGAGTTCAATGTGTTGAACAGGAAATGAGGATTGAGTTGATAACGCAGCATGGCGAGCTGAGCGGCGGTGGCCTGAGCCTCCAATCGTTCCAGCCGGTCGGCTTGTTGCTCAACCGTCAAAAAGTAGTTGATCGCGTAGTAGAGCGCGCTCCAACCACCAAGCAGCGCAAGCGGCAAGATGCTGAGGCCCACAAGTCGCTGGACGAAGGTCGCCTCATTCGCGCTGCCGAGATAGACCCCCTGCACCCAAGCATCGATCGATGTCTGGAGAAACACTGCTCCTGCCAGGACCAGAGCGGTCATTCCCCAGGTTACGAATGCCTGCCTGCCAATAAGTTGGCGAAAGACAACCGAAAGAACGAGCGTGATTGAGAAGCCGGTGATGGTTTGCACCATGATCACCGCGACAAGATCGAGCGATTGGTTGTTGGCAATGGCAACCAGCGAACGCAGCAGGAAATAGCCTCCCCAACCCGCCAACTGGAGATTCCAGAAGGCGCGGTTTTTGCTCGCAAAGAAGGGAGCAGGCTGGATCCGCATCATCGACATGAAAGTCCCGTGTAGCCCATTTTTAAGCCAATCGCATCGCCTATTGCAGGTGGCGGAGCCGGTGGGCGCGCGTCAGCCACCTTTTGCCGCACAATCATGGCTCGGCTAGAGGCCCTGGTTGGGATCAATCTCTCGTTCGAAATGGACGCGCCAATCGGCTGAGCCATCGCGCGCGATCAGTTCACTAACAAGCGGGATCTCGGCCTCAACAGAAGCGACTCTCTCTCGCCAGCTGGGATGCGTGCCCCTGATGAACAGCACCGACCCACTGGCGGGGCGCAGCTCCTCAAAGAACTGCACCGCAGCTTGTGGATCATAGCCTGCATTGGCCATCAGCCACGGCATCAGCCGGTCCGCCTCGCGTTCGATCATGCGGGTGTTGCGACGGTTGCGGCCATTGCGGTCGAGCCAGTTGGAATGAGCGAGCAGATTATGCGCCAGTTCATGCGCGACGACTGCGGCAAAGAGCTCTTCGGAATATTCGAAGGCGGGGAAGTCGATCCCGATCACCACGCGGTCGCCATCGGCCACCGCTTTGCGCCCTTCACCCATCAATTCAAAGCGGGACGCGCAAACCTCAACCGGAGCGAGCTTGACGCTCTCTCCGCCCGCAAACTCGATCGTGATCGCGCCGCGTTGGATCAGTGTTTCATCGATGTGGTCATGTGCAAGCGTCAGGCGCTGCCAATAAAGCCGGTCACCTGCGACCCATTCATTGGGATCGAAACTGTCGAGCCGGGCAATCTCGCGGTTCTTGGCAAACAGGCCCGTCTCTTCCGCGGGCGATCCGCGCGCGGCGGTCTGGACCGCAAAATCACCAGTCAGGCCAAGCGCTCGGCGCGCGACTTCGGGTCCGCCATAGCTCTTGAGGTCCTGCAATTGCAGCCCGATCGAAAGGATGCGACGGTCGCAAAAGCGGACATTGCCGCGCACCATCTTCCAACCGACGTCCTGCAACCGCTGGTCAAAGCTCTGATAGCGTTCAATGGCGGCGCGCTCTGCTGGCAGATCGATGCGGCTCCAATTGACGCCGCTATCATCGAGATGCGCCAAAGCAGCGACCGGTATCGCGGCCAGCGCAAGAGTGGCTGCGGCCATGGCGCGCATCAGCTGTCCGCTTCGTCGAGAGCCGCCTTCAGTGCGTCATAGCCATATGCGCCGGGAATGACGGTATTGTCGGTGACGAATATTGGCGTGGCTAAGAGCCCCAAATCCTGAAGGAAGGTGTAATTGCGCGCGAGCTCCAGCGTGACCTCTTGCGAGGCAGCATCGGCTCTGGCTCGCTCCATATCCAGCCCAATCTGCCGCGCGGCCAGTTCGACGCCGGCTGGTGACGTGTCACCGATTGCGAACATGGATTCGTGGAACGCCTGATACTTGCCTTGCAGTCCAGCAGCGAGTGCCATTCGCGCCGATTCTTCGCTGCCCGGACGCAATGGAATCTCCCGCAAGACGACCTTGAGCTCGGGATCCTCGTCCACCAGCTGTTGAACGATGGGCAGGCTCGTGCGGCAAAAGCCGCAATTGTAATCGGTGAACTCAACCAGCACCTTGGAGCCATTGGGATTGCCCAAGACCACCCCATCGAAGGGCTGATAAAGGTCTTGCCCCAGCGAGGCGAGCCGCTCTTGCAGCCGCTTTTCCTGCAAGGCGATCTGCAACTCTTCATAGATTTCTGGATTGTCAAGCAGATAGGCCCGTGTGCGATTATCGGCGAGCCCGGCATAGGACCATGCCGCCGCTCCGAGAAAGCCAAACGTCAGCGCCAAGAGCGCAGTGAGTAGAGTGTTATTCAGATTGCGATCCATCGGGCTGGGAGATTAGCGAGAATCGCGGAGCCGTTCCAGTTCGGCGCGGGCTTGCAGCGAAATATCCTGTGCGCGGATCCAGTCCGGCGTTCCGACCGGCAGGCTGGCTTCGGCTGCTTGCGCATTACGCAGAGCCTCGGGATATTGCCGGAACAGGACTTGTTGCTCAGCGCTCGCCAGGCGCGCCCTTGGGATATCGCCGCGCGCGGCATAAACGACGCCTAACTGATACCAGGCGAATGGGTTGAAGCGGTCGCGCGCCACGGCAGCGCGCAGTACGCGCTCTGCCTCAGCATAATTGCTCTCATCCTCAGTCGCGATCAGCGCGTGACCGAACATGCCAGCGATCAGGGGTTGGTTGCGCGTCAAATCGGTCGCCTTCCGCAGCGGGACTAGCGCGTCCTCAGGCCGACCGGACTCGAGCAGGATCTGCCCTTTAAGTTCGAGGAAGTAGGGGTTCTCGGGCTCCATGGCGAGCAGCTTATCTGCCTCTCCCAGAGCCGCATCAACCTGAGCATCTTTGTGATAGCCATAGGCGCGGGCATAGAGCGCTGGCACACTTTGGTCGGTGGTTGGATAGCGCTGGAAAGTACGCTTAGGTTCGGCGAGGTAGCCATAAAGCTTGGCCTGTGCCGCGAGAAAGCGTGCTTGCAATTCTGGATCTGGTTCACTCTGCCAGGCGGGGTCGTCTTCGAGTATCCCGCGCAAAATCTGGATGCGGTCGCCGGCAAGCGGGTGCGTGCGGGTATAAGCGGCTTCCTCCGACTGACTAAAGCCGCGACGTATCTCGTTGTTGCGCAAGCGGTTGAAGAAATTGAGCATACCGCGCCCGGTGATACCTGCGCCGGACAGATAGCGCGCACCGGCTAGGTCGGTTGCTGCTTCCTGGTTGCGGTTGAATGCGAGGAAACTGCCAACAGCTGCCTGTTGCCCGGCCATGATTGCGCCGAGTCCCGCGTCGCCAGCCCCTGCGAGCACGGCTCCGACGCCGATCAAAAGCGAAAGGATGCTGATCCCTTGTGCTGCGCGAGTGCGCTCTTCGAAGCGGACCACGTGGCCGGCAGTGATGTGGCCTAGCTCATGCGCGATCACCCCTTGGACCTCGTTCGCGGTTTCGGCAGCATTGATCAGTCCGGCATGGATGTAGACGACCTGACCGCCAGCCACGAAGGCGTTGATCGAATTGTCATTGATGAGCACCATCTCGACATTTTCGGGCTCCAGCTCGGACGCCTCGATCAGCGGATAAGCCATGTCTTTCAAAAGCTGCTCGGTCTCTGCATCGCGCAGCACCGACTGCGCTGCGACCGGTTGGACCGCCAGCAGAATTGTCGCAGCAAAGGCGAGCAGATAGGCCGAAAGAGCGAGGGGGGCGCGCATCACAGCGCCGGTCCTAACGTGTTTCGTCCTGAACGGGAACTGAAGTTTCGTCCGGCTTTGTCGCAGCCAGAGCTTCAGGGGCGGTCACAGCCAGCGCAAAGCCTGCAGTCATGTCGATCATCTTCGCGTTGCGCCGCCATGGCGCTGCGTGATGAATGAGGGGGCTGTTATGGTCCAGACCCGCGATCGTCATAAGGGTCGCATGACCACCTGCCTGCTCCATTCGCTCTGCAAGGACCCTGCTGTTACGAGGCCTCACGAGAGTGTCCTCCTCACCATGGACTAGCAACATTGGCGGACCATTGGAGCGCACGTGATTAACCGGTTGCGTAGCGGCAGCGTCGCTCGCCTGGCCGAAAGTCGCAATTGTGCTCTCGCTATCAAACGGCGCAAAGTCATACGGGCCTGCAAGCCCGATTACGCCTGCAATCGCATCAGGCGATGCGCCGCGCGCCTCGAGCCAGCGCGGCTCTAAAGCCACCTGCACGACATTGTACGCGCCTGCTGAATGGCCCGCGAGCACGATCCGGTCGGGATCGCCGCCATATTGGTCGATATAGTCCCGGGTCCAAGCGATCGCAGTCGCTGTGTCCTCTAACATGGCTGGATAGCGGCCATCTTCACCTAATCGGTAGCCAACGAGAACTACAATGAACCCTTCTGGTACAAATGCACGCGCAACAAATCCGTAATCGTCGGGATCGCCTTTGGCCCAGCTCCCCCCATGGGCGAAAACCAAAACGGGCAATGCTGAATCGGCGGCGTTGCGGCTGTGCCCTTCTTTTTCCGGCCCCCAGACCACGAGTTTCTGCTGCGGATGCTCTCCGGTGGAGATGCGCGCCAATTGCTTGGTGTCACGCGCTCCGCCCGTTACGCGGTCAACGGCGCTGAGTACGGCTGGACCATTGCGCCAAATCGCAATTTGGAGGGCAAGACCAAAGGTCACCACAATCGCAACCAGCGTTCCAATCACCCAAAGCGCCACACGGGCTCTCCTTTTTGCAATAGGCCCTTTTGCCATAGCCTCAATGCGTCCCACTATTCTGTCACAGTGGGAGGGGAGATAGGCACACTTGCTGCTGCCGCCAAGCAAGCGGTACAAATGAAACGGCTTTGACAGGAGGTTTGTGAGCGATTGAGCCGCCGCTTTCAGCGCACGAGGCGTTTGCCCACCTTCTCGATCAGAGCAATGTCGTCATCGACTTCGCCGATCAATGCGAGCTTACCCTCTCCATCACGGCGAACCATGACAAGCGAGAATTCAGGCCCATCGGCAGAGAGCGCCTCGAGCATGATTTCATCAAGCTCGCGCAGCTTCTTCGCCAACTGGGCGCGAACATCGCCCTCGGCTTCGACTTCCTTACCGCTTTCTTCGCGGCGCAGGCGACGTTCAGCCGCGACGACGCCTTTGAGACCGCCATCAGCATCGCGCAGATAATCTGCAAGGCTGCCGCGCTCAAGCTCAAGACGATGCGCGTGGCTGAGCACGGCCGCATATTCGGTGAGCCGCGTTTTGTCATAGTCGTGGCCAAAGACCAGTTTGACGATCGGCGTCATTGGCGCGCGGTCCTGCACGCTCAGGCCGCTATCTTCGATCAGTTCGTGATAGGCTTGCGGCTCGGCCTCAGCAGCGATCGAGAAGTCGTATGCCCGTCCCACCGCTTCGTAGAGCGCCTGGCGACTGCGATCTTCCGATACGCGCGCAGACTGAGCAAGCTCACGTGCAGCGGCGAGAGTGTCGTGAAGGTCGGCATCATCGGCCAATTCAGCAATGGGTGCTTCAGCCGTTTCAGGTGCCATAGGAGGCACGACAATCGGAGCAGGTGTTTCGACTTCGTCTTGCGCCTTGTCCGATGCGACTTCGACCGCGGCGTCCTCTGCGACTGGCTCAGAAGTGAAATCAACCCCAGGTTCTGAACTGCCGCCTTCTTCGACCTTGTAATCTTCGGGATCGAAGCGATCTGCGTCGAGGTCTACGGCTTTCTTGGCAGGAGCCTCAATATAGTCGGCAAGCGATGCAAAGCTGTAGCCGGCATCCTGACCATCGCTTTCGTCTTCGATCTCTTCGCCGAATTCATCGACTTCGGGTTCGTCGAGGCCGTATTGCCCGAAATCGGGCATTGGCAGATCGTTGTCGGAAGCATCTGGTGCGCTGGCATCGAACGCTGCGACATTGTCAGGTTCGTTGACGGTCTCATCGTCGCTGTCCGCGATCTCCTCAAGCGGGGAATCCGCCCATTCGGTGACCGGATCGGCGTGATGCTTGTGCGGAACGTCTTCGTCTTCAACCAATTCTTCGACAGGCTCGGCGTCTTGCGCTGAGTTATCCTGGATTGCCTGATCGATCTCGAGCAGAAGCTCATCAGCGGTCGCTGCGTCCGCCATCTCTTTCCAGTTGATGACGCCATAGATGAAGTCGATGGTTTCATCATCGCTGGAAAAGGGCAGCAGAATACCGCGATACAGGATCGCGGAGCCGCGCTGATTGATGAACTCCGCTTCAAAGCCGATCGGCGCCTGGTTGGCGAGGATCTGCATGTAGTGATCGGTGATCCGGCTCAACAAAGAGCGCGGAGGCACGTCAGACAAACGTTTGATCTCACCGCCGTCTTGCGAACTGCCGCACTCATCAGCAAGGCGTTCGCCAAGGAATTGCACCACCGGGTCATCAATCCCCGCCGAGAAATCGAGCAGCACCGAATTCGGCCCGAAATCACTCAGGTTGTGCGGTTCGAGATCTTCGATTGATGGGAAGGTCGCATCGCCCAGCAGGCTAGCCCAGTGGTTGTAAGCGCGCACTTGCATGCGGCGTTCGTCCTGGCCGATAGCCTCAGGCGGCAGTTCGCGCACCTCTTCTGCGTCAGGTCCGCTGGTGTCAGCGGCCCAATCCGTGCTTTCGTCAGCATTATCCTTGCTGTCGAATGTGCCCCGAAGAGTGTCCATGCTTGGCCTCGTGCCCCTATTAAGTCGGCTGGCGAAAATGCCCGTTCACAAACGTTCTGACGCGGCGTGGTAAACATAGTGTTAAGTTGTGCGGGAAAGTTGCAGCAGGGTGCCACGGCAGTTTAGCGCCAAAAGGATGCCTGCAAGAGGGTCCCCGGCACCGCCATTGGGTGCGCAACGATAGGCCGACATTAAAAGACTGTGACGTCAGCGCCCAACGATCCGCAGGCGCAGCCGTGACGTCACGCGCTCAGCTAGAGAAAATAGCGCATCTTGATCGTGAGATCCTGGGATTCCTCGCCATGTTCAAACACCGCATCTTCCCAGTCAGGCGGTGACATCCGCACCGGCGCATCGCGTGAAAAGCCATAGCCTTCGCGCGGGGCCATGCCGAGCACGCGGTTGGCCTTCCCATCTTCGTTCTCATCATGCAGCAGCGCGATGGCGTACGCCCCCGGCTCGACATCATCGAAGCGGATCGTGACGGTCTCTCCTGCAGGCACCGTTGTGCGGAAGGAATCCGGGTCGCGGCGGCAGCGCGGGAAGATATCTTCCATCGTCGTCATGCAGGCCATTACGACGCCTTCGGTGTTGCGCAGATCAGTGACAGTAATTGTGACGCTGCCCGCCAGGGCTGGCGTGCCTAGGCCGAACATGGCGATGGCGCTCAAGAGGCCGAGTGGCTTGATCATGCGGAAAGTTCCTTGGATTGCTGGGCGCCTGCAATGCGTTTCGAAAGCCCCTGATCCGTTCCACAAATACGGTCCCAAAAGCGGAAATAGAGCCCAAAATTGCAGCGATAGTCCTCGTGGTGCTTTTCGTGATGGCTTGCCGTTATCAGCCAGCTTCCCAACGCAGAATGAACGAGGCGACGCGGAACGATCTCCCACCCCATATGATTGATAACCCCCATCACCGTCGCAACCGTCAGGACAATGCCGAGCATGGCGAGGTGGATCGGCACGACAAAAACCAACAGCGGGATGACAATTGCTCCGCTCACTGCTTCGATCGGGTGAAAACTCATTGCTGTCCACGCGGTCGGGGGCTTGCTCTTGTGATGCACCGAATGGGCAAGTTTGAAGAGCGCGGGCCAGTGGTGCATCGCGCGGTGGCTCCAATAGAACCAGCTATCTTGCACAAACAGATAGATGAACACGGACAGCGGCAGATACCAGGCGGGATAGGTGTCCCAATCGGTGTAGATCAAGCCGTAATCATGGTGGCGCCACAACCAAAAGACGATCCCAGCAGGCGCTCCATAGATCACCGCCGAGATCAGCGAATACCGCACCTCCATCGCTATCTGTTTGCTTTGGCCCGCATAGAGCCCGGGTTGCATGCGCCGGGTGAGCCAGGCGAACAGGCCAGAGGCCATCACATAACGCAAAGCCACCATCAGCGACATCGCGCCGCTGACGATCAGAAAGGCCAGCCAAAAGGGAGTGTCAGCAGGGATCATCGTCTCCTGCCTATGACGCACAAACCTTCACCGCAATAGAGACCTTGGCGCAAAGCGGCGATTCTTGTGCCGATTACTCCGCGCCGACTGCGCCAATTTGCGGATCTTCGAGCACGGTCAGCCGCCGCATTCCTGCCTTTGCGAGCTTGGTGGCGAGCGATTTGCGCCGCGCCGCTGCAAGCGACTGCAAAGGGGCGGGCCGCAGTATCTCTCCATCATAACCATCGGCAACGATCACGCCGCAAGTGTCTGGCTGGAAACTCTCAGTCTGCAAAGGCGCGCGATCAAGCTCGGGCGGCAAACCCCAAAAGAACCGGTCGCAAAAGTCGAGATAATCGGGCCATTTGTGGTCACCGAGCAGATCGGCACGCGCGACCTTGATCTCGACGATCACGATCAGCCCTTTGGCATCGATGCCCATCAGATCGGCCCGCCGACCGTTCTGCAATGGCATCTCCGATACGCACCAAATGTCGTTGCGAGCAAACAATCGCTTGATCCCGCGCGCGACCTCCTGTGCCGTGTGACGCTCTGCAGTCGTGGTCGAATCGGATTGATGATGCGTCGCCTGGCTCATATTCCAAGATTGGAACATAGAGCGAACACAGTCAAGTTGAGCGTGCGATGCTCTGTGCTAGGCTGCTTTGTCGTGCGGGGTCAGTATCTCGATGATGGCGCTGCGCGCCTCATGGAATTCGCGCCAAAGCGCAAGCGCCGGTGCCTGAGTGGGGGCCTGACGCTCAACCAAAGTAGAAAGCGCCTGCAGGCCCAGCCCGGTCAGTGCTTCCATGTCGTCCAGCCCTCGGATCACGAGATCGCGTTGCCAATCATGCGCATCGGCGAGATGTTGTTCGAGTGAATCAGCTGAGGGCATGGGCTTTTCTGCGCTGATCGAAGCAAGCTCAGCAATTTGCTCTGCCTGGATGTGCAACCGCAACCACCGCGCGCCCGCATCTGCATGGTCGCCAGCGCGATCGGCGATCTTGCGCATGGCCTGCATCTGTTTGGGGGAAAGCGTTGTCATGCGGAAGGATGTACCGCAACCGCCGTTACCGAGCCGTTAAATCTGTCCTTCGCGGTGATCTGTGCTGCCAGCAAATGTTCTGGACGGCGCAAGCATGGACGCATTAATCATCTGGCGCGCCATGAAGATGCTTGCTAAGCGCGCCGTCCCAAGTGCAAAGCTGCTTGGCCAAAGCAAACGCAAGCACCCGTAGCTCAGCTGGATAGAGCGCTGCCCTCCGAAGGCAGAGGCCAGAGGTTCGAATCCTCTCGGGTGCGCCATTTGGTGAGAGCGGGCGACCGCCCCACACCCACATGCTCCAAAGTCTTCACTGAGATTGCGATTGTCTGGGTGGGTTATGCTTTGGCTTCCAACCCGGCGGTCCAAAAGCGAACATTAGGGCCTCGCGCAGTGACCTTGCGTTGGCGATATCGCTGAAGAAGCGGGGCAGTTCAGAAAACCATACGACCAGCGGATTGACGCTATCAAAGTCGCGCTTGAGCCCATAATTGGGTGCCTCTTCCTCGCGCTGATAGGTGCCGAAGATCCGGTCCCAGATAATCAGGATCCCGCCATAATTCTTGTCGATATACTTATCATCACAAGCGTGATGGACGCGGTGGTTGGCTGGCGTATTGAGGATGTCATCGAGGACACCTAGCTTGCCGATGAGTTCGGTGTGGATCCAGACCTGATAGGCGAGCACAGTGATAATCCCGAAGAACACCAGTTCCGCTGGGAAACCGATCAGGATCAAGGGAAAGTGCAGCGCAGCCGAGATCGCGCCTTCGAAGGGCCCAAAGCGGATGGCGACCGTGGTGTTCATATGGCGCGAGGAATGGTGGACCGCGTGCTGTGTCCAGAACAATCGCACCTCATGCGCGATACGGTGCTCCCAATAATAGGCGAAGTCGGCGGCCAGCAGTGCGAGAGCTACGGTCCACCAGGTGATCGGGAAAGTCCAGCTGACGAAATTCTCGCTGAGCAGGACGAAGCCCAGATAGACAAAGGACATCAGGAACACCTCGACAAGGATCGAAGGGATCTGGGTCGAGACGCTTGCGATCATGTCGAGAAATCCGCGGCCCTTCAGCTTCTTGGACAGCAAGCCTTTGGTGATCTCGATCGCCAGAATCGCACCGCCGATTAAGAAGAAGACATCGTCAATGTCAGAGCCGAGCTGTTCGATGGAAATGGGCAAAGTCATGACTTTACTCCCAGCCCAACCGTGAGCGTGCGCCAAGCCAATTGGGTGGCCTGATCAGGTGTGCATTGCGCCGCGTTCACGCTCTCCCAGCCCGCATAAAGGAGGTTCTCAAAGCTCTGCGCGATCCAGGATGTCGGCACGGTAGGGTCGAACAATCCTTCCCGCTTGGTGTGTTCGATCAGGTCGATCGTCTCTTGGTTCTGCCGTTCGAATTCGGCTGCTATATCCGCGTGGTCCTCGGCCGGCTCGGTCGCGAGGAAGCGATACCGGTCGCCCAGCGGAATCAGCGCTTCGAGCGACAAATAGAGCGCGTCAGAATGCGTCGCTGCGTCCTCACACGCGGTCTCAACCGCCTCGTCCATCTCGACAATAGCCGCCTTGGTGAGGGCGAGGATAAGATCATCGCGGCTGGAAAAGTAGCGGTGCAAGGTGGCACGGCCCACTCCGGCTCGCTTGGCAATTTCGCCAAGCGACGCGCCGGGGTTTTCAATCAGCAATTCGAAGGCGGCTTCTATGATAGCCGCATCGGCGGAGGGTCTAAGGGTATCTGTCATGAGACACATATGTCTCATATGGGGCTTATCTGTCAAGGACAGATTTTCTGCTCATCAATCAATAGGCCTGCCGGCGTCGCTCGAAGATCGATGCAGCTATCGCCGCTTTCTGAGCAAAGGCTTTCCGGTTGAGGGGCCAATCGCCGACAGGCCCGTTTGAGCGTGTGAAGGAGCCAATTAGCTGTATTCGCTGAGGGCTATGCCGGATTCGATCCTGATCCTCACAGCTTCAGCAGCATGATTCGCACCGATCTTGGTCATCATCTTCGCACGGTGGATCTCAACTGTACGCGGGCTGATATTGAGCTCGCGCGCGATCATCTTGTTGCTGTTGCCTTCTGAAAGATAGTCCAACACTTCGCGCTCCCTTGGCGATAGGCGCTCTATCCGCGATTGCGCGGCGACCTGACGTCGTTGATCGGCGCTGTAGCGGTCAGCTTGCCGCTCAATCCGATCGAGGCAGCGTTCGAGCCGCGTTGGATCGATGGGAAAGTTGAGAAAGTCGAGCGCGCCAGCTTTGGCTGCCTCGACGACACGCGCAGGGGAAGGCTCCTCATCATAGGCGATGATCGCAAGCCACATCCCGAATTGCCGCAACCGATCCGCAATCCCACGCACGCCGTCTTGGCCTCGAGCAGCATGCGTCAGGATCGTGCCGCGGCGCGGTGGCCGGGCGATCAATTCCGACAGATCGGCATAGGGAGTGCAGCGATATCCGAGTTGTTCTCCCAACTTGGCTATCTCTGCACGGCGGTCGGAAGACTGATCAACGATATGCAGCGTATCGGAGGCACCCCTCTGCTGCGTTGAATACCGTCCATAGCCGATGCTGCGATGATCCATGAGGGGTCTCGTTTCGATGTTTTAATGCGCCCTTTTGCCCTGGAAGAGAGCAAAAACAGGCCAATAGCCGGTCGCGATCAGAGCATGATGGCGGCCCAAGGGGCAACTCGTGTTGGCAACCTATGTATTTGCCACGGGGCAGCGGTCCGCTTGTGTTGCGACTATGGGAGAGTGACTCTGCGCGCCGCTTGTCTCTTTCAGCTTTCGCACCGCCAGGCCGCGTCGAGGGAGGGTCTGCAGCAATGAACATCGAGTTGATGAGCGAACCAGAAGCGTTGTCGCAACTCGATTTCCCCGTCGTGGCAATCGGGGCCTCGGCGGGCGGGCTCGAGGCGGTCACGCAGATGTTCCGCAGTGTCGAGCCGGGTACTGGCATGGCCTTTGTGCTTGTGATGCATCTAGATCCCAATCACGAAAGTATGATGGCCGAGCTGCTGGCGAGCAAAACCGGGCTCGAAGTGCGCCAGATCAAGGACAACGATCATATTGAGGTCGATTGTCTCCATGTCATCCCGCCCGGATCCAGCTTGAGGATCGAAAACGGGCGGTTCAAACTTGATCCGTTTTCTGAGCCACGCGGTCTGCGGAGACCGATCGACAGCTTCTTCCGCTCGCTCGCGCAGGTCCAGGCCGACAAAGCAGCCTGTGTGGTGCTGTCGGGCACTGGCGCGGACGGCACGGCTGGCTTGCGCTCAATCAAGGAATTTGGCGGAGTCTCAGCAGTACAATCGCCTGAAGAGGCGCGCTATGACGGAATGCCGGTGTCTGCGATTGCGACCGAGCTTGCGGATTTTGTACTAGAAGCAGAACGCATCGTGGTTCGCATCAAGGCCTTTTTTGACGGCGCGATGCAATCCAACTTTCCCGAAGATGGCGCGCAGTCCGAACAGACGATGCAGCGGATCTTTGCCATCCTTCGCGACAAGATCGGGATGGATTTCGCAGGCTATAAACGCTCCACCTTGCTGCGCCGACTGCGGCGGCGGATGCATGTGCTGGAGGTGGAAAGCACAGACGACTATCTTGCTGAATTGTCCAAGGATAACGGAGAACGGGAATCGCTCGCCCGCGACTTCCTGATTAACGTCACCTCCTTTTTCCGCGACGCCGAAAACTTCGAGCTGGTGCGCAAACACGTGTTGCTTCCGCTGCTCACCAAAGTGGCCCCTTCGCGGGAGGTTCGCATTTGGGTGCCGGGATGTTCGAGTGGCCAAGAGGCCTATACGATCGCGATGCTGGTGGCTGAGACCTGCCAAGAGCTCGAAATACACCCGCTGGTGCAGATCTTCGCGACCGATGTAGATGAAGCTATGATCGAGATCGCACGCGAGGGGACATACCCGGTCTCGATGTATTCCGAGATACCGCCCGCCTACCGAGACAAATACACGGTCGCCTCTGATGAAAGGTTCGAGCCTTCGCAGGAAATCAAGCGAATGGTGCGTTTCTCGGTCCACAACATCATTCAGAACCCGCCCTTCTCTAGGATCGACTTCATATCGTGCCGCAACTTGCTGATCTATCTGGGCGAGCAATTGCAGTCAGAGCTCTTCCCTCTGCTGCACTTCAGCTTGCGGCCAGGCGGCATGCTTTTCCTTGGAACCTCAGAGAGTGTCACGCGCAGTTCTGAGCTGTTTATTGCAGCGGATCAGAAGGCGCGTATCTTCCGGCGCAACGATGCGGCTAAGCGGGTCCATGTTAATTTGCCGCTCGGCAAGAGCGCGCGCGATGGGATTGCCCAGCGCGGGATAGGCAGGCTCCCACGAGAGATTGACCCTCCCAGCTATCGCAGCTTCGATGCTTCCAACGCGGCGATTTTCGAAAACTATGCCCCACCCTTTGTTCGCGTGACGCGCGACGGACAGATCATCGACAGCTCGGGCGATCTCAGCCTGTTCATCATGTCACGTCCAAGCGAGGAGCAGAGCCTCAACGTCTTGGCGCGTGACGCACTGGCAGATTTGCTGGTCCCGCTCGCCACCGACGCAATCAACACCGGAGACCGGCGCTCGATCAAGGATATTGAAGTCACCTCGCAATTCGGCACGCAAAAGGCTGACATCATCGCGCATCCAATGAATGATGGCACAGCCGCGGTCATCTTTCTGGCCAAGGATCGCTTGCAGCCGGTCATTGATAGCCTCGCTACACAGACCGTGTCGCGCGACCGGCGAATCTCAGATTTGCGCGATGATCTGCAAGCCACCCGGCTGGAGCTCAAAGCCAAGGTCGAGGAGATCGAGACCGCGAATGAGGAGCTAAAAAGCTCCAATGAAGAAATGATGTCGATGAATGAGGAGCTTCAATCGGCCAATGAAGAGCTCACCACCGCCAACGAGGAGCTCAAGAACAAGATCGACGAATTGACCCTCGCCAATTCCGATTTAGACAATTTCCTGCAGTCGGCGGACTTGGCGATGATCGTGCTCGACCGAGAGGGACGAATCCGTCATATCACCAATGCCGCGCGTTCGATTATGCCGCTGCAACAATCGGATGAAGGCCGGCTCCTGTCCGAATTCAACATTCCGGTTAACGGCCTCGCTGTCGACCAAGAAGTTCGTCACGTAATCGAGACCGGGGTCGCCTTTTCAAGCACGTCAGAGGTCAATGAGGACGGCAAGAGCTTCTTTCTCAGGATCACGCCCTATTTCTTTCGCAGCGGGGCGATCGAAGGCGCTTCGGTCACTCTGCTCGACATCACCGATGAAGCCACTTTGCACAGCACGCTCGCCAGCGAGAGCCGCAAGTTGCGGCTGGCCATGGCGGCAGCGGGAATGGGTTTTTGGGAGAGCGATCCCGAAACTGGTGAGATGACCGTCGACAAAAGCGGGGCAGAGTTGGTTGGGCTGGCAAACGCTGGAGTGATGACGGGCGAGGCATTCTTCCAGAACATGGCCGCCGATGACGTAAAGAAATCCATCGCCATCCACGATGAGGGGCTTGCCGAAGGTGAGCCGTTCGATTTTACCGCGCGCATCAACCACCCCGAGAAAGGACCGCGCTGGATCCGCGTCCATATAACCCCTCAGATTGGAGAGAAGGGCAAACGCAAGGATATCGGGCTTGGCATTGACGTCACCGAAGTGATGACCTTGCAGCAGGATGTCGTCGAACAATCTGCCAAGCTCAAACTCGCGATGGAAGCCGCCCGTATGGGTTTTGCGCAACTCCACTTGAGCAAGAACACAGTTACGGTCGATCCGGAGCTTGCCCAGCAACTGGGTCTCGAAGCAGACGGCGAGATGACGATTGAGGAGATGACCAGCAACTTCGTTTCCGATGACATCGCTTTGATGCAGCGAAACCTCGACCGAGCGGTCGCCAATGGTGAGGAATACGAATTTGACTTCCGCATCGAAGACCCAACCGGCGGCATGCGCTGGATCCGTACGCGCGGCCTGCCTTTTGAGGCGGCTACGGGTGAAACATTGGTGATCGGGCCAACGGTCGACATCACAGCGATCAAGCAGCAGCAATTGCTGCTGGAGGAGATGAGCCACCGGATCAAGAACCTGTTTGCTGTCGTCGGCGGACTGATTCAGGCCGCACCCAAGGAGCATGAAGAGACCGAACGCATGGCGCACGACCTGCTTGAACGCGTGGTTTCCTTGGGAAGAGTCTATGACCTGGCGCGCAAGGACGCATCTAAGCTTGGTGTGCCGCTCGACCAATTGCTCAAGTCAGTCGTGCAACCGCACACAACCGCGCAGGACGTCAACATCTCAGGGCCGATGATCTTCGTCGATGGAGACACGGTCAACACTCTGACGCTGATCATTCACGAGCTTGCTACCAATGCCGCCAAGTATGGCGGTTTGTCGTCAACAAAAGGCAAGGTCGCGATCCATTGGAAGATCAAGGGAAAGCGTCGTGTCTTGTTGAATTGGAAAGAAAAAGCCCCCGGATTCAAGGCTCCTGATGAAGATCAGGGCTTCGGGGGAATACTGATTGACTCAGGTATGCGCCAATTGAAAGGATGCTTCACTCGTAGCTACACAAGAGAGGGCGCGAACATTGACATCGAGTTTCAGCTTTGACGCCAATAGCGACGCTGCCAATTCCCCTCAAAAACCGCTTGCGGACATGTCGATGCTGATTGTCGAGGACCAGTTCCTAGTCGCGGTAGGGATCGAGAAAACGTTTCGCCTCGCCGGCGCAAGCGACGTTACCCTTGTTGGTAATATGGAAGACGCCTGGGAGGCGGTGGCAAACGAACATTTCGACGCGGCACTGCTCGATATCCGCCTGCCTGACGGATATTCCTTCCCCCTCGCGATCGAGCTTTTCTCCAAAGGAATGCCCGTGGTGATGCATTCGGGCCATGCAGAGATATACCATTCCGCGCGGTTGCCGGGTGTCATCTTCTGCCCCAAGCCTGCGACGCCTGCAGAAATTGTCCGCTCGGTGCTGAAGGCCAAACAGTTCATGCTGTTCCCTGAAAGTCCAATCCTCGAAGAAACGCTCCACTGACCAAGGCCAGTTGAGCTTCGGAGCGACTAAACGGATTACAGGGTTGTTATTCTTGCAACTGAGCCTGAGGACCCCATTTGAGAGCCGGTGATCGCCGGAGGGTCTCTTACAACAATTGTGTTCAACACTGCCTGATGCGCTGTCACCTGCCTGCGACACCCCGCCAAAGATCATTACACGGTGGCGGAATATAAATAGCATATTGCGTTACCGCGCTTTAAGGACCGCCCATGGCTACGCCGATTTACGAGTTTACGCAGCTGCCTCAGGTCGCCAAGGGCGATGCTGTGCGCGTAACCGATCGGCGACCGCTGTCTCCCGGTGAAGCTCCCAATGTAGGGGTCATTTACAACCCGCGCAGCCATGGCAATCAGGGCGCTGATTTTGACTGCGGGATGAGCCCGCAAGTGCATATCGCGCAACCTGGAGACCGCTCACAATTGCCCGAAGCGATGGCAGAGTTTGCCGCGCGCGGGATTGATTTGCTTGTGATTAATGGCGGCGATGGGACGGTGCGCGACGTGCTGACGTGCGGCGGAGCCATCTTTGGCGAAGACTGGCCTGCGATTGCTGTGCTTCCCAAGGGCAAAACCAACGCGCTGACAGTCGATCTTGGTGTGCCAAAGGACTGGAGCCTGCAAAGCGCGATCGATGCTTTTCAAAATGGGTCGCGGGTGCGGCGCCGGCCGCTTGAGATCACTGCTCTTGGTCCTGACAAAGACCCTGACACAACGACAAGCGTCCTCGGCTTTATCCTGGGCGCAGGAGCGTTTACGACCGCAACGCAGGCGGGCCAGGGTGCACACCGCTTGGGCGCGTTCAACTCCATGGCAGTTGGCGTGACGATCGGATGGGGCGTGCTGCAATGGATTTTTGCCTCACGCGCAAATAGCTGGCGGCGCGGTGCTAGGATGGCGGTCAAACTCGGCTCGCAAGAAGCCCCCATGGCGCATAGCGGTCTGGGTGACGAGGAATGGCGCCAATTGCTCTTCGCTTCGACGCTGGAGACGATGCCGGCGGGCATGAAACCCTTCGGGCAGATGCGCAAAGGGCTCAAGCTGGTGGCGACCGATCAGATCAAGCGCCGTTCGATCCTGACACTGATCAAGCTGATGCGTGGCAGAAGCGCGACCCGCATGCGCGAGCGCGGTTTCCATCAGCTCTCGACGCCGCAATTCACGCTCGGCATCGATGCGCCGTTCATTCTGGATGGCGAGGCCTTCCCCGCCGGCGAATACCGCATTGGCCAAGGGCCTGAGCTTGAATTCGTCAGTCCATAAAGCGACACAGGCACCCGCTATGGCGGAAGCTCAACCCAATCTTGAAACCCGCATTGCCGAGCGGCTCGACGCACCGGTTGCTCCGGCAGTGCGCGAATTCGCTGAGGCATTGGCGCGCGATGCGGGGGCAATCGCAGTGTTGTTTTACGGATCGAACCTGCGGACCGGGTCGCTTGATGGCGTGCTTGATTTCTATGTCCTGCTCCCGGGCGATGAGCGCACGCGAATTTGGCCACGGGTCAGCTATCATGAGCGCCCCAATGCACAGGTGGGTGGCGACGGTACCTTGCGTGCCAAGGTTGCGACTATGGCCCTATCCACCTTTGCCGAGGCGGCGTCGGGAAAGCTGACCGACACAACCATCTGGGCGCGTTTTGTCCAGCCATGCGCGCTTGTATGGGAGCGTGACCAAGCTGCTCGCGAAGAAGTCACATCTGCCATCGCATCAGCGGCGAAGACAGCCGCGCGTCTGGCGGTGGCACTTGGCCCTGCAACCGGCACCCCGGAGGCCTACTGGCGGTCGCTCTTCCAAGCGACCTACAAGGCCGAATTTCGGGTCGAGAAAACCGGGCGCGAAAACGACATTCTGAGCGTTAACGCAGATCATTTCGCAGGGCTCTTGCCGCTCGCGCTTAGTGCGGCTGGGATTGGCTTCACGCAAGAAAGCGACGCAGAAGGCGCGCGCATCACGCCCAGCCTCGCCGCATCAGAACGCAAGCGTATCGCCAAATGGTGGGCTCATCGCCAACGCATGGGCAAGCCTTTGAATTTTGCGCGTCTGCTGAAAGCTTCAACCACATTCGAAGGCGCTGCCAAATACGCGGCCTGGAAGATCGAGCGCCACACCGGAATGCCGGTTGAAGTGACGCCGTTCCGAGAGAGATATCCGGTGCTCGCTGCGCCGAGCGTGCTCTGGGCGCTTAGAAAGCACCGGCGCAAAAATCGCGGCTAACCGTCGGCCTTACGAGAAATATTTCATCGTGATCGCGATTGAGGAAACTCCTTCGCCTACGCTGAAGCGGGTCTTGTCGATCCCTGGCTTGCCGAGATTGAAAATATTGATCGAAGGGTTGTTCGACATGGCTCCGCCATCGGTGCGGATGTCGGTTTCATTATTGCCATTGACGTCGTGGCGGACCGCAACCGCGTAATCCCCGCTCGAGGGAACCGGGAGACACACAGTCATACGGCCAGCTCTTGCTGGAAGCTCTATCCGGTTGAGCCAGCGGCCACTCTCCAGCCAATCAGCGCGCGTGCCGTTATAGACTTGGACTCTAACTCTGCCTGAGGCGTTCTTGACGCCATTGATCCGCACTCGGATTGCCGGACCCGCTCCCGGAGCGCAGGCGCGCATATTGTTCGCGATAATGTTGCGATAGTCCGAATTGCTCGTGGCTTGCGCCTGCGCAGGGGCGCTGGGCGCAGCCGTGCCCAGCGCCAGAAACGCTGCCGCACCAACACCTAAAGCGCTGATTGTGCCTGCACTTTTCACTCTCGAAGCCATATCGTTAATGCCTATCCATCGGTTCAATCCGCGACTTATCACAAGCTGCCTTACCCGCAGACCATTTGTTTCTCGTTATCGAGGAGCCGCCCAGATCTTTCGACCGATATGGCGAAAGGGGGCTGAATTCCGCCTGAACTGAGGGGCTTGGCTGAGGTTAAGCTGTCAAGATCAGGCGTAAAAGAGCGGGGGAAAGCCCACGGCTTACGCTTGCTGGGTGATTCGCCGGGGGAGTATGGCGTTTCAAACTAACAGGTGTGCCGCCTTAACCATGTCCGCTCCGCTAATTTCTCCAAGCATCCTTTCCGCCGACTTTGCCAGGCTGGGAGAAGAGGTGCGCGCGGTGGACGCGGCAGGCGCGGATTGGATCCATATCGACGTTATGGACGGGCACTTTGTGCCCAACATCACGATCGGACCTGACGTCGTGAAAGCTCTGCGTCCGCATTCGGACAAAGTGTTTGACGTCCATCTGATGATCTCTCCGGTCGACCCCTATCTTGAGGCATTTGCCGAGGCGGGAGCGGATATCATCACCGTCCACCCAGAGGCTGGCCCCCATATCCACCGGACGCTTCAGGCGATCCGTTCGCTCGGCAAGAAAGCCGGGGCGGTGATCAATCCAGGCACCCCGGTAGAGGTGCTCGACAACCTGATGGACCTTGTCGATCTTGTTCTGGTGATGAGCGTCAATCCGGGCTTCGGCGGGCAGAGCTTCATCCCTTCGCAACTCGACAAGATCCGCCGCATTCGCGCCATGATCGAAGCAACCGGTCGCGACATTCACCTTGAGGTCGATGGCGGGGTGAACCCGGAAACAGCGAGGCTTTGCGTCGAGGCGGGCGCCGATGTGCTCGTTGCAGGCTCGGCTACCTTCAAGGGCGGTCCTGATCACTATGCGAACAACATCGCCGCGCTGAAGGGGGAGGGCTGAGATGGCTAGCCTGTTTAGCAAGGAGCCGCTCGAAGCCGAATTTGAAGAGGTCAAGGATAGCGCAGCCAGTGCGCAGGCTTTAGGTCTCGGACCAGAGGAAGAAACACTGGTTGAAGGCGAGGCGCCGTCCGATCCATCGGATGAGCCAATCCCGGCAGACCGCGCGCTGGCGCTCGCTGACGTCATTGCGCCGAGGGCCAAACCTGGTGAAGCTCTGATCCGGCTTGCATATCGGATGGGGGTGCCGGGTCATGCTCTTGCCGCGCCTTTTCGCCGCGCGTCTCCAATCCGTGTGCTGGCAACGGTTGAAAGTCCCCTCAATGGCGATCGGATGGCGGGCGTTGCCCTGCGCGCCGGGCATTTCCTTGTGCACGGGGTCAAACAGCCGATTGGCTCACTCGCTTTTGCGAGCACTGGACATCTAAGCCCGGGCCTTGAACGCGCGGTGCATTCGTTCTCTTGGCTAGACGATCTCGCAGCGAGCGCGCCGCGCGCAGATTGCATTGGTGTCGCTGAGCGCATCACTGGACTGTGGCTTGACGCCAATGCTGCAGTGCCACGCGGCACCGGCAAAGGTCCCGCCTGGGAGACTGAAAATGGCGGACTGCGGCTGTTGGCTTGGCTAGTCCATGCGCCGCTTGTGCTGGCAGGGCAGGATGGTGCGCTGAAGCCGCGCTTGCTCAAGGCGATTGGCGAGACCGCGAGCTGGCTCGAGAAACAATCGCGCCGAGCGGGCCCAGGCCTAGGGCAGGTCGCTGGCTGGGCAGCGGTCACAGCGGCTGGACTGCTGCTGCCAGAGGGTCGTCCACGCAGGCTCTATGCCGAGGCGGCTTTGATCAAAGCGCTGGGCGAGATGGTTGCGGAGGATGGCGGCAATCTTTCGCGCTGTCCTGCGGTGCAGATGGAGGCGATCCGGGTGCTCACGCATCTCATCGCTTGCTATCAGGCGGTCGAGCAGGAAGCGCCCGACGCATTGTGGGTGATGCGCGAATTGCTCGTCCCCCCTTTGCTGGCCATGCGGCACGGCGATGGCGCCATCGGCAGCTGGCAGGGCCAAGGGGCCATTGCAGCAGAGCGGGTGGCGAGCTTGATCGCGGCCACTGGTATCCGCACGCGGCCATTGAATGAGCCACAACACTGGGGGTTTCAGCGACTGCGCGCTGGCAAGACAGTGGTCCAGTTTGACGCCGGACCGCCACCACGATCGCGCCATGCGCGCTGTGGTTGTGCCTCAACGCTCGCCTTTGAACTGTCCGATGGTGCCGCGCGCGTGATTGCCAATTGCGGCGGAGCGGCTTTGGCTGGCGGGCTGGTTCCAGCGCGGATCGGGCAAGGATTGCGCGCAACGGCAGCCCATTCGACGTTGGTTCTCGATGATGCGAACTCGACCGCCGTCCTCCTCCACGGCAAACTTGGCAGAGGCGTTGAAACGGTCGAAGTGGAGCGCCGGTTCCTGCAGCGCCACGGCCGTGAAGCTACGCGGATCGAGGCAAGCCATGATGGCTATTCGGCGCGCTTTGGTCTCACGCATAACCGGATCCTATCGCTTGCAAGCGATGGATCAGAGCTTTCCGGCGAAGACATTCTCTTGCCCGTCAGCCGCAAAGGCAAACGTGGCAAAGTCGGCTTTGCCATCCGCTTCCACCTCGGGCGCGGGGTCGAGGCGCATCTTTCGCAAGATGCGCGCGGGGCGAGCCTGCTCACCCCTGATGGCAAGCTGTGGCAGTTTCGCTTGCGCCACACCGGAGGCGCGGATGACCCTGATGTGGGCGAAGAAGAGGTCAAGCTTTCGTGCGAAGACAGCCTGTGGGTTGATGGCGAGGGCAGGCCGCATGCAACACAGCAATTGGTGATCGAGGGCCTGACTTCTCGCGGTGGCGGGCAGTTTTCCTGGCTGCTCAAGAAAATGGGGTAGAATTCTGGCATGAGTGCAACGGCAATCAAGCGGGCGCTGCTTTCGGTGTCCGACAAGACCGGTTTGGCAGAGTTGGGCGCGGCTCTGGCGGCGCGCGGGGTTGAGCTTGTTAGCACGGGCGGCACCGCCCGCACTTTGCGTGAGGCCGGGCTAGAAGTGCGCGATGTCTCTGACCTCACCGGCTTTCCTGAAATGATGGATGGGCGGGTGAAGACGCTCCACCCCAAGGTCCATGGCGGACTTCTCGCATTGCGTGACAATGAGGAGCATGTCGCCGCGATGGAGGTTCACGAGATCGGTGCGATCGATCTGGTGGTGGTCAATCTCTACCCGTTTGAGGCCACGGTCGCGCAGGGAGCGGAGCGAGCCGAGATCATCGAGAATATCGACATTGGCGGCCCGAGCATGGTGCGCTCGGCGGCCAAAAACCACGGATTTGTGACGATTATCACCGACAGCGCAGATTATGGCGAGCTGCTCGAAGAATTTGACGCCAATGATGGCGCGACGTCAGACGCGTTCCGCATTCGGATGGCGGGCAAAGCCTATGCTCGCACTGCCGCCTATGACGCCGCGATTGCCAACTGGTTTGCGTTTGGCGATGCGTTCACCAATCCGCTCGGAACAGAGGCGCTGAAGGCCACTCCCTTTGTCGAGACCATGCCGCTCGCTTTCAAGCGCTCGGACGAGCTGCGCTATGGCGAGAACCCGCATCAGGCCGCTGCTATCTACGTCCCCCAGGTCTCAGGTGCGAATGGCGTTCCCCAAGCCGAACAATTGCAGGGCAAGGCGCTCTCCTACAACAATCTGAATGATGCGGATGCAGCGCTTGAGCTGGTCGCCGAATTTGCGGGTGGCGATCCGGCGGTTGTGATCGTCAAGCATGCCAACCCTTGCGGCGTTGCCCAAGCAGACACTCTGCTCGAAGCGTGGGATGCGGCACTCCATTGCGACAGCGTCTCGGCCTTTGGTGGGATCGTCGCGGTCAATGTTGAGCTCGACGGCGCCACCGCTGAGGCTATCGCCTCGATCTTCACCGAGGTCATCATTGCACCGAAGATCAGCGCTGAGGCACGCGATATCTTCGCCAAGAAGAAGAATCTGCGCGTGCTCGAATGCGGTGAATTGCCCGACCCGCGTCGGGGTGGTTTCTTTATGAAGACGATTGCAGGGGGCATGCTGATCCAGAGTCGCGACAATGGCGCTGTGGGCGAGGCGGACCTTAAAGTTGTCACGAAGCGTGAACCTACGCCGCAGGAGTTGAAGGACTGCTTCTTCGCCTGGACTGTCGCGCGGCACGTCAAATCCAACGCGATTGTTTATGCCAAGGATGGCGCGACCGCTGGGATTGGCGCTGGTCAGATGAACCGCCGCGACAGTGCACGCATTGCTGCGATCAAAGCCAAAGAAGCGGCAGAGACCTATGAATGGGCTGAGCCGAAGACAGTCGGCAGTGCGGTCGCCTCCGACGCGTTCTTCCCGTTTGCCGACGGCTTGATCTCCGCCGCCGAAGCAGGTGCATCAGCCGTAATCCAACCGGGCGGATCAATCCGCGACGAAGAAGTGATTGCGGCTGCCGATGAAGCCGGCCTCGCCATGGTTTTCACCGGAATGCGGCATTTCAGGCACTGATGGTTTGCGCTCGCCCAGCCAGGCGAAATCCTCAACTTCATTCTTCAGCCTCGCTTCGGGCATTTGCCGGCGGCAAGTTGTCCGTTTCCTCTTGGGCCGGAGCATAGCTGAACTGAATCTAGCCCAAACAATGCTTGGGCCGCTTCAACTTTATCCGACAGGCTTCGTAACTAAATCGAGTTTCGTAACGAATTGTCGCACGAGCCTCTCGTTCATCAAGGCGCAAGAGCGTCGAACATAATCGGGCGACCAGAGACAAAGAACCAGATAACCGAGACCCCCAATGACCCTCTTCGCCCCCGATCTCTTTCGCAGTTTTGCCTTTGGCTTCGTTGCCGGAGCATTGGTACTTGGGGCGGTGACGATCGGGGATTGGGCACCGCATTTGGAAAGTCCAGCCAATGCGGCTGAGGTGCAATCGGTCTCTGCTCCGGCGCTCGCGGACGAGTTTAAGATCGTACCCTTGGGAGAATAACGCCATGAAGCGCGCCCTACTCATTTTCGCGGCAGCTTGCGCCGTGTCGCTCTCCGCTCCCGCCGCTGCACTCGATCGACCGGTCAACGCGCCCGCTGCAGAACGGATCGCGCGCGAAGGAGCGGGTTTGAAGACCGCTATTTTTGCCGGAGGATGCTTTTGGGGCGTCGAAGGCGTGTTTAGCCATGTAAAGGGCGTGAAATCTGCCGAATCCGGCTATCACGGCGGCTCGCGTCAGACCGCGACTTACAATCGGATAATCTCAGGTTCGACCGCGCATGCCGAAAGCGTTCGGATCACCTATGATCCTTACGTCATTCGTTATGATGAGCTGCTGCGGATTTTCTTCTCCGTGGTTGCAGATCCTACCCTGCTCAACCGCCAAGGGCCCGATATTGGCGCGCACTATCGCACCGCTTTGGTCCCTACCAGCGACGAACAAGAGGTTGTCGCAGAGGCCTATCTGGCGCAGATGGAGCGCTCTGATATTTGGGACGCCCCGATCGTGGCCAAGATTGAGCGGCTGCGGACATTCTATCCGGCTGAGTTCTATCACCAAGACTACATGCTCAACAATCCGACGAGCCGCTACATCGTGCGCTGGGACGCGCCCAAGGTCGAAGCTTTGCGCCGGATGTTCCCGCGCGATTACCGCGAGGAGTTTCTCAAAGATGCGAGCCGACAGACGGGCTAGCGCCGCCCGCTCTCTCGCTGTATAAAGACCATATGGCGAGGTCGCATACCACCTGTCACGAGACAAAGCCCAGCGATGAGCTGATCGCCGATGCGCGCGATGCGCTTGTGGCAGCTGGAGGCAAATGGACCAGTATGCGCGAGACCGTGTTCGCTGAGCTCGCGCGCCATTCGCGACCTGCTTCTGCTTACACTATCGCCGACAACATCTCGAAGTCACGCGGGCGAAGAGTGGCTGCCAATTCGATCTATCGCATCCTTGATCTGTTTGTAACGCATGGTCTTGCTCTTCGCATCGAGAGCGCCAACGCTTTTCTCGCCAGCAATCACCCGGGCGACGGACATGATTGCATTTTCCTCGTCTGCGATGAATGCGGCGAAGCCAGCCATGTCGATGATATCGGCGTCAGCAAAGCGATGCGGGCTTTGGCCGAGGGCCATGATTTCAAGGCTGAGCGCCCGGTGATGGAAATTCGTGGCTTGTGTCGCGACTGCGCCTGAGGCTGACTGGCAGGGACATTGGCGGTTTATGTCTTCAGCTAAAGCGACCGTTTTGCGACTCGCAGCTGTAAGCCAGGGGTGACGGTCGCGATTGTCAGCCCAAGCTGTCCCGAAACCGATCAGACCAGCCCAGCTCAGGTGCTAAACCGTTCATCGACAGGCACGATTCAAAGGTGTAGGGGAAATCCTTATGAGTCTTACACCTGATACTCCGCTGCTCGACACGGTGCCGACGCCGGACGAGCTCCGCAAACTCAAGCCAGAGCAGCTTCGTCAGTTGTCTGATGAACTGCGAGCCGAGATGATCGACGCGGTCAGCGTGTCTGGCGGGCACCTTGGATCGGGCCTCGGCGTGGTCGAACTGACCGTTGCGATCCACTATGTTTTCAACACTCCCGACGACAAGCTGATCTGGGACGTGGGCCACCAATGCTATCCGCATAAGATCATTACCGGTCGTCGCGACCGTATTCGCACGATCCGTCAGGGCGGTGGTCTGTCAGGCTTCACCAAGCGCGCTGAAAGCGAGTACGACCCGTTCGGCGCAGCGCACTCCTCGACCTCGATCTCGGCCGCATTGGGCTTTGCGATTGCCAACAAACTCAACGACAAGCCGGGGCGCGGCATTGCCGTGATCGGCGACGGTGCGATGAGCGCCGGCATGGCCTATGAAGCGATGAACAACGCTGCTGAAGCAGGCAATCGCCTGGTTGTGATCCTCAACGACAATGACATGTCGATTGCGCCTCCGGTCGGAGGCCTGTCCGCCTATCTCGCGCGGATGGTTTCTTCATCGGAATATCTCGGCATTCGCAGCCTTGCGAGCCGCGCCATCCACAAGATGAGCCGCCGACTGCACGATGCGCTGGGCAAAGCAGAGGAATACACCCGCGGCATGGTCACGGGTGGGACGCTGTTTGAAGAGCTTGGCTTTTACTATGTCGGCCCGATTGACGGCCACAATCTCGACCACCTTATTCCGGTGCTCGAGAATGTCCGCGACACCTCCGAAGGCCCGGTGCTGATCCACGTCGTCACCGAAAAGGGCAAGGGCTACAAGCCGGCTGAGGAAAGCGCTGACAAATATCACGGTGTACCGAAATTCAATGTCGTCACCGGAGAGAAGCAGAAGGGCTCGGCTGGACCGCCGGCCTATCAGAATGTCTTCGGCGACACTTTGGTAGAGCTCGCCATGACCGACAAGCGGATTTGCGCGATCACTGCTGCGATGCCTTCGGGGACAGGGGTTGACCGATTTGCCAAGGCACACCCTGAGCGCAGTTTTGACGTTGGTATCGCCGAGCAACACGGCGTGACCTTTGCGGCTGGGCTGGCCGCCCAAGGCATGCGTCCCTTCGCAGCGATCTATTCGACCTTCCTGCAGCGCGCCTACGACCAGGTTGTGCACGATGTCGCGATCCAGAATCTGCCAGTGCGTTTCGCGATTGACCGCGCTGGTCTGGTTGGCGCTGATGGCTGCACCCATGCCGGTGCGTTCGACATCACCTATCTCGCGACATTGCCCAACATGGTGGTGATGGCCGCCGCTGACGAAGCAGAGCTGGTCCATATGACCTATACCGCGGCAGAGTATGATGATGGACCGATCGCTTTCCGCTATCCGCGCGGAAGCGGGGTGGGCGTGCCGCTGCCGGAGACGCCTGAGCTGCTCGAAATCGGCAAGGGCCGGGTCGTGCGCGAAGGCTCCAAGGTTGCGATCCTGTCGCTCGGCGCGCGGTTAGAAGAGGCCAAGAAGGCTGCTGACCAGCTTGAAGCCAAGGGGCTTTCAACGACGGTTGCCGACATGCGCTTTGCCAAGCCGCTCGACACCGATCTGATCGAACGCTTGATGCGCGAACACGAGGTTGTTGTGACGGTCGAGGAAGGCGCGATTGGCGGACTCGGCGCGCATGTGTTGACCTATGCATCCGATGCTGGCCTTACCGATAACGGTTTGAAAGTGCGCACGATGCGTCTGCCCGATACGTTCCAAGATCAGGACGCTCCCGACAAGCAGTATGAAGAAGCAGGCCTCAACGCCCCGCAGATCGTCGACACGGTGCTGAAGGCGCTCAAGCACAATGCTGCCAACGTCGAAGGCGCAAGCGCGGAAGAAGCGCGGGCGTAAAGGCCAAAAAGTGTTTTCCGCTGCGCTGTTACTGCTGCTTGGTTCGCCACAAGCGTCAGGCGCGGCAGAATATGTTGGTGCTGACCCGGCTGCTGCGATCGACGCGGCGCTACGCGCCTGTGGCATCCAGCACTTTACGGTCTTCTACGACGATACGATTCAATCCATTGCGGTCGATATTCGGGACAATCAGGCGAGCGGTGAAGAGCTGCGCTGCGTTCACGACATGGATGTGAGGGGGGTGTATCACCTCTATTGGCCCACAGAACTTCGAACCCGATATTGGAGAATGGCAGAGGCGATTGCTCGACCAAAGAGCCTATCGCGGGCCCAGGCCTATTTCGATGGGCGGCCCGAGCTTGGCCCGGTTCCGGTGCGTCAGGCAGGCCAAAGCGCGATTGATTTCGCACGCGAGCTGGAGCGCTTTTGTGGACCGGAAGCTCAACGGTTTTTCACTGACGAATACGGCGGGGTGTCGATCTCATCCGAGTGGTTGCAGCTACAACGTGATCGCGACCCAGAGCAGAGCGGGACAATCCTTGCTTGCCTTAGCAATGCCGCTGCTCTTTCGGACCTGCCCTTTGGGTTCGTAAGCAATCCGGCGCCATCGGGCAAGGGCGATGAAGGCTAGGCCGTGCTAGCAATCACCGCCGACGCGGTTCTTCGAAAGGCTCTGTAATCGCCGGTGAATTCGGACGTGTGATCGTTACTGCTGCTGCCAAGTTTCGCATGTCCAATGCCTCGCGATAGGATGCCTGTGGCGGGTCTTCCATGATCGCCGGCGCGTCGCTTGGCTCGATGCCCTCTTCAGCGTCTTCGTCAGCCTCAACTGCATCGAGACCTTCTTCGATTTCGCGCAGGACAGCTGGCGGGGGTGGGGGCTCTTCGCCTTTGAGCAAAGCAATGTCGCGCTCGCGCCGCCACAGATAGATATCGCGCCTTGTTGCGTAGGGATCTACCGTGTCGCCCACTCGCGAAATCTCTTCATCCAGCTCAAGCCGCGAATCGAGATTGGCGAGCACGAAAAGCGGGATGGCATATTCGGGCGAGGTGTAAGGTTCGCCGATCAGGGTCGGGAGCAGCAATTGGTCTAGAGTGTTGCCAATCAGATCGCGCGGAGTCGTTGGACCGGTGATGGGCAAGAACAGATAGGGCTTGTTGCCGACCCCATAATAGCCGAGCGTGTTGGCAAAGCCATTCTGACGATAGGGAAGATCTAGCCCTTCACGCTCCGCGACATCAAACAAGCCTCCCAGACCGATCGTCGTGTTGATCGCGAAACGTCCCAAAGTCTCAAACGCATCGCCGAACTTGAACTGAAGCAGGTAGTTGAGGAAATTGGCTGGCTCGCGCAGGTTCCGGACGAAATTGCCTACGCCATCGCGCAAGGGGTCGGGCAGCCCGTCGCGATAGCCGTAAGCGAGCGGCGCGACGATTGCATCATCGACCTGACTGGTAATGCGAAAAGCGGTTTCGTTTATGGCACCCATCGTGCTGCTCTCAACCGGCCCGTATTCGCCCGAGACTAGGATCTCATTGTCTTCTGCCTCGTCCTGCGCGCTGCTGTCATCGCCAGCAGCGTCGCCTTGATCCGCGCTGTCTCCTTCAGGCGGGCCTGACTGCTGTTGCGTCAACGCCCAAGAGAGTGCCAGGAGGCTTTGGCTCGTCGAAAGCGGGGCCTCGGCTGTCAAAACAGGCGTGTTGGAAGCGATTTCGAGCGCAGCTAGTTCGAGCTGCGGAGTCGCAACAGCTGGTGCACCCCCGACCAGCAGGGGAGACGTCATCATCATCAAGGATGCATGCGGCATTCGCCCTTATCCTTCCAAACCGTTCTGATAGCTTCTAGCACATTGCTAGGCCTAGCAAGTCTGTCTCTCCATTCCCATTAGGCGAGCTTACTTGCTAATAAGCTGAACAACATGGCTTATCGCCCGCCGCCCTGGTCACCAGTGGCACCGGGTCGGGCCGCGCGAAAGGAACTCTGATGTCGCTCCTCCAGATTGCCAAGACCGGTTCGGTGACCACGCTTACGATTGATCGAGCGGAGACGATGAACCCATTGGGCGCTCCCGGCGATGGAGATGAGTTCACTTCTGTCTGCAATACGATCAATCGCGATATGGAGACGCGCTGTGTGATCCTGACCGGCGCTGGGCGAGCCTTTTCCGCAGGCGGAGACATAAAGGCAATGCGCGAGAAGAGCGGAACCTTCGGCGGTGCGACGCCTGCGATCTCAGATGGCTATCGCAACAACATCCATATGATGCTGCGTGCGCTCCATTCGCTTCGTGTGCCGGTCATCGCTGCTGTCAACGGCCCCGCCATCGGGCTGGGTTGCGATGTGGCGTGCCTCGCCGATATCCGAATCGCGAGTGAGAAGGCGAAATTTGGGGTCACCTTTCTTAAGCTCGGTATCATTCCGGGCGATGGTGGGACCTGGATCTTGCCGCGCGTGATCGGGATGAGCCGGGCGTCAGAACTGTTCTACACCGGCGATGTGATTGGCGCTGAACAAGCGCAGGATTGGGGGCTTGTCAGCCGAGTAGTGCCACATGACGATTTGCTAAGTGAGGCAGAGTCGCTCGCTGGAAGAATCGCTCAGATGCCTCCGCACTCGCTTCGCCAGTCGAAGATGCTGCTGCGGCAGGGCCAACAGGTTAGTTATGACACCGCGCTTGAACTGGCGGCGAACACGCAAGCGATGATGCACACCACCGATGACCACGCCGAAGGGGTCGCCGCGCTGATTGAGAAGCGCGGACCCAACTTCACCGGCCAATAGTGAAGCGCGACTGCAATGGGCGCGTTTGCGATCAAGATCCTTGTCTTCCTCGCCACTGCCTATCTGGCCGTGCTCGCGATCCTGGTCGTGATGCAGTCGCGCTTAATCTACCCAGCACCTCAGCAGTTGCACCTGCCTGCGCCAGGCTTCGGAGAGGTGAGCCTTGATACCTCGGACGGCCTTACCCTCAACGCCCATTGGCGCGCACCTGATGCAGGGCGACCTACGATAGTGTGGTTCCACGGTAATGGCGGCTCGCTGGCGGGCGCCACCAATGAGACACGGCTGGTCTCGGAGCATGGCTATGGCCTACTGTTGGTCAACTATCGCGGCTATGGCGGCAACCCGGGGGAGCCTTCGGAGGAGGGCTTCTACAAGGATGGCCGCGCGGCGATGGCGTTTCTCGAGGCTCAAGGCATCGCCGTGGCGCGCACGGTCATCGCTGGCAATTCGATTGGCTCTGGCACCGCTGTGCAGATGGCGAGTGAGCATGACGTCGCAGCGCTCATGCTGATCTCGCCCTTCACCAGCCTGACCGATGCGGCGAGCGACGCATTGCCGATTTTCCCGGTTCGGCTGCTGCTCAGGGACCGATTTGACAATAGCGCCAAGTTTCCCGCTCTCGACTTGCCGATCCTCGTGCTGCACGGCGATGCTGATGGAGTGGTGCCCTACGAGCACGGAGAGGCTCTGGCGAAGAGCAATCCGGCCGCGCAATTTGTCGGCTTTCCCGGGGCGGGCCATGACCTCACTTTTCTACGCCGATCACAGGCGGCACAGCTTGCATGGTTGGCAGACCGAGGTCTTTGAGCCAGCGGCTTTAGAACCAGCGCCAGATCCCCGCAGCGATCCCACCAATCGGCGTGTGGAGCCAGCTGAAGAAGACGAAGAAGACCAGACCTAGGGTCCAAGGCAGTGCGCCCGCTTTTGCAAAGCCGCTGAGCCGAGGCCAATAGCTGGTCCGGCTTTCCCAGACCTTCCAGTCCTCGCCCATTAACACCTGTTTCTTAGCGTCCTGCATCCGCGCTCCGACAAGCGCGAGCACGCCCATGGCCGAAGCGGTGATTGTTGTGCGCAGGCTCCAATGGATAACGATATGTGACAGCGCCCACAGCGCGAAGCTCCACATCATCGGGTGTCGCGTGATAGCGAAAACACCTTTCGGTTCAGCCCGCGCGCTCTCATTCGAACCGGGCAGGCCGAGTGCCGGATTGCCGATGAAGGAACCTGCGAGCAGGATCATGGCAGGCAGCGTAAGCACGGTTGCGATGATCCATCCGGCATCGCCCGAGGTTGGCAGATCGGTTTCGGGGGCAGCCTTGAACGCAAAATAGACCCCGGCGACCGCTGCGAAACTGATAAGCGAATAGACGATCTGAAAGCCTGTCTCACCTAACACCCCCACCATCGGTGCGCGCAAAGGGTGCGACATCGCAAAATGCGAGCCGACAAAGGCGACATTGGCCGCGATGAGTGTGATGAGAGCCCCGTCCATCGCATAGGAGGATAGCACTCGCCTTGTCGATTACCTAACCAGCCGGCTCACTTGGAATGCCCGTTGGAACAATTGTCCCCTGAGCGCTCGCAACGTGGATTGGTTCTTCGGCTTCACCCTCTGCCCAGACATCGGCACGAACCACGACCAGTTTCTTGCCCGGCTTGACCACTTCTCCCTTGGCGCGCAGCCGCTTGCCGAGCGCGGGGCGCAGGAAGTTGATCGTGTAGCTGCTGGTGACAACATCGCCCGCGACCGAAGCCGCCGCCCAGGCGCAGGCATTGTCCGCCATGAGCCCGACAATCGCTCCATGAGCAAAGCCATGATGCTGCGTCATTTCAGGCCTGAGTTCGAGCAGAAGTTCGCTTTGCCCTTGCCAAACCACAAGTGGTTCGACGGCCAGCCAATTGGAAAAGCCCGACCGGGCGACCGCGACCTTTTTCATATATTCGATGGAGGCTTCAGGGCTGTCAAAACGCGATCGGGGCATAGTGAATCCTTCATAAAGTCTGCAAAGCAGACGTTATGCCCCTTGCCAGCGGCCGCTACAAGTCTGATATGCAAACTTAGTGAAGACCTATCAGCCATCTCGCTCACCGTGCCCCATCCACCGCGCTGCCCGCGTGCTGGGTGACCGCTGGGTGCTGCTCATCCTGCGTGAGGCGTTTTTGGGTGCGGAAAGGTTTGAGGAATTTGTCGCGGCGCTCGACATCAATCGCGCCGCGCTCACTTCGCGGCTCAACATTTTGCAAGAGGCCGGATTGCTGACCCGCGATCCGCCAGAGGGTAAGCGCGCTCGCTATGTGCTCACCGACAGCGCGAGAGCGCTAGGCCCGGTCTATCGCGACCTCGCAAGCTGGGGTGCAGAACACCTTTTTGCCGACGGGGAAGAGCCGGGCAGTTGGTATTCAGATGATTGGGTGAGCAAGCTCCCTGAATAAGGCCTACTCGGCTGGGCGCGTCTCCGGGGCGACGCCGCCTGCGGAAGGCTCTGCAACTTCACCCTGACCCAGCAGATCATCGCTGACATTGTCGTCCCTCAGCCGGTCCAGATGCATCAGCTTCTTCACCAATGGGCTTACGACGACGACAAAAATGCCAACATTGATCGCGACCCAGCCCATCACCCAATAAACATCGAGAGCGCCGTCGCGGGTCATGTCACCCCCTGCACCGCTGCCCATGATTGAGCCCAAGGCACCAGCGACATAATTGCCGCCCGCGATCCCGAAGAAGAACGCCGCCATCATAAGGCTTGCCATATGCTTTTCGGAAAGGCGGTTCATGGCGCTGAGGCCAACGGGGGAGAGCGAGAGCTCGCCCGTGGTCGAGAAGAAGTAGAAGACGAACAGGAAAAATACCGGCATCAGCAGCACAAGCTCGCCGTCGACCACGCGCGCAACACTGAAAAGGTCTGCACCATAGACCAGCAGGACAAACGCGAGGCCCATCTGCAGGATGCCCAAGCCCATTTTGGCAGGTGTCGAAGGCTCTGCCCCACGGCGCGACAGCCACTGCCACCCGATTGCGAAGAGCGGTGCAAGCAGAATAATGAAGATCGAGTTCAATGACTGGAAGAATGTGGCGGGAATACCGTCACGGTCCACATAGTTGAGCGTGAACAAATTCATCGATCCCGCAGCTTGCTCAAACAGACCCCAGAAAAGCGGCATGAGCAGTATGAAAAAGATCATCGCAAACACCCGATCGCGGGCCGGGTTCGCGTGCTTCCTCGCTTCGATGACGCAAGTGACAACCAAGATGGCAACCGCGAAACCGGCAAGCGCGAGCAACACCCAGAAGCCGTTCGGCTCCGACAATATCGCGCTTAACCGGGCAAGGGTCGCTCCAAACGCCGGTACCGCCTCAAGACTGGCACCCGCCCCGCGAATTATGATCAGCAATGCCGTCAGCAACAACAAGCCAACACCAGATCGGAAGAGGTTTTGAGTTGTGCGGGCGCTCTTGGTGCCAGCCTCATCGTCCAGCTCGTAAAGCGCCAAGAAAAGAACATAGGCGAGCAATATGATTCCTGAGATCATCAGCATTGCTCCAACCAAATCGCGATATTGGATCAGCAGCCAGATCGCTGCGACACCGACAAGCCCCACACCATAGAGCAATGGCTCTAGGCGAATGCCAACGACCTTCTCCTTGAGTTTGGCCGGGACTGGCGGCTCGCCATTACCGAGCAGCAGCGGCTTGCCGATGACAAACACGATCAGGCCCAGCAGCATGCCAAGGCCCGCCAGGCCGAACCCATAGGCCCAGCTGCCGGTCGTCTCGCCAATATAGGCTGCGATGAGGATGCCGGCGAGCGCGCCCAAATTGATGCCCATGTAGAAAATCGTATAGGCGCTGTCGCGGCGTTCATCGGTTCTGGAATAGAGCTGGCCGACCAGCACAGAAATATTGGCCTTGAGGAACCCTGAGCCGACAATGATGAAGGCAAGGGCAAGCCAGAAGACGTTCAGGACCGGATCGTTCTGGTAACCTGATCCATCCCCCTCAAACGCCATGAAGAAGTGTCCAATGGTCAGCAGGATTGCCCCAAAGGCGACCGCTTTTCGCTGGCCGAGGTAATTATCTGCGATCCAGCCGCCGAGCACAGGAGTGATATAGACCAGCGAGCCATAGGCCCCGACAATCACCACTGCCTCACCATCGAGATACTGCCAATGCTGCGTAAGGTAGAGCACCAGCAATGCCTTCATTCCGTAAAAGCTAAAACGCTCCCACATCTCAGCGAAGAACAGCATGTAGAGGCCTTTGGGGTGACCAAATACCTCTGGCTTGGGGCTTCTCAGCACCCAAGCGCCCACGACGAGGAATGCCAGCAAGGTCACAGATGCGACCACAGCTGCCCAGTCGGCATAGTTCCAAAGCGCCAGTTCTTTCATGAAATCCCTATCCCCGTCGATCCTTGCGGGTGCGTCTGCTGCGCGCCTTACCCTCAGGCAGGCCACCCTAGCGAGACCAGCTCTGGTGTGAAGCTTTTGTTTTGCTCGCCCATGCAAAACTCGGTTCACCTTGACGCGCATGGGTGTATTATGGCACTGAAGCACCTCGCGAGGAAAATATGAGCCAATCCAGACCCGTCTATCTCAAGCTGCGCGACCAGATCGCTGCGGCTATCATTCAAGGTGATTATCCCGAAGGCGCGATGTTGCCATCGGTGCGTGCGTTGGCAGCGGAGCAGGGCGCAAACCCGCTGACCGTGGCCAAGGCGTACCAACTATTCCAGAATGACGGCATGGTCGAAGTTCAACGCGGCGTTGGCATGTATGTCGTGAAAGGCGCGGCAAAATTGTTGCGTGAGCGCGAACGCGAAGAATTCCTGCGCGATGAATGGCCAGAGATCCGCGCGCGGATGGCAAGGCTCGGACTTGAGCCAGCCGACCTCGTCGAACAGCTGTGATTATCTTTGCGTTCGGCCTGTTCACGCAGCAGTCCCGCTAACCACCGCAAAATTCAGTATCCAACTTGCGAAATCGGCAGAATTCTGCCAATCCTTACAAGCTATTTATGCCTATCGGGTCTAGGCGAGAAACCAGGTGTGCGGAGTCCGCAATTTGCGGGCTCGTTGCAGGAGGGGCCGCATACCTAGCTTGGAGGGCAAGATGATACGTTCGGAACTGTTGCACGAATTGCACAAGGACAATCCCGATTTGCGTGCAGAAGAGGTCGAGCAGGTGGTCGACGTCTTCTTCGACGAAATTGCAGAGCGGCTAGCCGAAGGCGGGCGGGTTGAGCTGCGTGGTTTTGGCGCTTTTTCGACCCGCGATCGCGATGCCCGGATGGGCCGCAATCCACGCACCGGTGAACCCGTGCCAGTCCCGGCAAAGCGCGTTCCCTATTTCAAAGCTGGCAAGGAAATCCGCAATCGCCTCAATGGCGAGTGACGTAGCCTTCAGCTTTTAACTCAACTGGGCTTCGAGTTCTTCATCCGCGCGGCTGGGCGCTGGAATCTTGCGTTCCTGATCCAGCGCTTCGAACACGATGTCGATAATTCGCTCGTGACCGGTTGAGGCGCTGGCATCGACCGGCAGCATGCCGAGATCGGTGAATTCGGCGAGACCTTCAGGGCCCGGCAAAGCGATTACGCGGGTGACTTCGGGCAATCGCTCTTCGACCAATGGGGTAAGCTCACGCGAGATCGCAAGATTGCCCGTCGCCACAAGCACAACCTTGCGCTTGCCCATTCCCAGATGCTCCCAACTGCGCGGGTCTCCGGCGTTGACTTGATGGACAGGATAGCCATCGGCCACAGCAATCTCGAACCGTTCAGGATTGGGCTCAACGGCGAGATAGCCAATCTCATTATAACTCAACGCATCTGCAGCCGCGCGTCCTGCAGGACCAAGGCCAATGATAATCACCGGCGCATCGTCGCCCGCCAGCTTTTGATCGGCGGGACCCCTCCGCAACTTGCCAGCTAACTTGCGCCCAAGGTTAGAGATCAGCGGCGTGATTGCGAGGCTGATCGCAATCGCACTGACGAGAATAGAGATGAGCCGCGGCTCAACCAGGCCAGCCAACGCAGGCAGTGCAAGGATCACCAACGCAAATTCACTGCCCTGCCCAAGCAGGAAGCCCAGTTGGATTGAGCCTGGGACCGACCAACGATTGGCCAGCCCTGCAATCACGTTGAGCAGGCATTTGAGCGTGATCAACCCGGCCGCCGCTGCGATGACCAACAGCCAACTCTCCGCAATCACGCCTGGATCGATCGCCAGCCCGACCGAAATGAAGAAAAAGCTCAAGAACAGCCCGCGAAAGGCATCGATTTCGGTCTGCACCATGATCCGATAGCGCGAATCTGCCACCGCCATACCGCCAAGAAATGCACCAAGCGTCATCGAAAGGCCGATCATTCCTGTTGCCCAACCTGCGGCAAGTGCGATGAACAGAGCGGTCGCGGTGTAAACTTCGCTGCTGCCGACACGCGCAATCAGCCGGAACAGAGGCTCGGTTGCGAAACGCCCAAACAACACAGCGACGATGAAGGCGCCGAGCGCTGAAAGAGCTGCAATACCAAGTGCAGGACCAAGCGCTCCGCCTGATGCGAGCGATCCCGCAGCGACCAAAAGAGCAATCGCAGCGATATCCTGAAAGATCAGGATTGATTGCGCGGCTCGGCCAACGGGGCAGTCTTCCTGATCCCGCTCTTTGACCAATCCGATCACAACGGCGGTGGACGACAGGCCCATGGCAAAGCCGCCAATGATCGCAAACTCAGTCGGTAGACCAATAGCCCAGAAAACGGCGGCAAAGCCTCCACCCGCAATCAGCATCTGAAGCGCGCCAAAGCCGAATATATTGCGCGCTTCCTCGCGTATTCGTCCTAGCGAGAAATGCAGCCCGAGGTTGAACAATAGAAACATCACGCCGACTTCCGCCATCGCGGCAACGATCGGTCCGGAGAATCCATCGGCATAGCCCAGTGCCGCGATGCCAAACCCAAGGCCAAGATAACCAACAATCGGATTGAGGCGGCAGGCGCGCGACACCAATGCTGCACCAATGCCGAGGCCAAGGAGCGTCACTGCAGGTTGGATCGTCTGCGCGATCTGAGCTCCATCTGCCATTTCGTACCCCTTACATCGTGCCGCGATGAGCGCCACATGGAGCGTGTTCGGCTTTATGGCAAGAGAGAGCCAGGCCCTTTGCAATCAGACCAGCCAGGCACTTGGTTGCAGCTCCGGTTGCTCTCGCCTCCCGGTCTGCTATCGGAGGCTCGCTCCAAGCGGGTGTGGCGGAATGGTAGACGCCGGGGACTTAAAATCCCCTGATCCTATAGATCGTGTGGGTTCGAGTCCCACCACCCGCACCATTATCTCGGTCTTAACCCCTTGTCCTTACTAACGCAGGACTAAGTGTGGGTTTTCAGGTGCGCCCAGCGTCCCCCGGGCCAGTGCGTGCAGGCGATTGAGTATGAAAGAAGCAGCGAGCAAGCCGCAATTTGACAGTGCAGCCGATGATGCGTCCGACAAGGAGGCGTCAAGCGCTGCTGATACCAAGCCTGAGGCAGGAAAAGACGGCGAGCAGGGCGACGAACTGCGCGCCGCGCCGCGTTTCACTTTGCTCATCCGTGCCGCCAAACTCATAACCGGGCATGGCGAGTTCATCTGCGTTATCCGCGATGTCTCCGAGACTGGCGTCTCACTACGGATGTTTCATAAGGTGCCAGATGACCAAGAGGTCGAACTGCATATGCCAAGCGGCGGCATCTACAAGCTCGACCATGTCTGGATTCGGGACCGCGAAGCTGGTTACGAATTTGCCGAAACTGTCGATGTCGCGCAGTTGATCGCTGAAGCTGGCGAATATCCCAAGCGTGGCATGCGGCTGGGATTGTGCTTCCCGGTCGTGATCCGCACGCTCACTGGGAAAGCGAAAGGTGTGGTCGAAAACCTATCCCAGCAAGGTGCCAGGATATCCAGCGACGCTTTGTTCGCGATCGACCAGGCATTGCGGATAGAGGCGGAAGACAAGCTTGTGCCTTTGCCGGAAGTTCGCGCCAAGGTGCGATGGCGGCGCGATGATGAGTATGGCGTTGTCTTTGACGATACGCTTAGCCTCGCTGATTTCGCGCGGCTTGCAGCGCGGCTGCAGTGCCCAAGATTGCTCGATTAAGGCGCCTGCGATCGCTGCGGTGCGTCGTTTCACCAAAACTCGCGAAAAATCGCCCGATTAATCGGGCATCTTTACGCCTCGCTAACCAATTTCCTTCACTCCCGAACATCAGTCGCGCGCGAATATCCGCAAGCGGCCACCTAACGGGGGTTTGAATGACGAGTGCCAATTCTGACAGCTCAGGAACTTTGCCAAGAAATTTGGACGTTGATGTAGCGATTATTGGCGCCGGGCCTGCTGGCCTGACTGCGGGTTACCTGCTCACCAAGCAAGGCAAGAGCGTCGCGATCATCGAGAAAGATGAGACTTATGTGGGCGGCATTAGCCGCACGGTTGAGCATGAAGGTTATCGCTTCGATATTGGCGGCCACCGCTTCTTTTCCAAGTCGCAGGAAGTCGTCGATCTGTGGAACGAGATTCTCCCCGACGACTTCATTCAACGTCCTCGGATGAGCCGGATTTATTATGAGGGTAAGTTCTACTCCTACCCGCTGCGCGCCTTTGAGGCTTTGCGCAATCTCGGCCTGCTGCGTTCGACCGCATGCATGCTGTCCTACCTTCGCTACAAGCTGTTCCCGATCAAGGATGTGAAGAGCTTTGAAGATTGGACCACCAATCAGTTCGGCAAGAAGCTCTATTCGATCTTCTTCAAGACCTATACTGAGAAAGTGTGGGGCATGCCATGCGATGAGATGAGCGCTGATTGGGCGGCTCAGCGCATTAAGGGCTTGTCGCTGTGGAACGCCGTAACCGATGGACTGAAGCGTTCGCTCGGCCTCAACAAGAAACCCAATGACGGGCAGGAAGTGAAGACCTTGCTCGAAACCTTCCGCTATCCGCGGCTTGGGCCGGGCATGATGTGGGACGCGGCACGCAATCACATCGAGGCAACTGGCAAAGGTCAGGTGCTAATGGGCCATTCGCTTGTGCGCATCGCTGATGACGGTGCAGGCTGGACGATGACTTCGACTTCGAAGGACGGCCCAGCCACGATCCGCGCCAAGCACGCGATCAGCTCTGCGCCAATGCGCGAACTGTCAAAGCGTATCCACCCGCTGCCGCAAAGCTCAATCGATGCGAGCAAGCTGCGTTATCGGGATTTCCTCACCGTTGCTTTGATGGTGAAGTCGGAGGATCTGTTCCCCGACAACTGGATCTACATCCACGACGAGCGGGTACAGGTGGGCCGGGTACAAAACTTCCGCTCGTGGTCGCCGGAAATGGTGCCCGATGAGGATATGGCCTGCGTTGGGCTCGAATATTTCTGCTTTGAAGGAGACGGATTGTGGTCCTCCTCCGACGAAGATCTGGTGCGCCAAGCCACGCGCGAGATGGAGATTCTGGGCCTGTGCGATCCAGCCAAGGTCGTCAGTGGTGCGGTTGTGCGTCAGGAAAAGGCCTATCCGGTCTATGACGATGACTATGAAGCCAATGTCGATGCGATGCGGCGAGAGCTGGAAGCCAAGCACCCCACGCTGCATCTTGTCGGGCGCAATGGGATGCACCGTTACAACAACCAGGATCACGCGATGATGACCGCGATGCTGACCGTGGAGAATATCCTGGCTGGAAAGCGCGTTTATGACACGTGGTGCGTCAATGAAGATGCCGAATATCACGAATCTGGCGACGAGGGCGAGAACACCGAGATCGCTTCGCGAGAGACCGAGACCAAACCTCTGAGCGAGGATCAAGTCGCAGCGCTTACTTCGTTGCGCGGTGTGCCAGAGCGGATCTCTACGACTGAAGAACCAGCCGAAGACGTGCGCAAATCGGCCTGATCACCAAGGAAACAGCATGGCTTCCTTCGCCGCCTCCATTCTCAATCGCCTCAGCGACATTCGTTTCGTACGCTATGTGCTGGCGAGCGTCGGCGCGTTGGCGGTGGATGTCGGCAGCTTTCTCGCACTGATGTCGATTGGCATGGCTGCAGCGCCAGCATCCGCGATTGGCTATTCGCTTGGTATCTTGGCGCATTGGTTGATGTCGAGCCGAGCCGTGTTTCAGGACCGTGTGGCGAGTGGCGGGACTGAGCGTACGCAGCAAAAAGCCTTGTTCGTGATCTCAGCTCTGGTTGGCCTCGCGCTCACCACTGCGATTGTCGCAGCGGGCGTTGCTGGAGGGCTTGACCCGCGCATCGCCAAGGCGGGCGCCATTGTGGTGAGTTTCCTGGTGACGTGGCTGATCCGCAGCCGGATTGTTTTCCGGCAAGCGCAGGATTGATCGAGCGGTGCTGGTGGCCACCGACAGCGATCGCCGCAGGACGGCTTTTCCGCTCGAATTTCTGGGCCGTGTCGGGATTGCCTGGGTGATCGTTGCGGCGCTGCTGGTTGCAGTCAATTGGAATGCCATCGCAACCCAGCGCTTCCCTGACCCCGATGACATCATGCGGCTTGTCCAAGTGCGTGACCTGTTGGGTGGGCAGAGCTGGTTTGACCTCACTCAGTATCGCGTCGATGCGGCCAATGGCGGTGTGCCAATGCACTGGTCGCGCCTTGTCGATGTGCCGCTTGCGCTCGTTATTCTGATCTTGACGCCCTTTCTTGGCGCCGCCGCTGCTGAAAGCGCCGCGTTGATCATCGTACCGTTGATGACGCTTGGCATTGCCATGTTGCTCGCCGCTCGGATTGCCTGGCGATTGATGGGTGATGAGGAAGCAACTCTGACCTCGCTCGTCCTCGCTTTGTCAGTGCCCGTTCTGTTTCAGCTTGGACCTTTGAGGATCGATCACCATGGCTGGCAGATCGTTTGCGCACTGATCGCGATCAACGGTATGATGGCGCGGTCCCCCAAAGTCGGCGGAGCGGTGATCGGCACCGCCACAGCGATGTGGATTTCGATTTCGATCGAGGGGTTGGTGCTAGCGGCAGCGATGTTCGCTGTGCTCGCTTTGCGTTGGTTGCGCGATCGCAATCTGCGCGACTGGCTGTTGAGCGCCATTCAAGCGCTCGTGATCGTCAGCACAGCCTTGTTTTTCCTCACCAGAGGCTTCGACCAATTCGTCAATTTCTGTGACGCGATTGGCCCGGTGCATCTCGCAATGTTCGGCTGGGGAGCGGCAGTGCTCACAGTGCTCGCCCGATTTGAGCCGATCCCGCGTGCGCTATTGCTCGCCGGTTTTGCGATGGCAGGCGGGGGAGCTGTAGGGATGATGCTCTACACGACCCCGCAATGCGCGACCGGCGGTGGCTTTGCCGATCTCGATCCATTGGTCGCGCAATATTGGCACGCTAATATTCTGGAAGGGATGCCGATTTGGCGGCAATCGCTGACCGTCGCGCTGCAATATGCGGTGACGCCAGCCATCGCGCTTGTTGCGGCGATCAATCTCACGACCCAGTCGCGCGATTGGCTGCGCGGGTTCTGGCGCGACTATGCGATTATTCTGGGCGCGGCTCTGGTCATCTCGCTGTTCATTTCGCGTGCCGGAGCGGTGGCCTGTGCGCTCGCCGCACCGCCGCTCGCCTGGCAGTTGCGCCAATGGCTTCGTGCGATCCGCGTGATGCGTCGGCCTGCGCCGCGTATGGCGGCAATGCTTGCGGTGGTCTGCGCGCTGTTGCCCGCTTTTCCCGCAATGCTTCTGACGAGCGCAATTCCAGCCCGTGCATCGTTAGGTGGAGCGGCCGATACACCGGTCAAAGCTGTCGATTGCCGGGTACAAGATATCGACGAGGTGCTCGCGCGCTTGCCCGTCGGAGAGTTCTACGCGCCGCTTGATATTGCGCCGGAATTGCTACTGGTGAGCGACCACACTGTGCTCGCGACCGGCCACCATCGCGGCCATAGGGCGATGAAGGTGCTGATCGAAACCGCGATTGGTACGCCCCAAGAAGCACGCAGGACGCTCGCCGAACGCGGTGCGACCTATGTCGCGCTGTGCCCGAGCCTTGGCGAAGCTCGGCTTTATAGCAAGATTGCCCCAGAGGGCTTTGTCGCTGGATTGGTTGCCGGCGATGTGCCTGAATGGCTTGAGCCGATCGAGCATGAGGTCCGCTCAGGCGTCATGCTCTGGCAGATCAAGCCTGAATGAAATCACGAACAGCCTATGCCGGAATGAAATCGAGAGCAGCGCCATTGATGCAGTGACGTTTGCCGGTAGGGCGCGGTCCATCGCCAAAGATGTGGCCCAAATGCCCACCGCAATCTGCGCAATGCACTTCGGTCCGCGGATAGCCGATCTTGTAATCGACCGATGTTCCCACCGCGCCATCGTCAATCGGCTGCCAGAAGCTTGGCCAGCCCGTGCCGCTGTCATATTTGTGAGCGGAGGAATAAAGCTCGTTGCCGCAGCCCGCGCAGACAAACTTACCTCGCCGCTTCTCATCATTGAGCGGTGATGTGTAGGCGCGCTCGGTTCCCGCTTCGCGCAGGACGTAGAATTCTTGCCGCGTGAGGCGGCGGCGCCATTGCGCTTCGGTGCGGGTGATGCGGAACGTCCGGCCGTCGCGCGCTTCGGCTGGCCCGCCGCTACAGCTTGCGAGGAAGGGCATGACAGCCGCCAGAGCGGTGCCGCCGACAAAGGCGCGCCGACTGGATCTGGCGAATATGGGTTTGGTGAGCACGGATCAGCTCCCTTGCAAGTCAGTGTCTCTTACACTGGTCTTACGCAGGAAGGAGGTGAAAAGTTTCACCCCCTAAAACTCGGTGATCTCCACTTCGAGCTTGCGAAAGCCATGGACGAAGTTGGCGCGCACGCGCTCGACATCGCCGGCAACATGGACCCGCATGCGGCGTTTGTGCATCTCTTCAAGCAGAACCCGCAGCTGGAGCTCGGCGAGCCGGGCGCCAACACAGCGGTGAATGCCATAGCCAAAGGCGATGTGGCGCTTGGCATTGGCCCGCTCAAGGTCGAGTTTGTGCGGATCTTCAAACACCGCTTCTTCATGGTTGGCGGCAAGATACCACAGAATGACCTTCTCGCCCTTCTTGATTGTCTTGCCAAACACCTCGGTGTCCTCCGTGCAGGTGCGACGCATGTGAGCGAGCGGGGTCTGCATCCGCAGCATTTCCTGCACCGCATTGGGAATGAGGTCCGGATTCTCTTCGAACTTCTTGCGCTGATCTGGAAATTTATCGAGCGCGTGGACGAAACCGCTCATTGAATTGCGCGTCGTGTCGTTGCCGCCCACGATGAGCAGAATGAGATTGCCCATGAACTCTTCGGGGCGCATCTGGTTCATCGCTTCGGAGTGGATCATCATGGAGATCAGGTCATTGCCTGGCTCTTTGTCCATCGTGCGCTCTACCCAAAGCGATTGGAAGTAAGCGGCCATTTCATGCAGAAAGCCCCAGCGCATTTCATCCAGCTCGCGCACAGTGGCCAGCTCCGTGTCGCCTGACCAGTCCGACCAGAAGGTCAGCATGCGGCGATCTTCCCATGGGAAACCGAACAAGATCGCGAGCATCCCAGTTGTAAGCTCGATCGAGACCTTGTCGACCCAATCAAAGACCTCACCGCGTGGGAGCGAATCCAGAAGCTCGCCGGTGCGTTGGCGGATCTCTGGCTCCATTTCGGTCATGCCTGAAGGCGTAAACTTGGGCGCCACGGTGCGGCGCTGGCCGGTGTGCTGTGGTCGATCCATCGCGATGAACATCGGCAGCTCGCGCCGATCAGTGCCCGCTTCTGCCAGTTCCTCTTCGGTCAGCCGGTCAAGGATCGTGATGCCGCCATATTCCCAGCTCGACGAGAACGTTTCGGGCAGCGCCTCGATGTGCTGGATCGCCTTATGGCCAACCACAGACCAGTAAGGGCCAAAGGGGCTGTCCTCGATCCAATGCAGCGGGCCGGCCTTTTGCATCTCGGCAACGATCGGCTGCCAAGTGTCGTTGTAATAAATATCCGACCGGCTGAGATCCCATTTTTCGGGGTGTTCGGGCCGTTCCCCTGGGTGCTTCTCGAAATGCTCGCTGAGCGCCTGATAGGCAGTGGGTGACGTACGCACCTGGGGACGTTCGGGGGCAATGCTGGCCATGGCTCTCTCTCCTAGTGGAGGCCAAACTTCGCAAAAGCGGCCTCTCCCTCCTTTGCATCCTGCCCTAACTGACAGGCTTGTCAATAGTGAGTTGCGATTGGCTACCTATTCTGCGGGCTCAAGCGCCGGATCACCGGTTTTGGCTTTGCGGCGCCACCAGCGCTTTTTCTCACGGCCAGCGCCGCCCGACTTCATCACGCGCTTGCGGAACAGCATCGAGCCGCCCTTGATCAGCAGACCCACCCAAACGGCTTGCCAGGAAAGCGCGACCGCATGGACCCACAAAGTTTCATCCATGGCAGCCCGCGCCAGGAAAGCGAAGGGCGAGGAAAGCGGGAAGGTTGCAGCGACCAGCTCAAAGCTCGATCCCGCATCGGTTAAGGTCGCCGCAGCAAGGAAGAACACCATCAGCTGCAGCATTGTCACTGGCATAGACAGAGTCTGCACTTCGCGCACCGTGTTCGCCATCGCGCCGATCGTCAGGAAAAGTGATCCGAGCAGGAGATACGCCATCGAGAAATAGGCGATGCCCAGTGCGATGAAGAGCGGCCAGCCAACCGCGGGACCAGGCAGATCGCTGAAATCTGTCTGAGTCATCGTAACGACCCCGCTTTCAGCGATACCCCACGTGGCCCATCCAACAGCGCCCCAGACTGCGATTCCGACGAAGCTGACCCCAAGCATCGCAAATAGCTTGCCCATGAAAACAGCATCCATCGGGACTGCGGCGGCGAGAATCTCGATGATCTTGTTGCCCTTTTCCTCTGCGAGGTTGGAGAGCACCATGCCGGCGAGAAGCATTGTCAAAAGGAACATCACCATCTGCGACGCCTGCGCAGTACGGATTCGATTTGTCCGCTCTGAGGCTGCGCTGGCGGCGACGGTTTGTGCGCTCGCTTTTGGCGGAGAGATTGGCGCGGCAGAAGTCGCTTGACCAGCGATCAGCTCAACCGGACCGCGCCAGCGGTTGATCTGGCGATCGGTTCCGACAACTTCAGGTGCTGCGAGCGTGCCGGTGACAATCGCGGCATAGTTTCCACGCTTTGCCTCGAGGAATTCGGCGGCGTCGAAGTCAGCTTCAGAGATGGCTTCGGGCACTTCGCGCAAGACGGGCACAGCGCCGCCGAGCTGCGGTGCCAACCGGTCCCGTGAGGCAATCATAGCAGCGTTGTCCGCAGCGTTCATCGCAAGGCCGACCTCGACCACCGCGACATCGCGCGAGACCTGGTTGCCGATGCTGCCTGCAAGCCCGCCGACCAGCACCGGGAAGAGCGGTCCGATCAGGAAGAACAGGAAAGCGCGGCTGAAAAGAACTGCGATGAAGTCGCGGCGCGCGATCACCCAGGCGGCTTCGATCCGCGAAAGGCGCGGATTGGCATTGATGGCTGCTTGATCGTGCGCGCTCATTTTGCGCCTCCTGCGGCGTCTGCTTCGAGTTGCTTGGCTGCCGCTTCACCGGCGATCGCAACAAAAGCATCGTGCAATCCCGCACGCTCAATCGAGAGCGAGAGAATGCCTGCATCCCCGTCGATCAGGGTCTTCAACAATGGCTCCACTCCGCTTTCAGGCAGCGGGAAGTAGAAGAAATCGCCTTCGCGACGCGTTTCTTCAGGCAATGCTTGCGTCCACCCGCCTTCGCGGGCGCGTGTCTCTAGCCGCACTTGCGCAGGAATCCGGTCGCGCGCGGTCTCAACCGAGCCGGCATAAGGAACCTTGCCTCCGGCAATAATCGCCACGCCTTCGCACAGACGTTCGGCATGGTGGATGACATGGGTCGAGAAAATCACGGTCACACCGTCTTCGGCAAGGTTGCGGATCATCCCTTCAAGCTTGCCTTGGTTGATCGCATCGAGGCCGGAGAAGGGTTCGTCCAGCACAACCAATTGCGGGCGATGGACCAGAGTTCCGAGCAGTTGCACGGTCTGCGCCATCCCTTTGGAAAGCTGGCGGATTTGGCGCTCGGCTGCATGGGTAAGACTGTGACGTTCGAGCAATTCCATGCCGCGCTTGCGCCCTTCGTCGAGCGACAGTCCACGAAGCGCACCCATGAATGCAATCGCCTCGATCGCCTTCATCGCAGGGTACAGCCCGCGTTCCTCAGGCAGATAGCCAATGAGCCTGCCAATGTCGTGCGGACGGTCATGCCCAAACACGCGGCGCACACCCTCATCGGGATCGATAATGCCGAGCAGCATCCGCAAGGTTGTCGTCTTGCCTGCTCCATTGGGGCCCAGCACACCGTAAATCGCGCCTTCGGGCACGGACAGGTCAACACCGTCTACCGCGCGAGTCCCATCAAAGCTCTTCACCAGCCCACGCGCTTCGATTGCGAGCGCGCGCGTTTCGGGAGGCGCAAGGGTCACGCCCCTGTCCATTCCGGTGTCGCTTTCGAGCCCCACTTCTTTTGCGAGATCTCGTGCTGCGATTTCATTTGCGGCATCCTCTTTCGATCCCGCGCCTGCTAGTGCATGATTGTTTGACGCCATATCCATGGGCGCGAGGGTTAATGCGTGAGACTAAACGGGAGTAACCCTAAGCATGGTTAATGCCGACGCAACCTTTGGCCTGGCTGAACGGATCAAAGCGGAAGCGCTTTCGATCGGCTTTGCCGCTTGCGGATTTGCGCGGGCTGAGGAGGATTCCGTTCGGGCCGAGCGGCTGGAGGAATGGCTTGGCGAGGGCCATCATGGCACGATGGAATGGATGGAGACGCGTCTCCACCATCGCCGTTCTCCAACCGGCTTATGGCCCGAAGCAAAAAGCGTCATCGCCCTGGGGATGAGCTATGCCCCGAGCAATGATCCGCTGGCCTTGGAGGCCCACCGCGACCGTGCTCGGATATCGGTCTATGCGCAGGGACGCGATTATCACGATGTGGTCAAGAAACGTCTGAAAGCGCTCGCCCGCTGGCTTGTCGCCGAAGTGCCAGAAGCTCAAGTGAAGGTTTTTGTCGACACTGCGCCCGTGATGGAAAAGCCGTTGAGCGAGGCTGCGGGGCTCGGCTGGCAAGGTAAGCACACCAATCTTGTCAGCCCCGATCATGGCAGTTGGCTGTTCCTCGGCGCGATCTATACGAGCATCGAGCTGCCCCCGGCCGAACCGCATCGCGATCAATGCGGCTCGTGCCGGGCTTGCCTTGACGCCTGTCCGACCGACGCTTTCCCAAATGCCTATACAATCGATGCAAGGCGATGCATTTCCTACCTCACTATCGAGCATAAGGGGCCCTGGCCTGAGGAATTCCGCAAGGGCATGGGTAACCGCATCTATGGTTGCGATGATTGCTTGGCTGTGTGCCCGTGGAATAAGTTCGCGCAGGAAGCGCACGCCAACCGAGCCTTTCTGCCGCGCGCGGAACTGACCGCTCCTCGGCTTGAAGAGCTGCTCGCATTGGACGATGCAGGGTTTCGCAAATTGTTTTCTGGCTCGCCGATCAAGAGGATCGGGCGCGATCGGTTTGTCCGAAACTGCCTTTATGCAGCTGGCAACTCAGGAGAAGCGTCGCTGGCGAAGCCGGTTGCGGCTCTCACCCACGATCCGGATCCGGTGGTTGCCGAGGCTGCCGATTGGGCGATTGCTCAGCTCAAGAGGATCAAACCTGCGACCTGAGGCTCTACATCATCTCTTTGATGGCGATCTCTGTGTCGGCAAGGACTTCTGGATCGATCTTCTGCCCACCACGTTCGAGCAGTTTGCGGCCCTGCACATAGTCCTTCATCGTGTTCACACAATCGAAGGCGATTGGCGTGCCTTCTTTCAGATAGACCACAGTGAACTTACGATCTTGCGGATCACCGCGTAGGACCGTCGCGTCGTAGCCAAGGCTAAGCCCGGCAGTCTGGAGTTTGAGATCATATTGGTTTGACCAAAACCATGGGAGCGCATGATAGGGCTCTTTGTCGCCCATGATCGCGCGCGCGGCGGTGTTTGCCATGTCATTGGCATTTTGCACGGATTCCAGGCGGATCACCGCGCTGTCAGCAAAGGGGTTGGCGTGCGCTGCACAGTCGCCGATGGCGTAAATGTCGTCGAGTGTCGTGCGACAAAAGACATCGACATCGACCCCGTTCGATCCGGCAGCACCGGCTGCAATCAGGGGTGCAATGGCAGGAACGATGCCAATCCCAACGACCACCATGTCGCATTCCAGCGTCTCGCCATTGTCGAGCTGCACTGCGCTGACCTTGCCTTCGTCGCCCAGGATCTCGGTGACGCCCTGCTCAAGCCGGACATCGACACCTTGGCGACGATGCTCATCTTCGTAGAACCGCGAGAGCTCTTCTCCAGCGACCCGCGCGAGGACCCGCTCCAGTGCTTCGAGAAGCACAACTTCGCAGCCAAGCTTGCGCAGGACAGCTGCGGCCTCAAGCCCGATATAGCCGCCCCCGATGACCACTGCGCGCTTTGCCCCGGCTTCCAGCGCAGCCATCATATCATCGGCGTCCTGCTTGTCGCGAACATAGAAAACGCCATTGAGATTGGCGCCCGGGACCGGCAATCGCCGTGGATCCCCACCGCCTGCCCAGATCAGCTTGCGATAGGCGACAGTTGTATCGTCGGACAGCGTCACCGTGTGCCGCATCCAGTCGATCTCTGTAACCAAGCATCCCAGCTTGAGATCAACGCCCTTATCCGCCCAGAACTTCTCTGGCCGGATCATGATCCGTTCAAATGTCTTGTCTCCGGCGAGATATTCCTTGGAAAGCGGGGGGCGTTCATAGGGTGGCACCTGATCACGCCCGATCATCAAGATCGTGCCTTCGTGGCCCTTCTGGCGCAGGGCAATCGCAGCCTGCGCGCCGCCATGCCCGGTGCCGACAATCACGATATCGGCGGAAGCAATGCTCTCCTGAGTCATAGACGTATGCGTTTTCTCAAAAAGCGGCCCGCGTCAAGCCGGATGCGGCTCTCTACCTTTCTAGCAGGTTGCGCGCCTGACTGCCGATTTGGGCCAGCACGGCCGGTGCAACCGGAGGTCTTGCCTGCGCCCGCGCGATCATGGCCTTGAACTGCGCCACCGCTTGCTCATTGTGCTTTGCCCAAGCCGAAACGGCGGCTTGCGGGTCCTTCTTGCCAGTCTTGCGCCGCATGAGGCGTTTGAGAAAATCGAGCCGCATATGTTGGAAGTCGCGCGCCAGTCCATCTACCAACAACCGCTCCCAAATGTCGGTGGGCGACATATGCGCCGCTGTCCCTTGTGCCCAGTCGAGGCCGATAAGTTGTCCGATGTCGGTGAACGCGCGGGTGAGGACTGTCGGGTCAATCTCTGTCTTGAGCGCGAGATGTGCGAGCCCGATCGAACCATCATAATCGAAAAGATCCGCGACCCGGTTGGCGAGGCTCGTCGGAGCACCGATATCGACGAAATGGGCGCGCAGAGCTTTTGAACGGTCTTGCGTGACCCCGGTGATGAGCTGGGCTCGCTCCGCTGTCAGCGCGAGGATCCCCTTTTGCAACGATGCGATCATCGCGCTGGCTTCCACCCGCCCGGCGCCAGTGCGCAGCACATCTGACATCAGATTGCCAACCGCAGCAGCGAGCCGATCAAGCAGCTCGATCCGCGCCGTCTCGCTCATTTTCTGCGCGTCGATGTCGCCCCACAGAGTCTTGAGGTCGAACAATCGCTCAACCACCACAAAGGCGGCGGCGACATCGGCAAGGCCCACGCCTTCCTCTTCTGGCAGCTCGAAAGCGTGAATCAGGCCAAGCCGGTTGATGATCCGGTTCGCAAGGTCGGTAGCGATGAGCTCACGCCGCAAGCGGTGATCGCGGATCTGGGCGAGGAATTTGGACTGCATCGGCTGTGGGAACATCTCGATGAGGTTCTCTTCGAGCATCGCATCATCGGGCAGTCCGCTTGCCTCTATCGCATCCTGCAAAGCGAGTTTGGCGCTTGACAAAAGTACGGCAAGCTCGGGCCGGGTCAGGCCCTGTCCGTCGGCTGCGCGCCTTGTGTAAGTGTCTGCATCGGCCAGGCCTTCGGTCTTGCGATCGAGCGCGTCCATTTCCTCCAGTTGCTCTATCAACCTGGTGTAGGACGCAGTCGCGGCAGCGCCACCGCTTTCGGCAATCGAAAGAGCAAGCGCCTGCAAACGGTTGTCTTCGAGCACGATGTCGGCAACCTCGTCGGTCATTTTGGCGAGCAAGTTGTTGCGCTTGCGCGTCGTGATCGCGCCTTCGCGTGTCGCAGCGGCGAGCGCGATCTTGATGTTCACCTCGTTGTCCGAGCAGTCCACGCCTGCCGAATTGTCGATGAAGTCGGTGTTGATCCGCCCTCCTTTGAGTGAATAGGCGATCCGTCCGGCTTGCGTCACGCCGAGATTGGCACCCTCGCCAATTGCCTTGGCGCGCACTTCTGAAGCGTTGACTCGCAGTGCATCATTGGACGGGTCACCAACATCAAGATGGCTCTCCGCCTCGGCCTTGATGTAGGTGCCAATCCCGCCGAACCAGATAAGGTCGACCGGTGATTTGATAATCGCTGAGACAAGCGCGTCAGGCTCAATTTCGGAGGTTTCAATGCCGAGCACCTCGCATGCTTTCTTGGGCAGTTTGATCCGTTTCAGATCGCGCGAATATACTCCGCCTCCCTTGGAGATGAGATCAGACCTGTAGTCCTCCCAGCTTGAACGCGGGAGATCGAAGAGCCGCTTGCGCTCTTTCCAGCTGGTCGCGGGATCGGGATCGGGGTCGATGAAAATGTGGCGGTGATCAAAGGCTGCGACCAGTTTGATCGCTTTCGACAAGAGCATGCCATTGCCGAACACATCGCCCGACATATCGCCGCAACCTACAACGGTGATGGGATCGCTTTGTACGTCGATGCCTTGCTCAAGGAAATGGCGCTGCACGCTAACCCAAGCGCCGCGCGCGGTAATGCCCATGGCCTTATGATCATAACCATTCGATCCGCCGCTTGCGAAAGCGTCGTCGAGCCAGAAGCCTGTCTTCTCTGCGATGCCATTGGCGACATCAGAGAAACGCGCTGTGCCCTTGTCAGCCGCGACCACGAAATAGGGGTCCTCGCCATCATGCACACGCACGCCTTGGGGGTGCACGACTTTGCCATCGACGATGTTGTCGGTGACCGACAAAAGCGTTCGGATGAATACCTCGTAACTCGCTTGACCTTCTGCCGCCCAGGCGTCGCGATCAAGCGCAGGCGAAGGGAGTTGTTTGGGGTAGAAGCCACCTTTGGCACCGGTCGGCACGATCACAGCGTTCTTGACCTTTTGCGCCTTCATCAGACCCAAGATCTCAGTCCGGAAATCGTCGCGTCGATCAGACCAGCGCAGACCCCCGCGCGCCACCGCGCCCGAGCGTAGGTGGATCCCCTCGACACGCCGCGAATAAACGAAAATCTCGCGCCAAGGCACGGGCTTGGGCAAATTCGGAACGAGGGCGGAATCGATCTTGAAGGCCAAGGCTTCATCGGCGGCGGGAGCAAAGGCGTTGGTGCGCAAAATCGCGTCAATCACCGCGCGGTAAAGCCGCAAGAGCCGGTCGTCATTGATCGCAGAGACCTTGGCAAGGCCACGAGCAAAGGCGTTTTGCGCGGCTGCAATCGCTGCTTCGCGATTTCCGGCAAAGCCCTCCCAATGGTTTGCCACAAACAGATCGATCATCGCTTGGGTCACGACGGGTGCGCGCTCGAGCGCATCGACCACGGTGTAGATTGTGAAGCTCATGCCGGTCTGACGCAAATAGCGATAAATCGCTCGCAGCCACACCGCACTGCGCGAGCTGAGCGCTGTGCCCACAACCAGGCGGTTGAACGGATCATCTTCAGATTGACCATTGAGCACTGCGGCGATCGCAGTTTCAATCGCCTCCGCACGCTCCATCAGGGCGTCGATGTCGGTCCCAGGAGCCGCTTCCAGCTTAAATTCATGGATCGTTCCCAACTCGCCCTCGTCAAGCCGGGTGGGCATCTCTGCGAGCACTCGGAAGCCGAAATTCTCAAGGGCAGGTACCGCGTCCGAGAGCGGCATATGGCCGGTCGTATGATAGATCTTGAGCCGTAGCTTGCCGCGCTCGACATGGTCGAGTTTGTACAACCGACAAGATCGCGCGCTGGGATCATCTCCAGCAGTGATGGCGCGCAATTCCATGATGTCGAGCGCTGCTTCAGCCGCGCCGTAGCGCGCGCGGTAGCCGGCCGAGAACGCGCTCGCATAGCGCGCCGTAATGGCAGCGACACGGTTGCTATCATCCATCTCGGCGAGATGCGATTCCACCGCTTCATCCCAGCCTTTGAGCAGCTCGATCAGTTGTGCTTCGATCTGCCGCGCATCCGGCATGGCGTCGCTGGCGCGGGTGTCGAGCAGGAATTGCAGCATCGCGAGCGTTGAGCCTTCGACCTCTAGGCTCCAGCTCAGCATATCGACCCCCTCGCGCTGAGTGAGCAGGTCCTGGATCTGGAGCCGAAGGTTGGTCGACAAGTGATCGCGCGGCAGCCAGATGAACGCAAATACGTGTCTGGCAAGCGCGGATTGCACCAGCACAACGCGCGGGCGAGGACGGTCAACGAGGCTCATCATCGCGGTGGCGAGCCGCCCGATATCCTCGGTCGCAAAGGCGGTTAGCAGATCATGCGGGAGCGCGGTGAAGGCGTGGACAAGTGCCTTGCCCGCATGGCCGTTGGGATCAAAACCCAGAGATTTAGTGATATGGGTCAGCGCCTTACGCAAAACTGGCACTTCGCCCGGCGGGGTGGCGAGCGCAGCGCTGGTCCACACCCCCGCATGAACCGACAGAGCGGTAACCTTGCTGCTTCGGCCTGACTTTTCGCGGTGGGGGACGATGAACAGGTCAAGCGGCACGCGGCGGTGCACGGTTGAAAGCCGGTTGGCCTTGATGATCAGGAAGTCTCTCGCGCTGCCATCTGCTGGCTTTGCCTCGAACCACTCAAAGGCGCGCTCAAACGAGCTGTCGGCGAGGATTTGCTTCGCACTCTTACGGCATATGCCGACCGGTTTGAGCACTTCACCCGATCGCGTGCGAGTGAGATGGCCGAGCTGGGTTAGCATCCCGTCGTTGAGCCAATTGAGCAGCCAGACGGCCTCACTGTTGCTGCGCCCGTCGCCGCTCAGCGACACGGCGTCTCGGGCCATTGCATCACGCAGTTTGGGCCAGTCGCTGACCGCTGCTCTGACATCGCCAAGTGTTGTCTTGAGCTGCGCCAGCAGGTCTTGCCTTTGGCGGGCGTCGATCCGGGGGGTTTCGATGTAGATGAACGATTCGAGCTTGGCATCAGTGCGCTTTGCTGCGCTCTTCGCACTCAAACCGGTCAGGATCCCATCAGCGTCGCGAGAGGCTCCAACCACAGGGTGGATCAGTTGATCTATGCTCAAACCCTGGCCGGAAATCGCCGCAGCAATCGAGTCGACCAAAAATGGCATGTCAGCATTGATGATAGCGATCCGTAACCGTCGGTTGCCCAAGGTATCGGCCCCGGTGTCGGATTCGATGGCAATCACGGGCCGCGACTTGGCGCGTCGCGCCGCTGCTGAAAGTAAGAACGCGCTCGCCTCGTCGAGATCGGCTCCTGAAAGAGGAGTGTCACCCGGCAAGATCGCCGATTTGAGATGCTTCTTGAGCTCTCTCAAAAGCGCCTTCGCCTTGGTATTGGGTAGGACTTCGGAATCGCCCGAGCTTTGTGCGCGCATAGCCTGACTGCTCCTGCTCCGGCCTGTCATCTGCGTATAATTATATTATGCAGGCCTGTAGTTTTGTGACGCTTGATACAGGCTTTTGCAGAGTCGGTGCAAGCAGGAACGACGCAGATTTGGGGGTATGTTCGGGTCAGGCTGCCACGCACGCTTTGCTGAAGGGATTTTGCGGGCTTGCGATCACGCGGGAATGGGAGTGCAGGCTTCTACCGTTAGTTCAAGCGACCTCTCGCGTTCGGTCGGATCAAAGGTCGACCCGCAGAGGATAATCTCATCCGCCTGAGTGCGCGCGATGAAAGCTGCGATGGTCTCTCGTACGCTTTCTGGTGTTCCCACGGCGCCCGCTTGGCCGATATGTTCAAGCATGGCGCGATGCGGAGCTGGGAGCATATCGAGGTAGTCCTCCACCGGGGGTTTGAGTCGGCCTGGATTGCCACTGCGCAGGGCGACGAATGCCTGTTGCTGGCTCGAAGCGAGGACCTGCGCCTCGCGCTGCGTGTCGGCGGCAAAAACGTTCATCGCCACCATCACATAGGGCTCGGCGAGTGTTTCCGAAGGCTCAAAGTCGCGGCGATACAGTTCGAGCGCTGCATCCAGATGATCGGGCGCAAAATGAGCGGCAAAAGCGTAGGGCATGCCGAGCTTGGCCGCCAATTGCGCACCGAACAGGCTCGATCCGAGCATCCATAGCTCAGGCCTCGCACCCAAACCTGGCGTTGCTTTAACGGCCAGCTCAACTTCACCGGTCAGAAGAGCGCGCAGCTCGACGACGTCTTGCGGAAAATACTCCGAGGCTTGCTGCAGGTTCTTTCGCAGAGCTCGCTGCAGTTCTGGCCCTGCTCCCGGGGCTCGGCCAAGCCCAAGGTCGACCCGACCAGGAAAAAGTGCGTCGAGCGTGCCGAATTGCTCGGCAATCTGGAACGGCGTGTGGTTGGGAAGCATGATCCCGCCAGATCCGATGCGGATGGACGAGGTTGCATTGCCGATATGTGCGAGCACTACCGAAGTGGCGCCCCCCGCGATCCCATCCATCGCGTGATGCTCAGCCACCCAGAACCGATTGCAACCCAGCGCCTCCGCCTTGCGCGCGAGCGAAGTGCTTGCCGCCAAAGCGTCTCCGACACTGCTGCCTTCGCTGACGGGTACAAGGTCAAGGACTGAGAAACGGGTCATGATGGTTCCTGAGTGCTGGTTATGGCTGGTGGCGGTGCAAGCTGCGCGAGATAGTCCTGCGCGGTCAAGGCTGCGGGGCTTTCCGGCGCAACCGCGATCACAGATTGCCAGCTCGCCCGTGCCGCTTCTTCTCGTCCGGAAAGGACCGCGATCACGCCAGCTTCGAGACCGATTTCCGGATCGGTGGGATCGAGCGTACCAGCGCGTTCGATTGCAGTTTGTGCTTCGTCAAGCCGCTCCAATCGCCGTAGGAGGGTGCCCAGCAGCAACCAGCTTTCGGCCGCATCGGGTTGGAGCCTGGTGGCTGTCTCAAGCTCGAAAAGGGCCAACTCCGACTGGCCGTTGGCGACCATTGCGCGGGCCAATTGCGTTGCTGCGATGGCCTGAAGCGGAGCCGAAGCAGCGGCCTGAGCTTCGCGTTTGGCGAGTGTCAGAATCAGTAGTGCATTCGCCGAATCCCCGCTTTCCAATGCGATCAGTCCTGCCATCGTCCCAAAGCGCGCGCGCAGGCGCGGTTCTTCGACTGGCGTCTCGTCGCGAGCGGCTATAAACGCGGTTACGGCATCGTCCCACAGAGTCAGCTCGCTGGCGGCAAGGCCAAGGCAGTGATTGGCGAGAACCCGATCCGACCCTGTGCTCGCATTGCGTTGCAGCTGGGCCATTGTATGCGCCCTCGATGGGTCTTGCGCGAGAAGGTCGAGGCAATCAGAAAGCCACTGACTGCCGGGATCAAGTGGGGCAGACTTTTCGGTTGTGCGCGCAGGGCGGTCGAAGAGCTCATCCGGGACGCCCTGGAGGCCACCCACATTGGGATTGGGGCCGACTTGAAGCGCCACGAGAATGGCAGGAGCTAAGAGTGCAGCGGATAGAGTCACGCAGTGTTTCCCTGATAGAATGACGCCACCGCCGCTTTGAGCATCGCGATGTCGCTATCGCGTGAGAGCCGGTGGTCGCCGTCCTTTATCAGCGTCACCTGTACCGCATCCGAACGCAGCGCCTGGGCGAGTTTGAGGCTGATCTCCCACGGCACATCTGCATCGCGCTGGCCGTGCAACAAGTGTACTGGACAGGTGATGGGGATATCCGTGGTGAGCCGCAATTGCGCCTCGGCATCGGCAAAGAAGCTGGGATGGGTTGGCGTTGGATCGGGGCCATAGGGATTGTCCTCATAGACCGTCTTGCCGGCGGCCATCTCCGCGCACTGATCGGTCGAATAACCCCACTGGGTAAAGTCGGGCGCTGCGGCGATGCCGATTATTCCGATAAGCGCCTCTCCCAGCGCTTCTCCGACCAAGAGCATAAGCCAGCCGCCCATTGAAGAGCCTACCAGCAAAACCTCTTGTGCACCGTCCTCGGCCTGCCGCGCTTTGATCAAGGCGAGCACTTCCTCGCGCCAAGCGGTGAAAGTGCCATCTGCAAAGTCGCCCGAACTGCGCCCGCAACCCGAATAATCGAGCAATAAGCAAGCGCGGCTCTGTTCTTGCGCTTCCGCAAACAGGCTAGTCGCCTTGCCGCCATCCATGTCGGACATATAGCCGGGCAGAAATACCAACAGCGGCCCTTGGCCGGGGTGATAGCGGTAGGCGATCCGGCGCCCGTCGGGCATTTCTTGGAAATTGACTTCACTCATGGCCGCGCTTTGTGCCTGTTCATCCCCCAGAGATGCAAGCGTTGTCACAGTTGCGCCATCGAAGCTGATTATGGGCGGGTCGCTCAAGGGGAAAAAGATGCTCAAAACCGACTCAATAGCGCAGCCAGCTGCGTCCAGCACCGGCCTCACGCGGCGCGGAATCTTTGCACTGGCCGGCGCCTCGGCCGCTGTCGCCGCAGCGCCGGTTCACGCTCGCACATTTGGCACCGGCTTCACGCACTCGGTCGCGAGCGGAGAGCCTCAGGCTCTGAGTGTTCTGCTCTGGACGCGCTATGTCGCCGACCAAGAGACCACACTGACTTGGCAGGTCAGTGAGAGCGCCGAATTCGCAAGCATCGTCGCCGAAGGGCAGGTGGTTGCATCTCCGGAACGCGATTTCTGCGCGAAGGCTATTGCTAGCGGTCTTTCGCCCAACCGCTGGTATTTCTACCGCTTCCTTGCGCCAAGCGGCAGCGCGTCGCCGGTTGGCCGCACGCGCACGCTTCCTGCCGAAGCAACCCAGAGTTTCCGCATGGCGGTTTTCTCCTGCTCCAATTTCGGCTTCGGCTGGTTCAACGCCTATGCTCATGCAGCAGAGGCGAACGACGTCGATCTGGCAGTTCATCTGGGTGATTACATCTATGAATATGGGACTGACACCTATCCCAATGAGAGCCAGGCTCATCCCGACCGCTTGATCGCGCCAGACAGCGAAATCGTCGCGCTTGCTGACTACCGCCTGCGTTATGCGACGTACCGGGCTGACAAGGATCTCCAGCGGCTGCATCAGGTCTTGCCGATGATCGCGGTGTGGGACGATCACGAAAGCACCAATGACAGTTGGAAGGACGGCGCGCAAAATCACCAGCCAGAAACCGAAGGCGAATGGTCGGTGCGCAAAGCGGTCGCCAAACAAGTCTACCGCGAATGGATGCCAGTCTCCGATGACGTCTATGCGCAATACCAGATCGGTGATCTGGCGACCTTGTTCCGTCTCGACACACGGCTTGAGGGGCGCGATGGGCAGTTCAACCTGCGCATGCTGGTTGAGGGCGAGGAGGATCGCACCAAGATCATCAACGCGCTCAGCGCATTTCGCGATGGCGAGTGGATGGACCCGGAGCGGCAGCTCTTGGGCGCTGCTCAACAGCAATGGCTGGCTGAAGGCCTCAGCGCATCGAAGGCTTCGGGCACGGTCTGGCAAGTGCTCGTCCAGCAAGTGCTGATGGGCAAGCTGTCTGCACCCCGTGGAATGCTGGGCTCGCTCGGCGATGGCTTGCCCGATTGGCTTCGTATCCGCCTGACAACCTCAGCGTTGGCGAGCGAAGCAGGGTTGCCGCAGAATATGGACGCATGGGACGGATATCCTGCTGCGCGTGAGCGGGTATTCAATGCTGCGTTAGAGGCCGATGCCAATCTCGTAGTGCTCGCTGGGGACACGCATAATGGCTGGGCGTTTGATCTGAGCCAGGGCGGCGCCAATGTGGGCGTTGAGTTCGGTACATCATCGGTTAGCTCGCCGGGGATGGAGACCTTTCTCTCCGTCATTCCTCCCGAGCAACTGGCCGGTGCAATTGTGGCTGAGAACTCCGAGCTTACCTGGGCTGACACCTCTCAGCGCGGCTATATGGCGGTTGAGCTGACTCCGACCCGCGCGACAACTGAATATCGCTTTATGTCCGGGATCAGGCAGCGCTCAACCCAGCTTGCCGGGACCAAAAGGCTCTCAGTCGAAGCCGGGTCGAACGTAATTTCGTCCTAGCTGGAAAGCTCAATCGCGGCTGAAGATCTCTTCGATTGCGAGGTCGAAGACCTCGGCTATCGAAAAGGCGAGCGGCAGCGAAGGGTCATAGCGACCCTTCTCGATGGCGTTGACGCTTTGGCGCGAAACGCCGAGCCGGTCGGCGAGGTCCTGCTGCGACCAGTCTCGTTCAGCCCGCAGCACTTTAAGGCGGTTCTTCATGCTTTGCCTCCTACGCCGAGCCCCAGGTGCCGTATTCGATCCGATTGATCAGCGCGCCGACAAACAATCCGCTGAACCAGACAACGGCGTACCAATAAGCGTCGAGATGTATGACCAGCTCAGCACTCTCCAGGAATCCCCAGATCGAAGCCGCGCTCATCGCAAGGGCCGAGGCGATGAGGGCTTGTCGAACCGTGAGCATGCGCAAGAATTCATCGGTCTCCTCGACAATCAGTCGGCCGATTGACCAGAAGACTCCAATGATCGCGAGCCCGGGAAGGACGGCGACGACGTAACGCACCGCTAGCGGCGTCTCACCCAATTGGTCGAGAAAAGTGAGGCCAGCGAAACTCGCAAGATAGAGCGAGGTGAATAGCGCCACTCGCTTGATATAGCGCCGCTGAGCGTCGCCCTTGCCGACACATGTGGTCGTCTGAGCCGCGTTGGCGTTGAGATAGGCGAGGAACATCGCAATCATGGATGCTATGGGCGCTGTGAACATCGCGATCAGCGCCGTGCTGCCCTCAATCGCCTCGCTCAGCGCAAGGCCAGCAACGGTTGCGGTGGTGACCGCGGTCATGATCAACCAAAACAGCGGGCCGCGGCCGAGGAAGCCGAGTTTGACTTCGGAGTGGTCATTCTTTTGGGTCATTCGAGGCATCCTTTGCCGCAGGGATTGTCGATATTGAGCGAGCCCCACGACGCACCGGCCAAGCCGGCGATCACGCCAAAGCTGGCGCTCTGGCTCATGTCCTGCGTTTGCATGATGAAGGCCAAGGCCAGGATGAGCGCGGCCCAACCAAGGGCTTTAACGAGATTGATGTTCCGAGTCGTCATTAGACAAGCGTCCTTTCAACTATGGAAAGGTTGCTTGTCATTGATTCGGGTCAATGTCAAGCAAACTTTCCAAAATGGAGCGCGTGCTTTCCGAAGACAGTGATCGGGATTTGCGTAATGACTTTGCAACCCGCAGCGCCTATACCCTCGGCATGGCACTGAAGCTGACCACAACCACCACAACTACAACCTCGGATTTCCGGGGGCGGTTGCGGCTGGGTTAAGTCAGCGCATCTGCCACCCGGTTTCGGGTGGCGCGGTGTTCACCTCGAAATCGGTTAAACACTTCCACACCGCTCTTTCGGTGCGCGTTCCTTTGTCCTAAGGCGCGCGCTCAGGGAAATGAGACGCTAACGATGACCGAATTTCTGAAAATCAGCTTGCCGGACGGCTCTGTGCGAGAGATGGAGGCGGGCTCAAGCCCGGCTGATGTCGCTGCTGCGATCGGTCCCGGCCTTGCCAAGGCCGCCTTGGCCGCAAAGGTGAACGGCGAGATCCGTGACCTTGGGCGCCCGTTTGAGGGCGATGCGGAGCTGGCATTGATCACGTCCCGCGACGAGGCTGAGGCGCTTGAGCTGGCACGGCATGACTACGCCCATGTCCTTGCGGAGGCCGTACAGGCCTTGTGGCCGGGTACGCAGATCACCTTTGGTCCCGCGACCGAGGATGGCTTTTATTATGACGTCATGGCGCCATCTTCGCGTGAGCCGTTTGGCCTCGAAGACCTGCCTGCGATCGAAGAGAAGATGCGCGAGATCATAAAAGCCGACAAACCTCTGGTCCGCGAGGTTTGGTCGCGCGATGACTTGATCGCCAAATGGGAAGCCGAAGGTGAGAGCTTTAAGGCGGAATGGGCCAAGGAATTGCCGGAAGGTGAAGACCTGACGGTTTATTGGTCGGGCGAGCCCGGCAGCGAGGGTGCATGGCTCGACATGTGCCGTGGTCCGCATTTGGCCTCGACCGGAAAGCTTGACCCGCAGGCGTTCAAGCTCATGCGCACGGCGGGCGCATACTGGCGCGGTGACCAGAACAACGCGCAACTCACGCGTATTTATGGGACGGGCTGGCTCAATAAGAAGCAGCTGAACGCGCACCTTCACCGGCTTGAAGAGGCCGGGAAACGCGATCACCGCAAGCTGGGCCGCGAACTGGACCTCTTCCACTTTGAGGACTTCGCGCCCGGAGCGGTCTTCTGGCACCCGCATGGCTGGCAGATGTTTCAGGGCCTGCTGACCTATATGCGCCGCCGTCAGGAAGAGGCGGGCTATGTCGAGGTCAACACGCCTGACGTGATGGACCGCAGCTTGTGGGAGACCTCGGGCCACTGGTTCAATTATGGCGAGCATATGTTCACGACGCAGACCGAAGACGAGCGCGTCTTTGCTCTGAAGCCGATGAACTGCCCGGGCGGCGTGTCGCTCTTCGCGCATGGCCTCAAGAGCTATCGCGACCTGCCGCTGCGCATGGCCGAGTTTGGCAAGGTGCACCGCTACGAACCATCGGGCGCGCTTCACGGCCTGATGCGCGTGCGCCACTTCACGCAGGACGATGCGCACATCTTCTGCACGCCGGATCAGCTGAATGACGAAAACCGCGACGTGGTTGCGCTGATTCTCGACATTTACAGCCAGTTCGGCTTCGACGATGTGCGGATCAAGCTCTCGACGCGGCCGGAAAACCGCATGGGCTCAGATGAGATCTGGGACGTCCTAGAAGGCTCGCTGATCGGCACGCTCGACGGAATGGGGCTCGCCTACACGATCAATGAAGGCGAAGGCGCGTTTTACGGGCCCAAGCTTGAATTTGTGCTGCGCGATGCGATTGGGCGCGACTGGCAATGCGGAACCTTGCAGGTCGATATGAACCTGCCAGAAGCGTTCGACATCAGCTACATTGGCGAGGATGGCGAGAAGCATCGTCCCGTCATGCTGCACCGCGCTTTGTTTGGTTCGCTGGAGCGCTTCATCGGCATCCTGATCGAGCACTATGCTGGCAAGCTGCCTTTGTGGCTTGCGCCAAAGCAGGCAGTGGTGGCGACGATTGTGTCGGACGCTGACGACTATGCGCTCGACGTCGAAGCCAAATTGAAAGCGGCCGGACTTCGGGTCGATACCGATCTGCGCAATGAGAAGATCAACTACAAGGTGCGCGAACATTCGCTTGCGAAGGTTCCTTATCTTCTGGTGGTCGGCATGCGCGAGGCTGAAGAAGGCACGGTCGCTATGCGAATTCTGGGCGAGAAGGAGCAGCAAGTGCTCCCTCTCGATGAGGCAATTGCAAAGCTCACAGAAGCCGCATTGGCGCCTGACTTGAGAGCCTGATCTCTTGGAAATCCTCGCCGGTTTCAGCGCGAACCAAATCGCAGTGGCGATCGCGGCCACATTGGGCGCGGCGTTTATTCGCGGCTTGACGGGCTTTGGTTTTGGCATCTTGCTGGTACCGATCCTTGCCCTTGCGCTGACCCCGGTTGAGGCGGTGTTGGTGATCAACATCATGGCGGGCTTGCTAGCCGTGACCGAGATCAAGCTGATCGTGCGAGAGGCTGAGCGCAGCGCTTTTGTCATCGGTGGGTTGGTGGTGATCGCGACCGCTCCTGGCCTTATCTTGCTGGACGCAACACCCCCGGACCTTGCCCGGTTACTCATTGCGCTCATCGCATTGTCAGCGTTTTTCGCCATCCTATTGCCCAAGCGATCGGCTGAGCAGCCCGGTCCCGTCACCACCGGGGCGGTGGGTGTCTCAGCAGGCCTGCTGACCGGTTTTGCAGCAATGCCTGGTCCGCCTGTGGTCCCGTATTATGTCGGGCGCGACATTCCGCGCATCACGGCCCGTGCTTCCATGGTGGGGATCTTTGGCATTTCGGCGGTTGCCGGGCTTGGTTCGGGCGCAGCAATTGGCGTGCTCGACTGGCGGACAATCGTGCTCGGCCTCTCACTCTTTCCGATGATGATGCTGGGCAATTGGGTTGGTCACTTGGCCTTTGGCAAGGTTAGTGACCCCGTATGGCGCGGCTGTGTGGGCGTGGTGTTGGGCGCGGCGGCAATCGCGGCGCTCGTCAAGCTTCTTTAGCCGATCAGAGCGGGAGCGGTTGCCCGGCAAGGATCAGAGCTGCACCGCAAGCGAGCACAATCACGCTGCTCAAAATGTCAGCCTGACGCTGACGCGCTTCGTGATAGGCACGGGCTGATAGGGCGAGGGCTCTGCTCATAACGAGAATTCTGCGAGCAAAATCCTAACACCGCGTTAAGCTTTTGGCATTTGCTGGCTTGCGCAATGGAATCCCCCGCCCCCTGCCAGCACTGCATCCGCCGCCAGGCCTATCGTCTCTCGATCTGCGAAAAGCGCCGCGATCGCGGCCACGCCCGCCTCGTCGTGCGATGAGCCAAAAGTGGGCACCACGACCAAGTTCGAAGTGATTGCGAAATTCACATAGCTTGCTGGCTCAACTTGGCCGTCGCGCTCGATCCGTCCTGGCGAAGGAATGCGAGCCACTTGAACTCCGAATTCCTCAGCGTGCTTTGCCGCTTCTGCATAGATCTGAGCGTTGGGATCATCCTCTCCCGATGCTTCAGGCACAACCAATTGGTTCGGGCCAACAAATCGCGCGAGATTGTCGACATGACCGTCGGTGTGATCGTTGACGAGCCCTTCACCCAGCCACAGCACCCGGTCATAACCGAGACGCTTATAGAGTTCCGCTGCAATCGCCTCGCGGGTCATGTCGGGGTTACGGTTGGGGTTCAGCAGACATTGCTCGGTCGACACGACAAGTCCGGTCCCATCACCGTCAATTGCGCCGCCCTCGAGGATCATTGAGGCGCGTTCACTCGGAAGGCCCAGATCGCCTATCAAGTCGGTCGCGATTGTCTGATCGCCCGCCATCAGATACTTGCCGCCCCAGCCGTTGAAGCCGAACAAACGCGCCGCTTGCCCTGCGTTCGTGCGGACAATCAAAGGTCCAGTGTCGCGCAGCCATATGTCGCCATAGACGCGCTGTTCGAGCACCACCTTTTCGCTCACCAGAGAACGGGCACGCGCTGCATTGGCATCGTCGCGCACCAGCAAGCGAACCTCCTGCCCGGTCTCCGCGACCGCATTTGCAAAGGCAGCGATCTGTTCTTGTGCAGGTCCGAGCCAGCCCGGCCATTCTTCAGCAAGGTGCGGAAAGCCGATCCATAACCAGTCCTGCGGTGCCCATTCGGGAGGCATGAGGGTTGGCATGGTGAGCAGGTCTCCGAATGAACGTATCGTGCGCGGCTTTTTGCAGAGCCCACCCCTGCTCGCAAGCGACTTGCAGGCTTGCGGTCACAGGCTCAAAGGAGGGTCATGACGATGGGCAGTACACACCCAGATTGGGGCGGAGCGATAGAGCGAGCGCGCAGCTTCGCTCCGTTTTTGGCGCGCGCTCTTGATCGACAACCCGATTTGACCGCCTTGCTGGAGCAGGGCCAGGGCGAGGCAGCGCTCGACTGGGCGCGCGCGCGCGGCAAGCATGATGATGTGGGCGTCGGGTTGCGCCGCCACAGGCTTGCTCTTGCAACGGCGTTGGCAATCGGAGATCTCGCGGGAGCTTTCTCGCTTGCCCGAGTTGTCGGGGAATTGAGCTCCTTCGCCGATGAAGCTTTGGACAAGGCAATCCGGGCGGCGATTGTCGAGCGCAGCGGAGAGAATCGAAGCGACGGCTTCATTGCCTTGGCTCTGGGTAAGCAGGGCGCTTGTGAGCTCAATTACTCCTCCGACATTGACCCGATCCTGCTTTACGATCCCGACCTCCTCCCTCGCCGGCCGTCAGATGATCCGGGTGAAGTCGCGCAACGATATGCACGCCGGGTCATGGCGCTGCTTTCAGACAATACGTCTGAAGGCTATGTCCTGCGGGTCGATCTGCGGTTGCGGCCCGCTTCTGAAATCAGCCCGCTGGTCGTCAGGCGCGGCACAGCTCTAACCCACTACCAGGGCGAGGCGCTGGCATGGGAGCGCGCTGCTTTTATTCGCGCCCGCGCGGCGGCGGCGGATATCGAGGCAGGCAAGGCTTTCCTGGCTGAAATCGCGCCCTTCGTGTGGCGTCAGGCGCTTGATTTTGGCGCGGTTGAAGAGATTCGCGCTCTGACTCAGCGGATTCGCGATAGCAACGCAGGACCAAAGCTTCCCGGACCCGGATTCGACGTCAAACGGGGACGCGGCGGTATTCGCGAGATCGAATTTTTCACTCAGACGCATCAACTGATCCACGGCGGCCGAGACAGGTCTCTTCGAGTGCGCGGCACTCGCGAGGCGCTGGACCGACTGGCCCAAGCTGGCCGAATTGCGGTCGATGATGCGCGTGTCTTGGGCGAGAGTTATGACCGACTGCGGGAGATTGAACACCGTCTACAGATGGTAGCCGATCGCCAAACCCATACGCTTCCTGACGGCGAGGCGCTCGACGCAGTTGCACAGCTCGATGGATTGGCCTCTGCCGAGGCTATGGTCGAGGAACTGACCGCGATCACTCACCGGACCGGCGCAATTTACGAGGCATTCACGGGAACAGAGCAACACGCCAAGCCCTCCACCCCGCCGCAAAGCGAGCGGGAGAAGATGCTCGCTGAACTCGGTTTTGAAGAGCCCGGCCCCCTTGCCGCGCGGATCGAGGAATGGCGCGATGGTCGGTATGCTGCGATCCGTTCCCCGCAGGCTCTCGAAGCCTTTGATCGCCTGCTTCCAGATTTGCTAAAGGCGATTGCTGAAAGCGACGATCCGACCCGTGCGCTTGCGCGCTGGCAAAGCGTGATCGAGCGTGTCCAGTCGGCGATCCAGCTGTTCCGCTTGCTCGCTGCGGAGCCCGATCTGATGGAGAGCTTCGTTGCTGCCCTAACGTTGTCCCCGATCCTCGCCGATGAGCTCGCGCGTCGCCCCGAAGTGTTTGACGTGCGGATTGAGAATGCGCCGATCCGATTCGACACACTGCGAGAGGAAAAGATCCGGCAAATGCGTGGGCAGGCGCAGCGCGCTGACTACGAGGCGAAGCTCGATTGCATTCGCTATGTAACCAGCGAGGCACGCTTTACGCTCGGTATTGACCTGGTCACTGCGCAGGAGAAGCCCTCGGTCATTGGCGCAGCCTTGTCCGATGTCGCGGGGGCAGCGATCACAGTCGCGCACGAGGTGGCCACCGCCGAATTCGCAAGAACCCACGGCAGGATCGCAGGCGGCGAGTTGGTTGTGTTGGGGCTTGGCCGGCTGGGCGGAGGAGCGCTGACCCATGCGTCAGACCTCGATATGATCTACCTCTTTACCGGAGCTTTCGACGCAGAATCGGACGGCGACAGGCCGCTTGGCGCGACGCTCTACTTCAACCGTTTGGCGAGCCGTGTCAGTTCGGCTTTGTCAGTCCCGACCGCGCAGGGCGTGCTCTACGAAGTCGACACCAGACTTCGCCCGCAGGGCAAGCAGGGCCCGCTCGCTGTGTCGGTGGATGCCTTTGCAAGATATCAGCGCGAGAGCGCCTGGACGTGGGAGCATATGGCGCTCAATCGAGCCTGCGTACTCGTCGGCTCGCCCGAGGCGCGCGCCACGGTCGAGGCGATTATCGAAGAGGCGAAGCGGCAGCCCCGCAATCCCGAGAAACTGCGTCGCGATGTGCTTGAGATGCGCGGCGAGATGGCACGCCATAAACCGCCGCGCGGGATGCTCGATGTAAAGCTGATGCGCGGCGGGCTCGTCGATGTTGAGTTCTTGGTCCACCATCTCCAGCTGCGCGAAGCGGCGGCCTTGGGAAGTGAGGAGAGAGATATGTTCTCCCCCGATTTTGCCATCGCGCTGCCCGCTTTGGTCAAGCGAGGGTTGGTCAATGAGGACCTTTGGCCAGCATACGACCTGCTGACCGATATTCTCGTCGTCGGCAGACTGCTTGCCCCTGACGGCACTGAACCGCCACCCGCCGCCGCAAAAGCGCTTGCAAGAGCTTGCCAGTGCGATAGCTACACCCAGCTTTTGGAACGGCTGAGAGCGGCGCGCGTTTCTATCGCCCGAGGCTGGACAGCCACTTTCGACGAACTTTTGGAGATCCCACATGACTGATTTTGCCGCCGCCGGCGACGCCATGCCTGATATTACGATGGAAACCCCTGAGGGCGGCACGGTCAAGCCGTCCGACTTTGCCGGCAAGAAGCTGGTTGTGTTCTTCTACCCAAAGGACAACACGCCAGGTTGCACCACCGAAGCCAAGGATTTTACCGCGTTGAAGGGTGAGTTTGACGCCGCCGGGGTTGAGCTTTTGGGCGTGAGCAAGGATTCGGCCAAGAAGCACCAGAATTTCATTGCTAAGCACGGTCTCACCACTCCGCTCGCAACCGATGCAGAGGAAGGTGGTCTCTCTGATGCGCTCGGCATCTGGACCGAGAAGAAGATGTACGGGAAGACCTATATGGGTATGGTCCGCAGCACCTATCTGGTCGGAGCGGACGGCACGATCGCGCAGGCCTGGAACAAGGTGAAGGTCAAGGGCCATGCTGAGGAAGTGTTGGCCGCTGCCAAGGCTCTCTGAACACTCCCGATGACGTCACTTGCTCAGGCCATTCGAGCCGCGCTGCTCACAGGAGATCCGCGCGCCAAATGCTTCGCGACACGCGATGTTGCACGGCGGTGGAGGCGCGGGGAGCTGGACTTCACCTTTGATGTTGCGATGCCCGACCAGCCCGCCTGGCCCGATGCGCCCGAGCTTCTTCCTCCGAACAAAATGCCTAAACGCGGCAAGTTTGGATCAGAGCGAACCCGGATTGCCATGTGGCACAGCCTTGCTCATATCGAGTTTGTTGCGATTGACCTTGCGCTCGATATGGCGGGCCGATTTGGCGCCGAAATGGGGGAGGAGTTCGTCTCCGATTTTCTTTCGGTGGCTGCTGATGAGGCGATGCATCACGCCTTACTCGCACGAAAGTTGGAATCGCTTGGGAGCCATTATGGCGCTCTGCCTGCCCATGCCGGGCTATGGGAGGCTGCGCATGAAACGCGCAATGATGTGGGCGCTCGGTTGGCGGTTGTCCCAATGGTTTTGGAAGCGCGCGGGCTCGATGTAACGCCGACCACGCTGGAGCGGGTCCAGGCGGCCGGCGACGAACACGGATCGCGCATCCTTGAGCGAATCCTTGACGACGAAATCCGGCACGTAGGCTTTGGTACCAAGCACTTTCTGCGATTCTGTGAGGACTCTGGTAAAGAGCCGGTAACTATGTGGAAACGCTTGGTTCGCAGCCATTTTCGCGGTCCCGTTAAGCCGCCATTCAACGACTCAGCGCGTCTTGCAGCCGGTCTATCGCGCGACTTTTATCAAGATGTTGCGAATTAAGGAATCGGCTCCATTACTGTTCGTTCAATCGACCGGTAGGTATTCTGCCGGAAACCTCAGTTTGCCGCGTTGCCGAGCCATAGAAGCTCAAAAGACAATTTAAACGCGAGCAACAAGCAAAGATAATTGGCGCAAACGCCAGTCAGGACCGGGTCAGTATGTTATCGCGCTTTAAGCGTCCTTTCAGCAAGATGAGCGCGGCTTTTGCCGCGTCCGCTATGCTCATCGCTGCGCATCCTGCTCTGGCTAACACAACAACCAGCTCATCGGCCAATGCGGCTGCGGCTGACATGGCTGAGCCTCTGCGTGATACCAGTGATAGCTCGCTCGAAATTGGCGATGTTCGCTTTCGCGAGCTATTTGCAAGCTGGTCCTCTCTCGACAGCGCACCACCCGCCGATAATGGGGTGACTGCACCAGTGCTTGAACGCTCTGTGGTTTCGATACCTTCGTTGATGCCGGTTGAGGGCGCGCGCCTGACGAGCGGCTTTGGCATGCGAATTCACCCGGTCCGTGGCGGGCGCCGCCCCCACAAGGGCGTGGATCTTGCTGCGCCTGTAGGCACCCCGGTCTATGCAACAGCAGACGGCATTGTGAGCCTTGCAAGATCAGGACGCGGCTATGGTCTTTATATAAAGGTTGACCACGGGGCAGAGCTGGAAACGCGCTACGCGCACCTGTCGCGGATGACCGTAACCGTCGGCGAACGCGTCGAAAAAGGTGATGTCATCGGTTATGTTGGTTCGACCGGTTGGTCGACCGGACCACACCTCCATTATGAAGTTCGTGTCGATGGGGTTGCAGTTGATCCAATTCCCTATATGGTAGAGCGCGAAAGAGAGGTTCAGACTTCGGCCTTGCGAACGATCAGCACTCCGCTGCAGGTTAGCGATAGCGAAGAGAGCCAAGATGATATGTTGCCCGGGCGGCGACGTGTCGGTGCAGAGGGCAGTGAGACCGAAGGATCCTAAAGCGCTCTGAGACAGTTTACTCGCCTTGAGGCGAGTCGGACATTGGAGAGGGTGTCCGAGTATAGGCGGCGGGTCTTCCCGCCGCCTTTTTTCTGCGTACCGTATTTTCAAACTTTCGACCCAGCTTTCGGTTCCCAACCATTCCGATTTTCACGAATTTGCACATTTGAGCCTGCTTGCCGTCAACACCGCATGAATTTTCTTGAGCGCGCCGCACCCGGCGCTAGTCTTCCTTAACAATTGGAAGAGAGCTGACTGATGCTTTGCAACGCATCGAGTCCAGCTGGGAGATAGATATGAGCATGCATCCGATCGCGCACGCCGCGAACCGTCCTGACCATCCCGCTGTGATTGTCGCAGAAACGGGTCAACAGATGACCTTTCGCGAAATGGATGAGGCTGCCAACCGCTTCGCTCAAATGCTGCGCGCCCGCGGATTTGAGGCAGGCGATGCCTTTGGTGTCTTGCTTGAGAACCGCATCGATTTCTGGACGCTAATTTGGGGTTCCCAACGCGCTGGCACGATGCTGGTCCCGATCTCGACCCGGCTGACTGCGCCAGAGATCTCCTACATCCTCAATGATGCGGGCGCGAAGCTGTTGATCACCTCACCCAAGTTTGACGCGGTTTTGCCTGGCATTCGTGAGGAATTGCCCGACCTGCCGGTGCTGCTCGCCGATGGCAGTGGTGATGAGGATTTCGCCGCCGCATTGTCCGAGCAATCCTCTGATCCGATTGCTGATCAAAGCGCCGGGGTTGTGATGCTTTATTCCTCGGGCACGACCGGACGCCCCAAGGGTATTCGACCCGCGCCTCCGGAAGATCCCGATCCCCAAGCGGCCAACCCTCTGATGGCGTTGGCAATGATGGGCGCGGGGATGCCTGCGGACGGCTCTATGGTCTATCTCTCGCCCGCTCCGCTTTATCATGCGGCACCGATTGGCTGGGCCTCAACCGTTCACCGCTTGGGCGGGACCGTGGTGATGATGGAGAAGTTTGAGCCTGATGCGGCTTTGAAGGCGATCCAGGATTACAAGGTCACCGACAGCCAGTGGGTGCCCACCCACTTTGTGCGCTTCCTCAAGCTCGATGCAGCCGCACGCACCAAATACGACCTTTCTAGCCATCAACGCGCGCTCCATGCTGCCGCGCCCTGTCCGGTGCCGATCAAGCAAGAGATGATTGAATGGTGGGGCCCGATTGTGAACGAGTATTATGCGGGCAGCGAAGGCATTGGCATGACGCTGGTAAAGTCGCCTGAGTGGCTCACTCACCCCGGCAGCGTCGGCCCTGCGATCTATGGCAAGCTTCACATCTGTGACGGCGACGGCGAAGAAGTGCCTGCGGGCGAAGATGGGTTGATCTTCTTTGAGAACGAGCTTCTGCCCACCTATCACAACGACCCGGAAAAAACCGCCGATGCGATGCATCCCAAAGGCTGGATGACATTGGGTGACATCGGTCATGTTGATGGAGACGGCTTCCTATATCTGACCGATCGCAAGAGCCACATGATCATCTCTGGCGGGGTCAACATCTATCCGCAGGAGATCGAGAACCTGTTGGTGACCCACGATAAGGTCATGGATGCAGCTGTCATCGGTGCACCTTGCCCCGATCTGGGGGAGAAGGTCGTCGCAGTGGTGCAGCCGATCAACATGGCCACCGCTGGCGACGGATTGGAATCCGAGTTGAGAGACTTCCTCGAACCCAATCTAGCGCGGATCAAGATGCCCAAACTGTTCGATTTCCGCCCGGAACTGCCACGCGAAGCCAATGGCAAACTCTACAAGCGCGAGCTGCGTGATGAGTTCGAAGCCAAGGCCAAAGAGGGCGCAGCGTGAGCGCTCCAGCCACGCTTCCGAGCGACGTCGCACGCCAGGTGATCGCGCCAGATAGCTACGCCGAATGGAACGGCCTACTGGACACCTTTGACCGGCTGCGTGAGGAATCCCCGGTGGCAAAGGTTGCCGCGGACGATGACTCCTTCGAACCGTTCTGGCTTATTACCCGCTACGACGATGTCATGCGGATTTCGAAGGACAACCAGACCTTCCTCAACAATCCCAAGCCGGTCGTCTTCGCCACACGCGAGGCCACTGCATTTTCGAAGGCAGCAACCGGCTCAAACATGCTGGTGGACTCGCTTGTGGTCTTCGACGCGCCGATCCACCCCAAATACCGCAAGCTGACCCAGGACTGGTTCATGCCGCGCAATCTGAAGCTGATCGAAGGCGAGATTCGCGCGCTGGCAGATAGATTGGTCGAAGGGATGATTGCGAACGGGCCACTGGTCGATTTCGTCAAGGACGTCGCTGCCCCGATGCCGCTTCATGTCATTATGCAGATCCTCGGCATCCCAGAAGAGGATGAGGGACGCATGCTGATGCTCACACAGCAGATGTTCGGCGGGCAGGATGCAGATCTTTCAGGCTCCGGTATGGCGGATATGACGCCTGAACAGATCCTCCAGCTGGTCGCTGGCGCGGTTAAGAGCTTCGAGGATTACTTTGCTGGGATCGCCGCCGAACGAAGGGCCAATCCGACCGACGATGTCGCGAGCGTTATCGCGAATGCAAAGGTCGATGGAGAGCTGCTCCCCGACCGCGATATGGCGGGCTATTACATCATCATGGCCGCAGCCGGCCACGATACGACCTCCGCTACTATGTCAGGCGCGATGCTCGCCCTTGCGCGCGATCCAGAGCAATTCGCGCGGGTCAAAGCCGACCGCTCACTGCTTCCCGGACTTGTCGAGGAGGCGATCCGCTGGACGACGGCTGTGCAACACTTCATGCGCACCGCGGCAGAAGACGTCGAGATCGGCGGGCAGCTGATCAAGAAGGATGACTGGATGATGATCAACTATGTCGCCGCCAATCACGATCCAGCGCAATTCGATAATCCGCGCGACTTTGACGCGAGCCGTTCTCCCAATCGCCATATGGCCTTCGGCGCGGGTGCGCATCAGTGCCTTGGCCTGCATCTTGCCAGGCTGCAAATCCGGATTCTGTTCGAGTCTCTGCTCGACCGATTGGACGCGGTCGAGCTCGCAGGGGAACCGGCGCGGTCAAGCTCGACATTTGTGGGGGGATTGAAGGTTCTGCCATTGGAGATCAAGGCCGCCTAAGCCCTCTATATGGGGACTGTTTTTCTGGTTACAAGGTCTTGTAATCCAATAATAAATACCGCTTCGATTTTGGCTCGGAAATGTTCGATTTTGCTACCCAAATCGTAGGGTATGTGTTAATCACACATTCATGGCAAAAACTTGGAAACACCGCGTTGCAGTCTTTGCGACGGGGTTCCGTTTGAGCGCTCTATTCGTACGCAGAAAGGGGGTAAGCGCATGACTTTGCTTGAAATGCACAACCTGCCATTTGCCATCGCCCTGGCAGCGCTATTCATTATTGCTTTGCTCCAGATCATGGGCGCAGGTGACTTGTTCGAAGGCGCAGATGATATCGAGATCGAAATCGATGCCGACATTGCCGACAGCCTAGAGGCTAGCGGCTTTATGGATGGCTTCTCCACGCTCCTCGGGCTGGGCCGCGTGCCGTTCCTGATCTGGTTGGCGAGCCTGTTGTTCGTCTTCTCCGTTATCGGAGTTTTCGGGCAGTGGATCACGCAAAGCATTACTGGCGCCCCGTTCGGAGCAGGTTTCGCGGCATTGCTCGCTGGCGGTGCCGCGCTGCCTTTGAATGGGCTGTTCGTGCGGCCGATCGGCAAGCTCCTGCCGGAAGACGAAACCACGGCGGTTGGCCTTGAAAGTCTGGTGCGCCGCGATGCGGTCATCCAGACAGGCACGGCGCGTCATACTTCGCCCGCTCGCGCGAAAGTCAAAGATGCTTTTGGCCAGCCACACTTTGTGATGGTTGAGCCGAACGACCCAAATGCGGAGATCGGAGAAGGAGAGACGGTGCTGCTTGTGCGCCGTGAGGGGCAGCTCTTTTACGGAGTGCGTTACGAAAGCCCCATGTTGCAACCATAATCGCGCGACACCCACCCCGACGGGTCACGCGCAACCACTAAACAGGAGAGAATATGGACATTTGGACAATCTTGATCATGGCCGGCGGCGGCGTTGCGCTATTTTTGATTATCTTGGTCTTCCTGATGACGCTGTATCGCCGGGCATCAAAGGAAATCGCCTTTGTGCGGACTGGTGTTGGCGGTGAGAAGGTCGTGATGAATGGCGGTGCCGTCGTGCTACCAGTTCTGCACGAGACGATGCCCGTCAACATGAATACCCTGGTGCTGAGCGTGGAGCGCAACAACACCGATGCATTGATTACGCTTGATCGACTGCGGATCGACGTGAAAGCGGAGTTCTACGTCCGCGTTCGTCCAGACGCAGGCGCCATCGCGATGGCCGCGCAAACGCTCGGCCAACGCACGATGCAGCCTGATGCGCTCAAAGACCTTGTCGAAGGTAAGTTCGTCGACGCTCTGCGTTCGGTGGCTGCCGGGATGAGCATGAACGAGCTGCACGAGCAGCGCGCTGACTTCGTTCAAAAGGTGCAGCAAGTGTCATCCAACGATCTTGCGATGAACGGTCTGGAGCTAGAATCGGTCTCGCTCACGGGGCTCGACCAGACCAGCATTGAACACTTCAACGCCAACAACGCGTTTGACGCTGAAGGTCTGACCAAGCTCACCGAGCAGATCGAAGCGCGCAAGAAGCTACGCAACGATATCGAGCAAGACACCCGCGTGCAGATGGAGAGTAAGAACCTCGAAGCTGACCAGCGTTCGTTCGAGATTGGACGTGACACCGAATATGCCCGCCTCCAGCAGGAGCGTGAGGTCGAGGTGCGGCGCGCTTCGCAAACATCGGAAATCGCTCGCGAACAGGCCGAGCGTCAGCGCGAAGCCGATGCGGCCCGGATTGAGGCGAAGAAGCAGGTCGATGCTCAGCAGATCGAAGCCGACCGCCTGGTTGAAGAGGCTCGGATCGATCAGCAGCGCGCGCTTGAAATCGCTCGTCAAGAACAGCAGATCGCTGTTCAGAACAAATCGCGTGAAGAAAGCCAGGCCAAGGCCGAAGCAGACGCGGCTCGCGCTCTCGCGGTGACTGCCGAAGAGCAGGTCACGACCTCACGCGAAAGCGAAGTGGCTGAGCGTCAGAAGAAGATCGAACTGATCGAAGCGGCCAAGCAGGCTGAGCGTGAAGCGATCCAGGTCAAGGTCGAGGCCGAGGCTGAAAAGGACGCCGCGCTCAACCGCGCTGAAGCGGCAAGGCTAGAGGCCAAGGGTGACGCTGACGCCGAGATCCTGCGCGCTGAAGCCGACCGTGTGCGCTTCGAAGTTGAAGCTGCTGGTCAGCAAGCGGTCAATGAGGCTGCCAACATCCTCTCGATGGATCAGATCAGCCTTCAGACCAAGCTGGCGCTGCTCAAGGTTCTGCCTGAAGTGATCAAGGAGAGCGCCAAGCCGATGGAGGCAATCGACTCGATCAAGATCGTTCAAGTCGATGGTCTTACCCAGAACGGCGGCGGCTCTTCCGGTGCCCCAGCGAATGGCACCGGAGGTGGCTCGGGAAACTTGGCGACTGACGCGGTCTCAGCTGCTCTAGCTTACCGCGCGCAGGCACCAGTGCTAGATGGGCTGATGAAAGAGCTCGGCCTTGATGGCTCGTCGATCGGCGGACTTGCCAAAGGCGCGGCCGACGAAGTGACCGAGCCGGCCAACGACAAGTCGCTGGTGGAGATCATGACCGATGTGGCCGAGCAAGTCGAAGAGGCAGAGGAGCGTCTCAGAGGCGAAGACGAGGAGGCTGCTGAGTAAAGCTCAGGCTGCCACATGGCCAAAAGGGAAGGGGGCTGCGATTGCGGCCCCCTTATCGCATCTAACCCAGCAAACGCTGCGCCATCGCGCGCACTTCTGTGCCCATGTCTTCGCGCTCGAGAGCCAGCGCCAAAGTCGCTTCAACAAAGCCAAGCTTGCTGCCGCAATCATAGCGGTTGCCATCAAATGTTACCGCATGGAAGGGTTGCGACCCGATCATCCGCGCCATCGCATCGGTGAGTTGTATCTCCCCGCCTGCGCCCTTCTCCTGATTTTCAAGTGTGCGCATCACTTCGGGCTGGAGGATGTAGCGGCCTGAGATAATCTTGTTTGAGGGCGCCTCAGCAACCGGGGGCTTTTCGACCAGCCCCTTCACTTCGGTCAGCGCACCATTCGATGCGCCGGGGTCGATCACGCCGTAGCTGGAAACTTCCTCTATCGGCACTTCCAGCACGCTGATCAGATTGCCGCCGGTTTGCTCATAGGCATCGACCATCTGCTTCATGCAGCCCGACCCGCCCTGTTTGCCGATCATCAGCTCGTCGGGAAGGAAGATTGCAAATGGCTCATCTCCGACAATCGCGCGTGCGCACCATATTGCATGGCCAAGCCCCATCGGCACCTGTTGGCGCACAGTGATGATGTCTCCAGGCGTGGCTCGCGTTGGATCGAGCACCGAGAGATCCTTGCCGCGCTCTCCCATTGTCGTTTCCAGCTCGTAGGCGACATCGAAATGCTCGACGATCGCGCTTTTGCCGCGTCCGGTGACGAAGATCATCTGCTCGATGCCCGCCTCGCGCGCTTCGTCGACGGCATATTGGATCAAGGGCCGGTCCACGATGGGTAGCAGTTCTTTGGGAATGGCCTTGGTTGCGGGCAAGAAACGGGTTCCCAATCCTGCAACGGGAAAGACAGCTTTCTTGATCGGTTTGAGGCTCATGACTTTTGCACCTTGATTGGGCTTGATGGCGTCTCCACGCCGTGCCTTGTTGGGTAGACGAGGTCAATGTTGGGTCCAACTGCGCGCGCTTCAGTTGCGCGCAATCTCGGATTCGCTAAGGCAGTCTGCATGGACAAACTCATCATTCGCGGCGGGAATCGCCTTTCTGGTACCATTCCAATTTCCGGCGCGAAGAACGCCGCGCTCACTCTGATCCCCTGCGCGCTTTTGACTGAGGAGCCGGTGACGTTGCGCAACCTGCCGCGTCTTGCCGATATCGACGGCTTTCAGCACCTCATGAACCAGTTTGGAGTCACGACCGCGATCCAGGGGACCCGGCCTGAGGATTTCGGGCGAGTGATGACGATGGAGGCGACCCGGATCACTTCCACCGTCGCGCCCTATGACCTTGTGCGCAAGATGCGCGCTTCAATCCTGGTGCTTGGCCCGATGCTCGCCCGCATGGGGGACGCCACAGTGTCGATGCCGGGCGGTTGCGCGATCGGAAACCGGCCAATCGATCTGCACTTGAAGGCGCTTGAAGCGTTCGGAGCGGAGATTGAGCTCACGCAAGGTTACGTCAAGGCGATTGCGCCTGATGGCGGGCTCCCGGGCGGAGACTTTGATTTTCCCGTCGTTTCGGTCGGCGCGACTGAGAATGCTGTCATGGCAGCGGTCCTTGCCAACGGGACGAGCCGTCTGACCGGAGCCGCGCGCGAGCCAGAGATCGTTGATCTATGCAACTTGCTGACCGCAATGGGCGCCGAGATCGAAGGGATCGGTACCTCCGAGCTTACCATCCACGGGGTCAAGCGGCTCAATGGCGCGACCTACAAAGTCATGGCGGACCGGATCGAGGCTGGCTCTTATGCCTGCGCTGCGGCGATTACAGGCGGCGAAGTTCGCCTTGAAGGTGCAAGCGCGCAGGACATGGTCTCCACACTGGCGGCTCTGCGCAATATCGGGGTCGAAGTGACTGAAGATAAGAAGGGCGTGAACATCGCGGCCAATGGCGCGCTCAAACCCGTCGATCTCACCACAGCGCCATTCCCGGGTTTAGCCACCGACATGCAAGCGCAATTGATGAGCCTGTTGTGCAAGGCTGACGGGGCGAGTGTCCTTACCGAGACGATCTTCGAAAACCGTTTCATGCACGTGCCCGAGCTCGCCCGGATGGGAGCCGATATTTCGACCGAGGGACGCACCGCCATCGTCAAAGGGCCTGCGGAGCTGACCGGCGCAGAGGTTATGGCTACCGATCTTCGGGCTTCGATGAGCCTCATTATCGCCGCCTTGGCCGCCGAGGGCGAGACAACCGTGCGGCGCATCTATCACCTCGATCGCGGTTATGAGCGGCTGGAGGAAAAGCTCCAATTGGTTGGCGCTGATATCGAGCGTGTGGATGATTAACAATTAGAGCCTGCGACCCATGCTTGTCCTGGGCTCGATTTCGAAGCCGAGGCTTTGGTAGAATGCCGCAACCTCCTCATTTCCTTCCCGGATCTGGAGATTGACCTTGTTGCATCCCCGTTGCTTCAAGGCCGCCATCGCAGTCTCAACCAACTGTCGCCCGATCCCGCTGCGTTGCAGATCTGGGCGCACCGCGACGGCGTATAGCCAGCCACGATGGCCGTCCCAGCCTGCCATGATCGTTCCCAGGACAGCCTGCTCGTGATCTTCGGCCACGAAGAAAAGTTCATCACGCTCAGCCAGCTTTTTCGGGATTGATTGCGCGGCGTTGTTGCGAGGGGGATCGTCCGGGAAGACCGATTGCCATAATGCATCGACGCCAGCGAAGTGGTGGTCTTCGTAAAGGACGATCCGGGTCACGATTGCACCTGCGCGACCAGCCAAACCCGAATAGCGCTGGCCAGACCCGGAGGAGTTTCCGACTTGATCCGCTCTGCATCGATTTCGGCTACAAGAGTGCTGATCGGCAAATCCAGGTCCTGTGCCGCCTCGCGCAGCATATCCCAGAAGATGGGCTCGAGGCTGATCGAGGTCTTGTGACCAGCAATTGCTATCGAGCGTTTGACCGGAGGATGATAGGGCGGGGCCATAGTCATGACCCTAGTACATCCGTGCATGACTGTCGGTCAAAGGCAGCGGGCAGACGAGCAAGAGTGTCAAAGGCGACAAAGGCGACACCGTGTCGCCTTTGCTTGAAATGTATAAGTATCTGATTGATATACATATTCCTCCACCGAAAGAGCATAAGGCGACAAGTTGGGTATCTCCAGCAAGCCCGTCCTCGTCACAAAGCAAATCCGCAAAAGCCATCAACCGAAGCCCCGCAGGTGGGACGCGAGCCTAGCTAAGTGCGGTCGTGTAGGAAAGTTGAGCGTGTCACGCTCCGCTAAACGGAGGAGGCTTCCGATAAGCCATTCACTTGTAGTGTTCGCGCCGATCGGAAAAGGTCCGAACACGCTTACGCCAAGCCCGATAACTGCCTGACTTGAGCTCTCGCCGCATTAGAGCTTTCACTTCCTTCTCCGCCAAGCCAAACTCTCGCTCGATCTGGGCAAAGCTCGTGTGGTCGCTCAGCGCCATTTCGACGATGGCGCTAACTTCGGCGGTGGACAGATCAGGTCGAGTGATTGGGTGATCCTTCGGGCCCGGAATGAGAGCCAAAGCTATAAACTCGGTCACGTATCGACCGCCACGGAAAACTTGGTTGTGGTCTAAGCCGCGCGCGCCTTTGCGAGCAATTTGGAGAATCCGCCTGATCGTCCAGCGGTGAAAGGCTGCAGGTGCATCGCGCACAGCGCCATTTCCTCGGTTTCGACCGGCTGCTGGAATTTCAGGCCATAGCGGCCCTTTTTCGACCAACGAACCTGCGCCAATTGCGGCGGAAGTCCGTCCAGCTCAAAGCTCATCAAGGCGCCGCTGCGCAATTCGGCGGGGGTCGCGATCTTGGCGCCCTCGCAAGAGATGTCGATCAGCCGCCCATCGGCGCGCTTGCGGCCATCGCGCAGGCGGACAATGCCAGGGATGTTCAAGCGGATCGGGCGCACTTTGCGCGGAGAATTGTCAGTCAAGAAATCGTCGAGCGAGATCGAGCTGGCAAAGCGATAGCCAGCCTGGCGTTGGCCGGTCCACATCCGCTCAATCGGAAAAGTGAGATCATTGGCGAGCTGTAGCAAAGTGCGCGGCTCTGGAGGCACGTCATGCAGGAAGCCAAGCCCAATGCCCTTTTCCGACACATCGCGGATCAGGCACAGATATTCGCCGCTCTGGCACACCATCTTCGCGCGGCGCAGGACCATCGCAGCGCGTTGGGCGTAATGCGTCTCCCGGCCGCTGGAGGCGGCGCCTTCCTGTGCTGTGCCATGCTCGCTCATTGCGTGCTCCCAAGCCAATCCACACCCAATCAGGGGTGAAATCGGCGTTAGCGATCGCGGGAGGGTTACGAGACTCCTCGCAATCATTCCTAAGCAAAACTAGCGCAGCGTGCTTAATAAATGGTTTCGCGCACTATGGTGGTTGGACGAGTTCCGGCTTAGAAACGCCCCGGCCTGTCGCTCATCTCCACCTCTGACTCGGTCAATACATGTGCTGGCCGCCATTGATGCTCATCGTGGAGCCGGTCATGAAGCCGCCATTTTCTGAAGTGAAGAAGGCGACGCCGCGGGCGATTTCTTCGGCTTGACCTAGTCGGCCCACCGGGATCTTGGCGACGATTTTGTCGAGCACGGGTTCGGGCACCGCGGCGACCATATCTGTGTCGATATAACCAGGTGCGATGGCGTTGACGGTGACGCCAAATTTTGCGCCTTCCTGTGCGAGCGCTTTGGTGAAACCGTGGATGCCCGATTTCGCGGCGGCGTAATTGACTTGGCCATATTGTCCCGCCTGACCATTGATCGAGCCGATATTGACGATCCGGCCCCAGCTTCTTTCGCGCATGCCCGGGAAGGTGGCTTTGGCCATGTTAAAGCATCCGCCCAGATTGATGCGCATGACATCGTTCCAGTCCTCAAAGCTCATCTTGTGGAGCGTTCCATCGCGGGTGATGCCGGCATTGTTGATAACGATATCAACGTCGCCGTGCTCTTCAGCGACCTTGGCGCAGCCTTCCAGACAGGCTTCGTGATCGCCTACGTCCCATTTGTAGGAGGGAATGCCGGTCGCATTTGTGAAGGCGGTGGCTTTCGCATCATTGCCGCCATAATTGGCGATGACGGTGTGGCCCTGACGTTTGAGGCGGTTGCAGATCGCGGCTCCTATTCCGCGCGTACCCCCGGTGACGATGGCGACTTTTCCCATGGTGAGACTCCCCGATTGCTGATCCCTCAGGCGAACGAGGCAAAGAGTCGCGTCGCGCCTTCCGTTACGTCAAGCAATGAGGCTCGGCCGATAAAGGGTCAAGCTATACCAAAGGAGGATGGCCGGTTTTGAAGTCGAGTCGCCTAAACAGCCGACGATCAGAAGCGAATCTGGGTCCCGACATAGACAGCTTGGCTGTCCTGCACCGAATTGGTCAGCGGATCGAGGCGCTCACGCTCTTGCGAGTAACGCACGCCAGCGGTCACGTCGAGATTGGGTGACAGGCTAAATGCACCACCAACATCGACGGTTTGCGACCCGATCGAATCGAGAGTGTTGGCCGAACGACCAAGGATAGCTTCATCGCCAAGCTCGATACGCGGCTGAAGACGGCTGGGCCGATCCGACCGGCTGGGGCGGGACGGTTCAAATTCAGCGAGATCTGGGATTGAAAGACTGCTGACACCATCAAGCACGATTGGACGTCCTGAGACCGGCGTGGTGTCCTCGTTCTGCGCACGTGCAAAGCTCTGATAGCCAAGCGCTGTGCCGAGGTTGAAGCGGCTTGCCTGGAGGCCAACGATGCCAGTGCCGAGCCCCGGTGTCACCTCTGTCGTATCGCCGATCGAGAAGGACTGCGCCGCGTCTTGGTCGACTCGGACCGCTACTGTCACTGTCCGGTCCGCGTCGGTTATCGATGCGCCCACTGGAGTAAAGCGAATGCCCCGCTTGCGGGCTTTCTCAGCGACACGCGCCGCGAGTTCCGGATCAACCGAAGCGGGCGTGAAAAAATCGAAGGCGCTGGGGTCGTTGCTATATGCACGATCGCTAGAGAGACCGACAACTGCAAGGCCTGCGCTCGGAACGGCGAGCAGCGCTGCAGCGCCAGCGATGAGAGCGCCACCAAAGGTACCACGCAGCGCAGCGGGCAGCGTTTTACGCTCCCGTGTCGCTGAATGATGATCCTTGCGTGTCATTTCCACCTTCGCTCTCGCGCACTTCCTCGTCATCTGGAGAGATATCATGATCTCTTCCTACCGATTCGCCTGCACTCTATCGGGCCCAGAATGAACCCGATAATGCCTGAACAGGAGCTTTATTAGCCACCACTGCCCTGCGACTCGTTCGTCTAGCTGAGAAAAATGATAGGTCCGTGACGGTTGCTTACGCAATGCCCTCGGGTTCATTGTCTTAGCATCGGACAAAACCTGTTGCGCCGAGCACACAGATGTCTGGACAGATTCGCGGTTAATTCAGACGCCGTACATTCGTGGGGGCCACATAAGGCCTCTCAACACATGCTCCCCCAGATCATGCGCGAGCGGTCTTGCCGCGAAGGGTCAGGCGAGTATAGAGCATCGGACAGTCAATCGAGGGATAGGTTCCAGCAAGTGTCACGCGCAAAAATCGCCATGTCGCATCCGTTTCGTCTCACCGTTGCCGTTGGCGCATTGGGTCTTCTTGCTGCATGCGGCGGAAATGATCGTCCAAGGACCGAGCTTGCCGCGGCGCAGGTCAACACGATCGGGGTCAACGCGTATCTTTGGCGAGGTGCGCTTGAAACGCTAAGCTTTGCGCCGCTTGCTTCGGCTGACAGCGCGGGCGGCGTGATCGTCACCGATTGGTATGCGAGCCCGACTAACCCGAATGAGCGGGTCAAGGTCACCGTTACTATCCTTGATCAGGATTTGCGGGCCGACGGCCTACGTGTCTCGGCCAATCGCCAGGTCGCAGAGGGCGGAGGCTGGGTCGACGCGCCGGTTCAGGCGGCGACTGTTCAGCGGCTTGAGGATATTATCCTGACCAAGGCACGCGATCTGCGACGTGCGGCCCTTTCGAACTAAGGGCGCTCTTTCTTGCACCCCCTCTTGCATCAGCATGACGGGACTTTAGCGAGACTAACATGACCGATACTCGATTCGATCCGTCTTCTGCCGACGGGCGCTGGCAGCGCGACTGGGAAGACGCCGCGACTTTCACCGCTGATTCCAGCAGCGATAAGCCCAAGAGCTATGTGCTCGAGATGTTTCCCTACCCATCGGGACGCATCCATATGGGCCATGTCCGCAACTACACGATGGGCGATGTGCTTGCGCGCTATAAGAAGATGCGCGGATATGAAGTGCTCCACCCGATGGGTTGGGACGCATTTGGCATGCCGGCGGAAAATGCCGCGATGGAGAAGAAGGTTCATCCCGGCGCTTGGACTCGCTCAAACATTGAGGCGATGAAGGCGCAATTGAAGCGGATCGGCTTTGCGCTCGACTGGACCCGCGAATTCGCCACATGCGATCCCGAATATTATGGCCACGAACAGGCGCTGTTCCTCGATTTGTATGAGGCTGGCCTTGTCTATCGACGTTCTTCGGAGGTGAACTGGGATCCGGTCGATATGACGGTGCTCGCCAACGAACAGGTTATCGACGGCAAGGGCTGGCGCTCGGGCGCAGAGGTTGAGAAGCGCAAACTCGATCAGTGGTTCCTCAAAATCACCGATTTTGCTGATGAACTGCTGACGGGTCTGGATGATCTGAAGGACTGGCCAGAGAAAGTCCGGCTGATGCAGGAAAACTGGATCGGGAAGAGCTCGGGACTGGAGTTCTCCTTCGATCTCTCCAATGGCGAAAAGCTGCCGGTCTACACCACCCGGCCCGATACGATCTTCGGGGCGAGCTTTTGCGCTGTGGCTGCCGACCACCCAATCGCTCAGGGCTTGATGGAAGACCCGGCGGCGGCGGCGTTCGTCGAGGAGTGCAAAAAGGGCGGGACAACCGCAGCTGAGCTCGACACGGCAGAGAAGCTGGGTTTCCGCACTGAGATTACGGCTAGGCATCCCTTTACCGGCGAGGCCATGCCGGTGTTCATCGCCAACTTCGTGCTGATGGATTACGGCACCGGCGCGGTTATGGGCGTGCCTGGCCACGACCAGCGCGATTTTGAGTTTGCGACCAAATATGAGCTGCCGATCACCCGCGTAGTCGCCAAGGAAACCTCCGAAGCCAGCGCTCCGATGGGCACTGAAGCCGAACCCGGCGACGGTGTGATCGTCAATTCCGACTTCCTCGACGGGATGAGCGTCGAAGAGGCCAAGGCCGACGTGATCGCCAAGGCCGAGGCAGCCGGCTGGGGTGAGGGCACAACCGTTTGGCGGCTGCGCGATTGGGGCATTTCGCGCCAGCGTTATTGGGGCACGCCGATCCCGATCATTCACTCACCCGATCACGGCCCGGTACCCGTTCCGCGCGATCAACTGCCCGTTGAGCTGCCCGAAGACATCGATTTCGATACGCCGGGCAATCCGCTTGAGCGCCATCCCACCTGGAAGCATACGGTCTGCCCGATCAGCGGCAAGCCAGCTTTGCGCGAGACCGACACGCTCGACACATTTGTGAATTCGAGCTGGTATTTTCTGCGCTTTGCCTCGCAGCCCGACAATGCGCCTTTCGATCCCGAGGAGATCGCCAAGTGGATGCCGGTGCAGCATTATATTGGCGGGATTGAGCACGCGATCCTGCATTTGCTCTATGCCCGCTTCTGGACCCGCGCGATGGAGCGGATCGGCAAAATGGACGTGAAGGAGCCGTTCGCCTCGCTCTTCACGCAAGGCATGGTGACGCACGAGACCTACTCGAAAACCAACCCGGATACCGGCACCCCGATCTGGTTCAATCCGGAAGAAATTGAGCGCCAATCAGATGGGGCTACTCTAAAGGCTGACGGCTCCAAAATCGACGTTGGCAGAGTCATCAAGATGTCGAAGGCGAAGAAGAACGTCGTCGATCCTGACGCGATCATTGCGGATTACGGCGCGGACGCGGTGCGCTGGTTCATGCTCTCCGACAGCCCCCCAGAACGCGACCTGCCATGGTCTGAGGCGGGAATCGAAGGCTGCTGGCGATTTGTTCAACGGCTTTGGAGGCTGTTTGAGCAGCTCGATGACAGCGCCAAAGGCGAGGACAAAGCCTTGGCGCGAAAGGCTCACCAAGCCATCGTCGCCGTTGCTGAAGACATTGAAGCGCTTGGCTTCAATAAGGCGGTTGCGCGCATCTACGAACTGACGGGAGCTGCTGAAAAGGCCGCCCCCAGCGAAAGCCGCAATTTCGCTATTCGTGCGATCCTGCATCTGATTGCGCCGATGATGCCGCACTTGGCTGAGGAAGCTTACTCCAAACTCGGCGCGGATACCTTAATCGCGGATGCGGCCTGGCCTGATCATGATCCAGAAATGCTCGTCGAAGATGAGGTCACGATTGCTGTCCAGCACAAAGGCAAACTCCGCGACACCCTTACCGCGCCGAAGGGGGCACCCAAAGAAGACCTCGAAGCGCTTGCGCTTGCCTCCGAGAAGGTCCAGCGTTCGATCGATGGAGCGGAAGTGCGAAAGGTGATCGTTGTGCCCGATCGGCTGGTGAACATCGTCACATGATGGGCGCGCGGCTCGCCTTGATGGCTGCGGCCCTTGCTCTCCCGCTAGCCGGTTGCGGGCTCCAACCGATGTATGGTGGAGGCGCGTCGAGTGCGGTGGCTCAGGGCTTGGCAGCGGTTGATGTTCCTCCCATTCCCGGTCGTGATGGCTGGTTGGTGCGCGGCGCCTTGCAGGACCGCATGGGGGCCGCGGGCGAAGCCAGTGTGCGCTATCGGCTGGATGTGCGGCTCGATGATGCTCTTGAGGCATTGGGCGTGCTCAACGACGATACGATCAGCCGCGAACGCCGAATTTTGCGGGCTCGATATCAGTTGGTTGACCTAACGACGGGCGAGATATTGCTCGACGCTACTGCTGGCTCAGATGCCGGGATCGACGTGGTTTCCAGTGAATATGCGACCATCGCCGCCGAGCAGCGCGCGCTCGAGAACCTCGCTCAGGAGGTCGCCGATCGGATCACTCGCCGCGTGGCGCTGACATTAAGAGAGGTCGCGAGAAACGACGGGGGCGAGCTGGGCGGTCAATGAAAGCCAAGCACTCCGAATTTGCACGCGGACTTCCGCGTTCTGCCTCGCAGGCTTCGATCTTCTTCTTCTGTGGCCCCGACGAAGCAGGCGCCTCTGCCGCCGCTGACAAAGTGATCGAGGCGCTGGATGATGCTGGCGAAAGGGTTGAGCTCGCGGGAGCCGATATTAAACGTGATCCTGCAATGCTCGGCGATGAAGCGCGCTCTGCATCCTTGTTCGGCGACAAGCGTCACATAATCGTTCGAGCGAGCGGCGAGGAAGCGCACGATTCGCTTAAGGCATTGATCGAAACCGCCGAGGCGGGCGCTGGCGATGCCGCGCCTGTGTTGGTGGTGGCGACCTCGGCCACCGACAAATCGCGCACCGCCAAACTGCTCGAAAAGCGCGACGATGCGCTGGTGACCATGTTCTATCCGCCCGATCTGGTCAGCGTGGCAGGCTCGGTGCGGACGATGGCCGACGGTGCAGGTCTACGGCTCGGTGGCGACCTTGCTGAACGGATCGCGCGCGCGGCTGGCCTCGACGTTCGGTTGGCTCAGTCAGAGGTTGATAAGCTTGCGCTCTATCTCGACGCTGAACCGCAATCGCCCAAGACCGCCAGTGTCGATGACTATAATGCGATTGGCGCAGCTACCGAGGAAGATGGATTTGGCCCAGTGGTCAACGCCGTGCTTGGTGGGGAGCTCGGCAAACTTGCGGGCGAAATAAAACGGATGAAAGAGCTGGGTATGAACCCGGTGGGATTGCTGCTGGCGCTAGAGCGTCGCGCGGCACAATTGGCTCAGATACTTGGCAAGATCGGCCCAGGAGGACGGTTCGATACGCTTGGCCAAGGTGAAAAGCGCGCGCTTGGTATCTTCTGGAAAGAAGAACGCGACATCCGCCAACAGATCACCAACTGGCAAAAACCGTTGCGGCGCGGCAGCCAAGAGAGAAGGTTGGACCGCTTAATCCCGCGTCTTGTTGCTTTGCACCAGAATTTGCTGGCCAACAGTCAAAGCGGTGAACTGCTACTTGCGCAGGAACTCGCTGAAATCGCTCGTTTTGCCGCGAAGCGATGACATTTTGCGACAGAATTCTGTTTCGCAGTCGCAAAACTTTCGATTAAAGGTGTAGGGGTCGCAAGTAATCCCTTATGGGGCGGCTTATCAGGATGCGCGTCGGGGGGCTCGCGTCAGGGCAGTTGAGTACGCATGAATAAGTTGACCGGGCCGCTCCTAGATGCGGCTCAGACCACGGCTGAAGCAAGACCGATAGCGCCCTCGCTAGAGCGGCGCAGGCTCCGCACCTATGCGATCCTTATGGTTTTGGACGCCATAGTCTTTCACCTCGCTTTTGCGCTTGCTGGATTTATCTACGAAGGCGGTTGGTGGCTGCCCCGCAACATGCTCGCGGCGCAGACGCTATTGCCTGTCTTCTTCACTATCGCGCTTTACAATCAGACTTACGGTGGAAGGGCGCTGGAAGATTGGATCTTTGCCGCAAGGCGTGCGCTGACAGCACTGCTGATTTCCGCTGCCTTGCTCAACTTCGTGGCCTTTTACACCAAGTCGAATGCGGAGTTCTCGCGCGTCTCGGTCACGCTTGGCTTGCTGATGACTGCGGCAGCTGTCGTGGTTCTGCGCCGTGTCATGGCTGAAGTCATCAAGCGGTTTTGGGGCGGGCGCACGCGCAACCAGCTCATTATCAACGATGGCGGACCTGATTTCCAGCTTGAGCAGAGCCTTCAGATCTCCGCCGAAAAGTACCAGCTCGATCCGACAAGCCACGATCCTTTCATGCTCGATCGCCTGGGAAAGCTTCTCCAAAATCAGGATAAGGTGGTGGTCTCCACCCCACGAGAGCGACGCGAGCATTGGGCTTTTCTGCTCAAGTCCGCCGGGGTCTATGGCGAAATCGTAAGCGAGCCCGCCAACACCCTGGGGGCAATGGGCGTCCATCGTTACGAAGAGTTAGATCGGACAACTCTGGTGGTTTCGTCAGGGCCTCTCGCCTTGCGATCGCGAATATCAAAGCGCTTGTTCGACCTCGTGCTGGCGGGAGGCGCCTTGGTCGTCTTGTCGCCTCTACTCATCTTCACTGCACTCCTGATCAAGCTCGAAGATGGCGGGCCGGTTCTTTTCGTCCAGCGCCGGCTTGGCCGAGGCAATCAGTTCTTCAACATGCTCAAATTCCGGTCAATGCGGGTTGAACTTAACGATGCGCATGGCAGCCGCTCAACGGCGCGCAATGATGATCGCATCACGCGCGTTGGTGCCTTTATCCGCCGCACGAGCATTGATGAATTGCCGCAGATCATCAACGTCCTGCGCGGAGAAATGTCGGTGGTTGGCCCACGTCCGCATGCCATTGGAAGCCAGGCGGGAGACAAGCTCTTCTGGGAGGTCGACGGGCAGTATTGGCAGCGCCACTGCCTCAAACCTGGCCTTACGGGCCTGGCGCAAGTGCGCGGTCATCGCGGCTCGACCGAGCAGGAAAAGGATCTCACCGACCGTTTGCAGTCTGATCTTGAATACATCGCAGGCTGGTCGCTGCGCCGCGACATCAAGATTGTGCTCCAAACGGTCTCAGTTCTCAGACACAATAACGCTTATTAGGCTGCCGCTGGCCGCTGGAAACGAGTGTTTCTGAGCGTGGTTTGCCGGGCTAATTTTGCGAGACGCTGAAAGTGCCGGTTACGCGGCCATCCGAGCTGTTGGTCGTGCCGCTCGCTTGCCCATCGACGCTTGAAAGGCCGGATTGAAGATCGATCACCAGCCGTCCACCGCGCAGACTGTCCCCGCCGCGGGTGAGTTCGACATTTCCTGACATGGTGATGATCCGGCGCCCAAAGTCATAGATCGCCACATCGCCGCTTGCCCGTTCGTTGCCGCGTGTCACCACAACCGAACCGTTGGCGGTGATCCGCGCAATATCGAGCGCTCCCTCATCGGTGTAATTGGCGAGCATGCGCTGCGAGCGCACCGTCAGGCCAGCTTGCTCGACAACGACGCCGCCGGTCAGCACCACACGGTTTTGGCGATCGTCAAAGTCGATTGATCCGGCATCGAAGGCGACCGGCGCATTGGTGTTATGCGCGGCGATGGTTTGAGCGTTAAGTGCCATGCCCCCCGCCAGAACCACGCCCATCAGAGCGCCGCCAACGGCCCATGTCAGGGCGATCTTGCTTAAGTTCGAAGGGTTTATCGCCTTACTCATTTCGTCTCGTCCTTTGCCGCCTTCACGGAACCTGCAAGTCGCCCGGCACCATCGTCAAGCGGGCATTGCCGTCGAGGGTGATCGTCCGCGTATCGAGCTCTGCACGCATATTGTCCGCAGAGAATGTACCGGCTGGGACCGCTCCTTCAACCCCGCCTTCACCGCTCATCGTGCGGCTGGTGAGGTCAAACGCGACCCCTCTTGCGCGCATCGCATAACCGTCCGCTGTGCGCACTCTGAGATCGCCGGAGACAGCGACGATCTCTTCATTAATGTCATAGACACCGCCATCAGCGATCAATTGGGCGGGACCCTCTTCGAGCAACAATTGCGCCATCAGGTCTTCCATCCGCACTTTGCCTTCTGCGCTGGAACGTTGCACCGCTTGCCCTGCGGTAAGTGAGAAAGGGCGCCCTATATTGTCGCGTCCGCGATACATGGCGTTGTCAACGCTCAGCCTTTCGTCAATTACTGAGACAGCGTTGCGATCAAGTAGGAAGCTCACTTCACCGCGCGGGGACAAGGGTGTGATCACCATCAGTGCAGCGACAAGCCCAACGCCCATCGGCAAAGCGCGAGCCAGAAACCCGATCAATCGGTCATGGCTGCCGCCCGGAGCCGCAAAATGCTGGCGTCGGCTGCGCAAAGCTTTGGCTTCGCTTGTTTCTATGCGGCGTTTGATGACCATGATCGTGCGATTGCCTTAGCGATAGAAACCTTCATTGTGGCTGAATATGTCGCGCCCGTCCCAACCGGCTATGTCGAGCGCAGCACGGGTCGGCAGGAAGTCGAAGCAGGCCTGAGCAATTTCCATCCGGCCCTCGCGCTCTAATCGCACCACTAGCTCGTCGCGCAAACGGTGCAGGAACCGAACATCCGACGCAGCGTAGTCGCGTTGCGCCTCGCTGAGGTCTGGCCCGCCCCAATCCGAGCTTTGCTGCTGCTTCGAGATGCTTTCGGAAAGCAGTTCTTCGGTCAGGTTCTTCAGGCCGTGGCGATCAGTATAGGTGCGCACCAGTTTTGACGCGATCTTGGTGCAGAATACTGGCGCAGCCACCACGCCGAGATAATATTGAATTGCGGCCAGGTCGAAACGCGCAAAATGGTAAAGCTTCAAACGGCTTTCGTCGGCCAGGATGGCAGAGAGATTGGGCGCATCATATTCGCTTCCTGGTGAGAAGCGCACCAGATGTTCATCGCCCGAGCCATCGCTGATCTGTACGACGCAGAGGCGATCCCTGTGAGTGATAAGACCCATAGTCTCAGTGTCTACGGCGAGCGCTCCGGTGCCTTGTAGGACGCCGTCGGGCAGATCTTCTTCGTGGAAATGTACTGTCATTGTGCAGACGCCATTACGCCACCTTCACGCAGAGGGGAAGAGGGGGAAAGAGGTGGAAAGCCCGGCCTTGGCGCCTCGCTCACTGCCATGGTTGAAGTGTACCCCTTTCGGCTGTGACCCAAGATGCCATACCCACAAGCTGGCGCCCAGCTCTTGAGCCGGTGCTCAACACTCCGGAGGCGCGCAAGCTGGGGGGATGGCTGCGCGCGGAGGAAGAGGCGGGAAAGATCGTCTATCCTCCCCGAGGACAACGGCTAGCGGCGCTCGCTGCAACGCCGCTCGATAAGGTCCGCGTCGTGATCTTGGGGCAGGACCCTTATCACGGCCCCGGACAAGCGCATGGGCTGAGCTTCTCGGTTCGAGAGGGCGTCAAACTGCCGCCTTCGCTGCGCAACATCTTCAAGGAGCTTGAGAGCGATCTCGGGATTGCGCAGCCAATCTCGGGTGACCTGACACCGTGGGCGAAGCAAGGTGCGCTGCTCTTGAACAACACGCTCACCGTCGAAGCGGGCCAGGCGGGCAGTCATGCTGGGCGCGGGTGGGATGCGATCACAGACGCTTGTGTCGAGGCGGTTGCAATGAGCGGAAATCCCTGCGTCTTCGTATTGTGGGGCAGTCATGCAAAGAAGAAGGCGGGCCGGGTAAAGGGCTTGGGACAGGCGCCGCATCACCTTGTGCTCAGCTCGGTCCATCCCAGCCCGCTTTCAGCCCATTCGGGCTTTTTTGGCTCGCGCCCCTTCAGTCAGGCCAATGCGTTCCTTGAAGCGCAAGGCTGCGATCCGATAGACTGGGCGCTATGACTGAAGAAGATGCTCGCGCGGCGCTCACCGCCCGTTTGGCGGAGCTGGACAAGGAAGACAGTGCGAACGAGGATTCGCGCGACACGGTCACGCTGCAGCAGGATAGCGTGGGTCGTCTCAGCCGGATGGATGCGCTCCAGCAACAGGCTATGGCCCAAGCGACCGAACGCCGCCGCGCCGCTGAGCGTCAGCGGATCAAGGCCGCGTTCCAACGGATCGAAGATGGCGAGTGGGGCTATTGCGTGACTTGCGGTGAAGAAATCGCCGAAGCGCGTCTGCGCAATGATCCGAGCGTTGCCGTATGTATTGGATGTGCGTCCGGGGGTTAGAACCCGGCAGTCAGCCGCGCCCCGACGGTTACGCCGGTGCTGCGGAAAGCTACCGCGCTGTCGACCACTTGGACGTTGGCTGTCAGCCCAAACCCCTTGGCAAATTGGTAGGTGTAGAACGCCTCCACCCCTTGCTCGTCTTCGATCTCCAAACGGAAGGCGATGTCATCGACCAACTCATCGGTCAGCGAATAGTGGAAATAGGCGAGGCCAAAGCGGTCCTGCGGGCGATAGCCGGGATTGCCCGAGATGCCGAAATAGCCTGAATAGTCGAGGAATGTGGGATCGCCATTGGACGCCTGGAAACGCGCCAAAAGGCCCCAACCTTTGCCAGGTGCATGCGGGTGCATCTTGAGGAATTGGTAGTAGGACAGCTGCATCGCAATCTCGCCGCTCTCATCGCCGAAAGTGCCAATAGGCGGCGGCGGCGGAGTGAGCGCAGTGGGCAAGATGTCCACCGCGAACTGGTCGCGGGTGGAGCCAACGATCGCGAGATTCACAATTCCCGGCAGGCGATTGACAGTCGTCCGCCGAGCGGCGGCAAGCATAAAGCCGACCCCGCTTTCAAAAGCGGTCTCGAACCCGCTGCGTTGGTATTGGCTGTCGGGGTCGAAAACCCAGGCGCGATAGATCATCTTGCCCTTGGGCACTTGCAGCATGACCCCGGTGAGGGTGTTGGGCACAACCGCAGTGGGCGGCAAGGCAATGCCTAGGTTTTGAAAGCCATAATGCCCGTCACTGCCCACGATTGGCAGCGCACCTGAAATATCGAGCACATTCATCTTGCCCACTTCGAGGCTGGTGCCGTTGGCCCATTGGTAGTGGATGCTGGCGGAAAGGTCGAAATCGCCTGCCCCCTCCGGCCGAAACAGGGCTGTGTTCCCAGGGATCAGGCCGATTTCACCGTTTGAAGTCTTGCCCCACGTATATTCAGGGCGCAGTTTGATCGTGAGGTTCGATGGACCGCCAAAATTTGTCCCACGCACCTCAAGGTAGCCATCCACTCTGCCAGAATAGCGCGCTACCGAGCGGGCGTCGCCAGACACCGGAACATCGACAAACTGCGATGCTACGACCCGCAGATCGAGGTCTTTGGGGACGGGCGGCGTAGGTCGTGCGGGGCCTTGGCTAGCTGCTGACGCACTTTGCTGCGCGACAACGACGACGCTGTCCTCGTTTGAGCGAGCGGCCAGCGCAACGGTCTCTGCGTTCAATTCGGCGGCCTCTGTCATGATCAGAGCAGCGCTCGGCAGGTCCTGCGCTAAGGAGGTTTCAGTACCTTCTGCTAGTGCCGGACTCGCAGCGATGAGAGCAGCGGTGCTCGCCATAAGGCTCGCCGCCAATTTTGAAACGCGCATTGCGTCTGTTGCTGTCATGAGCACGACCCTGTTTCTCCCCTGATGTGCGACATTCTGGCGCGCACATCCTTTTCTCCGGGAAGAACAGAATCATTTTGCCATCAAGCGGTCAAGCTAGGAACTCAACTTGCCGCAAATGCTCCGGCCAGATGTGGCTTTAGCGCGGCAGTTCGGAAATACGTTCTCTAGCGAGGGAGTTCAGACACCCCCATCAGCGCTTCGTCTACAGCGCGCGCGCATTGGCGACCTTCGCGGATCGCCCACACGACCAAGCTCTGTCCGCGCCGCATATCGCCGCAGGCAAAGACATTTTCGACATTGGTCGCATAGTTCTCGGTATCGGCCGCTACATTGCCGCGATCGGTCAGCTTGACGCCCGCTTGATCGAGCAGTCCGGCTTTTGTCGGCCCAACAAAGCCCATTGCGAGCAGGATCAAGTCAGCCTTGAGCGTGAATTCGCTGCCTACGATCTCACGCATTTCGTGGCGGCCATCCTCGCCCTTAACCCATTCAATTCGCGCGCATTCGAGCCCGGTGACTTCCTCTCCATCGCCAACCACACGCTTGGTCAGAACGGCCCAATCGCGCTCCACACCTTCTTCGTGGCTGGAGGAGGTGCGCAGTTTCAATGGCCAATCGGGCCAGGTCATCTGCTTGTCCTCTTTCTCGGGAGGCTTAGGCATGATTTCGAGCTGAGTAACCGAGGCGGCGCCTTGGCGATTGGACGTGCCGACGCAGTCAGAGCCGGTGTCCCCGCCGCCGATAACGACAACATGTTTGCCGGTTGCCTTGAGAGTGCCACGCGGTGCTGCACGGGTCTCATCGTCGCCCGCATTGCGCTTGTTTTGCTGAGTCAGAAACTCCATGGCGAGCCGCACGCCCGACATTTCCGAACCCGGAATGGCGAGCTGGCGCGCATCCTCAGAGCCGCCCGAAAGGACAACTGCGTCAAAATTCTCCTGCAGCGAAGCAAAAGAGACATCGACACCGATTTCCTTTGACGTCTTGAAGGTCACACCCTCAGCTTCCATCTGCACGCAGCGACGGTTGATGAGGTGTTTTTCCATCTTGAAGTCGGGGATGCCGTAACGCAGCAATCCGCCGATCCGGTCGTTCTTCTCAAACAGAGTGACCGAATGTCCGGCCCGAGCCAATTGCTGCGCGCAGGCCATGCCTGCGGGGCCAGAGCCGACAACAGCAACTGTCTTTCCGGTCTTTGTCTCAGGCACTTGAGGTGTGACCCATCCCTCTTCCCAGCCGCGATCGACAATCGCGCATTCGATCGATTTGATCGTGACCGGCTGGTCGATGATGTTGAGCGTACAGCTAGCTTCGCATGGGGCGGGGCAGATCCGCCCGGTGAATTCGGGGAAGTTGTTGGTGGAGTGGAGAACGTCGAGCGCGTTCCTCCAGTCCTGCTCATAGACCAGATGGTTCCAGTCCGGGATCATATTGTTCACCGGACAGCCGTTGTGACAATAAGGAATGCCGCAGTCCATGCAGCGCGAAGCCTGCTCAGCAAGCGTCTCATTAGAGGGCTGAACAATAAACTCGCGGTAATTGTTCAGCCGTTCTTTGGGATCAAGATAATCGCGTTCGCGTCGATCCAGCTCGAGAAATCCGGTGTCTTTACCCATGACCTGTCTCTTGTTCTTCTCGTTCTATTCCGCAGCCACGGTTTCGGCTTCAAGCCGTTCCGCTTCAAGCGCTTCGAGTGCGCGGCGGTAATCGCGCGGCATGACTTTGACGAATTTCGCCAGGTTGGCGTCCCAGTCGCTCAGCAGCTCGCCCGCGATCACGCTGCCAGTGTGGAGTTGGTGACGCTCAACCAGAATACGCAGGCGCTCGGCATCGTGACGCAGCATGTCACCCATGCCGAAATCGTTGACGCTGGTACCGCGTTGCTGAGGGCGACCCGTTCCGTCTTCGCTGTCACGTTCCGCTGATATCTTCTCGAGATCGACCTGAGCGTGATTGACCAGCTGGCTAAACGTCCCCTCGGGATCATAGACATAGGCGACACCGCCGCTCATCCCTGCTGCGAAGTTGCGCCCGGTCTTACCAAGCACGACGACGACACCGCCGGTCATATATTCGCAAGTGTGATCGCCGGTCCCTTCGACCACAGCAATCGCGCCCGAATTGCGGACCGCAAAGCGCTCACCACCGACACCTGAGAAATAGGCTTCGCCCGCAATCGCGCCGTAAAGCACAGTGTTGCCGACGATGATGTTCTCGCCGGCCTTGCGCGGGGCGTTTTCGGGAGGACGCACAATGATGCGACCGCCGCTCATACCTTTACCGACATAGTCATTGGCATCGCCAATAAGGTCGAGGGTAACACCGTGAGCGAGCCATGCGCCAAAGCTTTGGCCGGCGACGCCGGTCAGATTGATACGCACTGTGTCGACCGGCAGGCCTTCGTGGCCGTGCGCCTTGGCGATCTCACCAGACAGCATAGCGCCGACGGTGCGGTTCACATTGGCGATGGTCGTGTCGATCTGCACCGGCTGCTTGGCCTCGATAGCGGGCTTGCTCTGTTCGATCAGCGCATTGTCCATCGCCGCAGCGAGGCCATGGTCCTGCCCCTCGGTCTGGTGCAGCGGAGCGCCTTCAGCAATGTCTGGTTCGTGCAGGAGACGGCTGAGGTCGATGCCGCGTGCTTTCCAGTGGCGGTGCATGCGAGTCATGTCGAGACGGTCGACCCGTCCAACCATCTCCTCCAGTGTGCGGAAACCCATTTCGGCCATGATCGCGCGCAATTCTTCGGCGACGAAAAACATGTAGTTCACCACATGCTCCGGCTCCCCGGTGAAGCGCGCGCGCAGGACCGGGTCTTGTGTGGCAACCCCGACTGGGCAGGTGTTGAGATGGCATTTGCGCATCATGATACAACCCGCTGCAATCAGCGGAGCGGTGGCAAAGCCGAACTCATCCGCGCCCAGCAATGCTCCGATAGCAACGTCGCGTCCGGTGCGTAGGCCGCCATCGACCTGCACCGCAATGCGCGAGCGCAGATCATTGAGCAACAAGGTCTGCTGGGTTTCAGCCAGGCCGATTTCCCACGGCGATCCGGCATGGGTCAGCGAGGTCAGAGGCGAAGCGCCGGTGCCGCCGTCATAGCCAGAAATCGTAAGGTGGTCGGCCTTCGACTTCGACACGCCTGCTGCAACCGTGCCCACGCCAACTTCAGAGACAAGTTTGACCGAAATGCGTGCGGAAGGCTGCACATTCTTAAGGTCATGGATCAGCTGCGCGAGATCTTCGATCGAGTAGATGTCGTGGTGCGGCGGAGGCGAAATCAGACCCACGCCCGGGGTCGAGTGCCGCACTGCGCCGATACGCTTGTCGACCTTGTGCCCCGGCAGCTGGCCGCCTTCACCAGGCTTTGCGCCTTGTGCCATCTTGATCTGGATATCGTCCGAATTGGCGAGATATTCTGTGGTCACACCAAAGCGTCCCGACGCCACTTGTTTGATCCGGCTGCGCATCGTGTCGCCGTTTTCCATCGGCGAGAAGCGGAACGGTTCTTCGCCGCCTTCACCAGTGTTGGAGCGGCCCCCGATACGGTTCATTGCAATCGCGAGCGTGGAGTGCGCTTCGTGGCTGATCGAGCCAAAGCTCATCGCGCCGGTGGAGAAGCGCTTGACGATCTCGGAGGCTGGTTCAACCTCGTCGAGCGGCAGAGGCTCGTCAGCGAGCTTGAATTCCATCAATCCGCGGATCGTGAGCAGCCGTTCGGACTGTTCGTTCACCGACTTCGCAAATTCCTCATATTGCTCAGAGACATTGCCGCGCACTGCATGCTGCAATTGGGCAACGTTTTGCGGGGTCCAGGCGTGCTCTTCACCGCGCAGGCGGTATTGGTAGATCCCACCCACATCGAGCATGCCCTTGTAGAGCGGATTGTCGCCATAAGCCTGCGCGTGGCGGCGCATGCTTTCCTCAGCAACCTCAGCCAGGCCTGCGCCTTCGATAGTGGTCGCGGTCCCGGTAAAGTACTTCTCGATAAAGGCGGTTGAAAGCCCGACAGCGTCGAAGATCTGCGCGCCGCAATAGGATTGATAGGTTGAGATGCCCATCTTGGACATCACCTTGCGAATGCCCTTGCCGATTGCCTTGATGAAGTTCTGTTCAACCTCATCCTGAGTGAGATCGGTGTGTTTGCGCGAACGGATATCTTCGAGCGTTTCGAACGCCACATATGGGTTGATCGCTTCCGCGCCGTATCCTGCAAGGACGCAGAAATGGTGCACTTCGCGCGCCTCGCCGGTTTCAACGACCAGCCCCGTCTGCATTCTCAGACCTTGGCGCACCAGGTGATGGTGTACGGCAGCGGTCGCGAGCAGCGCGGGCATCGGCACTCGGTTTTCGTTTTGAGCCCGGTCGGACAGTACGAGAATGTTGTGATCCTGCAGCACCGCTTCGGTCGCGGCCCAGCACATCTCGCGGATCGCAAGCTCGATTCCTTCGACCCCTGCTTCGGCGTCCCAAGTGATGTCGATTGTCGCGCAGCGGAAGGCTCCGTCGAGCGTTGTTTCCACCGAGCGGATCTTGGCGAGATCCTCGTTGGTAAGGATCGGCTGCTCAACCTCGAGCCGTTTATGCGTACCCGCGTCATGGCCCAGAAGGTTGGGGCGCGGTCCAATCATCGACAGCAGGCTCATCACCAGCTCTTCGCGGATGGGGTCGATTGGCGGGTTCGTTACTTGCGCAAAGTTCTGCTTGAAATAGTCGTAGAGCAGTCGCGCTCGGTCGGAGAGCACTGCAATCGGCGTGTCGGTTCCCATTGACCCGATCGGATCGTCGCCATTGGTCGCCATCGGCTCAAGGAATCGGCTGATATCTTCCTGCGTGTAGCCAAACACTTGCTGCGATTTCAGCAAGTTTGGCGTGTCGAGGTTTTCATCCTGCGGCAATTCGGCGAATTCAGGATCAACGATGTCCAGATCGTCCAGCTTGAACTGCGCTTGATCGAGCCATTTGGCATAGGGCTCTGACTTGGCGAGGTCAGCCTTTAGCTCTTCATCTTCAATGATGCGGCCCTGCTCAAGGTCAATGAGCAGCATTTTGCCGGGCTGAAGACGCCATTTGCGCACGATGTCTTCTTCGGCAAAGGGCAACACGCCGCTCTCCGAAGCGAGGCAAACTATGTCGTCTTTTGTGACACAGAAACGTGCCGGGCGCAGACCATTGCGGTCGAGCGTTGCGCCGATCTGACGACCATCGGTGAAGCACACCGCGGCCGGGCCATCCCATGGCTCCATCAGCGCCGCGTGATACTCGTAAAATGCGCGCAGATCGGGGTCCATCTGGTCGTGCTTGCCCCATGCTTCGGGGATCAGCATCATCATCGCATGCGCAAGCGAGTAGCCACCCGCGAGCAACAATTCGAGCGCATTGTCGAGGCAGGCCGTGTCGGATTGGCCATGCGGGATCAGCGGCCACATCTTGTCGAGATCGGGGCCAAGAAGATCGCTCTCCATTGTCCGGCGCCGCGCATTCATCCAGTTCACATTGCCGCGCACCGTGTTGATTTCACCATTGTGCGCGATGAAGCGGAATGGGTGGGCCAGACGCCAGCTTGGGAATGTGTTGGTCGAGAAACGCTGGTGAACAAGACCAAAGGCACTGGTGCAATCGGGGTCGCGCAAATCATCATAGAAGCTGCGCACCTGCTCGCACAAAAGCAGACCCTTGTAGACGATCGTCCGGGTCGACAGGCTCGGCATGTAGGTCTTTGTAAGGCCAGCAAGATCATGCTTCTCGGCCAGATCGGGAAGCGGGTTGAGCGTCTGCTTGCGGATCGCGAGCAATTTGCGCTCAAATGCATCCTGGTCAGCGCAATTCTCTCCACGCGCTATGATCGCCTGCTGGATCACCGGCATCGAAGCGATCACCGCATCACCAAGACCGTCAAGCGTGACTGGCACATCGCGCCAGCCGATCAGACGCTGACCTTCCTTTGCGGCGAGCTTTTCGAACCGTTCGGCGACAAAGACGCGCGCCTCTGCATCCTGCGGCATGAAGCACATGGCCACGGCATAGTCGCCCTCAGCAGGCAGTTCGTGACCTTCGTTGTCAGCCCAGCGCCGGATCAGAGCGTGGGGGATCTGCATCAACAGGCCTGCGCCATCACCCAGCAAAGGGTCCGCGCCCACTGCACCTCGGTGGTCAAGCTTCTCGAGTATCTCAAGCGATTGATCGATGATGGCATGGCTGCGCTCGCCCTTGATGTGAGCGATCATGCCTACCCCGCAGGCGTCGTGTTCATTGGCGGGGTCGTAAAGACCCTGGGAATTGGGCAATCCCATGGTTGGCTTCCATCCTGTCAGATGCCGTTGCGGCACGCTGTCTAAGCGATTGAGCGCAAAGGCGGTTCCTGTAAGCGCACACAGCACATACGTAGAGAGTATGGCCGGGGACGCGCTCTGGTCTGGTCCCTAATGCCGATGGAAGGCTGATTTTGCAACCGCGAAAAGCGTAGGAAAATTACACTGCTGGCAAGGCTGACTTTAGTTTCTTGCGCGAACAGCCCTTTTGCGAGCCGTTTTCAGGTAGTTTGACGCGTTTTCGTTTTCTTTCTTTCGGATTAGGCAGCACCGCGCAGCGTTTGCAATTTGGCAAGTGCTGCGCGCAATTGTTGTTCGGTTTCGTTGAGATCGCTCTTAGCACCGCTCGTGTCAGGGGCTTGAGCACCCGCGGGGCGGTCGAACCCACCTTCGGTGAACAACTTAAGCGCCTTGAGTGCCTCTGCGAGGGCGGCGTCACGGCTCGGATGTGCCGTGTTCGCTTGTGCGCGCTCAGTCTGCTGATACTCGTGAAGGGCTCCAGCAAAGCGCTCGACCATCTCGACTAGGCTAAGTTCATTAGCAGGTCGCTGGCGCAGTCTTTCAAGCGCGCTTGCTGGCACAACGAAGGATTGCGGTTCGGGCTCAGCTTCGAATTGCGAGGCAGGCTCAGGCGCAGTTTCTTGACCAAATGCGCCTTCTCCGACGTCCTCTTCCACCCAAACTGCGTTGCGACCTGGAAGTTCAGCAAATTCCGCCAGATCGAGCTCGCGGGGCGTATCTTCAGCTTCGGCTTGTTCGACGGCTTGCTCAACCGGGTGGGCCTCGCCGGGCTCGCTCTCATGCAGCTCTTGGATTTCCTGTGTTTCTGATTCTTCCTGCGCGTTAGGAGGTGCGGGCGGAGCGAATTGCGTCAAGCTCCACGAACCGCCACCACCTGCTCTGCCAATTGGGCGCGGCTCGGCTCCCTCTCGCGCGTAAGTGGTTACGGGAAGCGGAGCTGGGGTTTCATCGCCGTCCTCCGCTGCGAGTTCGACGGTGTCGGCCTCGGCGGTCGACGCCTCACAGCCTGCTCCTTCGCAGCTCTCAATCAAGGCTTGTGCGAAATCCTTGTGCGTAAAGGTGAGTTCGGGCGTGCCATCGCCGTCGACAGATGTATCGTTTGGCGCTTCGATGTCGTAGCCGCGCTGAGACAATTCACCCAAAGTCGGTTCTGGATCGGCGGGCGCCGCAGGATCGACGAGATCTTCTTCGACCACCTGTTCGAAATCTGCATCAAGGTCGTCGGGTGCGTCGCTGAATGGTTCGCCCCCCAGAGTTTCAGCTGCCTCTTGTTCTAACGGTGCATCAAGGCTTTCAAGGTCCAGATCGACCGCCGGATCAATCGGGCGAATGCGGCGATCAACGAGGTTCGACACAATCGCATTGGCATCTTGAGCATGGCGTTGGGCGCGCGCCTTTGCAGCTCTGGCATAGCCGTAGGCTAGGGTAGCTCCGACCAGCGCGCTCACTCCAGCCAACACAAAGCGAAGGTGTCCACCCAATGGGCCGATCCCGCTTATCGCGCTGATCTGATTGACGAGCGATTGCGGCAGGACCAGCACGCACAGACCAAGCAAGGCAGCACCCCAAACAGTCAGCATAGGCACAAACACTCGGTGCCCCGCCACTGACGGCTTTACGCGCTTAGGTTCCTCGCTTGTCGCCGGATCGCGCTTGATAATCTGTTTCAGACGCATATCGCCTCTTGCTCGTCTCGAGGCGCTTGGACTGACTCTGTGGTCTTAAGCCCGCAACCCCTGTTCTGGCTCAGGCAGCAAAGACCCGCCGTCACTCTTAAGGCTAGCTAGCAAGAGATGGTAAACGTCGTGATAACGTCGTGCATTTGAGGCCCAGTCGTGCCGGGTGCGGACATGCTCGATTCCTGCACTGCGGATGGCGTCCCAGTTTTCCCGGTGATCGAGCAGGCTGGTGAGCGCTCGCGCGCAATCATCCGGATTATCTGGCGCAAACAGGAAACCGGTTTCGCCGTGACTAATAAGTTCGCGATGCCCGCCCACGTCCGAAGCGGCAACAATCCGCCCCTGCGCCATCGCTTCAAGCGGTTTGAGCGGAGTGACGAGGTCGGTCAGTCGAGAGCGCTTTCGTGGGTAGGCGAGCACGTCGAGCAGCGAATAATAGCGGTCGACCTCGGTATGCGGAACGCGGCCAGTGAGTATCACCGCTTCCGGGCAGTCGATCGCCGCCGCCGCCGCGCGCCACTTGGCTTCCATTTCTCCAGCTCCAACAAGGAGCAAGCGCGCCTCGGGATGCATTTTGCGCAAAGGGGGCATGGCCGCGATCAGGTCGTCGACACCTTCATAATCGTAGAAACTGCCAATATATCCGATCACTTCCGCGCCGTCCGGAATGCCAAGCTCCTGCGCGAGCTGTGTATCGCGGGCGGGTGGCTTCCCAAACAGTTTGAGGTCCACACCGTTTGGCATGACCCCGATCTTGCCTCCCGGAATGCCGCGCGAGATCAGATCATCGCGCAAGCCATTGCAGATCGTGAACAAAGCATCTGCGCGGCCCGCCACCTGAGTCTCAAGACTTCGAGTTAGGCGATATTTGGCAGAGCCTTCGGTGCCGGTCCGATTGCCGACCGCGGCATCCTCCCAAAAGGCGCGAATTTCGTAGACAAAGGGAATATTCAGCGCGCGCGCCGCCCTTAGCGCAGCGCCACCATTGAGAGCAGGTGAGTGTGCATGGATGATGTCTGGGCGCCAATCCTTAGCCAATTCCTGGATCCGCTCTGAGAGCGCCGACATCTCGCGCCATTCGCGCACCAGCATCGGACCTTCGGACAAGCCTTGCGTGCGATGAAACGTGAGGCCGTCAAACTCCTCTTGTGCGCTCTCCCATCTTGCCTCGGCATTGTGGCGCTGTGATGTGAGCCCGCGCACTTCCAACCCCAGCGCTTCCTGCGCCTTTAAAATGGCGCGCGTGCGGAAGGTGTAGCCGGAATGCAGCGGCAGCGAGTGGTCGAGAACGTGAAGGATCCGCGTCATTGCACCTCTGCATAGACGAGGCTTGCTTAACGGCGCGTCAACCGCATTCAGGTAGGCGAGCCCTTGTCATGATCGACTATCTCTCCCTTGCCATCGGCCACGGGCTGCTTGCGGTTGCCTTCTTGCATCTGGTCATGCGCGCCGATCTGGATGAGGATCCGGCGATCAAGGCATTGAAGGACAAGGCGACCGCTCAGCGCGAAGAAGCCAGCGTGGCAGGCCGCAACGCCAGGCGCCGGGAGCACATTAGACGAGAAAAGACGCAAGAGAGTAGCGGCTGATGCTCGATCTCATCTTCCTCGCCTTTATTGGGTATGTCCTGCTCTTGGGGTTGCGACGCCCTTACCTTTGGGTGCTGCTCTACGTCTATATCGACATTTTGGCCCCACAGCGGATTGGCTATTCGATCATCACGCAGCTTTCGATATCGATGATCGCCTTTGCTGCAGCCTTTGGCGGCTGGCTATTTCTGGAGCGCAAGGAGGGTGCGCGTTTTACCTTGCGACAAGGGCTGATGCTGGCACTGCTCATCTATTGCTGGTGGACCCTCCAAGGGGCTGAATTCCCCGAGCCGGCTGGCACCAAATGGGATTGGGTGTGGAAGGCGCTGCTCTTTGCGATCTTCCTACCGCTTACCGTCACAACGCGCGCTCGGATCGAGGCGCTTGCCCTCACGCTGGTGCTTTCTGTTGCGACAATTGTCATCGGGACAGGCATGAAAACCGTGCTGGGCGGCGGAGGTTATGGAAGCCTCGTCTTTTTCGTCGACGACAATAGCGGCATTTATGAGAGCTCGACCTTGGCGACGGTGGCGATCGCGCTGATCCCAGTCATCGTGTGGTTCACCAAATACGGCACCATTTTCAGGCCACATTGGATGGTGAGCACCTTTGCTGCTGCGCTGATATTTGCCAGCCTTCTCATCCCGATTGGAACCGAGGCGCGCACCGGCCTTGTCTGCATCGCAGCACTCGGCGTCTTGGTGCTGCGCTACACCAAGAAGCGATTGCTGTTCATCACCGCAGCCGGGGTCATTGGCCTCTCAGCTCTGCCCTTCCTGCCGCCGAGCTACTACGAGCGCATGGCAACCATTGCGCAGCCTGGAGGGGATGAGAGTGCCTCGACCCGTCTCAGGGTGTGGGAGTGGACGATCGATTACGCCGCAGAGAAGCCGCTGGGTGGTGGCTTTGACTCCTATCGATCAAACTCGTTCACCTACACCATCCCCGTCCGCGAGGAGAGCGGTAACACCACCAGTATCGAATATCGCGAGGTGACCGATGAAGCCCGCGCATTCCACTCAGCATTCTTTGAGGTGCTGGGCGAGCAAGGCTATCCGGGACTGGCCATTTGGCTGCTGCTTCATGGTCTTGGCATCTGGCAGATGGAGCGGACCTATCGGCGCTGGCGTGGCAAAACAGACGAGGCGGAGGCGTGGATCTCTCCGCTGGCCGCGGCTTTGCAGATTGCCAGCCTCATCTATCTGGTCGGAGCGACGTTCCAGGGGATCGCCTATCAGCCTGTGATGCTGATGATCGTGGGTTTGCAGATCGGCCTTTATTCCTACGTCACTCGGCTCGAATCGGCCAAAGAAGAGGCTGACTCTGATTCCGCACTTTCGCCGAGCGAGAAACGCCGGCAGGCGCGCGTCAAGAAGCAAACTGATAGTGCCTCAGATGGCGGTGCCGTAACGGCATAACGACAGGCCTGCCTCACCCCGCGACCTTTGCCATTGCCTTCCTCCTTCGCGCCTGCCATGTAGTCGCTCAGTTAACGTTAACGTAAACTGGCCCCCGGCTCTCGCTTGAGCCATAGGCGGCACGACAAGCACAGGAGCAGGACGGATGACCCCTCAAGAATTGGCCGCCAAGGTCGGCGAGAATATCGGCAGCAGCGAATGGGTCGAAATGACTCAGGACAAGGTCAACATGTTCGCCGATGCGACCGGCGACCACCAATTCATTCACATTGATGAAGAGAAAGCCAAGCTGACGCCTTTTGGTGGCACAATCGTGCACGGCTTCATGACGCTTTCGATGATTCCCTATCTTGGCGCGAACAGCGATATGCCGCGGATCGACAACGTGAAGATGGGCGTCAATTATGGCGGCAACAAAACCCGCTTCATCGCTCCGGTGCGCGTCGGCAAGCGCATCCGCGGCCATTGGAAGCTGGTCGAGATGATTGAGAAGCGCCCCGGCCAATGGCAGCAAACCGCCGAGATCACGATTGAGATCGAAGGTGAGGAAAAGCCAGCACTGATGTGCGAGTGGATCACGCAGTATTTCGTCTGATTTGCGACCAGCAACTCAATTGACCCAGGCTCGGACTTGACGAGCCAGAAGATCGTATCACCTAACCCAAAGGACACCCCATTATGTCACGTGACGCAGTCATCGTCTCCACCGCCCGCACGCCGATTGGGCGCGCTTATAAAGGCGGCTTCAACGCCACTCCGGGCGCAACGCTCGGCTCGTTTTCCTACAAGGCCGCGGTTGAGCGCGCTGGCATCGAAGGCGGCGAAGTCGACGATGTGGTCTGGGGTGCTGTCCTGACGCAAGGAACGCAGGCAGGCAACATTGGCCGCCAAGTGGCCCTGCGTGGCGGAGCACCAGTGACCGTCGCTGCGCAGACAATTGATCGGCAGTGCTCTTCGGGCCTGATGGCGATCGCGACCGCGGCCAAGCAGATCGTGGTCGACAATATGGATATCGTTGTCGGCGGCGGGCAGGATTCGATCTCGATGGTCCAGACCCCTGAAATGCGTGTCGCTCCCGATCCTTCGCTGATCGCGATGCACAAAGATGTCTACATGCCGATGCTTGGCACGGCTGAAACGGTTGCTGCGCGCTATAATATCAGCCGCGAAGCGCAGGACGAATACGCTCTGCAATCGCAGATGCGCACGGCTGCTGGCCAAGAGGCCGGCCATTTCGACGCAGAGATCGTGCCAGCAACCACAACGATGATGGTCAAGGACAAGGAAAGCGGCGAGATTAGCCAGCAGGAAGTCACCATCACCAAGGATGAAGGCAACCGCCCATCGACCACGCTTGAAGGGCTTGCTTCGCTCAACCCGGTGATGGGTCCGGACAAGGTCATTACCGCCGGTAACGCCTCGCAGCTTTCCGATGGTTCCTCCGCCAGCGTCCTGATGGAAGCCAAGCTCGCCGAGCAAAAGGGCCTTGAGCCGCTTGGTCGTTATGTCGGCATGGCGGTCGCAGGCACTGAGCCTGACGAGATGGGCATTGGCCCCGTCTTCGCAATCCCCAAGCTGCTCAAGCAAACCGGGCTGACGATGGACGATATTGGCCTGTGGGAGCTGAACGAAGCCTTCGCCGTGCAGGTGCTCTACTGTCGCGACAAGCTCGGCATCGACAACGATATCCTAAACGTAAATGGCGGCTCAATCTCAATCGGCCACCCTTACGGCATGACCGGCGCACGCTGCACCGGCCACGCCCTGATCGAAGGCAAGCGTCGCGGCGCGAAATACGTCGTCGTCACGATGTGCGTCGGCGGCGGCATGGGCGCAGCTGGGCTGTTCGAGGTTTTCTAGACTGAACGGAGTTTCCGCTAGCTCAAAGGGCGGCGCAGGTTAATCCTGCGCTGCCTTTTTTGTTTGCTTCTGCGCGGCCCGACAATCGGACGCGGCGGTCAACCTTGGCGCCCGTTTGGGCATAGCACTGAAGTTGTTCATAGCATGCGTCCGAACTGGCTAATTCGGATAAGCAAGGATACGAGACGCTTGTTCGCCCAACGATTCAAAAGGACCGCCACATGCGAGTTACAACGCTTGTTCTTGCCTCTCTACTTGCCAGTGCAACAGCCTTTGCGGGCGATCTCCAGCGCGTCGGCTATTCCGAGGGGACGATATGGAGCGCCAATGGACTCGAGATAAGGGTTTCCAATGCCTCCGGCCCCTTGGCAATGTCAGATGACTATTATGGTATCTACATCCTTAGCAGCCGCAGCGATCATTGTTACACGCGCCTTGAGCTAACCGATGGAAACGCCGTTGACCTGGTCAATGTGAGTGGTGAGGCAAGCTTCGTGAACGTGCGTCGCGGGGTCCGCATATCGCGGATCGGCGGCACCTGTCGCGATGATCGGGACACCATTTATGCGATAGCAAACGCGCGTCAACGGGCTTCGCTTGTCACTATGCGGCCCTTTAATGGTGGCTAAAAATCAGACTTCCTAGGAGTTTCGCTTTGGCCTCCCGATAGGCATCCATCGGCTTGCCATCCCATTCGCGCTTCAACGCGTTGTAGGAACTGCGCAGGTCGGGGTCGGCTTGCATGCGTTTGAGGAATGGGTCGAATACGTCGTAAGCGCTGCCCAGCACGTATAGGAGAAGGGTTGCATCGTACTCGGACGGCACGCGGTAATAGATGAAGTCCTCGTTCGACTGCCTGGTATCGTCGCGTTCGAAGCATCGATCCAGCGCTGCGGCGAGCGTGCTAACCTCGCGCCGGTCAGCACCCATCGCGAAGTCGAGATCGCCTTTGCCGATCAGGCCTGGAACAGCGGTGCTCCCAACCGCCTTGATCGCGGCGAACCCAGTCAGCGTCCGCAGTTCATCGAGCAAAGCTATCTGCTCGGCTCGCAAGATTTCAGGATCAAGCGATGAAAGGCGAAAGGTCTCCTTCATCGGAGCCCTTCACCCATGTTCGGCGATAAACTCTTCGATCACCGGGGCGACTTTGCGGCGCCATTTGCTGCCGTTGAAGATGCCGTAATGCCCGGCGCCTTCGGCCATGTAATAGCGCTTCTTGGTTTCCTTGAGCCCGCTCGCCAGATGGAGCGCCGCTTTGGTCTGACCGAGGCCTGAAATATCATCGCGTTCGCCTTCGATCGCAAGCAGCGCAGTGTCGGTGATCTGAGAAAGGTCGACGATCTCACCGCGATGCTCAAAGGTGCCATTGGGGATCGAGTGTTTCTGGAACACTTCCTCGACCGTCTGGAGGTAGAACTCAGCGGTCATATCGCACACGGCGCGATATTCGTCGTAGAACGCCTTGGTCGCATCCGCGCTTTCTTCATCGCCTGCGGTGAGATGCTTGAACATCTCATAATGGCTCATCATGTGGCTCTGCAGATTCATGCTCATGAAGGCCGAAAGCTGCATAAAGCCGGGATAGACTTTGCGCCCCGCGCCTCGATATTGCATCGGAACGCTGGCGATTACGGAGTTGCGGAACCACTCGATCGGGCGCTTCATCGCGTGGTCGTTGACCGATGTGGGGCTCTCTCTCGTATCGATGGGACCGCCCATCATTGTCAGTGTTTGAGGTGTCGCTGGATCGTTGTGCTGGTTCATCAGAGCGACAGTGGCAAAGGCCGGGACGCTTGGCTGACACACAGCCATCATGTGCGGCCGATCGCCCCCTTTATTGGCAGCCTCGACCCGGACCTGCTCCAAGAAGGTCATGAGATAGTCGATGTAGTCGTCTAGGTCGAAATGACCTTCGTGAACCGGCACCAGCTTCGCGTCGGCCCAATCGGTGATGTAGACGATACAGCTCTTCAGCATTCGTTCGACCGTGCCGCGCAAGAGCGTCGCGTAATGCCCGCTCATCGGCGCAACAATCAGCAGGCGAGGAGAAGTCTCTGGCAGGCCGGTGTGGCGGAATCGTTTGAGGTCTCCAAAGGGCAAGTTGACGACAGTGGCTTCTTCAACAGGATGGGCCTCGCCATCGACTTCGATTTCGGTGATGCCAAATGCGGGCTTGCCATAGGGCGCGGTGGCGTGGGCCATCACGTCGAGCGCATTTGCCGTCATTGCACCAACGCCGAAGTGACTTAATGGGTTGGCCGGGCTGGTGAGAAATTCAGAGGACATGGAGGCCAATGTGCTGACTGAATTGAGCCAGCTGCGCTGGAGCTCGTAGGCTTTGTAAAGCATGTATCCGACTTTCTGGCGTGTTTGCCCGCCCCGTTGCCGCGTTCTTGCGCGGTTGATCCTTGGACGCACGATCCCCAATGCGTGTATACTCTTTCAATGGCCCTTAGCGCATTATTGTGCAATGCACAATTTTGCTTGCTGACCAGAACGCCCGGCGGGCTTCATGCGCATATCATTGCGATTAAAACGTGAAATTTGCTTGCAGCATAGTTAGATGGGGCGCGTATGACCGGGCACACACCGCAAAATCTGGACAAGTCGATTGAAATCGAGGCGCAGAGCGGCGCTGAAGACGCTGCTCCCTTGCCCGAGAAGCGCTCGCGTTCTCTTGCTCCCTTGCGGATGGTTTATCGCGAAGCGGGCAAATACCCAGCGCAGGTCATCTTTGCCTTGATCGCTCTGACGATTACCGCGGCGGGCACGCTTGCAATCCCCTCTGCGGTGCAGCTCATCGTTGATCGCGGCTTTGGCGGTGGGGAGATAGAGCGCTGGTTTCGTTATTTGGGCGTGATTGTGGTGGTGATCGCGGTTGGAACGGCGGCGCGATTTTACTACGTCAGCTGGATTGGCGAGCGCGTTGTTGCTGATATTCGGCGCAAGGTTCACACCAATCTGCTTAGCCTTTCGCCTGGATTTTACGAAGAGAACTCGCCCAAAGAGATATCAAGCCGGATGACGTCGGACACAGCGATCATCGAGACGGTCGTGGGCACCACCGTCTCAGTCGCGTTGCGCAATATTTTCCTTGGCGTCGGCGGGACGATCTACCTATTTCTTTTGCTGCCGAGCTACACAGTCTGGCTGCTGCTAGCGATCCCGCTGATGATGGTGCCAATAATTCTGTTTGGTCGGCGCATCCGAAAGATCTCCCGTGACAGCCAAGACCGCGTCGCAGATGTCGGGGCGATGGTGACCGAGGTTCTCGCAGCGATGAAAATTGTGCAGAGCTTTGGCCAACAAACCCGTGAAGCGAGCCGTTTTGGCGATGCAGTCGAGCGCACTTTCAACACGGCGCGCAAACGCATCATTCTGCGGGCGATCATGACTTCAGTGGTGATCCTTGCCCTGTTTGGATCGATTGTGTTCCTGCTTTGGCGTGGGGCTGTGGGCGTCTCAGTGGGCGAAATCACGGCCGGCACACTTCTAGAATTTCTCGTTCTAGCCATGATTGTTGCAGGAGCGTTCGGCGCCTTGACCGAAGTCTATGGTGACTTACTGCGCGGTGCGGGGGCCGCTTCGCGCCTGGCAGAGCTGCTCGAAGCCAAGCCTGCTATCGCTGCACCTGCGCGGCCGGAATGCCTACCCGTGCCACCGCGTGGTTCGCTTTCCTTTCGCAATGTCACCTTCCGCTATCCCGCGCGGCCAGAGACGCCGGCGCTGAAGAATTTCAGCCTGGAGATCGAACCGGGTGAGACGATCGCGATCGTCGGGCCTTCGGGGGCAGGCAAGTCCACACTTTTCCAGCTGGTAGAGCGTTTCTACGACCCGCAGATCGGGACCATCCGCTTGGACGGCATAGCTCTTACCAAAGCAGACCCAGCCGAGGTTCGCGATCGCGTCGCCTTTGTTCCGCAAGAAGGTGTGCTTTTCAGCGCCAATGCGCGCGACAATCTGCGCTATGGCCGCTGGGATGCGAGCGATGAGGAGATCTGGGAAGCTGCACGCGCGGCTAATGCCCACGGCTTCCTAAGCGATCTTCCAGAAAGCCTCGACACGTATCTTGGCGAAGGCGGCACGCAATTGTCAGGCGGTCAGCGCCAACGTGTTTCGATCGCTCGAGCGCTGCTCCTCGATGCGCCGATCCTGCTGCTCGACGAAGCCACCAGCGCTCTTGATGCCGAAAGTGAGCAGTTGGTTCAGCAAGCGCTTGATAAGCTGATGAAGGATCGCACGACACTGGTGATTGCGCACCGCCTTGCCACTGTCCGTGCGGCAGATCGGATCGTCGTGCTCGATAAAGGCGAAGCCGTCGAGCAAGGCACGCATGAAGAGCTGACCGCTCTTGGCGGGCTCTATGCGAGGCTGGCAAAACTGCAGTTTGCCGCTGAAGCAGCCTAGTCTTCTTGCGCATTAGGTACCCTCCTGCCAAGGAGCGGGTCCCATGACTTTCCTGCAGCTTCTTATAATCGGTGTGGTGCAAGGGATAACGGAGTTCCTGCCGATTTCCTCGTCAGGGCATCTGATCCTGATCCCCTATCTGACCGACGCGCCCGATCAGGGCCCGTTGATCGACGTCGCTGTGCATGTCGGCTCATTGCTCGCAATCATCGTCTACTTCTTTAAGGACGTGCTTGTCCTTGCGCGCGGCGGCTTTGCCAGCATTGGTGTCGGCGCGAGCGCACCCAATGCGCCCGCTGAACGCCGGCTGTTCTGGTGGATTGTGCTCGGCACTATCCCTGCGGTTGCCTTTGGCCTTTCGATCAAGCTTGGTTTGTTCAATGGACTGGCTCAAAACGTGTTCGGGGTTGAAATAGTCGATGGCGATTTGATGAGCTCGATACGCTTTACTGACCTCATCGCGTTCAACCTCATTTTCTACGGCATCCTCTTGGGGCTCGCCGATTGGGTCGGCAAGGAGTTCAAGGCGTTCGAGGACATGACCTGGCGCGATGGCCTGATCGTCGGCATCGCGCAGGCCCTGGCGATTATTCCGGGCACTTCGCGTTCGGGCGTGACGATGACGGCGGCGCGGTTTTTGGGGTACAAGCGGGTCGAGGCAGCGCGCTTCTCCTTCCTCCTGTCGATCCCGGCTGTCGCTGGAGCTGGCGTGCTGATCGTACCCGAGATCTTCGAAGCTGGGATGGAGCTGGCGCTAGACGCTTTGATCGCTGGCGTCCTGACTTTCATCGCAGCCTTCCTGACGATGGCGTTTTTGATGAACTTTCTGAAGCGCGCCTCGATGATGGTCTTCGTGATCTACCGCGTGGCAATGGGCGTCGCATTGCTGTACTTCTTCTAGCAGCTTGAAAGGACGACAGGCCATGGCGCTCATTTTGCTGACATTGATCGGAGTGGCGATCGGCTGGCTTGGCTCGATTGCAATGCGGATCGAAGAGGGCAAAGCGGTGCGGCGCCTGGTGCTCGCCGGTTTCTTTGGCAGCCTGATCGTCGGCCTTGCAGCCAATGGCGGAACTGTTCTTGGCAGCCTTAGCTGGATTGCAACCGGGGTAGCGTTGCTCGCGAGCATCGCCGCGGTTGTGGGCTATCGCTATTTCTTGAGCCGGTCAGAGGCCTAAACGGCTTTTGCGCCCGATCCTCGTCCGCCGCGCAGCCAATATTCTTGAGTGCCTCTTTTCACCACATTGTCGACGTCGATGATCGCTGAATTGGCATAGGTGAAATTGGGCGCGAGGCTTTTGTAGAGCCGATCAAAATCACGCTCCACCGTTTGACGGTAGAGGTCTTCGAAGCTCTCGATCACGAAATAGGTCGGCTGCAGATCGCTGATGACGTAATCGGTGCGCATCACTCGGTCGACATTGAGCATGATACGATTGGGACTTGCGCCCTCAACGGCAAAGCGCGCTTCGGTCGGGCCTGACAGGATGCCTGCGCCATAGGCGCGGATGCCCTCAGCCTCTTCGATCAGGCCGAACTCGACAGTGTACCAATAGAGCGCGCCCAATGCCTTCAATCGGTTGTAGCGCATCGCTTTCCAGCCTGCCCGGCCGTATTCCTGCATGTAGTCGGCATAGACAGGGTCGGTCAGCATCGGGACATGGCCGAAGACATCGTGGAACACGTCAGGTTCCTGGATGTAGTCGAAGGTCTCCCTAGTGCGGATAAAGTTCCCGGCAGGGAAGCGGCGATTGGCCAAATGCCAGAAGAATACGTGATCGGGGATCAGCATCGGGACGGGCACCACGCTCCACCCCGTCAGCTTGCCGAGCTCTTCCGACAAGGCGTCGAATTCAGGGATACCGCCGCGTGAAAGGTCGAGCTTTTCCAACCCGTTCATAAAGGCGCTCGCCGCGCGTCCAGGGAGGACATCCATCTGGCGTGCAAACAGTTCATCCCAGATCGCGTGATCATCGGTTGAGTAGTTGGTCTGCTCAGGTTCGATCCAATCGCGCCCTAAATGCGCCGGCCGACGCAAAGGCGCGGTGAAAACGCCCTCGTCAAGCTCAGGCAATTGGGTAAAGTCGGTTTCCGGATCTGCAAGCGTAGCCATAACGTTTCAGATGATACGACTTTTGCTAGAAAGCAACAAGCGCGCTAGCCCTGAGACGAGGCGAGGATAGGGCGCGTCACAATTTCGGTTACGTCAGGCAAGTCCGCGAGCGTGTCTCTCAAAAGGCTAAGCGCCTCATTGGTTTCACATTCGCAATAAACCAGCATGTCGATGTCGCCTGAGAGGCAATAGGCTGCTTCAACTCCATCCATTCCATGGATTTGCGGAGCGAGCTTTGTTTGTGCCGCGCCTGATGCGAACGAGACAGAGAAAAACGCTCGCGCGTTTGGAAGGGCGGAGCGTTCAACGTCGATCGTATAGCGGCGGATGATACCCAGCTCCTCCAGCCGCGTGATACGGTCATGGGTCGCACTGCGTGAGAGGTCGATATCGCGTGCAAGCGAAACCAGGCTAGCGCGAGAGTTCCGCCGCAGGCTCTGCAGCAAGATCGCATCCTTGGCATCGAGATCGGCGCGCGCCATTTCGTTCTCCTATTTGGGCCACCTACTCACCGGACGATTTCCGGTTTCACCGACGCCTTGCTGGTGGATAGCGCCACTCGGTCTCCCATACCATCCTTGGTCATCAAACAGGGAGTACCCGTAATGGAGCTTGCAACCTTTCTTGTCTTTGCGATGACGACCTTTGTAGTGGTGATCACTCCTGGCCCAGCTGCGATAGCTGTTGCGACGCAGGCGTCGGGGAATGGGATCTGGCGCACTCAGTCAGCGATCGCTGGCGTTGCCCTTGCCAATGTTGTGTTCTTCATCTTGTCCGCGACTGGGATCTCCGCCTCGATCATCGCCTCGGACATGCTGTTCGCGGTGATCAAGTGGTTTGGGATCGGTTATCTCACCTACCTTGGCCTCAGTGCAATTCTGAGCGCCGGCGGTGGTTTTCAAGTGGGGACCTCTCAACGCGGCCGTCTGAGAGCTCTCTTCACCAAGGGCTTCATTGTCGAGTTCGCAAACCCCAAGGCCCTGCTCTATTTCGCCGCTATCCTTCCGCAATTCATCGATCCTGATCTGCCGATCCTTACACAATTTCTCATCATGGGGTTCACAACACTCTTGTTCGATTTCGTCGCCTACAGTGCCTATGCGGCCCTGGGCGCAAAGATCGCCAATAGCGGGATGAAGCCAACGACTGTTCGGTGGCTCAACCGTTTCGCTGGCGGCGCGCTGTTATTCTCGGCCGTCAGGATCGCAAAGACCGCAACTTAGCGCGGGAAAGTTTACACCCGCCCTTGCGACAGCATAATATGCTTGCCTTCCAAAAAAGGGGCGAAAATCTATGGGCCTGAAGGGCAAGGAATACCGCGAGCTGCTCGAACCCATGACCGAGGAATTGGTCGGCATGGCGCGCTGGGCGCGGATGACAGGGGCGAGGATCCTGGTGATCTTCGAAGGGCGAGACACCGCGGGCAAAGGTGGCGCAATCAGAGCGGTGCGCGATAAGCTAAACCCGCGCCAGTGCCGCACGGTGGCACTATCCAAACCGAGCGAAGATGAGCAAAGCCAGTGGTATTTCCAACGCTATGTCTCGCATCTCCCCCATGCAGGCCAGATCGTACTTTTCGACCGTTCGTGGTACAATCGCCCAGGCGTTGAGCGTGTCATGGGATATTGCAGCGAGGAACAGGCCGAGCGCTTCCTTGAACAAGCACCGGTCTTCGAAAAGCAGCTCACAGATGATGGTATCCTGCTCTTCAAATATTGGCTCACGACCGATCAGAAGAACCAGGAAGAGCGCTTGCGCGAACGGCTCGATGATCCGCTGAAACGTTGGAAGCTCTCACCCATCGACCTCGCAGCTCGAGACAAATACGACGCCTACACCAAGGCGCGTGAGGCGATGCTGGCCGCGACACATACGAGCCATGCGCCTTGGACGCTGGTGGATTTCAACGACCAGAAACGCGGGCGATTGACGCTGATCCGCGATCTGCTTGACCGCTTGCCGGACACCCAGATCGATCCGCCTGCAATCGACTTTCCCGAGTTTGAGGGCAAGCCATCGAAAGAGAGTTATTCGGTCATCAAACCGCTGAAGAATTACCCGCTGGATTAGGCGGAGGCGCTGGCCCTCATCACCTGCCGACCGTCCTCAGCGAAGGCTCCCAACTCGAAACCTTCCTCGCTCGACCGCATCGCGCAGTGCAGCTTCTCGCCTGCCATAGCGGGGGAGACGCCTCTGAAATTAAAATGCCGCAAGTGGTTCTGGCCAAGCTCACTGGCGGCGAGTTGCAGAAGCAAGCTAGCGGTGAGCGGGCCGTGGACTACGAGGCCGCGATAACGCTCCACTTTGCTTGCGTAGGGCGCGTCATAATGAATGCGGTGGGTGTTGAAGGTCAGTGCGGAGTAGCGAAATAGCAGGCGCGGATCGGGCCTGTGCGTGTGCACCTTGTCCCAAGCACCAGGATCGAAGTCCGTCTCGCCTAGCTCTGGCGGGCTTAGCGGCGCGTTTGGCTCAGCCGCCTCGCGATAGACCAGCGTTTGAGTCTCGATGACGGATTTGGTTCCGTTGGCGCGCAATTCATGCTCGACGTCAACAAAAGCGAGCCTGCCCGAACTGCCCTCCTTCTCCTTGATCGATACAATGCGGCTCACCCGCTCGATCACTGCGCCCATGGCAAGCGGTGCAACAAAGCGGATCTGGCTCGATGCCCACATGCGGCGCGGCATGAGAAAGGGGGGCAAGAAGCTATCCTTGCTCTCGTCGCGGGTTGGATGGCCATCTTCGCCCAGATTGCGGGTCAGCGCGTCAGGCGGGCAAAGGCAGAAATGGATGCCTTGGGGCAGGATCCTCGAAGCTTTGGAAGTGTCATCGTCGATGTCGAAGGTGGCGTTCCAGCGCGTGGCCAGTCCTTCGTCGAGCCGATCTGTCGAGCGTTGCTCTCTACCGACCCAAGCGTCGAACTCACTCATGAAGCGCGCTCGAACACGGCAGCGATGCCTTGCCCGCCGCCGATGCACATCGTCTCCAGCCCAAAGCGGCTACCGCGGCGGTGCATTTCAGCGGCCATGTCCGCAAGGATTCGACCGCCGGTCGCGCCAATTGGGTGGCCGAGCGAGATCCCCGATCCGTTGACGTTGAGGATCTCGCGTCGGCTATCATCTGCGCTCCACCCCCACCCTTTGAGCACGGCAAGCACTTGGGGGGCAAAGGCCTCGTTGAGCTCTACGAGGTCGATGTCGTCCCAACTGTATCCGCGACGCTCAAACAGCCGCTCTACCGCCGGAACAGGACCGATCCCCATGCGCGAAGGGTCGCAGCCAGCCGCCGCCCAGCCGCCAAACCACAGGCTTGGGGTGAGGCCAAGCTCTTCCAACTTGTCTTCTGCGACGACCAGACAGGCGGCAGCAGCGTCGTTTTGCTGGCTTGCATTGCCCGCGGTTACGATAGCATCGGGGTCGCGCTTGCCGTCGATGGCGCGCAGCTTGCCCAGTGTCTCCATTGAGGCATCCTCGCGGTAACCCTCGTCTTTGGCGAAAGTGATAGGATCGCCGCGCCGTTGAGGGACCTCGACCGTCACAAGATGATCGTCAAACTTGCCCGCTTCCCAAGCCTTAGCTGCGTTTTGGTGCGAGCGTACCGCGTAGGCGTCGGCTTCTTCGCGGGTGATGTTGTAATCCTTCGCGAGGTTGTCGGCGGTTTCAATCATGCCCGTGATGATCCCGAACCGCTCGATCGGTTGGCTCATAAGCCGCCCGCGGGACAAACGATCATGCAGCGTGATGTCCCCCATCCGCGCTCCCCCGCGTCCTTGCAGAGTGTAGTGCTCGACATTGGACATGCTCTCGCATCCCCCGGCGACGACAACGTCGGCCATCCCGGTCTCGACCATCATCGCGGCGTTCGCGACCGCTTGGAGACCTGAGCCGCAGCGCCGGTCGAGTTGATAGCCGGGCACTTCAAGCGGGAGGCCGGCAGCAAGCCATGACCAGTGGCCGATGGCGGGCGCTTCGGCATTGCCATAACCTTGCGAGAAAACGACATCATCGACCCGCGTTGGATCGATCCCGGTGCGCTCGATCAGCGCTCTAAGGATGACTGCGCCCAGCTCGCCTGCATTGAGGCTGGAAAGTCCACCCAGGAACTTGCCAACAGGGGTGCGCAAGGGCGAAACGATGGCGGCTCTTCGGGTCATTGCGGGTCCTTATCTGAAAGCGCGACGGTGCCTGCATCGATCAGCGCGCCAATCGCGCCGCTCGATAGGCCCAACCGTTCGGCGAGCACTTCCTCCGAATGCTGACCGAGATAGGGCGCGGGCAGCGGGTCGCCAGCCTCATGCGCGGGCAGGTTCGCAAAGCTGCGCGGTGCGGGATACTTAAAGCCCGACGGGTTTGCGGGCGAGGGGCCGAACAATGGGTTGTCCGTAACCAGTACAGGATCATGCGCGGCTTCATGCGCAGTGCGGTATTTCTCGAAGGTGCAGCCTTCAGCCGCCATGCGCGTCTCAAGCGAGCTGTATTCATGCGCTGAGGCCACATTTTGGAAGATGTCGAATAAAGCGTGGCGGTGTTTAAAGCGTGGGTCGTCGCCGTCGGAGAATTGCACGCCGACCTCGGCCTCCAGCTTGGCGATCGGTTGCGCTACTCCAAAGGCTTCGACAAGGCCGGTCCACTGCTTGGCCGTCAATGCGGCGACCATGAAACGAACGCCGTCCTTGGTGCGGAAGTCGCGTCCGAACGCGCCCCAGATCGCATTGCCGAGCCGCTGACGGTCGGAGCCGCGGTAGCGCATCTCGGCATACATGCCCGAGTTGGCTGCTGTTCCAATGGCAACGTCGCCCAGGGGCACGCGCACTTCGCTGCCCTGACCGGTCGCATCGCGATGTCTCAAGGCAGCGAGCAGAGTGAAGGCAGTGTAGGCCCCTGTGATGAAGTCCCAGGCGGGTAGGACCTGATTAACCGGGGGTGCGGTTTCCATCTCCCACTCAGCAGGGCCTGTCATAAGTGGATAGCCAGAGGCCGCGTTGACGGTGAAGTCCATCGCCTGACGCCCATCGTGCCAGCCCATGATCCGCACAGAGGTCATATCGGGCGCGTCCTCAGGCTGCGCTGCCTTCATCGCCGCGTGGCTTAAGAAGCTCTTCTCCGGCAAGTTGGTGATGCAATTGCCCGTCGTCGCCGCAAGCGCCACTGCAAGCTCGCGCCCTTCCCCGCTGCGCAGGTCGAGTGCGACTGACTTCTTCGCACGGTTGAGGTTCTCCCAGCTGAGCGACCGCCCTTCCTTGGTCAGCATATAGCGGTCGTAATCAAGCCCGCCGGCCTTGTGGTCGACGCGGATCACCTCCGCCCCCATTTGCGCGCAATACAGCCCAGCGGTGGGCGAAGCGACAAAGGACGAAACCTCAATGATCGAGAGGTCGCTAAGAAGGTTGTACATGGTAGTCCCTGTTGGGGAGGCGCCTAGCTGTTGGCACGCTCCCACTCGCGCAGCATGTGCTTGGCGATCTGAAGCTGGAGGATTTGCGTCGTGCCCTCGTAAATGCGGTAAATGCGCGCATCGCGGAAGAAGCGTTCGGCGTCATATTCGGCGAGATAACCCGCGCCGCCATAGACCTGCACAACACGGTCGACGACGCGTCCGCACATCTCGGACGCAAAGACTTTGAAGGCAGCCGCTTTGACGAGGATATTCTCCCCGCGATCTGCGCGGGCAGTGACATCCGCCATCATGCTTTCTGCGGCGTAGATTTCAATCTCGCTGTCTGCGAGCATTTGCTGGATGAGCTGGAAGTTGGCGATTGGCTCGCCAAAGGCCTTGCGCTCATTGGCGTAACGGATCGCGCTGTCGAGCGCGCGGCGGGCATAGCCGGTCGCGGCCGAGCCCACTGAGATGCGGCCATTGTCGAGGCTTTGCATGGCGAAGCGGAAACCCTTGCCCGTCTCACCGCCGAGCAGCGCATCGCCTGGCACCTTCACATCGTCGAGCATGATGTCGGAGATATGGCTGGCCGATTGGCCCATCTTCTTGTCGGGCGAACCGGTCGAAACACCGTCCGCATCCATCGGCACGAGAAAGGCGCTGACATGGGCGTTCTTGGGCAAGTTTTCTTTCTCAGTGCGCGCCATGATCAAAGCGACATCGGCATGCGGCGCATTGGTGATGTAACGCTTGGTGCCGTTGAGAATCCATCCGTTCCCATCCGGGTCGGGCTTGGCGAAGGTTTGCAAGCCTGCGCTGTCGCTGCCTGAGCCCGGCTCAGTCAGACCAAAGCACGCGATCTTGCCTTCGGCAAGCTTGGGATACCATTCGGCTCGCTGCGCTTCTGTGGCCCCGTTTTTGAGCGCACTCGCGAACATGCCGACATTGATCGAGAAAATCGAACGATAGGCCGGCGCGGCATAGCTCATGATATTCACGATGCGCGCATATTGCGTCATGTTGAGGCCCGCGCCGCCATATTCCTCCGGCACGGAGAGCCCGAACAGTCCCATTTCGCGCATCTCATCAATAATCTCGTCTGGGATCTTGTCGTTGGCGATGACCTCGGCTTCTGCTGGTATCAGGCGTTCGCGCACGTACCGCGTAAGCTGCTCGGCAAATTGCTCGAACACATCGCCGTCCATACCAAGATTAACTGTGGGGGCACCGTCTATTGGGTGCGCGGGCTGGGTGTTCATTCGCTTTCGCCTTGTTCTAAGCTTTGCTCGGTCGCAGCGCTTTCGGCGCCGGTTTCCGGCAGAACGCCGTCGCGCAGCCGACGCTCCTCAAGCATTTCGGCCGCTTCGTCGAGCGCCCGCGCTTCGCCCTCGCTCACCGCACCAGGCCCGCCGGACGCGCCGCCTGCATCGCACGCGCTTAGCAAAATGACGGGCAGCAGGGCCGTGTACGCGAGCCCGGCCCTGCTAGCAGGTCTGTGCGGTGATCGTGTGATGTTTGCGCCAGAATTCACTGGCCGCCATCGACAACATCGCCAACCGAGTTCGCTGCATCGCCAACGGCGTTGGCGGCGTCTTCAATGTCATCCAATGCATCCAGCGCAGATTGCGCTTCGGCTGCCACATTTGCAGCTTCGTCTGCCGCTGCTTCCGATGTCGCGGCAGATGGAGCGGTGTCGGCTGGATCAACCGGTGGGAGCGCTTCAGGATCTTCCACTGGGGCCTCGTCAACAGAATCGAGCGCTTCGTCAGCAGCCACTTCCACTGTGTCTGGCATTGCTTCGGTCGATGCGTCATCGGTGCTGCCGCATGCTGCGAGAGCGAGGCTGGCGGTGGTGGCCAGAATTGCGAGTTTCTTCATGGTGGGAGCCTCCTGATTGATCCTGGAAAATTTCCGATCCAATCTCTAGCGAGGTATGCCCGGTTAAGCCAAGCGCCTTTTGCTGGCTCGAAACGAGACAGGGGTAAGACGAGCGCGCCTTTCGGTTGCGAAACACGATAGGGTCCAGCCCATGGTTCAAGATTTCCGCTTCGCTCGCCCGTCCTTCAAACTGCGTCTTGCCAATGCGCTTGATACGGTCTTCCTCATCGGAATTCTTGCTCTGGCGGTGGCGATGACCATTGCCTCACCGGCGAGTGCGCAAACCAACAGCCGCCCCTTCACAATCCTTGAGAATGGCCGAAGCTACGCGACGCTCCAAGCTGCCGTCGATGCAATTGGCGCGCAACGCGGTACGATCGAGATTGCGCCGGGAGTTTATCAGCAATGTGCTGTGCAGCAGGCAGGTGTGATCATCTACACGGCGAAAGAGTTCGGCACAGTCACCCTCGACCGTCGCACTTGCGAAGGCAAAGCGGCCTTGGTCTTGCGCGGCCTTGGCGCAGAGGTGCGCGGGATCACCTTCAGCAACATGGCGGTTGCGGATGGTAACGGAGCAGGCATCCGGCTTGAACGCGGCGCGCTCAACATCGCCTATTCGCGTTTTCTCGACAGCCAACAGGGTATTCTTACAGCCGATGACCCTACTGGGCGCATTTACATTATGCGTTCGACCTTTAGCGGCCTTGGCACTTGCGAGAATTCCGCTGGTTGCGCGCATTCGATCTACATCGGAAATTACGGTGAGCTCACCGTGCGCGACAGCCGGTTTGAACGCGGCCGAGGCGGCCACTATGTCAAGGCGCGGGCAGCCAATGTCATTATCGAGAACAACAGCTTTGACGATGCAGCGGGCAGCAGCACCAATTACATGATCGACCTGCCAGCCGGCAGCAGAGGATCTATAGCCGCAAACTGGTTCGTACAGGGCCGCGATAAAGAAAATTACTCCGCCTTCATCGCTCTGGGTGCGGAGGATGTGCTCCACAGCGCTGATGGGCTGGTTGTACAAGGCAATGAGGCGCGTTTCGTGCCAGGCCTCCAGCGTTCGAGCGTGTTCCTCGCCGACTGGATGGGGGCGAGCATTGCGATGTCCAACAACAATCTGGCGCGCGGGCTCACCAATTACGAGCGCCGCTAAGAGCCTTCTTCGGGCGGATCGAAAGCGCGAACATAGCGCTGCTCGCAGGCCGGGATTGGCTTCTCGCCAAGGGCTTTGGTCTGAAACGCCCATCCCAGATCCCCTGCTAACCACATCGCCGAACCGGTTGCGAAGCCGAAGCGTTCGTAGATCTTTGGGTCACCTAGAACTGTAATACCCGCTATGCCGCGCTCTCGCATGATCGCTTCGCCTGCTTCAATCAGTTCTCGGCCTAGCCCCTTGCTCTGAAAATCAGGTTCCACAGCCACGGGGCCGAGAACGACCCAATCGGTGTCGCCATTCATCAGGATCGCGGGTGAGTAGGTGATCTGACCAATGATCTTCTGGCCTTCTTCAGCCACCAGCGACAGCAATAGGTCGCCGTCATCGCGCAATCGTCTGATGACATCCTGCTCATCACCGTCTGAGTAGGGGTGCCCCTCGAATGCACGGGTTACCACCGCGTGGATCGCAGCTTCATCGCCGCGACGTTCTTCACGGATCGCCCAGCTCACAAGAGCAAATGCCCATGCCGGTCGCGTTTGGTCGCGAGGTAGCGCGCGTTGTGAGGATTGTCGGGAAGCTGATGCGCAACGCGCTCAATGACAGTGATGCCGGCTTTCTCCAGCGCCTCAACTTTCTTAGGGTTGTTGGTAAGCAGCCGGATTGATCGCGCTCCGATTAACTCAAGCATCCGCGCCGCTACGGGAAAATCACGCGCTTCGTCAGGCAGACCGAGACGCTCATTGGCGTCGACTGTGTCGAAGCCCTGATCCTGCAAACGGTAGGCGCGCAGTTTGTTGATGAGACCAATCCCGCGTCCCTCTTGCCGCAGATAGAGTACCGCGCCCCAGCCGCCATTTTGCTCGGCATGTTCAGCCATTGCCGCGATGGCTGCGTCAAGCTGCGGTCCGCAGTCGCATTTGAGGCTGCCTAATACGTCTCCGGTCAGGCACTCGGAATGCAGTCGCACCAAAGGCTCGCTGTCGCCGCTCTGCTGGCCGATAATGAGCGCGATGTGTTCTCGCGTGTCCGCGGTGGAGCGGAAAGCGATAATCTCGGAATCTTCATTCCCAACCACAGGCAGCCGTGCGCGTGTCACAATCCGTAGGGTCCCGGCTTGTGTGTAGTCGGCAAGATCACTTGCGACGATGGTATGCGGTTCGCCTCCACCCATCGGATCGACCATGAAAGCAGGCAGTATCCCTGCAATACGCGCCAATTCCATCGCGGCCTTTGCGTCCTCCTCCCACTCCAGCGTTTCTGCGCGAAACGGTCCTTTTAGCGGGTTGCCGAGGTCGAGTGCCGGGTCAGCGATCGGGAGGGCCGAGTGCTTGTCGAAATCCTCTCCGCCACGGATCAGAACCGGCGCATGCGATTGCCCCGTTCCGCTGGCCGCTTCGCGTTGATTAGTGAGCTTGAGCGTTGCGGCCCGAGCTTGGGAGATGAGCAGGTGATCGCTGGTAGGGTCAGCGGCAATCGCAGTCTCAATCGGAAGGAGCGTGTGCCCGCCTTGAAATGAAAGCGGCCAACCGTGCCGCAAAGCATCCACTGCTTGTGCAGCGCGCCTTGCGGCAGAGGTTGAGGCGGCAAGATCGCTCAAACGTCAAACTCGGTGATGAGCGGGACGTGGTCAGAAGGTTTCTCCCAACTGCGCGCTTCTTCTAGAACGCGGTGACCCCTGGCCTGTTTCGCCAGCGGTTCGCTTGCCCACATATGGTCCAGTCGCCGTCCACGATCATTCTTGCGCCAATCGGGGGAGCGGTAGGACCACCAGCTAAAGTAACGCTCGGGATCGCGAATGAACTCGCGCCCGACATCGACCCAACCATGGGCCTGCTTGAACTTTTCTAGCGTCTCGACCTCGATGGGCGTGTGGCTGACGACCTTGAGCAGTTGTTTGTGGCTCCACACATCGCTTTCCAGCGGCGCAATGTTGAAGTCTCCAACGATTAGCGTGGGGTGATCAAGAGCGTCCGCCCACTTGGTCATGCGAGCGAGAAAATCGAGTTTCTGGCCGAATTTCGCGTTCTTTTCACGGTCGGGAATATCCCCGCCGGCAGGCACGTAGACATTGTCGACCCGCATATCCTTGCCGATCACTTCGACCCCGACATGGCGCGCTTCGCCATTGTCCTGCCAATCGTGGCGTGTCACCTCGCGGATCGGCACGCGGCTGACGGTCGCTACGCCGTGATACCCCTTTTGCCCGCAAATCGCCTGATGCTCGTAGCCCATCGCGGCTAGAGCCTCAGCCGGGAAGAGATGCGACTCGCATTTGATCTCCTGCAGACACAAGATGTCCGGCGCTTCCTCGCGCAGGTATTTCTCGATGATCGGCAGACGCAAGCGGGCCGAATTGATGTTCCAAGTGGCAACAGAAAGCATGGGGATGCGATTTAGGGGTGGAGGCGCAAAAACGCCACCTTTCACTTTCCTGTCACGCGTTGAGGCGATAGCGAGCGCTAGAAAGTCCCTTTTGGAGATTCAAATGCGCCGCCCTCACTCATTTCGCTCTACTATTGCACTGATTAGCTCCGCCGCGCTGCTTTCTGCCTGCGCGCAAACGGTTGGTGGATACACCGAGCCTGAACCAAGCGCCATCGCTGCAGTGAAGAGCCTGCCGACCGAGCTGGATCACGACGGTAAGCAAGGGCCCAAGAATGTCATTATCCTGATTTCAGACGGGATCGGCTTCAATGGTTGGCTCGCGGCGGATTATTATGAGGGCATGGCCGGGCAGCAGAGCTATCAGGTCACGAGGCCCGATGGAACGGTGCCGGTGGTCTATGGCATGGCACATAGCTCGCTTAACCTGATCGATGCCGACGGAAACGTTCTGCCCAGCGCATCGGAGCCTGAACTCGCTGTTGGTGTGATTGATCAAGGCTATGATCCCGCCACGCGTTGGACGAAATTTGAAAACACCTTCGTGGGTGACTTCGGTGCGGAGGCTAAGAGCTATACGACCTACACCGACAGCGCTGCGGCTGGCACAGCGCTGCTCGCGGGACGCAAGACCGCCAATGGCCGGATCAATGTCAGTTGGAGTGGTCAGGAACGGTTCCGCACAATCGCTGAGCTGGCGATGGACGAAGGACGCTCAGCGGGCGCGGTCTCCTCCGTCATGGCGAGCCACGCGACTCCAGCGGCGGTGATCGCGCACAATATCTCGCGCAACAATTATGCCGAGATCTTCAACGAAATGGTCGACAGCGACCTCGACGTCATTATGGGCGGAGGTCACCCGCTCTACGATGGGAGCGGCAATAAGGTGAACCCGGAGGACGAGCGTGACTATCGCTATGTGGGCGGCAGCGCGACTCTTGGCGAGATGACCAGCGCGCAAGGCGTGGGCGGCTTCACCTTTATCGATGCGCGAGAAGACTTCAAATCGCTCGCGGCTGGGCAGAACGTGCCAGAGCGTGTTGTGGGCATCGCGCGCACAGGCTCCACTCTGCAAGCGAGCCGCACGGGTCTCGCCGCCGCGGATACGCCCTCGGGGATGGCCTACAACCCAGACGTTCCAGATCTGGCGACCATGAGCCGCGGAGCGCTCAATGTGCTGTCGCAGGATGAGGACGGCTTCTTCCTGATGATCGAAGGCGGCGCGGTCGACTGGATGGGGCACCAGAACAATATGGGCCGCTTCATCGAGGAGCAGATCGACTTTAACCGCGCAGTTGCCGAGGTGATCGCCTGGGTGGAGACCAATTCAAGCTGGGATGAAACATTGCTGATTATCACCTCTGACCATGAATGCGGGGGAATTTGGGGCGAAGGCACCTGGACCAATGCCGAAGGAGGCCCGGTTGCTGCTGACAGCTCGCGAGAGGCTGTCGCAGCGGCGCGTTTTGACCCTGCCGTTGACACGTTCAATCAATTCCTCGCGGTCCAGGATCGCGGCAAAGGCGTCATACCCGGGTATCAATTCGCCTCAGGCAATCACACCAATGAGCTCGTCCCGCTATGGGCGTTGGGCAAGGGTTCCGAACTGTTTGCGCAATTTACCCGTAGAGACGTCCGCGCGGCTCAGCTATGGGGCGCCCCCTATGGTTGGAACGGGGATTTCGTCGACAACACATCGGTATTCGCCGTTATGGAAACCGCGCTGAGGGACTGAGACTTCACTAACACAGCCGGTTCGCAGCCCGGCATGAATTCGACTCTGGCACAGAGCAAAAAAGAAGCCCCAGTGCCGGGGGCGATGGCACTGGGGCTTCGGTGTTAGCGTTCGTCACGCTTTGGCAAGGCGATAGTCGCGGTATGGAGGGCAACAGGGGGGAAACCCTCAGATCCGCTCACCTTGTCTTTAAGAAATAGCCTTTCCCGGCTTGCTTGGAAATGAACGTGCCGCGATTTTTGTCGCATTCCTACAACTTTTCGTGGGCGAGGCGTTCAACCTGGGCGACGAGATGAGCGGCGCGGATCGCGGAAATCGAAGGTGCTGTCAGGAACCGAGACGCCATAGCGGTGATTCGTCAAACGCACAGTGGTGCGATGGTTCTGAGCATCTCGTGCAACCCAGTTCGTCAGTTGCAAGCCGCCCGGCGCTGCGGCCTTGCGCACGAAAATCAGGTTGATCTCGCCAAATTCGGGTTTGTCCGGGTCCTTAACAAAGATGCTGATCACATCCGGGTTTCCGGTCGGCATCAGCGTGCCAAACTGCTTCACGTCGCGATTGGGGTCGAGCAAAGCGCCCAAGGGCGAATTGCGGATTGGCCAGCGTTCGACCTGATTGACCTCGTAATCGACGAGGTAAAGCGAGCGACCATTGGATACGACCAGCAGATCTGCATCCTCACCATAGTCAAAGCGGATCTTGCCTGGACGCTTTAGCGTCATGGTCCCGCTCACCATATTGCCGGCACGGTCAGTCTGCGTGAAATCGGCGCGCATCGTTGATATGCCGCGCAAGGCGGTTACCGCCCGGTCGAGATCAGCGTTATTGGTTTGAGCAGACACTGACGGGGCAAATTCGCCCGATGGTGCGGCCAAAGCCATGGCAAGCGTACCCGCTGCCGCGAAGGCAAGCGCAACACGGCGAAGAGGCGTGAACGTCATCATAGCCGCCCATTTACGCTTGATGCGTTGAACTGTCGATGAATTGTGCTGCCAGGTCGCCGACAGAGCGCAAGATCTTACTTGATCTTGGCTTCCTTGAATTCGACGTGCTTCTTCGCGACGGGATCGTACTTACGGAACACCATCTTCTCAGTGATGTTGCGTGGGTTCTTCTTGGTCACGTAGTAAAAGCCCGTGCCCTCGGTCGAGACGAGCTTAATCTTGACGGTTGCGGGCTTCGCCATGGCGGTTTCCTACAGATCGGGTGATGGCCCATAAACAAGGCCGAAAAAACATCGGCGGCGCGTCCCATTGCTGGGGCACCGCCTCACAGACGCGCGCCTCTGAGCGATTCACAGGGAAAAGTCAAGCCAAACGGGATTCTTGGTTCACCAATCTGAGCGGCTGACTTTGCCGCGATTGGCCTTCACCGCGCCGCGCGCTTTCTTTGCTTTGAGGCGCTGTGTTTTGCCCACGCGGTTCACTCGCGTCTTTGCGCGCTTCTTGGGCGCTCGGTGCGCCTCCTTGAGCATGTCTTCCAGCCGCGCGCGGGCCAATTGTCGATTCGCTTCCTGCGTGCGGTGCTGACGCGCTGTGATGAGGAGGTCGCCCGAGGCCGTCAGCTTCGACCCGGCCGCTGCTCGTAGCCGGGCAAAGACCGCAGGAGGCAGGCGCAAGGCGTAGATATTCACCCGCAGCTGGACCTCGGTCGCGACTTTGTTGGCATTCTGCCCGCCTGGCCCAGAGCCTGCGAGAAAGCTTTCCTCCGCCAAAGCGTGGGCGCGGCTGAGGAGCGTCTCATCCATCGCCGTCCTGCTCGTGGATACTGGGTTCCACCGCCCCCATTGCAAGGAAATCGGCTGGCAGCGGCGCATGAGCCTCAATCGGAGGCTTTTTCTCGCGCGGTATAACCAGTGAAGAGGCGTGGAGCATGGTCCGCTTAGCTCCCATCCCGCGCTGCTTTTCTGACCCATAAACCGGATCGCCCAATAGCGGTGCTCCGAGGCCCTTATGGGCATGGACGCGCAACTGATGCGTGCGGCCTGTTTCTGGTGTGAACCGGATCAGCGTATTGGCACCGAGTTCCTGCATCATTTCCCAGTGCGAAACCGCAATCTTGCCTTTCTTGGCCGCAATCATCCGCCAGCCCTTCGCCTCTGAGCTGATCTTGGCGAGTTTCAGGCGGATCGTCCCACTTTGTTCAGGGGGGTAGCCTGAGAGGATGGCGAGATAGGTTTTGGCGACCAAGCGATCTTCAAATGCCTTGTTAAAACGTTTGAGCGCCTTGGGATTGCGCGCGAGCAAAAGACAGCCGCTGGTGTCGGTGTCGAGCCGGTGCACCGCTACGGGGCGGCGCTGAAAGCCGAGTTTGAGCGCGTCGAGGTGATCTTCAAGGCACTCGCCTCCTCGGCGTGGCCGATCAACCGGGAGACCGGCGGGTTTGTTGATGACGAGTGCTTCGCCGTCTTCGAAGAGGATTGGCAAAGTCATATCAATTCCGCTGAAAACAGGCCCCTAACGGCATTGCCGAGTTGGAAGCCCTGCGCCAGATCATCGAGCGTAAGCTCGCCTTCGCGCGCTTGACCTTTTTCGATCAAATATTCGCGCAAAATCCCTGGTAGGAGGCCCAAGGTTGCCGGTGGGGTGAGCAAGCCATCCTCGCATTCGACGAAGAGGTTTGTGAAGGTCCCTTCGGTTACCATCCCATCCGCATGCACAAACAAGGCCTCATCTGCACCCATGCTGTGCGCTGCGGCCAGCGCTTCCTCGTAGAAACCGCGGTCGCTGGTCTTGTGCCCTAACCGCCAGTCAGATGAATCAACCGGACATGGCAAGGCCACGACCTTGACTGTGCGCTCGAAAGGTCGGGGCAGCGGCTGAACCTCAAGCGCTGTTGCACCGCTGCGTGCTGTCAAAAGCCGCAATTTGACTGGTTTCTCCAGCTCAAAGCACAAGGCTTGTATCTGATTGCGCGCGGCGTGGCGGTCAAATTCGAAGCCCAAGGCAGCAGCGCTCTTCTTCATCCGGGCAAGATGCAGCTCGAGCAGCGCTACGCCAGTTTCCGGGTCGAACGCCATAGTCTCGATGAGGTCGCAACCTGGAGCGATATGTTCGGGTGAGGAGCGCCTGACAAAGCCAGCCTTGACCTCACATTCGCGCCGTTCGGCCAAGGGGTCGCTGTCAGCGACGATCGCTGAGCCAACGCCCATCGTCACGTCGCCTTGCCCATTCTCGATCGGGGTGAGCCGCAAGGTCCGGATCGCCACGTTGAACGCAGCACTGCCGTCTGAACCGATCCTGCCGATCGCACCGCAATAGGGGCCACGAGCATTGGCTTCGACTGAATCGATCAGCTCCATGGCGCGGATCTTGGGCGCTCCGGTGATCGAACCGCAAGGGAAGAGCGCGGAGACAAGGTCCATTGCTCCTTTTCCAGACACCAATTGCGCGCGCACACTGGAGACCATCTGGTGCACTGTTGGATAGGTTTCGACTGCGAAAGGTGCATCGACTCGCACGCTTCCAGGTTCGGCAACTCGGCTCAGGTCATTGCGCATCAGGTCGACGATCATCAGATTCTCGGCCTTGTCCTTGACGCTTGTGGCAAGTTCATCGGCCAGCGCTTGATCGCTTTCTGGATCGTCCGAACGCGGGCGAGTGCCTTTCATCGGCTTGGCCTTCGCGCGGCCTTCTTCGTCCAATGCGACAAACAACTCAGGCGAGAAGCTCAGCAACCAATGCGATCCATCGAAGACAACGCCTCCATAGCCCGCGCTCGCCGCGCTGCGGAGCTCGCGATAGAGCGCCATGGGATCGCCGCGATAGGAGCCGGTGAGCGGATAGGTAAGATTGGCCTGATAGATGTCGCCGGCATGGATTGCCTCTGACAGAGCTCCGAAGGCTTCCGTGTAGCCACCAGACGAAAGCTGCGGGTCAAGCGGTCCAATGCTGGCCGTGCCATCGCTTTTTGCTTCGAGCCAGGCGGGCATGTCTGCCGCTGCAATCCGCTCTGGTGCATCAAACAGGCCCAGCCACACCAGCGGACCCTCCGCGCCGCTGCGCGCATCGGCAAGCGGCATGAGCCTCTCTTCGAGCGCCAGCCCAGCTTCGTAAGCGATATAGCCCGCAAGCGCTCCACCCTGCTGCCGCGCGGCCTCGGCCGCTTCGAGCACTTCGCGCACCTGCGAGGGGCGATGTGCCACAAACAGCTCGCGCGGGCTCGCATAGTAGAGCGCATCCGCCGCCGCTCCTTCGCCAGAGCGTGCGTCGTCGAGCAACACGAAAGAGGATGGGGGCTTGGTCTGACCCATGCGGGAAAGCCTTAGCCGATTGGCCAAACAAGTCGAGCCGGAAAGGCTGGCGGATGAGCTGAGCGGTTGACCGACACGGTCAAGGCCTCCAAACGCTCACCAAAGATCAGTTTGCACGGGGAACGGGAAAAAATGAGCGATATTTTTCTGGGATTGGGTGGCAATGGCGAGAACCAGCATCTGGCGCTTAGTCGTGCGAACCGTCACGGTCTGATTGCTGGCGCGACCGGCACCGGCAAGACGGTGACGCTCCAGGGTCTCGCCGAAAGCTTCTCCGCCAATGGTGTCCCCGTCTTCGTTGCGGACGTGAAGGGGGACCTTTCGGGCATATCAATGCCCGGCTCACCCACCTTCAAACATGCTGACAAGTTGGAAGGCCGGGCCAAGGAACTGGGCATGGATGACTATGCCTATTCGGACAATCCGGCGATCTTCTGGGATCTTTATGGCGAGCAAGGCCACCCGATCCGCACCACCATTACAGAGATGGGTCCCTTGTTGCTGTCTCGGCTTCTCGACCTCAACGACACGCAGGAAGGTGTGCTGCAGATCGTGTTCAAGCATGCCGACGAGAACGGTTTGCTGCTGCTTGATTTCGGTGATCTTCAAAGCTTGCTGCAATGGGCGCACGAAAATTCTAAAGAACTCTCGGGCGTCTACGGCAATGTCTCAAAGCAATCGGTTGGTGCGATCCAGCGGCAGCTCTTAAGCTTTGAAGCGCAAGGGGCTGATCACTTCTTTGGCGAACCCGCGCTTGAGATTGACGACTTCCTCAAGCTCGACGATCAGGGCCGCGGATACATAAATGTGCTCGCCGCGGACAAACTGATGCGCAGCCCTAAGCTCTACGCGACCTTCCTCCTCTGGCTGCTCGCCGAATTGTTCGAGAGCCTGCCAGAGGTGGGCGATCCAGAAAAACCAAAGCTCGTGTTCTTCTTTGACGAAGCGCATTTACTTTTCGACGATGCACCCAAGGCATTGCAGGAGAAGATCGAGCAGGTCGTCCGCCTGATCCGATCCAAGGGTGTGGGTGTGTTCTTCGTGACGCAAAACCCGATCGACATTCCCGAGGGTGTTGCGGGCCAGTTGGGCAACCGTGTTCAGCACGCTCTGCGCGCCTTTACCAAGCGTGATCAGCGCGCGATTAAGGCGGCAGCCGAGACCTTTCGCATCAATGAAGAGCTCGACGTCGAAGAGGCGATCACCGAGCTGCGCGTGGGCGAGGCATTGGTCTCCACTCTTGACGAAGAAGGCGCACCGACGATTGTCCAGCGCACGCTTATCAAGCCTCCGCGATCGCGTCTTGGACCGGTAACGGCGAAGGAACGCGCCATTATCCAGTCGATTAGCCCCTTCGAAGGTAAATATGACACGGCTGTGGACCGGGAGAGTGCTGAAGAGGTGCTCGCACAGAAAGCCGCTGACGCGGTCGAAACCGCAGCCGAAGTCGAGGCGAAAGGGGCTGAGGAAGTCGGCAAACGCTCGCGCAAGTCAAAATCGATCTGGGAAAAAGCGCTGTCACGCGGGACCAAGGTCGCCGCTGGTTCTGCCGCAGGTGCAGCAGCGGCAATGGTGCTGGGCAAGAAGTCGCGCGCCAATCCAATGAAGAGCGGGCTGACATCGGCAGCAGGCTCTATTGCCACCGATCTTGCTGGACCAATAGCAGGGCGCTTTGTGCGCAACCTGATCGGCGGGTTGATGCGCTGAGCGTTGCGCCCGGGCTAAGAGCTAGTGCCCATTGGCAATCGGATCCGCACTCTGAGGCCGCCTTCTGTTCGGTTGCCGAGCTCCAGCGTTCCACTGTGCGCTTCCACGATCGCGCGGGCCAAGGTCAGGCCCAGTCCAGCCCCGCCAGTGGCGCGGTTGCGCGATGCCTCTCCGCGCGTGAAAGGTTCGAGCATTTCGCTGATGCGCGCTTCTGGAATTCCCGGCCCTTTATCGTCAATTCGTATGACGGCATGACCGCTCTCATGAACCACAGACAGTTCAGCCGAACCGCCATAGCGCACGGCGTTGGAGATTAGATTGCGCAGTGCTCGCTTGATCCAAGTGACCTGCACCTTTGCGACAAGACGCTCTGTCGACGTGACAGTTACAGGATCGCCCATATCCTCAAACTCTTCGGCAATGCTTGTCGCCAACGCGCTGAGGTCGACGTTCTCAGCGCCATGCTCATGTGGGTCGCTTGCCCGGCCGACGCGAGCAAGCGCTAAGATGTCATCAAGCGTTGCAGTGATGTCTTCGATACCTGCTGCCATCTTGTCGCGCTGATCGTCATCTGACACGCTTTCAATCCGCACTCGCAAGGCCGCGAGCGGGGTTTTGAGATCGTGTCCGATTGCACCCAACATTACGTCTTTCTCGTCGAGCAATCCCGAAATGCGCGATTCCATTGTGTTGTAAGCGGCGATCAATCGGCGCGTGTCTGCTGGGCCGCTTTCTGCGAGCTTCATCGTTTGCTCAGGGCGCCGTGAGAAATCGCTCACTCGCTGTGTCAGCCGAGCCAGTGGCCGTGTGATCCGGCGCAGCACCAGGTAGAGAATTATGATGAGGAAGGCGAAAGTCACGAGCGTTTGAAACACCAATACGCCCAGCGCGCCTTGCGGCCTTCGGGGTTCGAGGATGCGGACGGTTTCCCATGTCCCCCCCGCTACGCGCTGGATGGACGCGACAAACATGCGCCGGTCCGCCCAGGCCGTGTTGCGTTGGAGGCGGGGCCGGTCCGCCGCAAACCGCATCAGAACGCGGTCGTCGCCAGCACGATATACTTTTGTGGCCACTTGAAACGGGTCAATTCCCTCAGCGGACAAAGCCTCGCGCAGCCGCAGCTCACGCTCCCCTTCCTCGCCAGTCGGCGGGGAACTGATCGGAGAAACGGGTGTCACTTGATACCGCAGAGGGCCCGGCAAGCGGTCAAATCTCTCATTCGCTCTGGCTGGTCCTATGCGCTGCTCTTCGCGTTGCTCAATCAGCGCAGCGCGCCGCTCTGCCCCGCGAACGAGTCGGAAGGCGGCAGCCGTGACAGCGGCGCTTTCGCGGCGTTCTTCTCCTGCTCTGTAGAGCAAGGTGACGGCAACCACCTGCGCGATCAGCAACGCGAGGGTGACGCTGACCATGACTTGGCCGAGCAGGCTCTTGGGCACAAGGAATCTCATGCAGATTCCGGCCTTGGAGGTGCGCGTTTAACTGCCGCAGCCAAACGATATCCGCCGCCGCGTACGGTTAGGATTAAGCGCGGGTCGCTTGTGTCAGCCTCAATCTTGCGGCGCAGGCGGCTCACCTGATTATCGACCGCGCGGTCGAACAGATGTGCGGTGCGCCCTTGAACGAGATCTAGTAACAAGTCGCGGTCCATGACCTTGCGTGGATTGTCCAATAGTGCGCGCAACAGGCGAAATTCGGCGGTGGAAATTGGGACGGTCACGCCTTCGGGATCGGTCAGCTTGCGCTTCAGCGGGTCAAGCTCCCAACCCTCAAAATGGTAATGCCAATCCTCAGCCTCGGCCTGCGGGGAAGATTCTCGCCCAACTCGGCGCAGGACGGTCCGGATGCGCGCGACCAATTCGCGTGGCTCGAAGGGTTTGACGACATAATCATCCGCGCCGAGCTCCAGACCGACGATCCGGTCCGTGGCTTCGCTGCGTGCGGTCAAGAAGATTACGGGAAGCTGACGCGTTTCCACCAAATGACGGCAGAATGACAGGCCATCTTCTCCTGGCATCATGATGTCGAGCAGGACAATATCCGGCACGGCTTCGGTCAGGTGCGAGCGAGCTGCAGCGGCGCTTTCCGCCTCAGTCACGGCAAAGCCCTGCCCGATAAGGTATTCTGCAAGCGGCTCGCGCAAGGTCGGCTCATCATCGACCAGAAGAATGCTGGTGGTTTCAATCGAGGGAGCTGTGTCGGTCATGGATCTCAGATGCTTCTCAAACCGTCTCATGAAAGGTGGCGGCCCGGCGCGCAAGTCATCAGACAAGCGTACCGGGCCGGGGTCAGAGGTGCGGGCGGTCATTGGGGCTCGATTGCTCAGCACCTCTTGGGGTCAGTAGGAGCGCGACTGGCGGCGTTCTTGGCGCTGGGCTCGCATTGCTTCACGCGCGGCCTCGCGTTCCGTCTGAGTGATCGTGCCAGAACCGTCTGTGTCGACACGTGCAAAGCGCGCTTCGACCGCTGCATCGAATTCCGCCTGGCTCACGACTTGGTCGCCATTGGTGTCGGCACGGCGGAGCATCGCCTGAGCGCGGTCACCACGGCGTCCGCCACGCCGCATCTCAGAGCGCCCGCCGCGGCGACCTTGGCGCGCTTCACCGCGAGCCTCTCGCGCTGCGATCATCTCATCTTGTGAAAGCCCGCCGCTTTGGTCAGCGTCAAACCGCTCGAACATACGCGCTTGGCGCTCTGCTCTGCGCTGGGCGCGTTGAGCTTCGCGCGCTTCCCGTGCTGCAGTCATCTCTGCGGGGCTGATTTCGCCATCGCTATTGGTGTCGGCTTTGGCAAACCGCGCTTCGGCATGGGCAGCGCGATCGTCGACACTCAATTGGCCATCGCCATTGGCGTCCATCCGGGCAAAGCGGGTCTGCGCATGGGCCTTGCTTTCGGCCAGCGAGATTTCGCCGTCGCCATCGGTGTCGATCTGAGCGGCGCGCTCGCCATGTTGTGCAAGCGCGATGCCCGAGCCACCCAGCAGCAGGGCGGCAGCGGTCAAAGTGATTGTGATCTTACGCATGATAGAGTTCCTTCCAGCGTTGTTATCGTTGTTGTGCTGGAGCTGCGGTGCGAGGACCTGGCGCGTCGGTTTTGAGGGCTGCCTTTGGGGGAGGGGAAGTCCTGCCAGCCATCACGCTTTGAGGGGGAGGGACCGTTCGCATCAGGCGCTCTCACCGCAACTCACGATTGCTGTTCTAACGCCTCTATGTCGCAGGATTATCCCGGAACCCTGCGACATTGTCGCGATTTGTATCACGATTCCCGGCCCGTTCACCCAAGCGAAAACTGGGCCGGAAGCTGGCAGGTGGCCGCCGCGCTCAGCCGGCGGGAGCGGTCATGCAGAAGACGTTGAGCTTGTTGCCGTCAGGATCGCGGAAATAGCCGGCGTAAAATCCATCATCACCGCGCGGCCCGGGCGCGCCTTCGTCGCTCCCGCCTTTAGCCAATGCGGTGTCATAGACCGCCTGGACCTTCTCGGGCGTATCGACTTGGAGCGCGACCATGGTCCCATTGCCAACGCTGGCTGGTTGTTCGTCAAACGGTTTGGTCGCAGCAACGCCTGGCGCACCGCCCATTTCACCCCAGGCGATAAAGGTATCGAACTCCATCATCCGCTTCACGCCGAAATGTTCGGCGATGGCGTCATAGAATTGCGCCGCGCGGGTAAGGTCGTTGGTTCCCAAAGTTACGTAACCGATCATTGTTGTGTTCCCTCATTCCGGGCCGCGTGATTGCGACTCGCGATATGAGAACATTACAAGAACATCGAAAATGGATCAAATGGGAATGAGGGGCGAGCGACTGCCTCTATAGGGGCTGCGTCTCGCGCTCTAGCCATGCGAGATCATCGCCTTCCAATTGAGGAGCCACGATTTCGCGGACTCGCGCATGATAGGCGTCGAGCCAAGCGATCTCGCTCGCGGTCAGCAGATCGCGGTTGATCAGACGGCGGTCGATTGGAACGAATGTCAGACAGTCAAAGCCAAGATACCGCCCTTCAGCGCCCTCAATCGTCTTCTCTACCGTCAGGACAAGGTTCTCGATCCGAATACCAAATTCGCCTGGCTTGTAGTAACCAGGCTCGTTCGAAAGGATCATCCCTTCGAACAGCTCTTGAGAGGTCCCAAATTGGCCGCCCGTTGGCTTGGCAATGCGCTGTGGGCCTTCGTGGACGGCAAGGAAGCTGCCCACACCGTGGCCTGTGCCATGAGCGAAATCAACGCCTGCTTCCCACAGCGATTGACGCGCGAGAATGTCGAGCTGACCGCCATTGGTGCCCTGCGGAAAGATCGCCTGATCGATCTGGATGTGGCCTTTCAAAACCCGTGTGAAGCGGTCGCGCATTTCGGCAGTTGGCTCGGAGCCTTCAGGCGTGTCGATCCAGACAGTGCGGGTGATGTCGGTTGTTCCGGCAGGGTACTGCCCGCCTGAATCGACCAAATAGATCGAGCCTGGAGGCAGAGGAATATTGCTGTTTTCATCGACCCGGTAATGCGGCAGCGCGGCATGGCCCGCAGCGGCCGAGATCGTGTCGAACGATGTATCGCGCAAATCTCCGTGCGCGCGGCGAAAGCTTTCGAGCTTTGCTGCGGCTTCGATTTCGTCAACTTCTCCGTTTGGGGCGGTTTCTTCCAGCCAGCGCAGGAAGCGGCTGACAGCGGCGCCGTCGCGCGCTTGCGCATCGCGGTGGCCTTGAACCTCTGCAGGGTTCTTCATCGCTTTGGCGAGAATAGTGGGGTCCTGCTTGAACACGAACTTGGCGCCACCTGCCCGCAGGGCTTGTGCAATTCCGACAACGCCGAAATCGGGATCGATGCTGATTGTCTTGCCCGGATGCTCGCTGAGTGCGCCGACAAACTCGTCCCGCCCGCGCAATGTCACCGCATTGCCGAGATGCTGGGTCAGTTCCGGCGTTACCTTTTCAGGCGCGATAAAAAGCTCGGCTGTGCCGTCCTTATGCGCAATGACATAGGACAGAGCGACGGGCGTATGGGCGACATCGCCGCCGCGAATGTTGAGCAGCCAGGCAATCGAATCGAGGGCTGGTACGACCACCGCATCAAGCTCGTTCGCTTCTAGCCACTCAGCAATGCTCGCGCGCTTGTCTGCGGAGCTGCGCCCAGCCAGATCTTCGCCATGTGGGAAAGCCCGCGCCTCGGAAGGGGCGGGTTGATCGGACCATACCGCATCGATCGGATTGCTAGTCGCGGGAACCATCGTGATGCCCGCTGCCTCCACCTTCTTCTCAAGCTCAGCGACCCAGTTCCAGGTGTGGAGCCAGGGGTCATAGGCGATTTTTGCACCGCCAGAGCAAACATCGTTCAACCAATCGCCGAGCTGCTCAGAAGGGATCGAGCGGTACTCAAACAGCTTTTCGTCGACTTGTTCGCGCACCTGTACTGTGTAGCGACCGTCTACAAAGATCGCGGCTCTCTCAAGCGTGACCGCAGCAAAACCGGCAGAGCCGCCAAAGCCCGTGAGCCAGCCGAGCCGCTGGGCATATTCGCCGACATATTCGCTCATATGTTCGTCAGAGATTGGGATGATGAAACCGTCCAATTCCCGACGTTTCAGCTCCTCGCGCAGGGCTTTGAGACGAGCTTCATGGGTTTGCATCAACATTTGGTCGGTTCCTGCTTATCGTGCGCGCACTTGCCGCGCAGAAATGAATCTCTAAACAAGCCTCTACATAGGCCGCTTTGACGCGGCTTTCCACCCGACCCCTTTTGGATAAGGACCGGATCACCGTGACCCAATCCCGTATTGCCAAAATCACACTGGCCGCCGCTGCTCTCGCTCTGACTGCCAGTGGCGCTTCTGCTGACACCCATGAGGAAGAATCGAGCGTGCCCACTTCACCACCTGTCGCTGAAAAGCGCGAACACACTTTTACGCATCACGGGATAACGATCTCTGACCCGTATAACTGGCTGCACGACAAGTCTTATCCCGAGATCGATGATGAGGATGTGCTCGACTATGTGCGGGCAGAGAACGCCTGGTTCGAAGCCGCGATGGCCCCACAAGAAGCGCTTACCGAAGAGCTGTTCACCGAAATGCGCGCGCGGATCAAAGAGGATGATTCGACCGTTCCTCAACGCCGCGGTGACTTCCTTTACTGGTCCGAATTTGAAGAGGGCGCGCAATATCGCAAACACTACCGCACGCCGGTCGGAGCCCCAGAAGGCACTGAACCGCAGCTCATTCTCGATGAAAATGCGCTCGCCGCGGATGTTGAATATTTCCGCCTTGGGGCGGTCTCGGTCAGCAAGAACGGGCGCTATCTCGCTTATTCGAGCGACACCAATGGTTCAGAGCGCTTCACTGCGCGGATCAAGGATCTTGAAACCGGCGAATTGCTTGCAGACGAGATTCCCGAAACGCTCTCGGGTCTAACCTGGCTCGCGAACGACACGATGATTGCCTACGGCAAGGTCGACGACAATTGGCGCGTTAACAATGTCCGCCTCCACCGGATCGGAACACCGGTGAGCGAGGATATCGAGATCTTCAAGGAAGAAGACATCTCCTTCCGCGTTGGCGCGGGGCTGTCGGCGCAAGAAGATTATCTTATCATCGCAACTGGTGACAACGAAACGAGCGAAGTGCGCTTTGTCTCTGCCGCTGACCCAACCGGCGAGCAGACCCTCGTCAAGGAACGGCGCAAGGGTGTTGAATACAGCGTCGATATCCGTGAAGGCGAAGTGTGGGTTTGGACCAATGACGACCACATCAACTTCCGCCTTGCCAAGGCTGACATTGCCACTCCTGGTGAGTGGGAGACTGTGATCGCTGGATCGGATGAATTCTACCTCACCGATTTCGACCTGTTCGAAGGCTTCTTCACCACCGAAGGGCGTTTGGCTGGCCTCGACCAGATCCAGATCCGTCAGTACGACGCTCCCGGCGAAGCACAACCGATTGCCTTCCCGGAGGCAAGCTACAATGCGGGCCTGTCGAACAATCCGGAATATGGCCAGACCGTTCTGCGCCTCTCTTATGAGAGCATGGTGACGCCCGATTCGGCTTACGATTACGACGTGGCTGCCGCTTCGCTTGAACTGCTCAAACAGCAGGAAATTCCGAGCGGTTATGATGCCTCGCTCTATGTCACTGAGCGCGTTGAAGTGCAGGCGCGCGACGGGGTTATGGTCCCTGTTAGCATCGTGATGCGCAAGGACCGTGCAGAGCTGCTCGCGGAGGCGGGGATCGAAGGCCCAGGCCCACTGCATCTCTATGCCTACGGAGCCTATGGCTATGCCGTGCCTCCGGGCTTTTCGACCACGCGCCTTTCCCTTGTGGACCGCGGTTTTGCCTACGCCATCGCGCATATTCGTGGCGGCGATGACCTGGGGCGGCGTTGGTATCTGCAAGGCAAGCTGTTCGAGCGCGCCAACACCTTCAACGATTTTGTCGATGCCGGCCGTGGACTGATCGCACAAGGCTACACCGCTGAAGGCATGGTCACTGCATCAGGCGGTTCGGCTGGCGGCGAGCTGATGGGCGCAGTCATCAATCAGGACCCTGCCCAATATGGCGCGGTTGTCGCCCATGTGCCGTTCGTCGATGTGCTCAATACGATGCTCAATGCGGAGCTTCCGTTGACGCCGGGCGAGTGGCAGGAATGGGGCAACCCGATCGAGAGCAAGCAGGCCTTTGCCTATATCCTCTCTTACAGCCCCTATGACCAGGTGAGCGCACAGGACTATCCGCCGCTGCTGGTAACTGCAGGCCTTAACGACCCGCGCGTCACCTATTGGGAGCCTGCCAAGTGGGTTGCTAAGCTGCGCGATGTGAAGACCGATGACAATGTTCTGCTCCTCAAGACCAATATGGGCGCGGGCCATGGTGGGCAGTCGGGCCGCTGGAATTCCTTGCGTGAGACAGCCGAAGAGTTCGCATTCATACTCTGGCAGATGGGCATGACTGAGGAACAGTCTGGCGGGTGAGCACTTCGCAGCTTAGCACATTCACCAAGACCTTCGTGGCCGAGCCTTCTCACATTGACGAGCTCGGCCACGTCAACAATTCGGTTTGGGTGCAGTGGATCCAGGATCTGGCTACCGCGCATTGGGATGCGGTGGCAGAGCCCGAACATCGTGAATGCTTCTTCTGGGTCGTGATCCGGCACGAGATCGATTACCGGGGCAATATTGCTGAGGGCGAAAGCGCTATCGGCACCACCTTCATTCCGGGCGAAGCGCGCGGAGCGAAATCGGTGCGCCATGTCGAGTTCAAGGACGCCGAAGGGAAGATGTTGGTCAGTGCTCAGACAACATGGGCGATGCTGGAGCGCGACACCGGTAGGCTCGCGCGTGTGCGTCCCGAAGTGCTCGCGCCGTTCCGAGGACCGGCCTCTCAACTTTAGGCAACGTCTGCCTTTGGTGTCTTTGCCGGGGTTTCCTCCCCTCGCGGATCGAAGAGGCTCAACCGCTCATAAAGCATGCGGTTGCGACCAGCGGCCTTGGCTTCGTAAAGCAGCGTATCTGCGCGTGCATAGAGCTCATCAAACGCCATCAGACTGATCGCAATGCGAGGCAGTTCGAGCACGCCCATGCTGGCCGTCACCAAGCGATCGAGCGCAGGGATTTCGTTCGCGATCCGGCGCGGTATTGCCTGTCGCAGATGGTCTGCACGCTGGGTCGAATCAGGGCCGCGCAGCAAGAGGACAAATTCCTCTCCGCCAAGCCGAACAGCGATCGTATCGCGATCACCTTCGGAGGACAGCGCGCTTGCCGCGGCGATCAAGGCGCTGTCGCCGACTTGGTGGCCGAAGCGGTCATTGACGTCCTTGAACTTGTCGAGGTCGATCAGCGCAAACGTGTCGAAGCCCTGCGCGCGCAGCTCTGCAAAGCGCGCTTCGACGGCACGGCGGTTCATCAATCCGGTCAGCGGGTCATGACTCGACAATTGCTCGAGCATCCTTGCTTCAGTGACTGCCGCATCGCGTTCGCGCCGGATGGCGAGGAAGCGATCGGCAATGGCGAGACTGATGACGATCACTTCAATCCCGACTGCCAGATAGAGGAACTGGTCTAGCTGGGAGGAGCCTGCATAGAGGCCGAGGCCGCGCGCCATGCGTTCGATAGATGCAAGTATGATCGGGGTCCAAGCCAGCGCCATGAAGCGAGCGGCGCGACTGCCTCTCCATAGGGCTTCAAGGATGGCGCAGGTGATGATCAGGATGGCGGGCATAAAGCTGTAGAAGTACCCATGATCGTCAAACGCTTGGGTGCTATGCAGTTGGAGTGCAAAAAAGCCGGGAACGAGTATCGACCAAAACCCAGTCGCCAACATGATCTTGCGCATCAGTGGCGATTGGGCATCTTTCTCCAGAAAATCCGCCAGGAAGAATGCAGAGAGCCCACAGCCGATCGCGTAGGAAAGCGGCCCCATGACCGCAATCACATTAAGTGGCACGGCCGCGATCATTGAGATCAGTCCGCCAGCGAATAGCACATAGAATATCATAGAGGCGACCATCACCGCATGGATCGCCACGAATCTTTCCCGCAATACGATTGAGAAGCTGATGTCGAACAGTAACGGCAGGATCAGCATTCCGATCACAAGCGGCAGCAGCATCACGTCAAATTGCGACCACTCACCATGCTCGGATTCCACCGATAGACGCGCTTCGGTCAGCAGCGGGACCGAATGCGGGCGCTCGATCCGGACCAGTAGTGCTTCTGTGTCGGCGGTTATTTCAGGGAGCGGGAGCTCGAAAACTGGACCTGCGGCAAAGGGCTTACCCTCGGCCTCGAGATAGCGTGCGCTGCGCACCGTTCCATCAGCATCCATGGCAATGAACGCGATCGCTTCAAATCGCGCGATGCGCGAAAAGAAGTAGTGTGGCGGCTCTTCCTGCGCCCAGCTATCGGCTTCAAATCGGAGCCACGCCACCGGGAGATTGGCGCGGATGTCCTGAGCAAAGGCAGTGGGTTCATCGCTGGCCGGGCAAATCCATGCCGCACGTGCGCTCATCTCGGCAATTGTTCGTTGCGGGCCGCTTGCCGAGTGGCATGCCGGAGCGGAAGTCGTGGGACCTTGCGCGCCAGCGGCGGTCTTATCGCTGTGCTCTGCTCGCAGTTCTTGCGGCGCTGACAAAAGCGTCAGCGCGGCAGCCAGGCATGCCAGCAAAGCGAAGAGGGTAACCCGTCCCATTGAGACAAAGTAACATCAAGGCGTTACGTCCCTCTTAAGCCGGTCCGCACGGTCTCGGGCCAGATCCTAGCGAAATCAGAAGCTTCCTTGTTAAGGTTTTCGCCCAGCGTAAGTTCGCGGGCTCTGCTGAGCGTGTTGGCCGGAAAAAGGTGCCAAGTAACAGCCTTCGCTTTTGGCCAAAAGAGCGGTAGTCTTGCCTCAAGATGGTTGGATGTCTGGAGGGATGGGCGTCATCGCTATGTCACAGATCCGACCTAACCTTACACCTTATACCAATCAGAGCATCAAATATGATAAAACAGGCATTTTCCATTGGTTTTCTGGGTCTTGGCGCACTTTCGCTAGCGGCATGTGATGTCGGTGGTGGGTCAGGATCGCGCGATTCTATTCGTGCGGTTGGATCCTCGACGGTCTACCCATTTGCAAAGAAAGTGTCTGAGAGCTTTGCGCGATCCAACCCGCAATACAAATCGGCACTGATTGAGCAGACTGGTTCGGGCAATGGTATCCAATTGTTCTGCTCTGGCCTCGGAGCTGATACGCCTGACATGGTTAATGCCTCGCGCCGTTTGAAGCTCTCCGAATACGATCGATGCGTCAGCAATGGCGTCACCGATATCATCGAGCTGCAAGTCGGACTTGATGGGATCGCTTTTGCCTCGGCCAAGGATGGAATTCGGCTCAACCTTTCGCCAACGATTGTTTACGAGGCACTTGCTGCGCGGCCTTATGGTCGCGAGCAGACCAGCGAGCTGTGGTCTGACGTCGACCCGTCTCTGCCCGATGATCCGATCCTTGTATATGGTCCGCCTTCGACCTCGGGGACGCGAGACGCGCTGAAAGAGTTGGTCCTTGAAGTTGGCTGTGACAGCGATCCAGCGATGCAAGCGCTCAAGGAAGAGGACGAAGACGAGCATCAGGCGATCTGCACCGAGGTGCGTTCTGACGGTGCTTATATTGACCAGGGCGAGCAAGACAATCTGATTGTCCAGAAGATCGAGATTAATCCACGCGTCGTTGGGATTTTTGGTTTTTCTTATCTTGACGAGAATGCCGATAAGGTCACCGGTCTCCCGATGGACGGGGTGGATCCGACCTATGCGAATATCTCGAATTTCTCCTATCCCGGTGCCCGGCCGCTCTATGTCTACGTAAAGAAGGCGCATATGCGGGCGATCCCGGGCCTTGATCTGTTTCTTGCCGAATGGATCAAGAACTGGACTGTGGACGGGCCGCTTGCGGCGATCGGCCTGGTCGCATCTCCGCCTGCAGAAATGGCTGAGAACGAGCGCCGAGTGACGGAGCAGATAACAATGACGCGGGCGAGCCTGACCGGCGAGACAGTTGTGGCGGAGAACACGCAGTAAGCTCTGCGCAAATGACGTTCGAGGACCAAGAACTGTTGGCCTTGTTAAGACATGCTTTGGGAGGAGCTAATGACCGACTTTAGATCCAAACTTCGTTTCCACATAAGGGTGGGAATGATTGGCGCATGTGCCCTCGCGCTGGCCGCTTGCGGCAGTGAAGCCGACAACGCTCCGGAGCCGATCCTTGCAGTGGGCTCCTCGACAGTCTTCCCCTTCGCCAAAAAGGTTGCCGAGGATTACGTCGCGGCCAATGAAGGCTCGTCTATGCCAGTGATCAATTCAACCGGCACCAGCGGCGGGATCGCAGAGTTTTGCGCGGGCGAAGGCCCCGCTACTGCCGACATCGCCAACGCATCGCGGCGCATGACTCAGGCGGAGTTTGAGACCTGTACAAATAATGGCGTTACGGGGATAATTGAGGTCAAAGTGGGGCGCGACGGCGTTGTATTCGTCTCCGCTGTTGAGGATGGCATCGAAGTCGATCTCACACCGGCGATTGTCTACCGCGCTTTGTCAGCCAACCCGCTGGGCGAGGAGCAGACCGCGGTCAATTGGAGCGACGTCGACAGAAGCCTGCCCGATGAAACTATCCTAGTCTACGGCCCGCCGAGCACGTCGGGTACCCGCGACGCGCTGCTCGATCTCATCATGACACCCGCATGCCGCGCCAATCCTGCCATGGCTACGTTAGAAGAGAGCGACCCGGCAGAGTTCGAGCGCGACTGTCATGAGCTGCGCGACGACCAGGCCTATCTCGACCAAGGCGAACAAGACGGCATGACCGCGCGCAAGGTTGCCAATGAACCGCGCGCAATCGGCATTTTTGGTTATGCCTATCTCGAAGAGAACCCAGATATCATCAAAGGGCTGCCGTTAGGCGGCGTGTCTCCGACGGCTGAAGCAATTGCAGATGGCAGCTATCCAGGCTCGCGCGGCCTCTACATTTATGTGAAGGAAGCGCATCTGGATGTGACGCCAGGTTTGCGCGATTATCTCACTCAGTGGTCGCAAAGTTGGAGCGCTGGAGGTCCGCTGGCCGCTATTGGACTCGTGCCGATGACTGAAGAGGCCCAGGCGACCAGCGCGGCTACAATTGCCAATCCTAGTGTGATTACGGCTGGCGATCTCGAATAGGCCGCCAGGCCAAATGCGCTTGCCGATTAAGAGTTAGATTGGATTCCCGTCTCGATCGCGAAAGATTTCGCGACGGCCGACATGGTTGGCAGGGCCTACTAGCCCTTCGCTTTCCATCCGCTCGATCCACTTGGCTGCTGTGTTGTAGCCGACGCCCATCTGTCGCTGGAGCCAGCTGCCGCTTGCCTTCTGGTTCTCGATTACGATCTGGCACGCTTGGCGATATTTGCGCTCTTCAGGGCTGTCTGAAGCGGTCAACTCGTCTTCGAAATTAAGGCCGCCTCCATCCTCAGGCTCTTCAGTGACAGCGTCGACATATTCGGGCGCTCCTTGCGCGCGCCAGAAGTCAGCCACTGCCTCAACCTCATCGTCGCTCACGAACGGCCCGTGAACCCGCACCGTCGCGCCGGTGTTGGGCTTGTAGAGCATGTCGCCCTTGCCCAGCAGCTGTTCTGCGCCCTGCTCGCCAAGGATAGTGCGGCTGTCGATCCGGCTTGTGACCTTGAAGCTGATCCGCGTCGGCAGGTTCGCTTTGATGACTCCGGTGATGACATCAACCGAGGGGCGCTGTGTCGCCATGATCAGATGAATGCCAGCGGCGCGCGACTTCTGGCTCAGGCGCTGAATCAGGACTTCGATCTCCTTGCCCACCGTCACCATCAAGTCTGCCAACTCGTCAACAATCAGAACGATCTGCGGCAGCGGCTCGTAGTCGAGCTGTTCTTCTTCGTAGAGCTGCTCACCTGTGTCTGGGTCAAAGCCGGTTTGGACCCGGCGACCCAGCGGCTTGCCCTTGGCAATCGCAGCCCGCACTTTCTCGTTGAAGGAGTTGATGTTGCGCGAGTTGATCGAGCTCATCATCCGATAACGCTTTTCCATTTCCTCAACCGCCCATTTAAGCGCGCGCACTGACTTGTGCGGCTCGGTCACAACCGGCGAAAGGAGGTGGGGAATGTCATCATAACTCTTCAGCTCGAGCACCTTGGGGTCGATCAGAATGAGCCGGCATTCTTCCGGCGTGAATTGATAGAGCAGCGACAATAGGATGCAATTGAGACCAACCGATTTACCCGATCCGGTGGTCCCTGCGACCAGTAAGTGCGGCATGGCGGCAAGGTCGGCAATGATCGGTTCGCCGGCAATGTCCTTACCCAAAATGATCGGCAGATTCCCCTTCGCATCAGCGAAGTCTGCTGAGGCCGCGAGCTCTTTGAGCATGACTGTCTGGCGGTCGGCATTAGGGAGCTCGATCCCCATCACCGTCTTTCCAGGGATGGGCGAAACGCGGGCACTGATCGCGGACATGTTGCGTGCCACGTCCTCGGCGAGACCGACCACCCGGCTCGCCTTGATACCAGGTGCTGGCTCAAGCTCGTACATGGTGACCACTGGCCCTGTGCGCACTGCCGTGATCTCGCCCTTGACGTTGAAATCGTCGAGCACGTTTTCCAAAAGCCGCGCATTGCGTTCGAGCGCGAGCTTGTCGAGCTTTGGCGCTGAATCCTCAGGAGGGTTGGCGAGCAGGTCGAGGCTCGGCAACTGGAAATCAGCGAACATATCGCGCTGATTGGCCTTCTTGTTTGCCGGATTGGCGCGCTTGGGTGGTGCTGATGGATCGCTGATCTCGGGCGAGCGGCGCTCCTTGGCCTGAATGTCGGGTTCAGCTTTTGACCTGCGCCTCGCCTTGGCCGCAGGAGCTGCAGCGAATTCATCGTCGTCAACAAAGGTCAGAGATGGTTCGCGTCTGAGGAAGGATGGAACGATCGCTCCGAGACGTCCTCCTTCGGATAGCAGGCGGCCCAGGAAATTGGGCAAGCTCATCAGGACACGCCAATCAATGGCAAAGATGCGCGTTAAGATAGCGGCGGCCCCGGCGAGGCATATGATCGCACTTGCGAGCGTGATCCATCCCGCAGAGCCTTCTCCGAATCGTCCGGCCACCGCTTCGATGGCGGAGGCACCCAGCAAACCCGAAACTCCGCCCAGATGCGCAGGCAGAGTTGTAGCAACCTGCTCAAGCCACAGAGCCAATGTCGTGCCCAATAGCACCATAGCAATCAGCAGCAGCCCGGTCGGGAGCCACCAGCGGGTTGTCTCGCCATCCTCGCTATCCAGCTCGACCGCGCGCCACAATTTGCGCGCCGAAATGTAGAGCAACGGGAGCAAGAGCAAAGCGGGCAGCCCAAAAATGAACAGCACACGGTCGGCTACCCACGCGCCTGGTGCACCCATCCAATTGGCAACCGAAGCGGGGTCCGCCGCGGTTGAGGGACTCGGATCGGTTTGGGTGTAGCTTGCCAAGGCCAGTGCGAGGAATACCATACACGCCAAAAGCACTCCTGCACCCGTCATTTGGCCGATGCGCCGGATCGACCGGCGCAGGCCGATACGCCAGTCAGCTTGTGCAGGTTTGCGAGTGCTCATTGCGCGGGTCGCCATCTGTGGCCTCCTAATACGAGAACACATCATGAATCCTTGGCGGACTCGGGTCAAATTGTTTCCGGTCAATTGCGACTAGTTGAGGTCACCTGGTGGCAAGGCAATCACACCGATTTCGACCATCCGATCGAGCAGCCGGGTGGCGAGATTATAGCCGATCTTGAATTGCAGCTGCAGTCGCCATGTCGAAACCGAGTGCTGCTGGACCGCCCATTCGCAGCTACGGCGGTAGAGGACCTCTTCGCCATAGGGCGGGTCTTCGTGATAGGATTTTTCAGCCAAGTACGCCGCTCAATCCGTCGATTGCGGCCCAACTTCGCCATTGCAGGCGGTGCGCGCTGCGCGCATCCATTCCGCCCAATGCTATGACCGGGATGCGCGATTGCCGCGCAAGCTGGCGGAACCGCAACGGGCCGAGTGTTGGCGCGCCGGGATGCGAGCGGGTAGGAAAGACCGGCGAGAGCAGTACGGCATCAGCGCCCAGACGATTAGCGAGGCCGATCTCGGTAAGATTATGCGCGGTGGCGAGGTGGAGCATTCCAGAACGGCGCGGAGTGAGCGCACGCGGCGCTCCATAGATGCCATCAGCGCCCCATTCGATCGCGGTCATTGCACTGTCGGCAAGAATGACTGCGAGCCCCTCGGCTTTCGCTATTCGGCGAAGGTAGCGAAACCGAGCGAAGCGCTCTGGTCCATCTAAGTGATAGTGGCGGTAGATCAATCCGCTTCCGCGCGGGAGGCGATGCAGCGCTTGCTCCAATTCCGCGTCGTTTCGAGCATCGGAGATCAGCCATATTGCGGGGAGGGGCTTTAATCGTCTCACGCAGCCTTTATAGCGCGCCTCATGGAAAGTGCAGCAACTCGTCTCGAAGAGGTCCAGGCCAATATTGCGCGCATGTGCAAGCCTGCCCGCCGCAAGCCCGAGGATGTTACGCTGATCGCGGTCAGCAAGACCCATCCGGTAGAGCGCATTACGCCTTTGCTCGATGCTGGTCAGAGGGTCTTTGGTGAGAACCGGGTGCAAGAGGCACAAGGCAAATGGCCTGCTCTGCGCGAGGCCTATGCCGACACCGACCTCCACCTCATCGGTCAATTGCAATCGAACAAGGCTGAGGATGCGGTCGAGCTTTTTGATTGCATCCATTCGCTCGATCGACCGAGCCTTTTGAAGTTGCTTGCCAAGGCAATGGACAAGCTTGGTCGCCGAGTGCCGTGCTTCGTGCAGGTCAATATCGGGGATGAAGAGCAAAAAGGCGGCTGCCCGATCAACGAGTTGCCCGCCTTTCTAGCAAAGGTGCGCGACGCGGATGTTCCGATTGCCGGTCTAATGTGCTTGCCGCCTGCCGGCACGGAAGCCGCGCCGTTTTTTGCGCTCCTTTACAAACTGGCGCAGGATAATGGCGTCCAAGGCCTTTCGATGGGGATGAGCGGCGACTACGAGACCGCTGTACAGCTTGGCGCTACCCATGTGCGGGTTGGCACTGCCTTGTTCGGTCCTCGGAGTTGATTTGAAGTCGGAGCCCGCTCAGCCAAAAAGGAAAGGGCGCCTCTTACGAGACGCCCTTCCGCAATAAGTTCTAACGTTCAAATAGATTAGAACTCGAAGATCGCTTCCACACCGACGTTGCGGCCGCGTTGGAGCGGCGAGAAAGTACCGACAGCAGGCCGAGGGTCAAACGGAGCATTCACGCCATTGGACAGGGGTCCTGCGCTGAATGGCAATTGCGTGTCGCCACCGACTTGCACTTCGTCGAACAGGTTACGACCATAGACTGAGAAGCTGAGACCGTCGACGGGGGTTACCCAGGTGATGTTGGCTTCAAGATTGCTGATGTCCTGCACGAACCCGACATTGTTATCGGTGTAGGCAAATTCATCGCGATACTGGTAGTTCACGCGGGTCAGGATCTCGCTGTCACCGAGGAACAGTTCGTGGATGAAACCAACGCCCCAAGTCACTTCGGGAACGCGAGGAAGACGGAGCGCAAAATCCTCTTCATTCACTGGTCCGGTCACGCCCTGAACCCCTGAAATGTCGAACAGGATCTCGTCATATTCGTCATCGATCAGGCCGATATTGGCAGTGATGATGAGGTTCGGGCTAACCCGCATCCGCGCTTCGGCCTCGACGCCCTTGATGGTCGCATCCGCGGTGTTGAGGATGAACTGCGTAACGCCCGCGCTGCCCGGCTGGTTGATTTCACGCTGCATGTCGGCAATCTTCGTGACATAGGCCGCGACGTTGAGCGTGAAGGCTGCATCAACGGTCTGGAACTTACCGCCAACTTCGAAGTTGTCGACGCGCTCTTCGTCGAAGAAGAAGTTACCCGTCGTTGCGACGATATCGTTCAGGAAGACGCTCGGGTCTGTGATGCGGAAGTTATATCCGCCTGACCGGAAGCCGCGGGTCCAGTGGGCATAGACTTGGCTATCGGCCCACTCATACTGAACCCCCAGCTTGGGCGAGACGTTACGGAAGCGGACGCTATCGGTGAAACCATTAGGCTCATTCGGCACAAACGGATTGGTGCCCGTGAAGGGGCAAGTGCCGGCTACGATCGAGCATTCCGGGCGCGGCCTCACATAGGTTACGCCGCCATCCTTGGTTTCCTGGCTCCAGCGGATCCCGGCGATGAGCGAGAAGCTGTTGGTGACATAGAACTGTCCGTTGGCGAACAGGCCAAGCACTTCATGGTCTTGGGTACCACCCCCAAAGAATGTGGCTGCGGACACGAACGGCAAATCGCGCGTCTCGTCATACGAAAGCGTTTGATCAAAGTAGAAACCGCCGACCGTCAGATCGAATGTGTCGGTCGAAATGGCATAACGCAATTCGTTCGAAATCTGATCCTGCGCGGTGTTGGTTGCCGAATGGAAGAAGAAGATGTCGCTGGCATCAATGTCGGCGTCGGTGATTGATTCGTAATCACGATAGCCGAAGATATTGGTCAGCGTTCCCGGGCCGATATCCCATTCCGCAGTCAGCGAGGTGGTGATGATCTGAGTGTCGTAGAGGCCGCGATTGTCGATCGAGAAATCGAACGTATCGCGCTCAAATTCGCCGCGGTTCTGTGCCGCTGGACCATCTCCGTTGCTGTCGAAATAGTCGACTTTACCCGTGAGGGTCAGATCGCCCAAGCGAGCCTCGAGTGCGCCGCGCAGGATGTATGTTTCCGCCAGACCAAAATTCGAATTATCGAACAGATTGCGGAAATATCCGCGGTCGTTGTTGTAATAGGCTCCGACCTTGAACAGCAGCGTGTCTTCGATGATTGGACCGGAGATAACGCCGCTTACGGTGTAATTTTCACCGCCACGGCCACCATCAATCGGGCCATCGACAGCGGCACGGAACTTGCCGCGGAAGTCTTCGGTGGGGTTGGTTGTATTGAGCACCACCGCGCCACCGGTCACGTTGCGACCGAACAGCACGCCTTGTGGTCCGCGCAGGATCTCAACGCTCTCAAGGTCGAAGATGTCGAACACAACACCACCATTGATTCCGAGATACACGCCATCGACGAAGACGCCGACGGTCGGATCGATGGAAGGAATTGACGAGTTGATTCCGAGACCGCGGATCGAGAAGTTTGCCGTTCCACGCGTTGTGCCGATCTGGTCGAGCGAAACATTTGGCGCCTGGAAGGTGAGGCCCTGGACGTCGCGAACCTTAAAGGCATCGAGCGTATCGGCGTTGAATGCGGTGACAGCCAGCGGCACGTCCTGCACATCTTCCGGATCTTGAGTCTTGGTGCCCGTGACGACGATATTGCCGATCGAGTCTAGTGTGCTGGTGCGCTCGTCAGTCTCGGCTGCGTCATCCTCAACGGTTTGAGCTGCGGCGGCGAACGGGGTTGCGGCGGCCGAACAAAGCAAAAGCGCGGCAATGCCGCGGGCGCGGGTGCGTTTAATCATATGAGGTTCTCTCTCAATTTTGTTTCTTAATCGGGGTGGCGTTCCTCTACCGATGAGTCACGCAAATGCAACCTATTGCCGAAACCGCTTATTGCCGCTGCGTCAAAGGTGTTGCAATTTCGTCGCGCCCTTTGCTTTCGCACTGGCTCGGGTAGCGCTAGGCGGCCTCATGCTCGCGCTGACGCTTGTCGCTTGCCGCTTCGAGCAGCATCGCTTCGATTTCTGCAAGACGTTCGGGTGCGACAATTTTGGAGCCGGTAAGATCCGTGACATAGAATGTATCAGCTGCGCTTTCCCCATAGGCAGTAATGTGCGCTGACTGGACGATCAGATTGGCGGTGTAGAGCGCATGGGCGAGGCGGTTCAGTAGTGCTGGTCGGTCGCGCGCAGTGACTTCGATCACGGTGAAGTGATTGGATGCCAGGTTGTCGAAGTTCACCCGAGGTGCAACGGCAAAGGCCTTTGCGCGTGAATGCGGCAACGGACGGGCAGCAAGCTTTGGCACCAGTTCCACCTGCGCGAGCAAGGCATCGCGAATGCCTTTTTTCAGGCGCGCTATCTGGCCTTCCTCACGAAAGGGCTCAGCATGCAGGTCTTGCACTAGAAAATTGTCGATTGCGTAGCCATTCAGCGCGGTGTGAATACGAGCGTCGATAATGTTGGCGCCAGCAAGATGAATGCCGCCGGCGATACGGTAGAACAAGCCTGGATGGTCGGTCGCTATCACGCTGACCAGGGTGGCGCCGCGCTCCTCATCTACCTCGCAATGGATTGAAAGGTGTTCTTCGATCCGCCGTGCTTCTTCATATTGGACAAGATTCTTGGCGATGATGTCTTCGCGCTCGGCAATCCAATAGGCATCTGCGAGATGGTCGCCGACCTCCTCGACCAGATAGGCCTTGTCGCCAAGCAGTCGCGAGGCTGCTTCCTTTCGCGCTACAACCCGTTCTTCGCGGCCGTGGCGCATGTGACCCAGGCGCAGGCGTTCTTGCGATGCGTCATAGAGCTCGCCCAGCAATTGCCCTTTCCAACTGTTCCAGGTCCCCGGGCCTACTGCGCGGATATCCACCGCGGTTAGGATTGCGAGATTGCGCAACCGGTCGAGCGTGCGCACCTCGGAGACGAAATCCTCGATTGTTTTGGGGTCTGTGAGGTCGCGCTTTTGCGCCGTTGAGCTCATCAACAGATGCTGCAGGACCAGCCATTGGACGAGTTCGGTTTCCTTCTCGTCCAACCCAAAGCGCGGGCATAGACGTTTGGCAACGCCTGCCCCAAGAACCGAGTGGTCTCCGCCCCGCCCCTTGGCGATATCATGCAGCAGAACCGCGACAAAAAGCGCGCGGCGCGAAGAAACCTTGTGGATCATCTTGGTCGCGCGCGGATGGTCGGCCTCGAGCAGTCCGCGCTCGATTTGGGAGAGCAAGCCGATCGCGCGGATCGTATGCTCATCGACTGTGTAGTGGTGATACATGTCGAATTGCATCTGCGCATTGACGCGGCCGAAATCGGGCACGAAGCGACCAAATACACCGGCCTCGTTCATCCAGCGCAGCGCCGTCTCAGGGTCCCTTTTCCCGCCAAGCAGATTTAGAAATACTGCATTAGCTCGCGGGTCATTGCGAACGCCTTTGTCGATCAGTTTGCTGTCACGATCCGCTTGCCGCATGGTTTCAGGGTGGACTTCCAGCCCTTGCGCCTCGGCAATCTGGAAGATCTCGATCAGCCTGACAGGGTCTTGCGTGAACCAGCTGTCACTCGGAGCGCGAATGCGTCCTGCTTCGACGACGTAGCCTTTGTGGTTGTGCGGCTTGATCTTCCATCCGGCAAAAAACCCGCTGCCAACGCGTTTCTTGGATTGCTCCTCCTCAAGGTGCGAAAGGAATACACCGGTCAGACTTCCGACGCGTTTGGCCTGAAGGAAGTAATATTGCATGAAGCGTTCAACCGCGCTCTTACCGGGCCGATCGGCAAAGTTCATTCGCTCGGCTACTTGTCGCTGAAGATCGAAAGTCAGCCGATCTTCGGCGCGATCAGTTAGAATGTGCATGTGGCATCGCACTGCCAAGAGAAACCCTTCGGCGCGGCGAAAGTTGCGATATTCAGTCCTTGTGAAAAGTCCAACATCGACCAGTTCAGCCGCGCTTTCGACGCGGTGCATGAATTTGCCGATCCAATAGAGCGTTTGGAGGTCGCGCAACCCCCCTTTGCCATCTTTCACATTGGGTTCGACCACATAACGGCTGTCGCCCATGCGTTTGTGCCGTGCGTTCCTCTCGTCAAGCTTTTGCGTCAGGAACTGGCGTTCCTTACCGCGAACGACGTCGCCCCAGAAGCGCTGACGCAGCTCCTCATAAACTTCCTGATCACCCCAGATGAAGCGGCCTTCCAGCAAAGCGGTGCGGATCGTGAGATCTTCTTTTGCCATCCGCATCGTGTCGGCAACCGAGCGGCTCGAATGGCCGACCTTCAGTCCAAGATCCCACATGAGGTAAAGCATTGCCTCGATCACCTGCTCGCACCACGGCGATCGTTTCATCGGTGTGATAAAGGCAATGTCGACATCGGAATGGGGTGCCATCTCGGCGCGGCCATATCCTCCCACCCCGAGGATCACGAGCCGTTCTGCCGTGGTGCGGTTACCAGGCGGGAAGACATACTCGGTGACGTAATCGTGGATGGTGCGGATCAGCTGATCGACCAAGAAAGCATAGCCAAGCGTGATCTCATGCCCGGCTGATGGTTTTTCTTCGAGCCGTTTCTCTAGCTCCTCGCGCCCGGTATCTAGAGCTTTTTGGAGCGCTTTGAGGATTTCAGGTCGTGCTCTATCGCCTTCCGTTTCGGCCAATTCAGCAACGGCACCAGACAGCGCACGCCGGTCGATGATGGCACGTTGGCGAGGGACGCGGCGACTGGGTAAGCTCCAGTCCGTCATGATGTCCCTCGCCTTTTAACGTGTGCCATCCGATCAAGCAGCGGCCATTTGCTTGGTGTAGGCTTCGCGCAACGACTTCTTGTCTATCTTTTGCGTACCGAGCCGAGGCAGCGCCTCGTCTACTACCCAGATGTGCTCTTCAAGTGGAACCTTGAACGGGGCGATCCGAGACAGCAAAAACTCACGCAATGCGCCTGGTTCCATAGCATCGCGGCCATCCTTCACGCGGAAAACGCAGGCTGGAACTTCACCCATTCTTTCGTCGGGCAGGCCGAACACAGAGCATTCACCGATATCACTGTGTGCGTAGATCGCGTCCTCAACCTCGATACAAGTGATGTTCTCACCGCCGCGGATGATGATGTCTTTCTTGCGGTCGACGATATAGAGATAATCGTCTTCGTCGAGATAGCCGAGATCGCCAGTGCGGAAAAACTGGTCGTCGGTGAAGGCCTCTCTCGTTGCTTCCTCGTTGTTCCAATAACCACGGAAATTGGCGAGTGAGCGGATGCACACCTCGGCCACTTGGCCTTGGGGCACCGGATTGCCGTCGTCATCGAGAATTCCAATTTCCACCATTGGCTGTGATGCGCGGCCCGTTGAGCCGGGTTTGGCGAGGTAGTTTTCGTTGAAATTGCCACAGCCTACCGCGTTGGTTTCGGTAAGGCCGTATCCCAAAAGCGGGAACCCACCTGGGAAAGCTTCCTTGATCCGTGTGACATGCTCGACCGGACGCGGAGCTCCGCCAGCGGCAAAGCTCTTGCACGATGACAGATCGTATTGATCGCGGTTGGGATGCATCGCGATTTCGTAGCTCATCAAAGGAACGCCGACGAAATAGGTCACTTTCTCTGTGTCCATGAGACGCAGAGCTTCCTCGGCGTTCCACTTCGGCATCAGAACGAGTTTGCGCGCAATCGCATAGCTCTGCAGGAACAGCGGTACCTCACCGGTCACGTGGAACAGCGGCACAGCCACCAGAGCGCAGGGCTGCGCGCTGACATCTTCGCCTTGGCTTTCCAGCAGTAGCTTGGCCATCGCGCTTTGGCTGACATAGCTCATGATACCGGCGACAACACCGCGGTGATCCGAATAAGCGCCCTTGGACTGCCCAGTCGAACCCGACGTGTAGAGGATCGTGGCAAGGTCATCTGCACCGAGCGTCATCAGCATCTTCATTGCCACAGAAGAAGCCTGGTCCGCAGGGGCTTTCCAGACATTGGCGAGGCCCTGAGCTGGTGTAGTGTGCTCCATCATGATCAGCTTGGCGGAATGCTCTGTGCCTTCAAGCCGCGCAGCTCGGCCGGCATCGGCCAGCACCAATTTGCATTCAGCGAGGCGAATTCCATAGGCGAGCTCTTCGCCCGACCAAAAGCCGTTGAGCAGAGTTACACAACCGCCCGCCATGGCGATGCCCATATAGGCGATCATCCAATTGGCAGAGTTGCGTGCCGCAATCCCAACGCGGTCGCCTTTCTCGACGCCATGTTCGGTCACAAGACTCTCAGCGACGCAAACCGCAGCAGCATAGCTTTCGCCAAAGGTCAGGCGGATATCGCCATCGACGATGAAGGGCACGTCCTTATGTTCATTGCAGAAATGCGCAAAGTAATGCGCAAGTGTCGGGGGGGACACGGTAAAGGCGGGCATCTCGGTGCCGTCGCGATCAAACGGGGTTGTGTGAAACGGCTGACCTTCCTTGGTCAGTTCCAACATGATCGCTTCGAGCGCATTGTCCAGCTGTGTGGGCATGCGATTTTCTCTCCTTATTTCGCCAAGTGAAGGCGAGTTGATTGAGCTGCGCGATTGCACAGGCTAACGGGCAGATACTCCCTGCTTAGGTCTATCCGAGACTTCCCCCGAAGTCCGCCCTGTGCCACAACCCTCGTTGTAAGGTGTTGCGTCCCAAGCAATGCAGGGCCTATCTGGCTGAGAAGCTTACTAAGAGGTTCCTTCCGTGCTGTCACTACTTGCCGCAACAAGCGGTGCTGCTGATCCGATTTATTGGTCTGATCTGGGTTTGAGGCCCTATCTGTTTGAAATCGGGGGATTTCAGCTGCGGTTTTACTCGCTCGCCTATTTGATCGGTGTCATCTTTGCCTATTGGCACACGTCCAAGGCATTGAAGACGCCCGGTGCACCGATGGCGCAGCGTCACGCAGATGACCTTTTTTTCTATTGCACCTTGGGTGTGATTCTGGGTGGGCGGCTCGGATATTCGATTTTCTACCAACCCGGTCTGTGGGACAACCCTCTAGACGTCTTCAAGCTCTGGGAAGGCGGAATGAGCTTTCATGGTGGGCTGTTTGGGGTTGTCGTCGCGATCCTGTTCGTCGCCTATCGCAACAAACTCAATTTCCTTCGGATCTGCGACTATGTCGCGGTGAGTGTCCCGATGGGGATGCTGCTTGGAAGGCTCGCTAACTTCAATAATGGAGAGCTTTGGGGCCGCGTAACCGATGCAAGCCAGGTGCCATGGGCTATGGTCTTCCCACGCGCTGGCGAAGTCGCCCGACACCCAAGCCAGCTGTACCAAGCTGGCCTCGAGGGACTGCTGCTGCTCGTAGTGCTGCTCTTCCTGTTCTGGAAGACCGGCGCGCGTTATCGTCCTGGTCTGCTGGTTGGGATCTTTACGCTTGGCATTGCCGGCGCGCGCTTTTTTAACGAATTTTTTCGAGAGCCTGATGAACAATTGGCTGCCTTTGCTGCACAAACCGGGCTATCGATGGGTCAATGGCTGACAATACCGCTGATACTGATTGGATTGATTGTCACGATCTACGCCGTGCGGAGCAAGCCCGTGGGGACCGGGGCGGCGACGACAGCGGCCTAGGGCAGATTACGCTGCTCACGCAGCGCTGCACCACTCTGCGACTGATCGAACCGGACGGTTCTGAAACCGAAATCCCGATTGAGCCGCTCATCCCGGAAGCCTCGCAAGAGGCCGGGAAGAACGCTGCACGTTTGAAAGCCGCTGAGGCCGAAGCTGCTGCAAAGGCTCTCGAAGAAGAGGAGGCGCGCGCAGCTGCAGAGGCCGCAAAGGCGGCAGAGACCAAGGCAAAGGCGCAAGCAGCGGCCAAGGCAAAGGCGCAAGCAGCGGCCAAGGCCAAGAAACAAGCCGAAGACAAGGCCCGCGCTGAGGCACAAGAGAAGGCGCGCAAGGAAGCAGAGGCAAAAGCCAAGGCCCAAGCGGCGGCAAAGGCTAAAGCCAAGGCTGAGGCCGAGGAAAAGGCGCGCAAAGAAGCTGAAGCAAAGGCGGCTGCCGAACAGGAAGCTCGCAAGAAAGCTGAGGCTCGGGCCAAAGCAAAAGCTGAAGCTGAAGCCAAAGCCAAGGCAGAGGCTGAAGAGATGGAGCGCGTCGAGCGCGAGCTTCAGGAAAAGACCCGTCTCGCCCTTGAGAAGAAGGCCGCTGAAAAGGCCAAGAAGGAAGCTGAGGCTAAGGCTAAGAAGGAAGCTCAGGCCAAAGCCAAGGCAAAGAAGGAGGCCGAGGCTCAAGCCAAGAAAGAGGCCGAGGAAAAGGCCCGCAAAGAGGCTCAGGCAAGAGCTAAGCGCGAAGCGGAAGAGAAAGCGCGCAAAGAAGCCGAGACCAAAGCCAAGAAGGAGGCTGAGGCTAAGGCCAAGGCTGAAGCCGAGGCTAAGGCTAAAAAGGAGGCTGAGGCCAAGGCTGCCGCTGAAGCCAAAGCAAAGCAACAAGCCGAGGCAAAAGCCAAGGCTGAAGCCAAAAAGAAAGCCGACGCCAAAAAGGCTGAGGAAAAGAGGGCCTTAGATGAGGCTACGGCTTCTGCCAAAGCCGAAGAAGATGCCCGCAAGAATGCCGAGGCGAAGGCCGAAGAGCAGGCCAAAGAGCAGGCCAAAGAGCAGGCCAAAGAGCAGGCAAGCGATCTCGGCAAGACCTTCCGCCGCCTGATCAAGGAAACGGGTCCCATCAGCCTTGCGCATTACATGGCCGAGAGCAATGCGCGTTATTACACCAGCCGCGATCCGTTGGGCGAAGATGCGGACTTCATAACCGCCCCTGAAGTCAGCCAAATGTTCGGTGAGCTTATCGGCTTATGGCTGGCAGATCTTTGGGTGCGGATGGGGTCACGTAAGCGCATCCATTATGTTGAGCTTGGTCCGGGTCGCGGCACGCTTGCCCAGGATGCCATTCGCACCGCCGCAAAGTACGAATTCGACCCACAGGTGCACTTTGTCGAAACCTCTCCGGCGCTGCGCAAGATCCAGCTTGAAGCGTTCCCCGACGCGCAGCATCACGACGATCTCTCGACCCTCCCCGAAGATGCGCCTCTGCTGATCGTCGCCAACGAGTTTTTCGATGCGCTGCCAATCCACCAGCTCGTTCGCTCAGCCCAAGGCTGGCATGAGCGGTTGATCGGGCTTGATGGCGATGATTTTGTCTTTGTCGCCGGAGACAAACCAATGGACTCGATCGTTCCCAAAAGTTGGAAGAGCGCGACCCAGGGTACGATGATCGAAACCAGCCCCGCGGCGAGCGTAGTGATGGGTGAAATTGCGGGCCGCTTAAAGGAGCAAGGCGGCGCTGCATTGATTATCGATTACGGCTCGCTCGAACTGCGTGCAGGATCGACGCTGCAAGCGATCCGCAGACACGAAAAAGTCGACGTGTTCGATCATCCAGGGCAAGCTGACCTCACGTCTCATGTCGATTTCGAGATGCTCTCGCAAGTCGCCGAAGCGTACGGCGCCGATGTCATGGGCCTCCAGATGCAAGGCGAGTGGCTGCGGCAGATGGGGATCGAGGTTCGTCATGAGGCGCTTCAGAAAAAGAACCCCAATGAGGCCGACAAATTGCAACGCCAATTCGATCGGCTGGTCGACGATGGGCAGATGGGCCTGTTGTTCAAGGTATTGGGAATATGCGGGCGGCGTTGGCCGATCGGGGTCGGCTTTGAGTGAGGTGTAACCTCCAAGGCTCGCGCCGCGTAACACATGTATAGGAACTGAGGAGCACGCTATGATTGCACGCCTTTTTGCAGGATTCGCCACGCTGATCGCCGCATTCATGGTGAGCTTTACACCCGCCTCAGCTGCAGAATCCATTAATGGCCGCTGGGTTACCGAAGAAGGCGATGCGATCGTCCTTATCCGTGGTTGCGGCAACACTACTTGCGGCACGATTATGCGCTTTCTTGTTCCGCCACCTGATGGGGCAGATCAGCGCGATATCTACAACCCCGATCCAGAACTGCGCGACCGCCGCTTACTTGGCTTGCCGATCTTGACCGGCTTTCGCGAGGAGGAGGATCTGTGGCGCGGACGGATCTACGACCCCAAGAGTGGCCGATCCTATCGCTCTGTCATACGCCGCACTGGTGCCAATACAATCGAGGTGCGCGGGTGCATTGGCCCATTCTGCCAGGCACAGATCTGGAAGCGGGACAATTAAAGCCCGACTTTCTGCGCCAGTGCTTCAGCAGCTTCGCGAGGGTTGAGTTTGCCATCCCCTTGCCGGTCGACCGAGTAATTTGCCTCGCGCATCGCCTCAACATTGATGACCCCGATCAACGGCTGAAGCGCTGCGATGATACCTGGATCGTCCGCAATGCGTGGAGACAGCATCAGCATCGCGTCATAGCTTGGCAAGGCCTCGCGCGGATCTTCCAGAATAACCAGCTTGTCGGCCGTTATGCGCCCGTCCGATGTATATGCGCTGATGACATCGGCCTCGCCCGAGAGCAGTGCATTGTACATGAAAGTGGGCTGGAAGGTGCGCGTTTCATCAAAGCGCATGCCGTAGCTCTCCTGTACCGAGATCCATTCGGGCCGCTCGAAGAATTCCGGATCGCCGCCAACTGTGAGTTGGGGCGCCACCAGAGTGAGATCCTCAAGCGACGCGATGCCCAGCTGTGCCGCTCGTTCCTCGCGCATTGCAAAGCCATAGGCGTTCTCAAAGCCCAGTCGCCCGAGCACTCGAATGCCAGTGTTTCTCGCCTCCCACTCGACGATTTCCTCATACATTGCTTCGCGACCGACACTGTCACTTCGCTTCATCTCATTGGTCCAGATCGTGCCGGTGTAGTCGACCGAGATGTCGACATTGGAGGAGGCAACTGCGCTGTGAACCACCGCTGAGCCGAGGCCGTCGCGATATTCCACCCGATAGCCTGCCTCCTCAAGCTGCGCGCCAATCAACTGGGCGAGGATATATTGCTCTGAGAATTGCTTCGAAGCGATCACTATGGCGTCCTCGTCATCGCCGCTTGATTGCGCTGCAAAGGCAGCTGCCAGGCCAAGGGTGACCGCTGCCGCCCCGGCGCCCCATTGCCATCGACGGCGTTTGGTGATCCCTGTTTCGATAAGACCTAGCAAAGCGTCGGCGAGAAGCGCCAGCGCTGCGCTTGCAATGCAGCCAGCCAATACCAGTGCCCAATTCTGGGTCTGGAGCCCTGCGAAGATGGGGTCACCCAGGCTCGGTTGTCCGATGGTGGTCGCCAGCGTCGCGGCGCCAATCGTCCATACGCTGGCGGTACGGATGCCGGCCATTACGAATGGCGCGGCGAGAGGGGCTTCGACGAGGCGCAATTTCTGCCATCCGGTCATGCCAACCCCGTCAGCTGCCTCAAGCACTTGCGGGTCAAGGTTGGCCTGCGCTGTGACAGCGTTGCGCAGGATCGGCAGCAATGCGTAGAGCGCGAGCGCTAGCAAAGCTGGCAGGAACCCAAGCGTTGGCAGGCCTTCACCAAACACTGCGCGAAGGCTCAAGAGAATGGGGAAGAACAAGGCCAGCAGCGCGAGCGCCGGGATGGTCTGGACGAGGCTTGCAAACCCCAGCGCAATGCGCGCCACTGTGGGCGAACGCGCTGCCCAGACCGCAAGCGGAAGCGCTGTCACAATGCCGAGGCCAATAGCTGAGGCCGCAAGAATAATATGGGCAGCAAGCTTGTCAGTCAGGCCAAGCAGGATTTCGATGATTTCACCCATCAGGCGTCGCTTTCCAACCGAGCGAGGCGTTCCGCTTGTTGCCTCGGGACAGCAACCAGTCCCTGCGCAATCTCACCACCCTCACCAGCGAGCAACGTTTGAGGCGTTTCATCGGCCACCAATGATCCTTGGCTCATCACCATGACCCGGTCAGCAAGCAGCAGCGCCTCGGCCATGTCGTGGGTAACCATGATGGTCGTGAGGCCCAACTCCTCGTGCAATTCGCGCACGCGGGCGCCCAATGCGTCTCGAGTGATGGGATCAAGCGCGCCAAAAGGCTCATCCATGATGAGCAGTTCAGGATCACCAGCCAAAGCCCGTGCGACGCCCACACGCTGACGCTGTCCTCCCGATAGCTCGTCGGGCGTGCGGCTGGCCATGGCTGGATCCAGTTCAACCAATGCGAGCAGCTCACCAATCCGCGCCTTGTCTAGCCGTTCACCCGACAAACGCGGCACGACTGCGATGTTCTCGCCAATTGTGAAATGCGGAAAAAGACCGATACCCTGAAACACATAACCAACCCGGCGCCTCAACAAAGCAGGGGGCAGAGCGGTCACATCGTCACCGCCAAACAACACGCGGCCCGCGCTTGGTGCGACCAGCGTGTTCACCATCTTCAAGAGCGTCGACTTGCCCGATCCTGAAGAGCCAACCAAAGCAACGAAACTGCCTTGCGCGATCTCGCATGTAACGCCGCCAACCGCGACAACATCGTTATAGCGGCGTTCGGCCTGTTCGAAGCGCAGAACTGCGCTGGCAGTGTCGATGAGCTGTGAGATGCCTTTTCCCCTTGCTCGGCCGCTTAGTTGCCGATGGCCTCTTCGCTCTCGTCAGCTGGCGCTGCAATGAAGGTGACCTGCTTAATCGCGATTGATTTGCTCTCGCTATTGGTTGCGATCGCCGTGCCATTTTCGTCTGCCGATCCTGGCTTCCAACACGCACCCAATCCGGCATCCGGTTCAAAACAGATCGTCCCGTCGCCGCGCTGTTCCCAGGTTCCTCCAGCGAACAGGCTTCCGTTGCGCAGGTCGCGATAGCGTCCGTCGACATCGAAGAAAGTGGTCTGGACTGCGCCATCGCTGCCAACGGTTAGCCAACCCGTTCCACTGACTGAGATCGTGCTTGAGCTGGTCCCTGACGCGGAACTGGCGCTTGCTTCAGCATCGCCTGCGCCTGTGTCTTCATCATCGGAGGACTGCGTGCAGCCTGTGACAAGCAGAAAGGCGGCAGCGATCAGGGGGAGCGGTTTGGGAGCTGTTTTCATATGGCGAGGGAGCCTAGAAGCGAATTGGCGATCCGCCAAGCGCTGGTCCAAAACTCTGACGTAGCCTTCGTGCTCTCAAAGCGTTGGCGACGCGCGCAGCAATTGCTAAGGCCTACGCACAATCATTGCGAGGGCCGCTCCAGATGCGGCCAATGTTCCGAAAAGAGAGAGCCATGCGAGCGACCCCCGATTTTGACTTCCAACTGGGCGAAAGCGCCGACATGATTCGCGAAAGCGTGGGTCGTTTCGTCGACGAAAAGCTTATGCCCTTGGGCGACAAAATTGACCGCGAGGACCATTTCCCGCGCGACGAGGTTTGGCGCGCCATGGGCGATCTCGGCATGCATGGGATAACCGTCGCCGAAGAAGATGGCGGTTTGGGACTGGGCTATATCGAGCATGTGATCGCGGTCGAGGAAGTGGCGCGGGCGAGCGCTTCGCTCTCGCTCTCTTATGGTGCGCATTCCAACCTTTGCATCAACCAGATCCGCCGTTGGGCCAATCCGGAGCAGAAGGCGAAATACCTGCCGAAGCTCATCAGCGGTGAACATGTCGGCAGCCTTGCTATGTCGGAAGCGAGCGCGGGTTCGGATGTGGTCTCGATGAAGCTGAAGGCAGAGGCCGTGCAGGGCGGTTATCTGCTCAACGGCACCAAGTTCTGGATCACCAACGCCGCCGAAGCCGATACGCTTGTGGTCTACGCCAAGACCGATGGCAACGCCGGATCGCGCGGGATCACCGCCTTCCTGATCGAAAAGGGGATGCCCGGTTTCTCCATCGGTCAGAAGATCGAGAAAGTCGGCATGCGCGGCTCACCTACCAACGAGCTCGTCTTCGACAATTGTGAATTGCCCGAAGAGAACATCATGGGCCCAGTCAATGGCGGTGTCGGCGTGCTGATGAGCGGGCTGGATTATGAGCGCGTTGTGCTTGCGGGGCTTTCCATTGGGATAATGCAGGCCTGCCTCGACACGGTCATTCCCTATGTTCGCGAGCGCAAGCAGTTCGGCAAGCCGATCGGGAGCTTCCAGCTGATGCAAGGCAAGATCGCCGACATGTATGTCGCTCTCCAGACAGCGCGAGCTTACGTCTATGCGGTTGCGAAAGCCTGCGATGCGGATCAGACCACGCGCTTCGATGCCGCAGGTGCGATCCTGTATGCAAGCGAGAACTCGTTCAAGGTCGCAGCCGAAGCGGTGCAGGCGCTGGGCGGCGCGGGCTACACAACAGATTGGCCGGTCGAGCGTTATATGCGCGATGCCAAACTGCTCGATATTGGTGCTGGCACGAACGAGATCCGCCGCATGCTGATCGGGCGCGAGCTGATTGGGGCGAACTGATGAGCGTCTACATGATCAGCCGCATGACGATCCATGACCGCGCTGAATACGACAAATACGAAGAGCGTTTCATGGCAATCTTCGAGAAGTTCGATGGCAAACTCCTCAGCGTTGACGAAGAGCCGCAGGTCGTTGCGGGCGAATGGAAAGCCACCCGCAGCGTGCTGATCGAATTTCCGACCAAGCCGCAGCTTTTCGCTTGGCTCACTTCGCCCGAATATCAGGAGATCGGAAAATATCGCGATGCTGGCAGCACGGCGGAGGCGATCATTGTGAAGGGGTTGGAGCCGGGGGATATGCCGGAGTGAGCTTGGGCCTGCTTCGCTTTTTTGGCGCGGGGCTCGCTCTGTCGCTCATGATCGGAGAGACGATCCGCAGCTGGGGCGTCGGACGTCCCATCATGTTTGTGCTCGACGATTTCTTTATGGGCGGGCTTCTTTTGTTGGGCGCTGTCTTGATGGCTCGCCCTACGCTGACGCGTTGGGCGATCTTCGTCGCGGGTTGGGGCGCGTGTGCAGGCATGCTCTATGGCAGTTTTTTCGGGAAGGTCTTTGACCCGGCATCGTCCAATGCGGGGAACTTTGATCTGGAATTGTTGACCGGCCTGATTGGGTTGGCGTTTGTCGTATCGCTGCTGGGTCTGGCTGGCAGCATAATGTGGAAACCGGCTGAATGAGTGCACCTGTCCTAACCACCAAGCTCGATCGCGAGGCGCCGGATGCCAAGGCGCGGTTTTCGCATAATGAGGCTCTGGCTGAGCAACTGCGCGCGGATGTCGCAGCGGCCTCTCTCGGCGGGCCCGAACGCTCGCGGGAGCGGCATGTTGCGCGCGGCAAATTGCTTCCGCGAGAGCGGGTGGAGCGCTTGCTTGATCCCGGCTCTCCCTTTCTTGAGATCGGCCAACTGGCTGCACACGGCCTGTATGAGGGCGATGTCAACGCGGCCTCGATCATTTGCGGGATCGGACGCGTCTCGGGCCGACAGGTGATGATCGTATGCAACGACGCCACGGTCAAAGGCGGCACCTATTATCCGATGACGGTCAAGAAGCACCTGCGCGCGCAGGAGATCGCGCAGGAGAACCGCTTACCCTGCATTTATCTCGTCGACAGCGGCGGCGCGAACCTGCCGCACCAGGCGGAGGTGTTCCCGGACCGCGACCACTTTGGGCGCATTTTCTTCAACCAGGCGAATATGTCGGCGCTCGGCATCCCCCAGATCGCTTGCGTGATGGGCAGCTGCACGGCGGGCGGAGCCTATGTTCCTGCCATGTCGGATGAGACCGTGATCGTGCGCAACCAGGGTACGATCTTCCTAGCGGGACCCCCCTTGGTGAAAGCGGCAACGGGTGAAGAGATCACCGCTGAAGATCTGGGTGGAGGCGACCTTCATGCTAAGAAATCGGGCGTGGTCGATCACTTGGCTGAGAATGACGAACACGCGCTCACCATAGTGCGCGATATCGTCTCTCAGCTTGGCGCAAATACGGGGGCGGCGAAGGACATCGCGCTCAAGGACCCGCGCCCGCCAAAGTTGGATGCGGACGATCTCTATGCCATCGTGCCAGAAGATGTGCGCGCGCCCTACGATGTGCATGAGGTGATTGCGCGGATCGTCGACGGGTCAGAGTTCCACGAGTTCAAGCAGCATTACGGTTCCACTCTTGTCTGCGGCTTTGCGCATATCTGGGGGATGCCGGTTGCGATCCTTGCCAATAACGGCGTGCTGTTTTCCGAGAGTGCGCAAAAGGGCGCGCATTTCATCGAGCTTGCCTGCCAGCGGCGCATTCCGCTGCTGTTCCTCCAGAACATCTCAGGCTTCATGGTCGGCGGGAAATATGAGGCGGAGGGGATCGCTAAGCACGGCGCAAAGCTCGTCACCGCGGTTGCCACTGCCACAGTCCCCAAGATCACCGTGGTGATTGGTGGCTCTTTCGGAGCGGGCAATTACGGCATGGCGGGCCGCGCCTACTCCCCGCGCTTCCTCTTCACCTGGCCCAATGCGCGCATTTCGGTGATGGGCGGAGAGCAGGCCGCCAGCGTGCTCGCTACCGTCCACCGCGATGCGGACAGCTGGTCGGAGGACGAAGCCGAGGCGTTCAAAGCCCCGATCCGCCAGAAATACGAAGATGAAGGCAACCCCTACTACGCCACCGCGCGCCTATGGGATGACGGCGTGATCGACCCGGTGCAGACGAGAGACGTGCTGGGGCTGGCTTTTGCGGCGACGTTGGAGGCTCCGATCGCGGAACGGCCGAGCTTCGGTGTGTTCAGGATGTGATCCAGTGGACGCTGCCCTCGCTTTGATTACCGCTAATTTCTGGTCAGATATATTGCCTTGGTTGGGCCTCGCTGCATTGGCAATGCAATGGATTTTCCGAATCGTAGATCGGGATCATTTTGGCGGTAGGTCAATGATTGAGCGACATGCTCGGCTATCAATGGAAAAAACCGGCTACGTAGCAGCCTTTATGGCAAGGAACGGCATTAGTGTGACCCTCGCACTATTTGTGATCTCAGGTCTTTCTAACACAGTGATAGAGGGGCAATTCCGGATTCTCCGAGACATGGCGATTGGCTTTGCAAGCATTCACCTTATTTTTCATGCGACAGTTGTTTTTCTTGTTTCTGGGGCAATCCTGCGCGGGTATCAGTCTGACAGCAGCGACTAATCCCCCACGCTTTCCCTTGCGTAACTCCCCTATTACCCGCACATAGGCCCTCGGGGAGACACACACGCTTTGCGACACAACGAAACCCGTAATGTCACGCTGCTCTCGCGGTTGGTGAACCGTATCATCCTGTTCTTCTACTGGCTCAAGGGCTGGCGGATTGTTGAGCGGTTTCCCAAGGACGTGAAGAAATGCGTCATTGCGGGCGCGCCGCACACCTCCAATTGGGACTTTGTCTTCTTTGCAGGCGCCACTAAGCAGGAGAAGGTGCAGCCCAACTTTATGGGCAAGCACACTTTGTTCGACGGCGCGATGAAGAATTTCATGCTCGATATGGGTGGTATCCCCGTCGATCGGCGCAAGCGCGGCGGCACGATTGAGCAGATGAAAGAGGAATTCGCCAAACGCGTTGAACTCGCCCTGGTGATCGCGGCTGAGGGCACGCGCAGCACCGATGGCAAGTGGAAGTCGGGTTTCTACAACATCGCCAAGGCCGCGGGCGTTCCGATTGTCCTTGCCTATGCCGACAACGAAAAGCGCACGATCGGCTTTAGCCAACCGATCATGCCAACCGGCAATTACGGCGAAGACCTGCTGAAAATTGCCGAGTGGTTCCGCTCGAAGATTCCAGATCTCGAACGCTATAAGGTGCTCGAGCAGCAGGCGCGTGATATCATTGCAGGCAAGAACGAGTTCTGATGCGCTCTTGACGGCATCTGTGGTTTTTCGTCCACTCCTGTCCACATTTTAAAGAAGACGCCTTTAAGCCAAGGCTTTGTATACCTATCTTGTTGCACAAGCGAACAGGAACGGGCGGTCCTATGCCATTGAGCGAAGAAACACTGCAGTCTGAACGCAGGCGCATAGCCACCATGGTGCTCGACCTCGTCAAAGAGCGGGGGATGGAGATTTCCTACAGCACCGCGGTCACCGAAAGCGGTCTTGCGCGGTCGCGGTTTGAGCAGATATTTCCCGATTATGATGATCTGTTCGATGCCATCGCGCAAATCTGGCTCGCGCAGCACATGCAGGTGATGGAAGAGGTCCTCGAAACTGACCTTCCCTCCAACCGCAAGATGTATGAGTTTTTCCGCCGCCGCTTTGTGATCTCTCGCGAGCGTTGGCGGCAAGACCCGGAAAATTTCAAGATGATCTGCGAAATGGGCGCGGCGAACATGGAAAAGGTCCGTTCCTATGTGGACCTTGCCGACCATTATCTGTGCGAGCTCATCGTGCAGGCGCAGGCCGATGGATATATGTCAGGGCTGGAGATCGACGAAGCGCTCAGCCTCGTGAACCAGATGGTGTCGAACTATACGATACCAGACTCGCTGATCTACCTTGGCGACAAGCTGACCGAGGACAAGCTGGCGCGGATCGTCGATACGATCTTTATAGGATTGTCGGCAGAGGCTGGCGATGGCGCACGCGGCGTCAACACGATCAGGGTCGCTTCTTAAGGCTTCCGCTTGAACTGCAGGACATTGGCGGGCGGTTTGGGCGGCGGCAATTTGCGCCGCTCATCCGACAAGGCATATTTGAGGCTCGCCCCGACTGTTACAATCGACGTCACAAGAATGAGACTCGCCCAGACCCAATGCGGGAGGAACAGGGCGTCTTCGATTGCACCTGTATCTGACGCGAGCACCTGTCCCGCTATCACCGCTTCCTCACTGAACAAGTAATCGAAATCGGCCACCATGCTCAGCGCGCCGAGCATGCCGAGGAATTGCAGCGCGAAGCGTGTGAGGCCGTCGGGCGCTTTCCAGGCAATCAGTCCTAGGCCCGCCGCGACCAACGGCAGGACAGCTATCCCGACCGGGGAGCGCACATAGAGAAGCACGGAGACCATGATGGCTGCGGCCAAGCCCCAGAGGACTGGACGCCAGGCACGCGGATGGGCGCTCGCCACGATCAACCCCGCGCCAACGAGGACAGGTGCTAGCGGCCCCCCAGCGGCGAAAACTGCGAGAGTAAGACGCCCGGCGTCGCGATCCAAATAGACCTCCGCCAGGCCTGATCCGTTCGGCAAGATGATCAGCTGAGAGAACTGCTGCCCCATCAGCATCGCTGCAAGGCCATGTCCCATCTCGTGGAACCAGGTGGTGAGGATCACAAAGGGATACATCACATAATTGCCGCCCGGCAGCGATGGTACCCACAAAACGAGCACTAGAGCGATGATCAACCGCCCAACTTGCTCTGCCTGACTTCCAGGCGCGACACTGAAACCTGAGGGTGACGGCATAAGCTAAGCTGCCTCTTTGGATACGGGTTTCTGAGCTTCGCCGTCCTTGGCAAGCGCCTCTCTTGCAGCCGCTTCATCCGCTGTGATGGCTTTGCCATCTGGCCCCACGCGCAAACGATAGCGTTCGCGGGCCTCTTCATCCTCGGCGCGCTGCTCTTGCAGGATAGACCAGCTTGCCAGGAACAGACCGGCAACCAGCGGGCCGAGAACGATCCCGGCAAAGCCAGCGATTGAGATGCCGCCAAGGGTCGTTATCAAAATTATCCAGTCAGGAATGCCAGTGTCTCGGCCTACCAAGACTGGGCGCAACACATTGTCGACCGAAGAAATGATGATGAAGCCTGCTCCGAGTACAAACACGCCAGCGCCGATTTCGCCCGAAATGATCAACCAAATGCCTGCAGGGGCCCAGACGAGCGCTGTGCCTACCGCCGGGATAAGCGCAAGGATCGCCATAACCACCCCAAGCAGCAGTGCGGAGGGCACGCCTGCAATCGCAAGCATGATGCCGCCCAAAGTGCCTTGCACCAAACCAACGACGCCTGATCCTTTGATCACGGCCCGCACAACGCCGAGGAAGCGTGCCGCCAGGCGGTCGGCGATCTCGCGCTCAACCGGGACAGAGTGCAGGATTGTCTCCCCGATACGGGTTCCATCGCGAAGCAGGAAGAAGAGCACATAAAGACCAATGGAAAAGCTCAGCACAAAGCTAAGCGCTCCACTGCCGATCGAGACCGCTTGGCTTGCGATCAATCCAGCGCTTTCGCCTAGGATGCTTTGAAGCCGTTCCTGCATCACGGTTGAATCGGTAAAGCCGTTATCGGTCGCAAATTGCTGCACGGGTTCAGGCAGCATAGCGAATGTGCTTTGCACTACAGCAGCGATATCGATGGGGTTTTCCTGCAGCGAGTTCACCACTGAGACCGCTTCGCTTACCACCAGCGAACCGATCCACATCGCAGGTAGCAGCACCGCGACAAAGATTATGATCAGTGTCAGCGAGGCGGCGAGATTGCGTCGGCCGCGCAATTTTTTGAGGCTCCATTTGTAGAGGGGCTGGAACATGATTGCTGCAAGCGCTGCCCACAGGAGCGGGCTTGCAAACGGCCAAGCGACCCAAACAAGGAGGATTGATACCGCCGCGAGCAGCAGCAAGAAGCTCCAATGTTCTAGGGCGGTTGTGTCGTTCGGTTCGGCTTGAGGCATATACTAGAATGTCGGACCTTACCGCCCAAACATCAAGTGCCTATCAGACGTCAAGGTTTGCCACGTTAAGCGCATTGTCCTGGATGAACTCGCGCCGCGGTTCGACCACGTCGCCCATTAGGCGGGTGAAAATCTCATCCGTCACGTCAGCGTCTTCAACCTTGACCTGCAGCAACACTCGATTTTCTGGGTCGAGTGTGGTCTCCCACAACTGCTCGGGGTTCATCTCGCCGAGGCCCTTGTAGCGGCTGATTGAGAGACCCTTGCGACCGACTGCGAGCACGGTCTCAAGGAGTTGGCTGGGCCGTGTTATTGCGTCTTCGTCCAGAGCACCTGCATCATCACCGTCCTCGGCATCCGCTGCTTCCTCTGCAACTTCGCCTGCCTTCACGAAACGGACCGCCCCCGCATAGGCGTCAGCCATCGGCCCCGCGAGGCCATGCAGCTTAATCGCTTCGGTGCTGGTCAGGAAGCGGGCGTCAATCTCGTGAACATCGGTGACGCCTCGCCAGAGCCGCGAGAACTGCACATCGCCGCTTTCGCGGACCACGACGCTCCACTTTGCATCGGCATCGCCAGCCTGCAAACGCGCCGCAGCAGCTTCGAGCGCGGCAAGACGGCCTGCATCATTGAGCTTGGGGTCTAGCGCGCCCGAAAGCGCCATTTGCTCTATCACCGCGCGGTCATAACGGCGCGGGACAAAAGCGATGAGGTTCTTCAATCGTAATGCGCTGTCGACCAGTGCGCGCAAATCCTCTCCCGAACGCGCTCCACCGGCTGTTTCCAGCACGCGCCCTTGAAGCCCGGCATCGACCAGATAGCGATCAAGCGCAGCCTGATCCTTAACGTAAACCTCGCTCTTGCCCTTGGCGACTTTGAACAAAGGCGGTTGAGCGATGAAGAGGTGCCCCGCCTTTACAATCTCCGGCATCTGGCGGTGGAAGAAGGTGAGCAGCAGCGTGCGAATATGCGCGCCATCGACATCTGCGTCGGTCATGATCACGATCTTGTGATAGCGCAGCTTCTCGATATCGAATTCATCGCGAATGCCAGTGCCCATTGCCTGGATCAACGTGCCGACTTCTTTCGAGGATATAATCCGGTCAAAGCGCGCGCGTTCGACATTCAGGATCTTGCCTCGAAGTGGCAGGATCGCCTGATATTGGCTGTCGCGCCCGCCTTTGGCCGATCCGCCTGCGGAATCACCCTCGACCAGAAACAGTTCGGCCTTGGTCGCGTCGCGCTCTCGGCAATCGGAGAGTTTGCCGGGCAATGACGCGACGCTCATCGCGCCCTTGCGGCTCATCTCGCGAGCTCGCTTGGCAGCTTCGCGAGCAGCAGCAGCGTCGACGATCTTCTGGATAATGGCCTTGGCGTCAGCTGGATTTTCCTCGAGCCAGTCGTTCATCTTCTCGCCCATCAGGCTTTCGAGCGGCTGACGAACTTCGGAAGAGACCAGCTTGTCTTTGGTCTGCGAAGAGAATTTGGGATCAGGCAGTTTGACGCTGACGATCGCCGTCAGCCCTTCGCGCATATCCTCGCCTGAGAGCGAGACCTTAGCCTTGGAGAGAAGCCCAGAACGATCCGCATAATTGTTGAGCGTACGGGTCAGCGCCGCGCGGAAGGCGGCCAAATGCGTACCGCCGTCGCGCTGCGGTATGTTGTTGGTGAACGTCAGTACGTTTTCGTAGTAGGAATCGTTCCATTCCAACGCCACGTCGATGCCAATCCCGTCTTTTTCGGCCGAAACCGAGATCGGATCCTCAATCAGAGCTTCCTTGTTGCGGTCGAGCCACTTCACGAAGGCGGCAATCCCTCCTTCGTAGAACAGGTCGTGCTCAACCGGCTCTTCAGGGCGATTGTCACGGATCAGAATGCGCACGCCCGAATTGAGGAAGGCAAGCTCGCGGTAGCGGTGCTCGAGCTTGTCGAAGTCAAACTCGGTGACGTTTTTGAATGTATCGGTTGAGGCTTTGAAAGTTACGCGTGTGCCTTTCTTAAAGCCATTATCGTCCGGGTTCTGATCGACCTTTGGCGCGTCGCCTTTGACCTCAAGGCTGCCTACCGCATCGCCGTGTTCAAAGCGCATCCAATGCTCTTTGCCATCGCGCCAGATCGTCAGCTCAAGCCACTCTGAGAGCGCGTTGACCACCGACACGCCCACGCCGTGCAAGCCGCCTGAGACCTTATATGCGTTGTCATCAGAGGTGTTCTCGAATTTTCCGCCTGCGTGGAGCTGGGTCATGATGACCTCCGCTGCCGAAACGCCCTCTTCCTTGTGCATGCCAACCGGGATGCCGCGGCCGTTGTCTTCTACTGAGACGCTGCCATCAGGGTTCAGCTCGATCAAAACGAGGTCGCAATGACCGGCAAGTGCTTCGTCGATTGCGTTGTCGGACACTTCGAACACCATGTGGTGGAGGCCCGATCCATCATCGGTGTCGCCAATATACATGCCTGGACGCTTACGCACTGCATCCAAACCTTTGAGAACTTTGATAGAATCGGCGCCGTACTCACCTTCAAGCTTGGCGGATTCAGGCGGCGTTGTGCCGTTATCGGGAGTCGTGTCTTCCATGCCAAATATATAGGCGTCCAAAGGCCATTTCCCAAGCTTTCAGCCCGTTTCGGAGCAGCTTTTCCACCACCTCAGTTTCGATAGGATAAGCGGCTTTCAGGGACGCTGTCACTCTTGGTTTGAAGCGGCCTGAAAAGCGTTGCGGAAAAACACTTTACCCTTCCAAATCTCGCGGTGAAGCATCGTTGGAAGCATAGCGCGAACTTCGGGCGCGAATTGGCTCTGATAGCAATCAATCGCGAGGCGTGCGGCGTCGAGGTCAGCCATTTGATAACCGATCCGATCGGTGATGAGATCGGGGGCAACCTGCGCCCAAGCGTCAAAGCCAGGCAGCACCACATCCACATCGGCAGGAAGAGCAAGATAAAGAAGGTCTGGGCGGTCCGCCCCCATTTGCTGAATCACTTGGGTCGCAACAGCGCTGATCATGCGATGATCGGCGTGACCATAACCACCATCCGGACCCCAGGTTAGAACGACATCGGGCCGAGTGATCTCAATCAGGTCAGCGGTGCGTTGGGCCATATCGCGTGCGGCGCTGTCGGGCCGGCGCGCCAATGTTGCGAGCTCACCGTCACCCAGACGCCAGTAGATTGGGTCAGGCAGACCCATTGCAAAGGCCGCACAACGGCCCTCATCCTCACGCAAACTGGCAAGCTCTGCGCCCGGCTCCATTTCGCTTATTCCCGGTCCGTCATCGCCGCTTGTAGCAAAGACCACTGTCACTGCGCTGCCCGACCGGTTCATGCGTGAGAGGACGGGTGCAAACGGGATCTCATCATCTGGATGAGCGAGCAGGACCAGAATGCCTGGCGCCTCGTCGGGCTCGGCAGCGTTCAACGGCCCCGATAGTGCGTCGCTTTCGAATGGCTGCGGCAGAGCCTGAGCTCCAAAGCCGCTCTCATCCTGTGGGCTTAGCGGCACACGTCCGTTGCGACGATCTGATTGATCTGTTTCAGCCTCGCTGCTTTGGCGCTGATCATCCTGCGCGACGCTCGGCGCGCTCAATCCACTGAGCGAGAAAGCGAGCGCGGCGGCGCAGGTGGCTGCTAGGTTTGGAGGGCATAGGCGCATCATCGCAACTTCCTGTTTGAAAAGGCCCGCAAATTCGGTGCGCTTTCTGGTGAAGAAAGCACCATCTGGCCAAAGCGTAAAGAAATCCCTCGCCCACAATCAGCGGGCTTGTGGAGCGCGCGTCCCTAGCTAAGGTCAGCGTCTATGACCGAGCCAGCCATACCCAACCCCTATTCTATCGTGATCCGCGATGCTCTTTCTGCACCGTTTGGCAGTTTCACCGCGATCTTGCGTGAGTGGTCACGCGCGCAGCCCGATGCCATTGCGCTTGTTGATGATCATGGAGATTGCGCCTGGGCTGAGCTGATCGGTCAGACAGAACGCCTAGCTGCGCGCTTGATCGAGACAGGGTTGCAGCCGGGGCAATCGGTCGCGATCCTCGGCACGAGCTCGGTCAATTATGCGCTCGTCTTTCTGGCGGCTATTCGCGCTGGAGGGGTTGCTGCCCCGCTCACTACCAGCGCGTCGCGTGAGCAGCTTGAGGGCATGGCTAAGGACTCGGGCGCCAGGCATCTCTTCATTGATGCGGGCAAGGCTGCAGAGCTTGGCCCGGACTTCCTCAGCAAGATGGTTCGCGTGCCACTGGAAGAGATTGACAGCTGGATGGCGCCTCCGGGAAGCCGCGCTCCTGATCGCGAACCTGAGCCCAAAGACGCGTTCAACATCATCTATTCGTCTGGCACGACAGGGGTCCCCAAGGGAATTGTGCATTCACACCAAATGCGTTGGCGGCAATTTGGCGCCACTGCGCTGTCCTATCTGGAAGCAGAGCTGCCGGTTCGCGCGCTCGCATCGACGCCGCTCTACTCGAACACCACCATGGTCGCTTTCCTCGCTCCGCTTCTCGCAGGAGGAACTGTGCGGATCATGGGCAAGTTTGATTGCGCGCGATGGCTGAGCCATGCTGAGGCGGATCGCACCACGCTGACGATGCTAGTTCCTGTCCAATATCAGCGACTGATGGATTTCGATGGCTTCGATGACCAGGATCTTGGATCGATTGCGCTTAAATATTGTACCTCTGCTCCATTTCCGGCCCCGCTTAAGCGCGAAGTGCTCGACCGAATGCCTGGCGGTCTGATCGAGATTTACTCGATGACAGAGGGCGGAGTTGTGTGCCTGCTCGCCTGCCACGAATTCCCCGATAAGCTCCACACGGTCGGTCGACCTGCGCCGGGCAGCGAGATGATGGTGCTGGATGATGAGGACAAGCCGGTTCCGCCTGGCACTCCGGGTAATCTCGTTGGGCGTTCGCACACTATGATGAGCGGCTACAAGAACCGCCCGGACAAAACCTCCGAAGCGCAATATGTCGACACAGATGGCGGTGTGTGGATGCGGATGGGAGATATTGGACGGGTTGATGAAGACGGCTTCGTCGAGCTGGTCGGCCGCGCCAAAGACATGATTATATCGGGCGGGTTCAATATCTATCCCAGCGATCTGGAAGCTGAGCTGGAGCGGGAAGCAGATGTAGTGGAAGCCGCAGTGGTGGGCATCGCCTCACGCCAGTGGGGCGAGACACCGGTTGGCTTTGTGGTGATGGGAGGCGATGCGCGCGGTGCATCTGATGTGCTCGCCAGCGTCAATGCCCGACTAGGCAAGACCCAGCGGCTGTCGGCGCTTTATGTGATCGATGAAATGCCGCGCAGCCATATCGGCAAGTTGCTCAAGAGCGAACTGCGCGAAAAGGCCGGGCAGCTCGCTTCTTGAGAAGTCCACTACCCGGCCTGACGCCAATTAGACGATTAGAGTGTTCAAGCTGAAGCTGCTGACGGTCAGGGCAACGGCCATAGCGAACACTTTTTCGAGCATGTTGTTCATTTTATTGTTCCTTTCACATGTCTCTTTCTCAGACGCGGGGAGAGGGGGATGCGCCTGGGTTCTAGTAATAAATACGAAGGAGGGCGCACAATTGTTACCCTCGCGCGTATTGAGATTTCCGAACACTCTCATTCAAAAACCTCATGATCCCGCCCAAAGCAGGCGCACCGCAACAGTCGCATAAGCTGCGCTTGTCGGGTCAAGTCGCCTCTTCCGAGCGGGTGGAGACGCGGCCACCGATTGGGGGGGGAGGTTGGTGGCCGCGTCTCGCTCAGTGCTATATCCGCTGACTAGGGCGGGCCGGTGTGAGCAACCTCTTGATCCCAGCGCCCTCGGGGAAAGGGGCGCAAAGAGGAGCTCATGCCAGCGGGCCTATCAAGCAGCCGCAGCGTCTCGCAAGGCGCTGCACGACAGCTTCGCTTAAGGCCTGACGTGGTGCTGGAAGCCACCACATCGGCGCGAAGCGGGTTCGCTCTTGGCTGCTTGCAAGCGGCAAGCAGGTTGGCAGAATGGGTTTTTGGGGGGAGCCCAGACTGCACAGTTCGCGGCGTATCCTTTCGGGGTACCGGTCAGGAGAGGGGAGACCGGCGATGCGTCGCTGGGGATCATATGTTGTTCGATTGTGTGAAACTCAAATGCAGTTATACGCAATTATGTTGCATATTTTGCAAATAAGAGAGTCTGCCGCATCGCTGCCTATCCGCATCTTAGGGTCACGCAAAACAATAGGGCTGAAGATAGCGCCCCGCTCCTGCTGGACAGGCCTGCGCCCCCTCGCGTAACTGCCGCACATGGAAGCAGACCATCTCCCAGATTCGATCCTGATCGTCGATTTCGGCAGCCAGGTAACCCAATTGATTGCGCGCCGCGTGCGCGAGGCCGGCGTCTATTCCGAGATCGCCCCGTTCTCACAATCCGAAGAAGCTTTTCGCAGGCTCAACCCCAAGGGGATCATCCTTTCTGGCTCGCCGGCAAGCGTGCCTGATCCGGACAGTCCGCGCTTACCGCAGAGCTTTTTCGAAGCAGGCATTCCGATCCTTGGAATTTGCTATGGCCAGCAAGTCATGAGCCACCAGTTGGGCGGGGAAGTGCGGCCAGGCCATGAAACGGGGGAGGGGGGCGAGTTTGGTCGCGCCTATCTCACCGTGACCAAACCGTGCGCCTTGTTCGATGGGCTGTGGCAAGAAGGTGAGCGCCATCAGGTTTGGATGAGCCACGGCGACAAGGTCACGAAATTTGCTGTTGGCTTTGAGATTGTCGCGACGTCCGACGGTGCTCCCTTTGCGGTGATCGCCGATGAGGAACGCAAATTTTACGGCACGCAGTTTCACCCCGAAGTGGTTCACACGCCCGATGGTGGAAAACTCCTCGCCAATTTTGTGCGTCATGTCTGCGGCCTCAAAGGCGACTGGACCATGGCCGAGTTTCGCAAGACCAAGATCGAAGAAATCCGCGCTCAGGTCGGATCGGGCCGAGTGATCTGCGGGCTTTCTGGCGGGGTCGATAGCGCCGTTGCGGCAGTTCTGATCCACGAAGCAATCGGCGATCAGCTCACCTGCGTTTATGTCGACCACGGGCTGATGCGGCTCAATGAGACAGAGCAAGTCGTCTCGCTGTTCCGCGACCACTACAACATCCCCTTGATCGCTGTGGATGCCGAGGAGACCTTCCTGGCGGGGCTTGAAGGCGTCACCGATCCGGAGAAGAAGCGCAAGTTCATCGGCGGTGCATTCATCGATCTGTTCGAGGCTGAAGCCAAGAAGGTGGGCGGAGCTGACTTCCTTGCCCAAGGTACCCTTTACCCTGACGTCATCGAAAGCGTCTCTTTCACTGGTGGACCGAGCGTGACGATCAAGAGCCACCACAATGTTGGCGGTTTGCCCGAACGCATGAATATGGAACTGGTCGAGCCGCTGCGCGAATTGTTCAAGGACGAAGTGCGCGAATTGGGTCGCGAGTTGGGCCTGCCTGAAGCCTTTGTCGGCCGTCATCCCTTCCCCGGCCCTGGGCTTGCTATCCGGATTCCTGGTGAAGTCACCAAAGAACGCTGCGACATTTTGCGCAAAGCGGATGCGATATACTTGGAAGAGATCCGCAATGCCGGTCTTTACGATGCGATCTGGCAAGCCTTTGCTGTGTTGTTGCCGGTCAAAACGGTCGGAGTGATGGGCGATGGGCGCACCTATGACAGCGTCTGCGGCCTGCGCGCTGTAACCTCAACCGACGGCATGACTGCCGATGTCTACCCGTTTGACGCAAGCTTTCTCACGCAGGTGGCCACTCGGATCGTCAACGAAGTGCAAGGCATCAACCGGGTGGTCTACGATTATACGTCCAAACCACCCGGCACGATCGAGTGGGAGTGAGGTCCGTGGCCTTGGTTGGCTGCTCTCACCGGAGACCACCTCTCGGCCTTCGCAAGATATCCACTCGATGCATAGCGGCAATGCGCCAACGGAACACTGTCGCGATAAGTGCGTTCTGAAGAATAAGATTAGAGCGGCATCGCCCGCACTCACCAGTCGAAGCGGGTCTGGCGCAAGGCCTAAGCCGAAGGGCTCTAGCTCTGGCTCTGTTGTTTAGTCTAGAACGCCCTCAGAAATCAGCAAAGAGATCATGAACATGACCAAAGTGTTTAAGTTTGCCACGCTCCCGTTGCTATTCACTGCGGCCGCTTGCTCGCAGGCCACGTCCGAAGCTGAAGCAGTGACAACGGGCGCTTGGAGTGTCGACAGTGATGCCTCCGAGCTCGCCTATGTCACGATCAAGCAAGGCGATATTGCTGAGATAAACTCCTTCGAGACAGTCACGGGTAGCATTTCGGCTGAGGGTGCTGCTCAAATTACGGTCGACCTTTCAAGCGTCTCGACCGGTGTTGACATTCGTGACGAGCGGATGCGCGACATTTTCTTTGTCGTAGCTGACAATCCGACGGCGACGATCTCAGCAACGATCGATCCGGCCGCTTTTGAAAGCCTGGCTGTAGGTGAGAGCGCTACCACCGAGGTCGCTGGCACAGTGAGTATCAAAGGTGTCGAGGCCCCGGTATTTGCTGATGTGACTGTAACCCGAGCAGGCGCCGATCGCGTCTTGGCAGTTTCGGATGCTCCAGTGATTATCGATGCTGGCCGGTTTGAGCTGACCGGTGGCCTTGCCCAATTGCAGGAGCTCGCAGGGCTCGATTCGATCACACCGGTTGTTCCGGTCACTTTCAGCCTTGCCTTTGAGCGCTGATCTTTGATGCCAAGTGCAACTAGACCTCGGCTCTGATCCGCGAACCGAAATCCTTGAGCGATTGCAGGCTGCTCTGATCGAGCGGTTCGGTCGGATCATCCGCCCGCTTGACAAGCGCCGAGACCCAGTTTGGGTATTGGTGCACGGCGTGATCGGAGCACAAACAAAGACTGCCGCCTCGAACGCCTCCACGGATGCTCTGATCGCTGAGTACGGTTCATGGGAGGCAGTGGCTGAGGTATCTGAGGGCGCTTTAGAAGCACGCCTCCAGCGGCAGACCTTTCCAAGCGTCGCCGCCAAGCGTCTAAAGCAATGTTTGCAGGCAATAATCGCCGAACGGGGTACGGTTGATTTGCGCCATCTTTCCAATCTACCAACCGACGCGGCAATGGCCTGGTTGGAGACCCTACCAGGTGTTGGGCGCAAGAACTCAGCTGGAGTGATGAACGCAAGCACCTTTGAGCGCAAAGCGATGGTGATTGACGGCCATCACCGCCGGATCATGCAGCGCATGGGGCTTGTGCCTGCCAAGGCAGACACGACAAAGACCTTTGATGCACTGATGCCGATTTTGCCGACTGAGTGGAGCGCAGCGGATATGGATGAACACCATCTGCTGCTCAAGAAACTGGGTCAGACCTTTTGCCGCCCCCGCGCTGCGCAATGCGAAGGTTGTCCCGCAGCCCAAGACTGCGCAACCGCCCAAAAGCTATCTTGATTAGCTCTTGGCCAAGCGAGCTGGTGCTGCCCACCGCAAGAAGCGATATTGCACGAAGGCACCAGCGAAGGGCGCGAGCGCAACTGGGATTGCTGCCATTACATAAGTGCCCGCGTCAGATGCCTCGCCCAGTCCACTCGCAACCGCAAATGTTATTGCGACCAATGATAGCGCTACCAAAACACCGGTGGCTGGCCCTTGCCACCATGCGGCAGGGGTCAGGCGCAGTACGAGCTTACCAAAAGCGGTGCCGAGCGGCGCCAGGAGAGCGAGTCCGACCACAGCGGCGACAACCATGCCGACGGTCGAGTAAAAGCCGAGGAAGAGTAACCCGTCGCGAACAGCTTCGCTGAAGCCCTTCGATGCACTGGTGGCGATGACCAGAGCCGCGATGACGATGATCCCGACGCCATAGACCAACGCTGATGCAGCCAGGCTGGCCAAGAACAGATCTTTGCTGCTCGGAGCTGGGTTTTGTTGGGTCATAGCGCTCTTCCCTAGCGTTCGTGTTCCACCTGACGCTACGGCGCGTAGCGGTAAGCGAAGTCATCCCAAAAACGATGCTTGCACCCAAGTGTATATTCCGCTTGTCTTCAGTGCAAATCGTAAAGACACACGGGAGGAATGCCATGAAAACCGCGATCACCGAAATGTTCGGGATTAAGCACCCCATCATCCAAGGGGGCATGCATTATGTTGGCTTTGCGGAGATGGCGGCGGCTGTTTCCAATGCAGGCGGACTAGGGATCATCACTGGCTTAACGCAGGGTACCCCGGAAAAGCTCGCCAATGAGATCGCGCGTTGCAAGGACATGACCGATAAACCCTTTGGTGTGAACCTCACGATCCTTCCCACGCTTACCCCGCCTGATTATCCAGGGCTCGTGAAAGCTGTGATCGAAGGGGGTGTGAAAGTGGTCGAGACCGCGGGTCGAAACCCGGTCGAACTGCTTCCTCCGCTTAAGGATGCCGGGATCAAGGTGATCCACAAATGCACCAGCGTGCGGCACTCATTGAAAGCTCAGGAGATCGGCTGTGATGCAGTCAGCGTCGATGGTTTCGAGTGCGGCGGCCATCCCGGTGAAGATGATATTCCGAACTTCATCCTTCTGCCGCGTGCTGCGGATGAGCTCGACATTCCGTTTGTATCGTCGGGCGGCATGGCCGATGGTCGCAGCCTTGTTGCTAGCCTCGCTATGGGCGCTCAGGGCATGAATATGGGCACACGCTTTATCGCCACCAAGGAGGCGCCGGTTCACGAGAATGTGAAACAGGCGATTGTGGCCGCCTCTGAACTCGACACGCGCCTCGTCATGCGCCCGCTACGCAACACTGAGAGAGTGCTCACCAATAATGCGGTTGAACGGTTGCTCGAGAAGGAAAAGGAACTGGGCGACGCGATTACTATTCAGGACATCCTGCCCGAAGTTGCCGGTGTGTATCCTTCGATCATGCAGGAAGGCGATATGGATAAGGGCGCGTGGAGCTGCGGTATGGTTGCTGGCCTGATCAATGACATCCCGACCTGTCAGGAATTGGTCGACGGCATTATGGCCGAGGCTGAAGAGATAATCACCAAACGCATGAGCGGAATGCTGGCCGCTTGACGAGCTTAACGGCCCAAGCTCACAAACGAAAAACGGGGGGCCGTAAAGCCCCCGTTTTTCGATATGACGGTCATTTGATTATCTTCTGGCTCTGACTACTCAGTGGCCTCGGCACCCTCATCCTCATCGACGCGGGTGTAAGGTATGAAGTCTTCAAAGAAAACTGCGCCCGTGAAGAAGCCGTTGACGGGATCAATCGTTGTCATGACGTCCATCCTGCACACTTGAGTCGCATTGAAACGACGCGAGACAAGCGTGTCGCGGCGGTCGATCCGATCTGGCTGGCGAGTGCGCTGGACATAGATCGTCTTACCTCGCCCATACACATAGGCCGTGCCATCAATTGTCACCATCCGGTCGGTGGGCAGCTGACGAATACAACGTTCTGGCTCGCCCGCCACGCGGCCTTCAAGCAGTTTTGCAAGCCGTTCTTCCCCTTCAGTCATCTCGACGGCTTCACCTTCAGCCTCGTTCGTGTCGGCAAGCGCGGGTTGGCCAAACAACAGAGCGGCCGCGGCCAGCGTACCACTCGCAGTCACAGCGCGCAGCGGGTTAGAAGCGGGATTTGTCATGGCGTTAGTCTCCAGCAAGATTGGCCCGCAATCATCTGCTGACCAAAGTCGAATCGTTACAATAAGCAGCGTTGCTGAACGAGTGATGAGCGCCTTTAGAGACCCATCTGACCGGCCTTATTGATACTCGAGCGTGACGGTGAATTGCCCGGTGTAAGTACCGGGACGCTGACGCGCATTCACTTGCAATCGACCCGCCATTGTAAACGTGAAGAACCCGTCCGGGTTACCAATGCGAAAGCGGCGTGGGTTGGTCGTGATGTTAATCGGTGGGCTGCTGCCAATAAGGACTTGATCCATAATCATGGTCTCGGTCCCACCATCCCTTGTAAGGGTGTACGAGTTAGCGTCTACGTTGATAATAACGATCTGGTTGAAACTGCCATAGCCCCAGAACCTAGCTGGCTGCTGGGTGCCGTTGACTTGGATGATGCTGCCGCTGGTGGTTACCGCCCCGGTAGAGTCCATCACAACCGTACCAGCTGAAGTGGCCGGAATAATCTGTCCAAAATCAAGGTCGTCCTGCTTTACGAAGCTCAGCGGAGTGACCAGAAAAGCCTCAGTGTTCGCGGACTCGGTCTCTTGTGCGAGAACTGAGTGAGGAACCATCACGATGGTCATGGCCGCGAAAAATGCGGCAATTTTTGCGATCCAAAGATGCATTAAAAGCGCCCCAGAAGCTGAAGTCGAAGCTTCGTAATACCTCGTAGGCGTTAACAATGAATTGCAACCAAACCGAGGACGCTGTTGGTTAAAAATCCCAATGCGCAATAGGCCGCTTGGTTCGAACCTATGTGGCAGCCACTTCCTCTGCTTGCTTGACCGGATCGGCCGATCCAACGCCGTCGGCAGGGCCGTTTTTGAGGATAAAGCGTCGATCGCAATAGCCGCAATCGACATAACCGCTTTCGTCAATCTCGAGGAAGACCCGCGGATGACCGAGCGCCGCTGGGCGATAGCCCGCACCGCCGCGGATGCCACTTGCACCATCGCAGCTCACACGGCGGGTTTCGACAATCAAAGTTTCTGGCGGATTAAGGTTCATACCGCGTTTGATTAGGTCGCTGCGCGCCTAAATTCAACCATCTTGCAACCAGCCGTGTCAGTATGGCTGTTCTACTGATAGTCCGCTTCGATCGCAAAGGTCCCAGAATAAACGCCCGGACCTTGATTGTTGCGGAAAAGTAGGCGCGCACCCACGAAGAATTCGAAGTCGCCGTTGGGATCAGTAATAAGAAAGTCGAAGTGACGATTGGTGCGGCCCAGGAAGGTCATGCCGTCGCCAGCCCCCACAGTTATTCTCCGCAAGCGCAAGTCACGGTCAGGGCCTGCAAGGTTGATCCGCCGCCCAGGCGGGACCGAGATCCGAACCTGAACACCGTTAAGCGCGGTTCCTTCGAATGCGGCTGACTGACAGGCGTCCAGCAGGGTCAGTCCATTGTTGGGCGTGCAAGTCGGGACTTCTTCCGCGGTCATGTCAATCCGGCCGTTTCGAGGCACGATAACACGACCATAATCCATATCGCGCGTGTTCACGAGCGTAACGTCGCCCGCTATCTCAGCCGAGGCTGAAGCGGTCTCCACACTTTGCGCTGTGGCAGGCTCCGCAAACCCTAACGCGCAAGCGCTCAAAACTGTGCCCAAGCCGGCAGCAGAGCGCATGATTAGCGCAAAACGGTCATACGCCGTGAAGATGCTTGGGACTTGTACCATTCGGCTGATTTACCGTTCGGTGAGACAACACATCGCTTGCAAACATGGTTAATCTCGCATTAGCGCCTTGCTTCGCTGCGCGCTCTTGATAGAGCCTTACAACCATGAGCCTGCCTGCCATTCGCATCGATAATTTGGTCAAACGTTACGCTGCGCCCAAGGGTGCAAAAGGCGCAGAGGCCGAGGGAAAGCTGGCGCTAAAAGGGGTGAGCTTTGATGTTCCAGAAGGATCGATCTTCGGTCTGCTCGGACCCAATGGCGCAGGCAAGTCGACCCTGATCAACATTCTTGCGGGGCTCGTTAACAAGACGTCAGGTTCTGCAGAAATCTGGGGCTTCGACATCGACGAACAACGCCGCAATGCCAGCCGCGCGATTGGCATTGTTCCACAAGAGATCGTGTTTGACCCCTTCTTCACGCCCATCGAAGTGCTGGATAATCATAGCGGGTTCTATGGCATCCCTAAAGCTGAGCGGCGCAGTGAGGAACTGCTCGAAGCAGTGCGACTGGCCGACAAACGCAACGCTTATGCCCGCACTCTGTCGGGCGGCATGAAGCGGCGCTTGCTGGTTGCCAAGGCGATGGTTCACTCGCCCCCAATTCTCGTGCTTGACGAGCCTACGGCAGGTGTCGACGTTGAACTGCGGCGTCAGCTTTGGGATCTGGTGACCGAGCTCAACCAAGAGGGCGTCACAGTGGTACTGACCACGCATTACCTCGAGGAAGCCGAGGAATTGTGCGATGAGATTGCAATCATCAATCATGGCGAATTGATCGCTCACAAGCCAACGCGAGAACTCGTCGATATGGCGCGTGAAAAGATCGTCGCAGTGACGGTTGCGCGCAATCTATCGGACGCGCCTCAGCACGCGGCTTTCCACAAGGTCGAGCTTACCGGAGATCGCGGGGTTGAGGTCACCTATGACAAGGATGAGATGAGCGCTGGGCAAGTGCTCGCCATCCTGCAAGACCAGGGTCTCACGATCGAAGACGTCACCACGCGCGAGGCGGATCTGGAGGACGTTTTCGTGCAGTTGACGGCGAGTTGATCAGACTTCAGATGATGGCCGTCAACAAGATCAAGTGAGGCTTTGCGCGTTTTGGCGCGTCGCGCAAAGCGCCTGCTCGCCCCCGTTTTTGGAGCCTGCACTGGCGGAATGGACGTCGACCCGCCACCGATCCTTGATGCGTTGCAGCCTGCTGAGACGATAGATGCCGGCGTCGTTACACGAAGCAAGCCGAGTCGAACGCCCATCTGGCGAAGAACTGCGTGCAGACATCAGTATTGCATTTCTTCAAGAATACTACCTACAGCAACCACACCTTGCTCAGTAAGCGATACTAGGGTCACTCGGCCATCAGAGACCGATATGCTCTTCTGGATAAGGCCAAGCTCTTCTAGCCGAACCAAGTAGCGAAGGGCCGTTGTTTGAGGGCTTCTCGATGCCAGAGTTAGGGACTTAGAACTTACTCTAGCGCCACCAGCAAACTGCTGGAATAGCTCAAGCAACATATTCCAAGCAGGCTCTCCAAGCAGATCTGCGGGAAGGTATTTCTCCCTTATAATTGCCCGGCTATCCGCAATCCGCGCCCTCTTAGCGAGTTCCAACGAATTTCGCTCATATTTTGACGCCAGCGACCTCCGCTCGAACTGCATAGGATGTTTGTTCGGTGACCAATTCTGATCGATACAGTCAGCAAGGCGCATCAGGGTCTTTGCCATTTCCCTAATCGACGCAGAAGATGAAAGTGTCTTCTTGGTAATGACGCCTTTAAGAAGTTTTTCGTTTGCCGTTAACGCAGCTTTCTGGTCCAGGGATCGATCTTGATCCAAGATCTCGTCCACGTAATCATCAAGCAGTGTGTCATTGGCTTCGATCAATATGCCCGGCAGCGACATGACGGCTTCGACCGCAGCTGCTGGAACTTTTGATAATGAAACTATCTGATGATCAACACTTTTTCTTCGAAATACCTTTATGATAAATTCGTTATCGAGAGCCTTGGGCGAATTGTCACGCTCCGCCAAGCTATTGGAACTTCCCATTAAAAACCCCCCTTTTATTTACATTTATGATCCCTCTTCTTTGTTAAGGAAAACAACTTACCAACTCTCGTGTTAATTGAAAATTGCAATACATCCGTTTCGGTTCGAAATAGACGAATTAGAAGATTAAAAGTCTTTAACTCGGCTGCTGGCTCAACACTGAAGCGCGACCGACGCAGAGAACTTTATGAGCCGGATCCTTTCGCCTCTTATCTGTCCCTAAACCGGACGTTCGCGCCAGCTGCGATGTTTGATCCGCTGGATCGGCTTTCCGCAATGCTTGCAATGGCCGACATATGTGCTGCCGTTCCACTCGACCTCGCGTCGCTGCGGCTCATGACGGCCCAAAAGGCAATTGAGATTTGGCAATATCGACATTTTGGGGCGGTCTCCTGAAGGCCAAGAATTAGCTTACAGTTCGGTCCTCGCCCCAAGGATCGGGCGCCCCGACAACAGCGTATACCCGATTGAGCCGCCTTGTCTGGAGCAGCTTGATTATATCAGAGTGAAAGACACGCTCCCATAGCCAGGCTAGCTATTTTGGCGCAGTCGAGCGGCATTCACGGCAACCAAGCCACGCCTCGCCGATCAAGCTTTCAGGCAGCGAGCCCTCTTGCCAGTCACGCCCGCTCGCGCCATGGCGAGCTTTATGGGAGTTGAGCCTGACACTGGCGCCGAAAAAGGCGTGCAATACGACGTTATCGTTATTGGTTCCGGAGCTGCCGGACTAACCGCTGCGCTCGAGCTGGCCGAGACCAAGAAAGTGCTCGTCCTCGCTAAGGGGTCGTTGACAGGTGGATCGACCGCCTGGGCGCAGGGCGGGATCGCCGCTGTGCTCGATGCGGGCGATACGTTCGAGAACCATGTGCGCGACACGATGGTAGCCGGTGCAGGCCTCAATGATCGCGATGCAGTGGAGTTCGTGATAGAGCGCGCTCCCAAGAGCATTGACCGGTTGTGTGAGTTAGGCGTGCCGTTCAACCGGGATGAGGATGCCCTGCACCTCACGCGCGAGGGCGGGCATTCGCACCGGCGGATCGTGCATGTCGATGATGCCACCGGCTGGGCGGTGCAATCGGCCTTGCTGAAGGCAGCTGAAGCCAATCCAAACATCACCATGCTGGGCGGCCGCACCGCGATTGATTTCATCACTGATCGACACCGCGAGCACTTCTCTGCGGCTGGCCGGGTCTGGGGCGTCTATGCGCTCAATGAGGAAAACGGCCGGGTCGAACGTCACATCGCTCGTGCCACGATCCTGGCGGCAGGCGGGGCCGGCCGCGTGTACCAGTTCTCAACCGCGCCGCGCGGCGCAACAGGGGATGGGATCGCAATGGCATGGAGAGCGGGCGCGCGCGTCTCCAATATGGAAATGATGCAGTTCCACCCTACCTGCCTCTACAATCTCGAAGTCAAAAACTTCCTTATCACCGAGGCTGTACGGGGCGAGGGCGGGCGATTGTTCCACCCCGAGACCGGGCACCGTTTCATGGAGGACTACGACAAGGAACGCATGGAGCTTGCCCCGCGCGATGTTGTGGCGCGCGCGATTGACGACCAGATCAAGCGCTTTGGCTTGGATTATGTCCATCTCGATATCAGCCATCAGCCGGCCGACTTCGTGAAAGAGCACTTTCCCACGATCCATGAAAAGCTGATGGGGCTCGGCATCGACATGACCAAGGGCCCGATCCCGGTCGTGCCTGCGCAGCATTACACTTGCGGCGGCGTGGTCGTGGACTTGAAGGCGCGCACGGACCTTCCCGGTCTATGGGCGGCGGGTGAGTGCACCGAGAGCGGTTTGCACGGAGCCAATCGTCTTGCCTCGAACAGCTTGCTCGAATGCTTTGTCTTTGGCGACGCGGCGGCCAATGACATCTTGGCGCGCTGGGACGAGCTTGAAGAGCCGCCTGCGATCCTACCATGGGATGAAAGCCGCGTGACGGACTCCGACGAGGAGGTTGTCATCAAGCAGAACTGGACCGAGATACGCCGCTTCATGTGGAACTATGTCGGCATCGTGCGCACCACCAAACGCCTCGAACGCGCCGCAAACCGCATCGCGCTGCTGCGCCAGGAGGTGGAGGATTATTACGGCAGCTTCGTCGTGACGACGGACCTGATTGAACTGCGCAACCTCCTCCAATCCGCCGAGCTGATCGTGAGGAGCGCCCTCCACCGCAAGGAAAGCCGAGGGCTGCACTTTACGATGGATTATCCCGACACCGATGACGAAGTGCGCGATACGGTGTTGGTGCCTTAGGTACTCGCTACTTCAACGCTCCTTGAGCCGCTCGTCGAACGCGCGAAGCCCAGAGGCCCACTCGAACTCTTCTTCTAGAAACTCATAGAGAGCATTGCCTTCGTCGGTCCAGCATACCAACTCGTCTCGCGCGGAATATGAGTTTTGGTTGTCTCTGACCTTTATCTCCTTGCGTCCCCCGGTCGAAACCACAATGAGGGTGCGTTCTGACCCGGGTATAGCCAGGCATGCGGCATCCTGAAGCCCGACGACCATTACATCATCGACCAAGCCATTTAGGATTTCGAGGCGCGCGGCCTCTAATGAACCGGATTGCCGATCAATGCGCTTTTCACCTTCTGCATAACCACCGTTATAAGTTCCCGGCCTTATTGAGAAACGGCCACTTGTGAGGTCCAGTGTCAGCCAATTGGCACTGGCCCACTCATAGCGGTTTATCGTGCCTTCGACGTAGCGTGACTCAGCCCCGCCGATTGAGGTGCAGGCAGGCAACAATAAAAGCGCAAGGAAACACGTAGCTCGCATTGGCGGAACCTGCCATGTGACTGGCCCATTGCCAAGAAGGGCGGCTGTTCATCCAAAGTCCAGTTGCGCGGACTTAACTGTCGTCTCCATGGCAAAGATATCAAGGTCTCTTTTTCCCGCTAGTCTCCTGCTCTTGGCTGCTGCGGCATCGACGGCGCAGGAAATTGAGCCTGCCCCACAGAGCGAAACCACCAACCAAATCATCGTCACCGCCCAGCGTTCTGGCGCGCCGATGTGGTTTATTGAGACGCCGACCGGGACGGTCATCCTTGTCGGAGAGATTCGGGCGGTGCCCAAGTCGACGCCTTGGTTCCCCGACCGGCTTGAGCAGGCAACCGCGGAATCCGACCGTGTCATCATCCGGGCGCGGCCCAAATTCTCGCCGGGTGATGCCTTGCGTTTGATCTTTAGAGGCGGCCGCTTCACTCGGCTTCCCGATAAAGGCGTCGCGGCGGATTATCTCACGCTTGAGCAGCGCGCTCGGCTCGCCGCGCTCGAGGAGGAGTATGACATCAACTATGATCGCCGCTCTTTCCTGATGACCAGTTTCGACCTGCTCGCGCGCCGGCTCGATTTCGATGACGAGACCACCGATGACGCGACCGAAGTGGTCAAGGACGCCGCAGACGATGCTGACGTCCCCGTGATACGGCCCGAGCGGATGCGCGGCGAAGACCTGCTCGACAATCTCGCCGAAGCCGACCCGCGTTCGCATATTCCATGCCTTGAGGCTGCCATGACCGCGACCGAAGCGGGTCAATCGATCATTGAGCAACGGGGCGCGGATTGGCGCGCGTTCGACGTACCTGCGGTGATGGAGAACCCGCTCGAAATCGCGCTTGGTCAATGCTGGCCGTGGGCGGATGATGAACTGGGCACTGAGATCCGTGACCAGTGGACGGGCATGATCGCCGATGCGGCTGCTGACCAAGGCACCACGCTTGCAGTGGTGCCATTGCGCGTGCTCGCAGAGGAAAACGGCGTGCTCGACCAGCTTGATGCGCGCGGATTTATCATCGGCGGACCGCTCTGGCGCTAGCCACTTTTGAACGCGGATCCATTCGTCGAAAGCAATAGGCCGTCTGTCCCCTGATCATACGCGTTTAGCGGACCCGCTCGTCATTCGCTGAGCGCCAATTGTTTTGCGCTGCGATATGCGCGACTTTCTTTCTCGACGCGGAAGGGAAGTCAACAAATTCAACCCCCTAAGCTCCTGATGCGTCTGATCGACCGTATCCCGCTCAACGGGGTATGGTGGCTCCACTGAAGGTATGGACTGATGCCTGAGTCCGCCGATTAATCGGCCGATCATCCGACGAATAACGACATATATAATTGAGGATGATCCAATGACTTTTGCAAAAACACTGATCCAGAAGACCGCCTTTGCCCCTGCCATCGCTCTCGCTGCGATGGTACCGCTTGCCGGCGCTGCTCAAGCCGGTGAGGCTGACGAGCAGATCGTTGTGACCTCGCAAGCTGCAATGGAGCAATGGCAAGCGAACGCAACCCGGACGCTCAACAGCTCGCTCGCTCGCCCTGCCAATGCGCGCAGCGCATCCACTGGGGCAGGTATCGTACAAGTTCGCTTCGACATGGGCGTAGATGGCAGGCCTGCAAATATCGAGATCGCCCATAGCAGCGCAAACCGAGTAGCTGAGCACAATGCCCGCCGAGCTGTTCGACGTCTTGGCGACATCAGCGATGTCCCTGTGACTAATGCTGACAACGCTCAATTCCTTGCCAATATTATCTTTGCGAAGACGCCTGAGCAAAGAGATGAGCTGGCAATCGAGCTGCAAAAGGCGATGGCTGAAGGCTTTGCAGTTGAAGGTGAGAATCTCATCCTACTTGGCGGCTAAGCCCCCAATAGTTGCATGCGGCCTCTTACCCTTTAAGGCCACATTCCGCCCTGCTCTGCTGCCCGTCGACCACATCCGGTGGACAGCCAGAGCGGGGCACTTGCATGCGCGAGATGCTTCCCACGCTTGATATATAGCGGCAAACCGGCTTTGGTCTCCTTTTGAAACTGCTTTTGTTTGGGAGACATACATGCCGCATATCACTGCAAACGGTCTTGAGCTGTTCTACGACGATCACGGAGATCCTGCGCACGAGACCATTTTGCTGGTGATGGGGCTGGGCGCGCAGATGACTTTGTGGCCCGACGAATTTGTCGCTGCACTGGTCGGCCATGGCTATCGCGTGGTCCGATATGACAACCGGGACATTGGCCTCTCGCACAAATTTGAAGGCGCAAAGGCGCCTAGCCTTCCCTGGCAGGTTTTGCGCGCAAAGATCGGGTGGAAAGCGAAAGTGCCTTATTCGCTCGCCGACATGGCGGCAGATGGTGCTGGCGTGCTCGATGCGCTCGCAATCGAAAAAGCGCATGTCGTGGGCGCGTCGATGGGCGGGATGATCGCCCAGTTGATGGCGGTGAATCATGCTGAAAAGCTCCACTCGCTCACCTCGATCATGTCGACCACCGGCAATCCACATCTGCCACAAGCCGATAAGAGCGCGATTGACGCGCTCACCGCACCGCTCCCCTCCCTAGACGAAGAGGTGGTGGTCAAGCACGGCATCAATATCGTGAAGAATATTGGTAGCCCAGGCTTCCCGTTCGACCCTGATCGCCAGCGTGAGCGGGTGATCGCCAACATGCAGCGCAGCCTCTATCCCGCAGGTCTACCGCGTCAATTGGCGGCGATTATTGACGATGGCGATCGGCGCAAGCGGCTCACATCCGTGACAACACCGACACTGGTGCTGCACGGTGAGGATGATCCGCTGGTTAAGCTTGAAGGCGGGATCGACACCGCTTCGCATATTGCGGGCGCCAAGCTGGTAACTATCCCTGGTTGGGGACATGATCTGCCGGTTGAATTGATAGATCGGCTGGCCCAAGAGGTTGCCGATCATGCTCAAGCTGCGATGGGGCAAAGCGCAGCGGTTGCGGCTTAACAAGCCGGCCTGTTCGGTCAATCATCGGGGCTGCGCGCAAAGCACTTGATTTGCCTTTTGCGCAACAATCTTGCCGAGATTCTGGCGAATGATTCAACGGTTGATTCAAAAGATTCAATCACCAAATTTTTCTTCACAGATTCATTTTGGGTCTTGCGCAACTCGCGACTCAAGCTTTTCCCGTGCGTCGCTGCACTGCACAATAGCTCAAAACCCGGCCTAGGCCATAAAACAGGGTTAATCCGCTGTTGACGCTGAGTCCCCTCTGATTCATCATCTTGGGGTTCGGTTCGCAATGGACCCCCAATTTGTAGTGCTTGTTCCTGACTGGAGCGCTGGCGCGCCGCTAGAGAAACGAAGTCGGCGCGGTCAGATGAGGAGTCGCTGCAATAGGGGTGAAGTCGGGACTGTCGAAGACGTAGAGATTGGAGTTTCTGATTGGCCTTGGGGCTAAGCCTGGGGCCAAAACGGGGAAAAGCTGTCGATCAATTGATGTAGAACAGAATCGGAACAAAGCCTCTTTTCCGCTACAAGAGAGGGGCGTCCGATTCGCAAGTGATGTTGTGTAATGGGGCGATCACATGGAATTTAAAGCGAGTGACGAAGTGTTGAGTGATGCAGAGACTGGGGAAGCCGCGGATGAGACGGCTGCTGCAAAGGAAAGCGCTCCTAAAGCGAAAGGCAAGAAGGCCGTGACGATGGAAAAACAGGACGCTGGCAGCGAAGAGCTGATCGCGGCCAAATCGGCAGAGGCGCTCGGCAATGCGGTTGCTGAAGCGGCCAAGAGCGCGGCTGATGCAGACAGCAAAAAGGTCAATGACCGCCGCTTCGACGTCGTGATTGACGAGGCGCGTGATGCCAATTTGACAGAGTTCGGCAAGGAAACGCTGACCGATCGTTATCTCCTGCCCGGAGAAAAGTACCAGGATCTCTTTGCGCGCGTCGCGGACGCCTATGCGGATGATCAGGAGCACGCTCAGCGGCTTTACGATTACATCTCGAACCTGTGGTTTATGCCCGCAACGCCGGTGCTCTCGAATGGGGGCACGAGCCGTGGTCTGCCAATCTCTTGCTATCTCAATTCGGTTTCTGACAGTCTTGATGGGATCGTCGGTACTTGGAACGAGAATGTCTGGCTCGCCTCGAAGGGTGGCGGGATCGGCACGTATTGGGGCAATGTACGCGGTATCGGTGAGCCTGTTGGCCTCAACGGCAAGACCAGCGGGATCATTCCATTTGTTCGCGTGATGGATTCGCTCACGCTTGCAATCTCACAAGGTTCGCTGCGGCGCGGTTCGGCGGCGTGCTATCTCGACGTCTCGCACCCGGAGATTGAGGAGTTCCTCGAAATCCGCAAACCCTCGGGCGATTTCAACCGGAAAGCGTTGAACCTCCACCACGGTGTGCTTTTGACCGATGAGTTTATGGAAGCTGTGCGCGATGGCGCCGAGTTCGAGCTCAAGTCACCCAAGACTGGTGAAGTGCGCGGCACGGTCGATGCGCGTTCGCTGTTCCAGAAGCTGGTTGAATGCAGGCTTGCAACGGGTGAGCCCTACATCGTGTTTAATGACACAGTGAACCGTATGATGCCCAAGCATCATCGCGATCTGGGGCTGAAGGTTTCGACTTCGAACCTGTGCTCGGAAATCACGCTGCCAACAGGCATTGACCACCTCGGTAATGATCGCACGGCGGTGTGTTGCCTTTCCTCGCTCAACCTTGAGAAGTGGGATGAGTGGTCAACCGACAAGCAATTCATTGAAGACGTGATGCGCTTCCTCGACAACGTCCTCCAGGACTATATCGACCGCGCCCCTGATGAGATGCAGCGCGCGCGCTATTCGGCTGAGCGGGAGCGTTCAGTGGGCCTCGGTGTGATGGGCTTCCACTCCTTCCTTCAGCAGAAAGGACTGGGTTTTGAAAGCGCGATGGCGAAAGCCATGAACCTCAAAATGTTCAAGCACATTCAGGCCAAGGCGTCCGAAGCCTCGATGCTGCTTGCGCAAGAACGCGGACCTTGCCCGGATGCGGCCGAAATGGGCGCGATGGAGCGGTTCAGCTGCAAGATGGCGATCGCGCCGACCGCATCGATTTCGATCATTTGCGGCGGAACCAGCGCTTGCATTGAGCCAATTCCGGCTAACATTTACACCCACAAGACCTTGTCGGGTTCATTCATCGTCAAGAACCCATATCTGGAAAAGCTGCTCGACAAGAAGAGCAAGAACTCGACCAATGTCTGGAACTCGATCCTCGAGCGGGGCGGCAGCGTACAGCATCTCGACTTCCTCTCGGACGAGGAAAAAGCGAGCTTCAAGACCAGCTTCGAGATCGATCAGCGTTGGCTGCTCGAATTCGCCGCTGACCGCGCGCCTTACATCGATCAGGCTCAGTCGCTGAACCTGTTCATCCCGGCCGATGTCGACAAGTGGGACCTCATGATGCTGCACTTCCAGGCGTGGGAGAAGGGCATCAAGTCGCTCTATTACCTCCGCTCAAAGTCGGTCCAGCGCGCAGGCTTTGCCGGCGGCGTCGAAGCCGACAACACCGGCGAAGCAGCCAAGATCGAGCTGTCCGCAAAAGCGGGCGAGCAGACCGATTACGAGGAATGCCTCAGCTGTCAGTAACTGTCGGCCAAAGACAGAATTGACTCTGAGGGGGATGAGTTTGAAGAATTTAAAAAAACTTGTCGTAAGGAGCGGTGCATTCGCATCACTCCTTTTCCCTTCCGCGTGCTCCGACAATACGGTCGAGGAACTCGGCATTACGTCGCAAGGGAGCGCGGTCCTGACCGATGGGAGTAACTGCAGCCTGCGAGCCGAGGCATCCTCTGGCACGATGGTTCTGATGGTGCCGCTGGATCGCGGTACGATCCGTATCAGTTTCCGCACTGACAATATTGCGGTCGACCCTAATGCGGAAACAGCAGATTTCGGGTTTCTGATTAGTCGCAATGACGGCACGGTCGAGCAATTGGCACAGGAATCCATTTTCTATTCACAAGATGGAGATGCCTCGCTCTTTTTTGCCGAGGCACCGGTGTGGATGGTTCGGGACTTAGCCAAGCTCGACAATGTCAGCATTGTCTGGGACGGCGTGATCGCCAGCATGGCGGCCCCTCGATAGGGCTGGGCCGAAGAGGCCGAGTTGCTTGCGGAGTGTCTGGGCGAACCCTTGTCCCAGTTCGAGAATCCGGGCGTTTAGGCACTAGGTAATGGCACATTGCTTTGGACAAGCCCTTCGCAACGCCAGCCATTCCTTAACCAATTTCCGCTAAACCCAGCCACACTATGTTCAATCGCCAACGCCCAACGATGGAAGGCCGACGGGGAGAGCGCGTGCGCACGCAGGCCGAAGGTGCTGCCCATTCTCCGCGCGGCTATGATTGGTACATCCAGTATCAGGACCTTTCGCCCGGCGGTTGCCGAGTGGATGATCCGCGCCGCGGTTTTGAGCTCGGGTCGGTGGTCCAGCTAGAGATTGCAGGCAGCGGACCCTATCACGCCGAAGTCGCATGGCGGCAAGGCGACCGCGTTGGGCTCGAATTCGTGAAACCGCTCTCCGAGAAAGTCTACCAGCACCTCAAGAATGAGGAATGGGACGCAGCGAAGAACGCAGAGGAAGGCGAAGCGACCCGTTTTCCTGTCCGCCGTCTCTGCTGACCCCGCGCTTTCGCCAGCCCTCTCGCGCTTAGCCAAAAATTGTGTCACTCTTCCCGCTGGTCAAAAGGGAGGCTGTCATATGCCAGTGGAGATTTGGGTCGCGATTGGCGGGACGCTGGTTGCATTGGCCTTTGTGATCAATGGAATGCGTCATATCAGGGCAGGTGAGGGACACCTTGCCAATGCCGGGCGTCTGCACATCATGATGTCGGTGCTGTTTGTCCCGATCCTCTGGATGGTTGTTCTTCTGCAGGTAATGCAATGAGCGCTCACCGAGTCTTAGCCGCTGTCGCTTTTGCATTGCTGGCCTCCGCTTGCGCCAGCCAGATCGATGCAGGCGTCAGCGCTGAGCCTGACACCCCAGGCTTTCTGTGGGGGCTGTGGCACGGATTTATCTTCCCATGGAGCTGGATCGGCTCGCTCTTCTCACCCAATATTGCGGTCTATGCGGTGCCGAATAATGGCGGTTGGTATGACTTCGGTTTTTTCCTCGGCATAACGGTGCTGGGCGGCGGAAGTTTCTTTGGATCGAAGAAGCGGCGCAGGGATTAAGGCCGATCAGAAGCCCATCAAGCTCCAGTAGAGCGCGTAGAACCCGACCCAGCCGAGCACAAATCCGCTCCAGACAAGGCGGGCGCCGAACCGCTTGACGAGGCGGGGGCCGAGCCATCCCGCGACGAGCGCCACCAGTGCAAAACGCGGCAGGCGGGCGGTGATGGAGGCGAAGAAGAACAATGTGAGCGAACTCGCAACTTCCCCGAAGAGGATTTGCATGCCCGCAGTGGCGGCATAGAGTTTGTATGGGACACCGGAGACGCTGCCGAGCAGCATCCCTATCGCACCATTGTCCTGCCAGTCATCCCAGACCTGTTCGATCAGCGCTTGGTCCACCGCCGGAACGCTAAGCATTAGGTCAATAATCTGGAGCGGCGATTGGCTTGCTGCGTATGCGAGCGTAGTTCCCCCAATCGCGGCAAAGATCGCGCCAACTAAGGCTCCGACCAGCGCTTTCCTCCATCCCGCCTTGATGCCAAGCGCCATGATAGGCACGTCGGCGACTATGAAGAACAGGATCGCCTCGGCCAGAGCCCAGATCGCGATAAGGGCGAGCATAGCTCAGCTCCTCAAGGCACAAAGAAGTAATTGACGAGGTGGAAGAATACGGGCGCTGCAAAGCTTACCGAATCCATTCGGTCGAGCGCGCCGCCATGGCCTTCGATCATCGTCCCCCAGTCTTTCGCGCCGAGTGAGCGCTTAACCGCGGAAAGCACCAGTCCGCCCGCAAATCCTGCGAAAACGATGGTGAGCGCGAGCAAGGCGGCCTCCCAGGGAGCGAAGGGGGTAATCCAGAAAAGTCCTGCGCCCACGGCAGCTGCTGATAACCCGCCGCCGATCAATCCCTCCCAGGTCTTGGCAGGCGAAACGCGCGGGGCGACCTTGTGCTTCCCGAACAGCTTGCCGAAGACATATTGCAGCACGTCCGACAGCTGTACGACTGCGATCAAAAAGAACAGCAGTAGGAAATTCTCATCGAAACCCGGAATATCGAGCAGCAGCAAAGCGGGGGCGTGGCTGATGCAATAGACATTGAGCATCAGCGCCCACTGGATTTTTGATGATCGGTTGAGGAACTCCTCCGTCTCTCCTTTTAGCACTGCGAGCAGCGGCAAAAGCAGGAAGGCCCAGACCGGGATCAGGATCGAAAACAGGCTCTGCCAATCGCTCCAAATCAGCCAATATTGCAGCGGAATGAAAAGGTAGAAGGCAGCGATGGTCGCAGTGTGATCTTCAGCCCGCGTCGGTGTGATCGACAGAAACTCGCGCAGGCAGTAAAAACTGGTGAGCGCGAACAAGACCACCGTCACCGTCTTGCCGAACAGGAAAGCGAGCGCGAAGATCATGATCATCAGCCACCAGGCCTTGATCCGCGCATTGAGGTTCGCAACGGTCGCGACCCCGCCTGCGCTGGTGACCCGCTGGGCAAGAACGAAGCCGATCAGACTTGCAAGCAAGAGCAGCGCAAAGACTCCGCCAAAAAGGGTAATCATGGTCGAGCTGACGTCGAGGTTCAGGACGGGAATGGTCATGCACTGTCTCCCTGATCGGGTCCGGCCAGAGCGACGATGGCCTTTTGCGCGCGGGCGAGGAAATCGGCCTTTGCCTCTCCTTCGACCCCGTCCAAAGGCTCGCCGAAATAGGCAGATGAGCTGATCGGTGCCGGGATCATCGCTCCTTTGGGAAAGGCCCGAGCGAGATTGGTGAGATATACCGGGATCAGCTCAGCCTCGGGGAAATCCTGTGCCAGATGATAGAGCCCAGCCTTAAACGCGCCGGGCAATGCTTCAGCCCGCCGCGTGCCTTCGGGGAAGATGATGAGCGACTCCCCACGCTCCAAAACCTCGCGCAAAGGTGCGAGCGGATCGCGGCTACCGCCCCGCTCAACCAACACAGCGTTCAAAACCTTGAGCGCGACGAAACGCTGCACCGCGCCCTTGCCCCAATAATCCGCCGCTGCGACAGGATGGGTGGTCTTGCGCAGCCAGCTCGGCATGGCAGCGCACAGGATAATCGTGTCCAAATGGCTCGCATGATTGGCGAAGTAGATGCGCTGACGCCGCGAAGGCTCGCATCCGTGCCAACGCGGGTGGCCCCCGACGAGGAAACGGGTGGCTCCGAACAAAGCCTCGCCCAAAATGCGGGCGATCACTGCGCCTTATCCCGCAAGAGCATGGCGATCCGGTGCATCCGAACCGCGCAGGTCAGGAAGCTGCCGACCACGATTACGTAAAGCGCAACGAGCAAAGGCGAAGAGCCCGGGATCGCAAATCCTTCAATCACCGACCGGTCATAGAACAGCATCAGAAGTGCCCCCACCGTCAGTACAAACATCCGATGTTGTTTGGCCATGGGTCCGACAAAGTCCTGCTCAAAGCCAAGCGATCCACCCAATGCCCGAATATATGCGGTTCCGAATGCCAATATCGTGGCGCCATATCCAAGCTCCGGCGCACCCGCTGCGTAGCCGGCCGCAATCAGGAGCAGCGCATCTTCGGCCCTGTCAGGTGCTTCGTTGTAGAGCGGACCGGTGGCAGAGCCCTTGCCCTCCTCCACCGCGACCAATCCATCGAGCATGTTGGCGAGCAGGCGCAATTGGATGCCCAAGGCCGCGCCCAGCCATAACCATGGGCTCCCATCCGGCGCAGCGATAAAGGCCCAAGCGCCAAGCGCCGCAAAGCCCACCCCGATCACCGAAATGGCATTGGGTGTCAGGCCGATGCCCGCAAGCCCGCGCGCCACAGCCTTGGCCCAACCCGCACCGCGCGTTGCCAATGGCCGTCTGTTTTCAACACTCATCCGATTGCCCCACGATCCCTTTGAACCCTCATGTGATACAAAGACCTAAGGACGTTAAGGATAAGTGACGAGTGGAAATTGGCGATTGCCTCCGATCTCGCTCGTCGCAGGACTCGGTTCGACTCAGAAAATGCACGGCTTATCCCCGGCGAATCATCCGTGCTTGCCTTCGATTCCGAAGCTTGATCTCCTATATAGGTCTGCTCACTCAATCACAGGGAACCACAAGATGTCGTTGCTCGAAGCCCGCAATACCTACAAGCCGTTCGAATACCCATGGGCTTATGAGTTCTGGAAACGCCAACAACAGATCCACTGGATGCCAGAGGAAGTGCCGCTGGGCGAAGATTGCCGCGATTGGGCGCAAAACCTGACCGAGCATGAGCGCAACTTGCTCACGCAGATCTTCCGTTTCTTCACTCAGGCCGATGTCGAAGTGCAGGATTGCTACCACGACAAATATGGCCGTGTGTTCAAGCCGACTGAGATCAAGATGATGCTCGCCGCTTTCTCCAATATGGAGACGGTGCACATCGCTGCCTATTCGCACCTGCTCGACACGATCGGCATGCCGGAAAGCGAATACAGCGCCTTCCTCGAATATGAGGAGATGAGCGACAAGCACAATTACATGCACCAGTTCAGCGTCGATACGGACGAGGACATCGCCCGCACGCTCGCCATGTTTGGTGGCTTTACCGAAGGGCTGCAGCTGTTTGCGTCCTTCGCGATGCTGATGAACTTCCCGCGCTTCAACAAGATGAAGGGCATGGGGCAGATCGTTTCGTGGTCGGTGCGTGATGAGACGCTCCACTGCGAAGGCATCATCAAGATGTTCCACACCTTCTGTGAAGAGCGTGACTGCCTGACTAAGGCGGTGAAGGAAGACATCCTCGACATCTGCATGAAGACCGTGCGCCTCGAAGACGCCTTCATCGACTTGGCGTTCGAGATGGGTCCGGTGAACGGCATGACCGCCAAGGACATCAAGCGCTACATCCGCTACATCGCCGATTGGCGCCTCGGCCAGCTGGGCCTGCAACCGCAATTCCACATCGAAGAGCACCCGCTGCCGTGGCTCAGCCCACTGCTCAACGGCGTCGAGCACGCCAACTTCTTCGAAACCCGCGCGACCGAGTACTCAAAGGGTGCCACCAAGGGCAACTGGAACGACGTCTGGAGCTCCTTTGACAAGCGCCAGAAGGCGAAAGCTGTCAATGAGGACGGCGAGACGGACGAGGGTCCGGATATGTTTGAAGCGGCGGAGTGATTTGAACAAGAGGGGAACTTGATGTAAACACTCCGAGAACAAACTCGGAGTCGCAAATGGCATCTCAGCCAAAGCAAGTTTCGCGGAAAGTCTATTTCTTTAGGGTAGCCCATTTTGACGAAGTGCGCGCTCACTTGGAGCGGGCAGTGGAGCATGTGGGCGCCCTACCATTCAACGATCAAGGCAGATATCAACCAACTTCAACCGATGACACAGTGCATTCGGTCTTTGTTGATTCGCCGAGTTATCCGATACGTTTGCAACTAGCGCGGATCCGAAGGAGCGATCTGCCACTGGTCGAAGAGGCCGGTTCGGTAAGCGCATTAGACATCTCTCAGAAGGCGGGCATCATGGACTGGTGCCACATAGTGATTACCGATGATGGTTATGCGGTGGCCGAGTTTAATCGAGATGCTCCGCGCATCGCTGCGCTCGGAGAATACCTACTCTTCAAAAGCGGCGGCATCATCCCAAGTGCGCTTCGGTTTCTCCCGCTCTTTCAAAGATCAGTAATCGCTGAGTTGGAAAGCTTTGAATCCATAACAGTTCTTGAAATCGAGGCACTAACAACCGAGGCAAGCGCGATTGCGAAAGGAGATGAACATATCGGCGCTGCGTTTGCCGCATGCTCTGAGCTGGGCGCAGTGCGCAAGGCTGAAATGCGTCTTAAGACGGCGCGACAGCCTACCTTAGACCTGAAAGGGATAGCCGGGAGGCTGTTTAGCAACCCCTTTAGTCGCGAAAGTCTGACCCGCCTCAAGGCTTTCGGTCCCAAGGATGGACGGAGAAAAGAGCTCGATCTCTTACAGCAATACAAGATCCTGAACGAAGATTTCATTCGTCTAAATCCAAGATCCAAAGCAGTGGATTCCACGCATGCGTTTCAAGTCTTGGAGAATGCGTTCGAAAAAGCTCGGTCTACCCTCGGGGACGCGGTTTCGATTGATGGCGCGACATGAAACGGTATTGGCAGAATCATCTTTGGATTGACCCTCTGGCTGCGTTGATAATGGCCTCGACGCTATGGCTGGCACCAGCCTTTGGCGGACCAGTTTATTTCGAGGTCTGTTTGACTGAACTGCCGACGCGTCTCGCTAGTTGGCTGGTTGGGAACTTGACGCTTATGGGCTTGATTATTGCGACTTCCGGTTTCCTGACCTCCGTCCTCGAGACTTCAGACTTCCTGCCGTTGGCCAAGTCCAAGTCAGCCTCTCAACTCTGGGAGATCTTGCGCCAAAACCTTGGTTACCTCTTTCTCTCAGCAGGGCTGTGTGTAATCGGCTCGTTCTGGGCAGGCTCGCTATCTATGCTGGCTTATGCCTCGACATTCGTGGGCCTCATTCTGCTTATCTCAATTGGCAAAGTGGTTTGGGTTATGCGTAGCGTCCTGACTGTAAAGTCCAACACCACCGCTAAGTAGTACCTAACACCACCCATTCCCCCAGCCGCCGCGCTCCTCGGCTAGGCCCTTGGCGAGCAGCATCTCGCCGACATTCTCGCCGTCGCGGGAGAGCACTTTTAGGCTTCGGCCGTAGCGGTCTTCGCTGCGGCCTTCGGGGTTGGAGTTTAGGCTGAAGGCGCCTTCGTTGAGCCAGCTTTGCAGACGCAGTTTGGCTTCCTCGCCCAGACGTTTCTCGCGCGCGCAGCCCGGATTGCTGATCTCGGGCGTGTCAAAGCCGACAAGGCGGATTTTCTCGCCGCGATACCAGATCGTGTCGCCGTCCACGACGCAGGTGATGCGCTGTCGACCTGAGCAAAGCGGGAAGGTGGCTTCCTCGCGGTCCACTACAAGGCTTGCGGCGGCGCTGGCCTTTTCCGGCGCAAAACTCGCCGCCTCGGCCTGCGGGCCATCGCCCAGCGAGGGCGCAAAGAGGATCGCGCTGAACGCGCCCAGCGGCAGTGCCACCAGCGCGAGCGCGTACCACTTCGACCCGCGCTTCTTATTCGCGCCGGCCTCCTTATACGCTTTCGCCTTGGTCCAGCGGCTGTTCGGAATAACCTTGCCCATGACAGGCAAAGTGAGCGTTGAACCTCAAGATCGGGTGAAGACGCGGCTCCCAGGGCGCGACTTACTCCCACCCCCAAGCAGCCGGCGGGGCTTTCACTTCCTCGCTTGCATCGAATTCGACACGGAAGAAGCGGGGCTCTGGCGCGCCGCCTTCGACGGTGCGCTCCAATTGATAGGCTAGGCCTGCGCCCTCGCTGCCTGCTGCAACGGCCTCAAAGCTCCACACATTTGTGACCGACGCGGTGTAGCCGACGCGTTCGAACAGCTCGATGCTGAAGGCGTCGACCGGGAAGTCCTGCTTGCGCGCGCTCCCCTCATCAGCGGTGTCGCCGCCATATTGGGTGACCTCATCCTCCGAACCGTCTTCGTGACGATGATCGTGTTTGAGCCGCAGGCCCGCCTCCGTCCGAGTGATCAGCCAAGTGCGCGAACGGTCCCAGTTAACTTTGTCGTCCTCCCCCATGGTGCTGACATGGAACGGGATTGCGATCCGCTCCTCAGAACACTGCGCGACATGGGCAATCAGCTCAGCCCCCGCGAAGTTGGCATCGGCGGCATCCGAGCTCACAAATTTACCCGCATAGGCACTGCCACAATGGCTCGAAAGCGCCTCCCAAAACTGGTCTTGCGGATTGGGGTCCGGTGCGGCGTTGGGCTCGGCCTGACAGGCGGTTAGACCAATAAGGGTCGGAGCGAGTGCGATATAGGCAAACGGGCGTCTCATGCGCCAAGCTTAGCGGCAAGTTGAACCGATGTCGTGTGTTTCACTCACACGTCGACTATGGGTCGCAGCGGATCTGTCGCGAGGCCCGAAGAGGCAGAATCAAAACGGCGCTAAGACGATTGCAAAAAACACCAGGAGAGGCAGTCCCACCAAAGCCGGGTAAAACCAGCGCGAGGGGCGCTGGCTCGGCAAATATGAGCGGGGCTTGTCGTTTGATCTGAGCCTGTTCATGCTGACCACCGTTGGTCGCGCAAAGCAGCAGGCTCAATCCGGGTTTATTGCTTAGGTGGGCTTCCTGAGTGGCGCGCTGCTGACGGCTTCGAGCTGAAATATCTCGCTCAGAACAACCAAGTGCGCGGCCGTGTGATCGGCTTTGCGCTGCTCGCCTTGGCGATTGAAATGACGCTGCGAATACAAAACCACAGCGCGGCGACACCCCAGAACAGGACTATTCCGAGGATTGCCAAGATGAAAGCGATCGGCGGCTCACCTCCTGCTCTGCTGTAGCTATCATCAGCGACCGTTGCGGAGAACGCTCCGAAAAAGACGACGAGCATCAGCACGTGGATGAGAATGCCGACCCAGAAGGTCGTGATCAGATAGACAAAGTGGGTGTCCTCCCACTCCGGCGCCGAACCGTCTGAATGCCAGAGATGGGCGAGGATGACACCCACGATCGGGGAGAAGCCGGTCACAAACCCACCAAGGTATAGGACTGAGATCACCAGTGGCCGAGCGAATGACGTTCCCGCCGGTCGCGATGGTCGAGCGGTGCGATCTTCGCTGTTGCTCGGCTGCGGATCTGCGATCTTCCGCGCTGGGGTGACGACTTGATTGGCTGGGATCTCGGTCATCCGTGAAGGTCTCCTGAGTTAGACCTTATGATAGATCGCCTAAAGGCCTGGTAAAGACCGCAAGGCAAACTCTCCAAGACGACAAACACCTTGATCAGGCCGAAGCCGCAATTCGGCACGGTTTGACCCAAATCAATGCGTATCCAAGGCTCTCGCCATACTCCGTTGATCGAAGACGCCGCTTCCCGACGCATAGGCATAGGAGAAATCAATGTCCGCCCACACACCGCATGAACTGCATGAAGAGTTTCCGCATGATGCATGTACGCTCACGCGGCTCAAGCTGACCGACGCGCACTTTTGCAATTTGGCTGAGCGTTATCATGCGCTTAATCGATCGATCCATCGGATCGAAGTAGAGGTGGAGCCAACCTCTGATGCCTATCTGACCAGGCTGCGCAAACAGCGGTTACTGCTCCTCGACGAGATTGCCGCGATCATCGAAATGGCCGAAAGTGAAGGGGCTGCATCCACGCCAAGCCCTGCTGCCGCAAAGCTGTTCGGCAGAGCTGAGGCGCTGCCGGCCTGAGAGCGCACCAGTAACTTATGAGAATGGTGTCAGAGGTGAGGCACCATTCTCACCACCATCGCGGGCGATCCGGGCAGTTTTGCCATGATCGCACGATCCTCCTAACGTGCGCGTGATCCAAGGGGGAAGCGCGCATGAGCGAAGAAACGACGATTTCGCAACAACCAGCAATGCAGCCAGGAGTGGCCAGATCCGGGCGCGCTCGCACTATTGAGGAATATGGCGCGATGATGGGGTTGGCGCTTGAGGGCGAGCGACCAAACTACCGGCCCTATGCGCCGCAGGACGGCGACGTCTTCATCACCAGTTGGGCCAAGAGCGGCACGACTTTGATGCAGCAAATGTTCCATCAATTGAGAACCGGAGCAAGAGGTGGGGATCTCGACTTTGACGACATTAGCCGGGTTGTCCCTTGGGAAGACACCGCTTTCATGATCGATTTTGACATGACTGCTCCTCAAGTTGCCACGCCCAGGGGCTTCAAATCACATCGCGAATATGAACGCTTGCCGCCTGCAATGGGTTATGTCGTGACTTTGCGGGATCCAAAGGAGACATTTGTCTCTTTCTACCGTTTTCTCAATGGATGGCATTTGGAGCCGGGCTCCGTTGCGATGGAGGATTTCATGCCGCTCTGGATGGGCGGCGGCCCGGGTGGATGCGACTATGCGACGCATATCATCAGTTGGTACAACCGTCTCCACGAAGCCGACAGCTTGGTGATGACCTATAAATGGGTGGTCAAGAACCGCTCCGCCGCAATAGCGAGGCTTGCGCAATTGTGCGGAATTGAGCTGACCCCTGCGGTCGAAGAGCTTGTTCTGGAGCGGACCACGCGCGAGTTCATGAGCACGCACGAGTATCTGTTTGATGATGGCATGATCTGCGCAGTGCTGGAGGAGCGCTGCGGCGTTCCGGCGGCGAGCGATTCTACCAAGGTGCAAAAGCAGGGCAGCACACTCGACGCGCTGCCCGCCTCTATCGCCGATCAGATCGATGCGATGTGGGCCGAACGTATTGCCCCTGCGACGGGCCATGCGAGCTTTGCTGAACTTGCCTCCGAAGTCGACGGAGCCTGCGACGGCTAGGCGCTAGAACAGCAGTGTTTCTGGGTCAGGCATAGGTTCTTGCTTCTGCGCCTTGAGCAGGCTCAACACGCTTCGAATGGTCACCCAAATTGCGATGACTGGGAACAGCAAGACGCCGATAAAGACGATCGTGAGGACACTCGCCACGATAATTCCGACCAAAGCGACCCAAAAGGTGCGAATCTGATAGGTGAAGTGCGACGCCGCCCAACTCGCCTGATTTTCACCCTGCCAAACATGGGCAAGGATAATTCCGATCAGTCCGGAAAACCCGGTAACCCAGCCGCCTAGATATAGCAGCGAAATGATTGTTGGTTGGTTGAGGTCAAAGCCGTTATTCGCGGGCGGATTGCTTCTGGTATCGGACGTGGTTGGCTCGTTCATGGCAGATCCCTTTGCTTTGCCTGAGTTGCATTCAGTCTAGGCAAAACCCGCGAATCGGCAAGTCCCCTTGGTGCGAAGTCCCTTTCGATCCGCTATTCACACCAATCGCGTGGGGTTGTCCCCCAACCGCTTTCCGCCGCAAGTCCGGTGGCAATCATCGCATCAGCGAGGTAGTCGCGCGAACCGTCGGGCAATATGCGTCTGGCCGCACGCAGTTCGCGGCCATATTGGTCGCGCGGTGGATCGGCGTCCCCGTTCCATTCGAAGGGTCCTTCACCGAGCCATTTGTGAAGTTCTTCCTTTGCAGATTGGGCGAGGACCTCTTCAAGCCCGCAAGCGCCCTCGAGTTCAGGTGCGTCAAAGCCGGTCAGGCGTATGCGCCGGCGTTCGCTGCCAAAGCCAATGACGAGGGTATCGCCGTCCACAACGCAGCCTGCCGCCGTGGGTCCTTCGCCGCCGCACAGAGCAAAATCCTCGGTAACTTCGACCCAGCCTTGTTCCATTGCGATCGGACGAAAACCGAACCACCAAGCCGCCATCACGATCAGCGCGAGCACCGGCACGCGCCACAACAGCCACCAATCGAGCAAGCGTTTGTGAGCCGGTGACCGTTTGGCTGATCGGCCTCGCTTGAAACGAGCGCGGGATTTCCACCGGGAGCGAGACTTGGACATGGCAACTCAAATGCTAGCAGGAGCTCGCTGACCTGGCCAAGTATGCTGTGCAGCTTACCCGCAAGATCCCTTCCAGAAAGCAAAAAGGCCGCGCGGGAGCGTTGTCCCTGCGCGGCCCTTTTGTTCGATCTTCTCGAAGATCAGACGTTTTCAGTTTCCTCAAGCGAACCGAAGGTGCCGTTGGGACGTTCAATTTCAAGGCAAGTGCCCTTGTCCACATATGTCCATGCGTTGCCTTGATAATCAATCACGCTGGTCCCGGCGCAGCTTGTACCCGGACCTGCGGCGCAGTCATTCTCTGCGGCGAGTGACACGCCATAGCACTTTTCTTTCTCGCCACCGCCAGCTGCTGCGAGAGCTTCAGCTTCTGTATTGGCTTCAGTCGGAGCGTCCGCTCCGCCTGAACATGCCGCGGCAAGACCGGCCGCTGCAGCAAGTGCGATAGAGCCTCTAATATTCATTGTTCTTCCTCCTATCCAAAAAAAACTTTGCGAGCAGGCGCAGTCCTTTCCACGCTTTGCTGACCCCGGATTCGCAACCAATCAGAATTTGGTTACATCTCCAAGCGCAAAATTTGCAAAACTCGTCGAAATGAGCACAGCCTTTGCGTGGACGTCGCGAAGCCGCTAAGCGGCTGGAGATCACACAACAAGCGGGCAAAGCTCTAGCCATGAACGCGAAAACCTCTCCTTCTGATAGCGCGGTAGCCGGGCAGGATCTCGACCTGTCCAAGGCCGAAGTGCTGATTGAGGCGCTGCCCTATTTCCAACGCTATGCCGGGCGCACATTTGTGGTGAAATATGGCGGCCATGCGATGGGCAATCCGCAAGCTGCACGCGATTTCGCTGAAGACATCGTCCTTTTGAAGGCGGTCGGGATCAACCCGGTCGTGGTCCATGGCGGCGGCCCGCAAATCGGCGAGATGCTCTCGCGCCTCGGCGTGGAAAGCACCTTTGTTGATGGCTTGCGTGTGACTGATGAGGCAACCGCAAAGGTCGCAGAAATGGTCCTCTCAGGTGCGATCAACAAGGAGTTGGTCGGCTGGCTCGCCAATGCTGGCGGCAAGGCGTTGGGCCTGTCAGGCAAGGATGGCAGCATGGTCAAGGCGCGCAAGGTTTCGCGTACCACGCGCGACCCGGAAAGCCTGATCGAGAAAGCGGTGGATCTGGGTTTTGTCGGAGAACCCGCGCATGTCGACACTTCTGTGATCGACACAGCGGTCGCAGCCGGCATGATTCCAGTGATTGCACCTATCGCGCCAGGGGAAGATGGCGCGACTTACAATATCAACGCTGACACGATGGCGGGCGCTATTGCAGCGGCCTTGGGGGCGGCGCGTCTTTTCCTGCTGACTGATGTTCCGGGCGTCCTTGACGCTGAAGGGAAGCTGCTCACGGACCTCTCGCCAGCTGATATTGCTAGGCTCAAGGACGACGGCGTGATCAAGGGCGGCATGGTGCCCAAGCTCGAGACCTGTGTCACCGCGGTCGAGTCCGGTTGCGAGGCAGCGGTGGTGCTCGATGGGCGTATTGCGCATGCGATGCTGCTCGAATTCTTCACTGCAAGGGGGGCAGGCACGCTGGTTAAGGCCTGAATACAGGCATGAGACTGGAAAAGGGCGTGTTACTCAGCTAACACGCATGCTCAAAGGGACATCATCCGGCGCGCAGTTCGGCCATTTGGGCCACGAGCTAGCGTTGCCAAGCAAAGGTAATCGAATTTCAAATGCAAGCTCTTGTTTCCCTAATTGATATCATCGGCCTCTTGGTAAACGTCTTTGTGATGTTGGTGATCATCCAGTTCGTCATCGGACTGCTGTTCGCGTTCAACGTGGTCAACAATTCCAACCAGTTCCTGATGCAGGTCTACGACTCAATCAATCGCCTTCTCGAACCTGTCCTGCGGCCGGTGCGCAACATCATGCCGCAGACGGGCGCGCTGGACCTGTCGCCATTGGTTGTGATCGTCGGCGCACAAATTCTATTGATCATCCTCGATGGGGTCGTTCGATCACTATGACCGCCACTGTCATTGACGGTAAGGCTTTTGCCGCTGGTTTGCGCGAGCGGGTAGGCGCGCGCGCGTCTGAATTTGCTGAAGCTGCCGGGCGAAAACCGGGCCTCGCTGTGGTTCTTGTCGGCGATGATCCGGCAAGCCAAGTCTATGTCGGTTCCAAAGGCAAAGCGACGCTTGCAGCCAATATGGCAAGCTTTGAACACCGCCTTGCTGCGGACACCAGCGCCGAGGACCTGCTTGCGATAGTCGAACAGTTGAACATGGATGAGGCGGTGGACGGAATCCTCGTTCAATTACCGCTGCCCGACCACCTCGACGAGCAGCAAGTCATAGCCGCGATCAGCCCGGACAAGGACGTCGACGGTTTTCACATCATCAATGCGGGACGTTTGAGCGTCGGGCAGTCGGGCTTTGTCCCCTGCACGCCGCTGGGTTGCATGATGCTGCTGACCGACAAGCTGGGCGATCTATCCGGGCTTGAGGCCGTGGTGATCGGCCGCTCTAATATCGTCGGCAAGCCAATGGCGCAGTTGCTGCTCGACGCCAACGCCACTGTCACCATCGCGCACAGTCGGACGAGCGACTTAAAGTCTGTCGTTAAGCGCGCGGACATCGTGGTTGCGGCAGTGGGTAGGCCTCAGATGATCGGCAAGGACTGGATCAAGGATGGCGCAACAGTGATCGATGTAGGCATCAACCGCCTGCCCCCGGAGCCAGGTAAGACCAAGGGTAAGCTTGTGGGTGATGTGGCTTTTGATGAGGCGAGCGAGGTTGCGGGCGCAATCACGCCGGTTCCTGGCGGCGTTGGGCCGATGACAATTGCGGTCTTGCTTCGCAACACATTGGTGGCCGCTTATCGCAATGCCGGGCTTGAGGCGCCGCAAGGCCTGTGACCAAGCGCGCCACTATCCTAATAGCCCTAGCGGTTAGCGTGAGCCTTACTGCCTGCGCGGCTCCGCAGCGTGGGCCGTCCAATTCGGTGATTGAACGCGTTTTGACCGGTGCGCCGGGTGCGGCGCAACCCTCGACGATCGTTGCGACCGAGATAGCTTTTGCCCGCACAGCGAAGGAGCAGGGTTACCTTGCTGCTGGCCTTGAGTACGCGGCCCCTGGGGCGGTTCAGCACGGACGAAACGGCCCGGTTCCATTTGTCGCTCTCGCCAGTGCGCTCGACGGCCTTGATATCTCCACGCAATGGGGCCCACGCCTTGTTGTGAAGAGCTGCGATGGGAGTCTTGCGCTGAGCCAGGGCCGCTTTGTTGATGCCCAGGGATTGGTTGGCAACTATGTCACCACTTGGGTCCAACAGAGCGATGGCAGCTACAAATGGAGCTACGATGTCTCTGGTTATGACGACCCTCAGCCGCCTCCGCGTCCCGAATTTGAGGATGGCGATATCGTTGTGACCGCGATTGATCTTGTCGATGGATTGATTGCGACCTGCCCGCCCGCCGGGCAGTCGATCCCTGCCCCTCCTCCGATTCCGGTTGGCGAAGAGGGCAAGGCTGATGCCCAGCTTTCGCGTGACGGCACTTTGCGCTGGCGCTGGGAGCATCGCGATGATGGCACGAAATATGTCGCTGCCGACTATTTCTATCTCGGTCAATGGATCACCGCGATTGAAGAGAGCCTGCCCTCTCCCCAGTGATAGCGGCTCCCGGAAACCGCGACCTCTTGCTTATTTGACCAAAAAGTGATGAGGGGCGGCTTTGGTCAATCTATGAGCCCGCATGCTGCCTGAACTCTTCATTTCTGCTTTTGTCACACTGTTCGTGGTGATCGATCCGCCAGGTTGTGCGCCGATCTATGCCGGGCTGACCAAGGATGCGACTCCACGCCAGGCGCGTATCATGGGGCTGCGGGCGACGTTCATCGCCGCGATTATTCTCACGATCTTTGCCTTCTTTGGCGAGAGCCTACTGGCTGCGCTCCATATCGAGCTCGACAGTTTCCGCATTGCGGGCGGGCTTATGCTATTCTGGATCGCGTTTGAGATGGTGTTCGAAAAGCGCACTCAGCGGCGCACCGAGCGCGCTGACAAGGTCAGTGCTGATCCCGAAATCGAAGATGTTTCGGTCTTTCCGATGGCGATGCCGATGCTGGCTGGCCCTGGCGCGATTGCCGCGATTATGCTGCTGATGAACGAAGCCGAAACAACGGCCGAAACGATCGAAGTCTTTGCGGCGCTTGGATTGGTGCTGGCGCTCACCGCACTGGCTCTGGTGGCCGCAGGACCTCTTATCCGTTTGTTGGGCGACAAGGTCGAAGCGGTGATTACGCGCTTGCTCGGCGTGTTGCTGGCGGCCTTGGCGACGCAGTATGTCGTTGACGGGATCAGCGGCAGCTTCGGATTGATTTAAAAGGAAATTCGCACGTCCTCATTCGTCGCTGGTTCATCTGCGCGCGTTAGACCAGACCACGTCGGCAACAGCAAAAACGGAGCGCGGTGGATGATGGGACGTTTGCAGAGAGCGCTGCTGGGCGCAGGGTTGGCGCTGATCGGTGTGCCTGCAATGGCACAACCTCTTCCCGACCTCACAATCGCTGAGCTCGAAGATCAGATTAACGAGGGCGAGCTTGGCAAGGTGCGCGCGGTGGCAGCCATGCAGCATGGCGAGCTCGTTTATCGCGAGCGCTTCGGCGAGGGCGTGATGGGAGAGCGTGTCGACATCAAGTCGGCAGGCAAGTCGATCACTGCATTGGCTGTGGTCGCTGCCCTAGCAGATGGGGCGCTAGAGAGCACAGACTTGCGCGTCTGGCCCTATCTTGGTGCATCTCGCGGCGAGCCCTGGAATGCGATCACCGTGGCCGATTTGCTCAACATGTCGAGCGCGCTTGATTGCAACGATTGGGAGAGGCGCTCGCCAGGGCAAGAGGAAAGAATGTATCGCCGCCGCGACTGGCGCGACTTTGCGCTCGCCTTGCCTGCCCGCGAATTCAACCGAGACGAGAGGGGATTTGGACCCTTTTCCTACTGCACGGCCGGCGTGTTCCTGTTGGGTCAGGTGGTGGAACAGGCCGTTGGCGAACGCTTCGACCTTTACGTTCAGCGCCGCTTGTTTGATCCGCTTGGGATCGAAGGTGCCGATTGGCGCACTTCGCGCAGCGGAGAAGTACAATCGGGCGGCCAACTGACGATTTCGGATGAGGCTCTGCTCAAGATTGGGTCGATGGTCATGAATGGTGGAGAATGGCAGGGCCAGCAGATCCTTCCCAAGGAAATGATGCGCACATTGCTCAGCCCCACTCATGAGCTTGGGCCAAATGTCTATTACGGCAATCTGTTCTGGTTCTCTGCGATCCGTTCACAACGCGGCTTTGAAGGCGCTTTGATGATGAAGGGCAATGGGGGGAATACGGTTGCTATGGTGCCGACCATGGATGCTGTGCTTGTCTTTCAGAGTGAAAGCTACAATCGTAGCGAAGCTGACCGACATGCTTTCACCGTTCTGACCACAATGCTCCGCAGTCTGCCTGTGCCAAGCGATCCTGCAGATACGACCGCAGCACCTTAGCCTCGGCTCACTGCAGCGTCGTGATCTCTTCGCTGGGGTCCCCGCGGCCAAAGAACTGCATTAGCTGGACCAGCAACTCGCAGCGATCGGTCAAGCTGTCCGCTTCCAGAAGGGCTTGCTTTGAAGCTGGATCAAAAGGAGCGATTTGCGAGACTCCGTTGATCAGCGATTGATCGTCGAGCCGCTCAACAGAATCCCAGTCCACGCTGTAGCCCTGCGTGTCGGCAAAATGGCGAGCCTCGCGCTCAAACCCGCCGCGTTGCGCATGGCTCAGCACTTCGTCCTCATCGTCGTCAATTAGTTCGGCTTCGACCTGGCGGAAGGCGGTGGTGACGTCGAGCTCACGCAGCATACGGAAGCGCGAGACCCCTTCGAGGATCAGATTGTAGCGCCCATCATCCATCGCCTCGATCTCACCAATCTGGCCAAGGCAGCCGACCGAATAGAGCGGAGCGCCCTCAACCGAACGTTGTGGCTGGATCATTGCGATCTGCCGGTGGCGCACCAGCGCATCGCCGACCAGCGCGCGATAACGCGGCTCGAAAATATGCAGCGGCAACTGCAACCCAGGAAAGAGGATAGCGCCGGGCAAGGGAAAGATAGATAGGCGTTTCGGGGCAGACATTGCTGGGGCGTTTACTCCTATCCGAACAGAATTTTTGACAGGCGGCGGCGGGTCGCGACGACCCATTCGTCTTCGAGCCCTGTGGCCTCAAAGATTTGCAGCAGCTTGGCGCGCGCGGCGCCTTCGTTCCACTCGCGGTCGGCCTCGACCATGGCGAGCAGTGTGTCAGCGGCGTCGTCGCGCTGGCCTGCGGCGAAGGCCGCCTCGGCGAATGCGAGCTGAGCGTCCATATCGTCAGGTGCGGCCTTCGCCGCATTGCGCAGGCCCGCCAGCTCGCCATCGTCAACCTGCGTCCCGGCCAGCTCAAGCGCGCTCTTGGCAGCGGCCATGGCGGGATCTGTCGCAAGCGCGGGATTGGCTTCGATAGAGGCCATGACCTGTTTGGCTTCCTCAACTTGCTCGAGCGCAATCAGAGCGCGAACAAGACCTGAATGTGCAGCGCCATTGTCGCTTGCAAATTCAGTCACCTGCGCAAAAATGCCGGCCGCACGCTGTGCATCGCCTTCGCTGAGCGCCTGCTCACCCAATGCAAGAAACTGCGCGATCTCTTCTTCCGAAGGACCTTGGGGCGCGCTGCCAGCGCCTTCCTGGATCGGCAATTTTTCGAGCAGCTGATCGAGCATTTGCTTGAGCTGACTTTCGGTCCGCGCGCTGGTCAGGTCAGCGACAGGCTGGCCCTGAAACATTGCATAGACAGTCGGGATCGACTGGACCTGAAACTGGCCGGCGATGAATTTTTCTTCGTCGACATTTATCTTCGCAAGCACCACGCCCTTGTCGGCATATTCAGCTGCGACCTTTTCGAGCACCGGTGTCAGCGCCTTGCATGGCCCGCACCATTCTGCCCAAAAGTCTAGGATAACGAGCTTGGTCTGCGAGGGGTCTACGACTTCATTGCGAAAACGTTCAACCGCTTTTTGCTCTTCAATGTTGAGACCCATAGAGGCCAAGGCACTGCTCCTATTCTGCTGGTGCACCGAGTCTGTTTCAGCGCATGTTCCGCCCCAATGTGGGGCCTTTTCGCGCCTTGTGAACCTTGGAAAGCGCGCTGGCTAGATATAGCAAGCTGGATTGCAGCAAATTGCAGCTCTTTGCTCTTGGTTTGCGAGCCGATTTTATCGCATTTTACCCTTGCAGCCGTTTCGAAGCGCTGCTAATCGCGCCGCCTCCCCGGCAGAGAAGTGAGCCTCGCTCCTCTTTGTGTCGCGTCAGTGAGCGGGCGTAGCTCAGGGGTAGAGCACAACCTTGCCAAGGTTGGGGTCGGGCGTTCGAATCGCCTCGCCCGCTCCATTTTTCCCTTAAAATCAAATAGTTACTTGGTAGCTGTTTCCTCGGCAGCTGATTTCATGCATGTTCGAATCATCTTCGGATATCCGGATTCTACGAGAAATCGCTTGAGAGGGAATGAGTGACCAAGCCGTCTGAAAAATCAGATTCGGACGTTTCCGTCTCGGTCAACTCGGAAAAGAACAGCCTTCCTTCGAGGACTTTCAAGGACGGCGCTATCTATCTCTACATCCGTGAGGACTACAAAAAGCCGACATGGATGTGTCGGCTAAAGATTCCCGGACGGAAGGGATACATCAACCGATCCACTCGAACGACCGACGAACACGAAGCTTACAAGTTCGCTGATGACCTCTATCATAAGGAATTGGTGAAAGTCCTTGGTGGCCCACAACAACAAGGACAACGGATCGGAAAGGCTATCGACGAGTACGTCCAGCGGTTCGAGAGCCAACGATCGACACGTTCAATCCATTACAAGCTGCTGTTGATTGAAAGATGTCGGAGCCTCTTGGAGAAGAAGACCTTTGATCAGTTGGACACCCGAATGATCTCTCAGCTCTATGATGAGCTTTCCAAGCGGTCCGCTAAGGGATCATTGTCTGAGAATTCGATCAAGCGGATTCAATCCGACCTGAGACACTTTCTCAACTGGTGTATCGAAGCTGGTTTCATCGATGAGCTTCCGAAATTTCCTCGGATCAAAACCCAAGCTTCAAGGCGACCTCATTTCGATTCTAAAGCGTGGAGAACGCTGGTTCGACACCTTCGTGAGTTTATCAAGGTAACGAACAGAAAGACCCTCAGAGACCGTTCTATGTTGAGAGATTACGTTTTAATCCTCGGCAATACCGGAATTCGGGTCGGTGAAGCTCATGGACTGAAATGGAGAGACGTTCGAGAAGAGCTGGGAGACGAACTGGGTCAGTCTATCGTTGTCCTGACCGTTCGAGGAAAGACCGGAACGAGGGAAGTCGTAGCTCGGAACACCGATGTCAAAAAGTACCTTCGAAGGATTTTCGATCTTCGGGTTGAGGAGCTTTCCAAGCTTCATGGATCACCACCAGAACCCGACTTAGACAGCTATGTTTTCTGTCATCCAGACGGTTCACCAATCAAGAGTTTCAAGAAGTCGTTTAATTCTCTGATCCGATCAGCAGGGGTCGAATATGACTCGTTTGGTGACAAGCGAACGGTTTATTCCCTCCGTCACACATATGCCACCTTCCGGCTTCTTGAAGGAACCAATCACTACGCTTTGGCTCAGAATATGGGGACCTCGGTGTCGATGCTGGAAAAACACTACGGTCATACCACGAACATCTCAGCGGCCGACGAACTGACTAAATCACGGGTTCGTTCTCATGATCCGAGAAGCTCAACCAAGACCAAGAAGAAGTCTGAATTTGGTTGGTTGACCAGCTGACCCGTTGTCCAGCGACAGTTTCAAAGGGACCTCCAGCAATCATCAACGGAGGAACCACAATGAAACTGAAACTCACCTCAAAAAGTCGTCCCAAGATTGTCTCTCCTGAAGTCCAACGTCGTGAACGTTTGGTCCATCGGATCGATCAACAGATTGGCTATGTCCGGCAGATCATCGATGGACAGAGCCCACGAGCTGCTTGGGTCTGGATGTCTGTTGATGGAACCTATTACCTGCCGATCAAATACGGAAAGCAGGTGATCGAACTTCAAAAAGGGATGGTCTCAATCGAGTGTCAAAACCTCGATGAGGTTGAACACGCCTTGTGTGAAGTTCGAGGAATGGTGCTGGCTGGCAAGCTAGATGACCAACTCACAATTGTATCGACTGCAATCCGAGAACGATTTCAAAAAACGTGATTGAGGATCAGCGATTGTAGGTCATTGCCGTCACCGTCCCACCTTCACCACCCTCTGTCACAACGACGAAATCGTCACTGCCTTTGGTCCAGAGGTAACGGCAAATAGCCTCTTCTGTGTCGTCGCAGGACTCAGTCTCGGGGTATTGATAATTGCAATCGGCATCGGACCCAGAATCGGAATGACAGCGCCAACGTGGTGACACAGCTAGCGGTATAAAGCCCGCAAACTGAAGCCGGTCGCTGAAATCGTCATAGAGCATTCCGACAACAGCCCCGCCAAACTCAGTGTCACCGTCAGAAGTAAAGTAGTCCTTGGACCTACCGTCGACGGCCCCATTCCGCTGGAGCTGCTCTTGATATGTCAGATCATGAGCCTGTTCGGGTGCTGATACTTGAGGTTCGTTTCGAGTTTCTGGCGGGGCCTCAGGCGAGCAACTATCAATCCAAGCCCTAAACTCAGATTGGGATTGATCAACCACGACCACTTCCTCACGGCCATCGAATTGAAGACCAAATGTCACCGTCTTACCGAGCTTCAGCTCGGCAGCTTTGGGTCCACCTAGTGTCGACCTCTCACCTATGAGGAAGCTGTTGGAACTTCGAGGCTCTGGAAACACACCGGTCTCAGTCGGGCCATCGTCTATCCTCACTCGAAAGACAATCATTTCCACCGGGTTTAACACCTGGAGTTCGTTGCTGTTTGGATACCTGGATATCTTCTGAGGACGTCCAGACTTCTTGAATGTACTGAGCCTATAACTCAGCCGCCTGCCACCCACGCATCTGACAACGACTTCCGTATTCAGCGTCTGACCTTCCACGACCGCGGTCATCGTTGAGCCTGCTTCGTCGGAGAATGGATCGGTACGGTCGGAGCGGGACCAATAACTGTCGGCCAATGATAGATCACTGTCAGTGTTTGTCTCTCCGACGAAACCGTTCGGTTCGAATGAAGCAGCGTCACAGCTCGAGATATAGAGGCTAGCTAGTGCTAGCCATCCAACTCTGCCCACCGATATCGTCCCCATTTCAGCACTCCAACAGTTTCCGTATGCAAAAACTGCATATGCGATATCTGCATGTAGGCAAACGATCATCTTTGAAGATCGGTCGGAATGTCGAAATCACTGTTTACAGAAGCGAATGATAGGCTTGTTCAAGTCCTCGTTTCTGCTCGGCGGGACGCGGGTCTTCGACAATCGGATTTAGCAATGAAGCTCGGCAAAGATCAGAGCTTCATTAGCAACATCGAACGTGGCCAGCGTCGAGTCGATGTCTTGGAATTCTACATGCTAGCAAAGTCCATTGGAGCAGACCCAATAGATCTCTTCACGCGAGCAGTCGCCGAGTTCCCTGAAGCGTTCGAGATTTAGAGGGCGATTCGTATCACTCAAGCAAGATACAAGAACGTCTCCAAACTGGTCTCTCCGATGTGAATGCTGAGATATACGAGTTCACAACTTGCTGGCCGCCTCCAAGCGGGTTTAGGAGGCCCACAACTCTTGGCTTCAGAATCGTTTCGTCCTGATAGATAAGAGCTTTCACTGAGCCGATCGCTACGATTGCGTTCTGGATTGACGTCGAGTTGAGGTCACCTTGAATCGGGAATGCGCCTGACGTGGCCTCACTGTTGATTCCCAACGTTTGGACCAATAGTGAGCCGCTGACTTGGCCGTTTTCGGCGGCTGCCGAAATGGGGCCAAGACCGGAGATGTCGGTCTTTCCTTCCAGGGATGTGATGTCGGCGGTAATTCGGAGGCCTACACCAACATACACCGGAATGTTCACCGGCTGTAGCGCGGTGTTATCGCCGTACTGAGCTTCGTACTCTCTCCGTGTCAAAACTTGGTATCGAATTGTACTCAGATCATAATTATTTGGATCAAGATATGCAAATGGCGGTAGCTGAACTTCCGCGTCACTAAAGCGCTCACGTGCGAACTTGGAAATGAAGAGTTCGTAGTTGCTCACATCAGAATTGATGAAGTCGATTATGACCTGATAGCGCCCCCCCTTCTGAGTGGTGGCGAACGGTCCTAATGAAACACTGCCATCTACGTTGAATGTCCTATACGCGATCCGAACGGCTAGGTCGGGAAACGCCTCCGGCAGGTCTTCGAATTTTGTTTCGCCAGCCTCCCGCAGACGTTCCTCAGATAGCGAGACGGCCGTGTCATTTGCGCTGCAGCTCGAGCCCGGTTCGGTTTCGACAGGCACGGCATCAATGGGGATGTAACCGTACGCCGAACTTTGTTCGCCGATGGACTCAGGCAGATTATTGAACGAGAAACCCGATTGGCATCCCCCAAGAAGAAGAGGAATCAAGAACACAAGCTTTTTCATTTTTGCCCCCATGCTACGACTAGGGACATGGGAGCATAGTATTTAAGAGAACTCAAATTAAATCGGAAGCAAGATTTTACTTGGCCTTCAAGATTCTTACTAATTCATCGATTCCTTCTTGGTACCAAAACCACGCATTGCCAAGCTCTATCGCGAATCCTTTTCCTGGGTTTTTCAGGTCGTATTTGTTGAATAGGTTTATGAACTGCGTACGATCGAAGTACGGGAAGCCTCTGTTACGAACTATCGGGATCACTTCTTTCATTAGAAACTTCGGGCGTTCAACATTCTTCAGGGCCAACTCGACCTTTGAGCCCGGAGGAGCAAACGTGACCGCCTGATCAGCCTTGGATTGATTATTGACCGACTTCGGCACCACATAAACACGATATGCGTAGTCGGGATCATTGTACTGTGCGGCAGTCAGCTGCTCATCATAGAGTGCGTTCACCGCTGCAATTGATTTCGAAACCGGCGTGTGGCCTTTCACAGTGTTCGGCGACTTCAATAAGAGTTTGTTTAGCTGGATCGTGAATGCGAGATCTGCTGAAAAATCATACTCATCCCCAAAGTGTTCTTTGCAGAACCCTACGAAGTTGAGGGCGGTAGCTTGAAGTTTGGACTGGACGTCCTCGTCAATGCTCTCACTTGACCGGTGTTCGACCTCGTTCCGCACTTCAATTATGTAACTGAGGTTCCGAATGGCCCCCTCAGATAGCGGGCAGATCTCTTGCTTTATGCAATGCGACAGCTCCCAAAACTTTGGGTGCCTTCCATCGTAAAGTATGAACTCGCCTTCGCCATCCACATAGATTGGCGTAATTCCCAGCTGCTTGTAGTAAGTGTGGAGTGCATAGGTCCATGCAATGACTGCGAGCACGATGAAGCTCTCGGACCGAGTGATGATAGCATTATTGTTATAGATCAGAATGGCAGATTTCATGATCTCAATGGCCTTGTGGATCATCGCAGATTCTTCGTCTTGAGGAAGAAAGCCAGCGCGTTTTGCAGCCAGTGTTATCTTGGTGTATCGCCGTAAGAGCTCCGCGATTTCTTCTGCCGTTGCAACTGGCGCATCCTCATAGCGTTGAGATTGCTCTCGCTTGATGGCTCCAATCTCACGAGTATTGATATTGCGCTCAAGGTAACTGAATATCGCCTGCACCTGTTGGATATTGAAATCAGTGTGCTTGAAGAGACCTTTGATCAAAGAAACCTCTTCGTCGAGCAAAATAAGCTTGGACATTCTCAGCTCCTGCGATCAATTTCTTTGAGTCGCTTAGCAATGTTTTTCACGGTTTGCCTGTGAAAGTGATTGCCTCTGAAGGTCTTGATGTTTGCTTGATTTAACTGATCCGCAACCGACTGAAACGACATTCCAGCATCAATCATCGGCAAGATTATTGGTTGCAATTCGACGGCAAACTGATCGGCATTTCTCATGTTAATTGCTGCCAATGCTTTGCCATTGCGACCCAATGCAACGCCATTAGCCTTTGCAATTGCTAACGCAGCCTTTGTCCTTTCGGAAATCAGCCTTCGCTCCTCTTGAGCCAGAGCTGCAAAAATGTGCAATTGAAAGTCCGTCGCCGTCGGCATCTCGGCAACAACGAGTTCTACTCCCTCGTCCATGATCCGAGAGATAAAGCTAACTCTCCTTGAAAAACGATCCAGTTTCGCGATCACAAGCTTTGCGGAATGACGCTTTGCTAGCCGCATTGCTTTCCAGAGCTGCTCCCTGTGATCCGTCGAGCCTGAGTGAGCGTCGATGAATTCTGCAATCAACTCGTCGTCGTTAGCAAGGAACTCATTGATCGTTGACCGCTGAGCAGCCAGTCCCAGCCCGCTTCTCTGCTGCTTCGCTGTCGAAACTCTCAGATAGGCAACATAGCGCGGCATTAATCGTCTCCGTCAAAGACAAACGTTGGTTTACCTTTGACGCCTCCTCTGAGACCAACCGGATGTCCACGGATTCAAATGGGTTCGATGTCGTCAAATGGCTGGTCGGCGCGCTAGCTTGATCGCTTGGAGGTCATATGGACGAAGAATTCTCTGAAGGCGGAATCAACAAGCCCGGTTGGATAAAGGACCCTGACACAGGACAGCTTTTACCCATTGAGAAGGACTCGGCGTATCGAGAGGCTTTGGTCGAGTTCTATGATCGCGAGTGCAGTCATGAGCACTCTGAACCAATGGCGTTGATAATCTCTGACGGGCGGAAGCAAGTCTACCGATGCTGCACCGAATGCGGGGAACGCATAGGGTCAGCAATGAGCCAGAAAGACAAAGCTTGGGTCGATTCTTTACCCACCGAGTCATTGGCTTTGAGCGAAAGGTATACTGATCGCCGGAACCAAGAGCGACACGAAATCATGCTCAGGCTAGCCCGCCAGCAGTTCTCGGAGCGTGGCCGATTCACGAAGGCGTATCGAGATTACTTGGAATCGGATGATTGGCGGAAACGCCGTGAGCTGATCCTGAAGCGCTGTGGTGGCGTTTGTGAAGGATGCGGCATCGAGCCTGCGACCGAGGTTCATCACCTGTCCTACGAGCATTTTATGGAAGAGTTCCTATTTGAACTCGTAGGGCTTTGTCATAGCTGTCACGAGCGATGCCATCTTGACGAAGCCCACTGAGCAGGTTCGTCCTGCAAAGAGCTTAGCCGAAGGAGACGACACGGTGTTCAAACTCGAAGGCCTCGAACAGGTAACGAAGAATTTGGACGATGCAGCCAAGGCACTGGAGCAGATGGACGGTGAGATTGGCACCGTAAACTTCGATCCAGAAGACCCTGCAAGCATCGATAGAGCGATTCACTTGGTGAACCAGATGATCGACGAGGAAGTTCGTGGGTACGAAAGCAATCCGATCATCAGCGGTCTCATCGATGAGATGAAATCTAGCTACCGCGAGGCCATTCTTGAGAAAGCGGCAGCTGCTCGCCTTGAAAGGTCGAATGAAGGTGAATGACCAAGACATTTTCGTAAAGATCAACAACGCCGTACTGGACCTTCAGTCCAGCCAATTAACAACGTTCGAGCATCCGCTAAAGAAGCTAGGACGATTGCTGCGACACGATGATCTCGAACCGGTGAATGACCGTATCACGGCCAACGTTGACTTAGACGAATTCCTAGAGCGAAGCCCTCGCAATCGAGGAATGGCCGGGACTGGCAGTCTTCGTTGGCCGGAAGATGAGGTCGATCAGCTTGGCCTTCAATGGCTTCTGATTCAGAAATTCGCTGACAATCCTGGGGAGCTGACAGGGTTTACGCACGACTACTACAACGGCGGCCGCATGATCATGGCTGGCATCCAAAACTTTGTTAGCCAGCTCGTCATACCGTTCGTCCGCGACTACAAAGCCTATGCTCTGTCCAACGGCGAACACGAGCCTCGTTTGATTCCTGAATTGTCCAAACGGGTGTTTGTAGTTCACGGGCATGACGAAGGTGCTCGTGAAACGGTCGCGCGTTTTCTCGAGAAGCTTGGATTCGAGCCGATAATCCTACATGAGCAGGCCAATCAAGGGCGTACGATCATTGAGAAGGTCGAAACTCACGGTGGCGTCAGCTTTGCTGTGGTTCTGCTTACGCCAGACGATGAGGGTCGGGTAAGCGGAGGCGATCCCAATCCCCGTCCTCGACAGAATGTACTGCTTGAACTGGGCTATTTCATAGGTCGCTTGGGACGGAGCAACGTGTGCGCCCTAAAGAAGGGCGATATGGAATTGCCTAGCGATTTTGCAGGAGTGGTTTGGGAGGAGATGGATGCCAGCGGCGGATGGCGTTTGTCATTGGCTCGAGAGCTAAAAGCCGTTGGACACGATGTAGACCTAAACAAGGCGGTGTAGAGCGCCGCTAATCCGTAGTGGGCGCTTACTTGAATACTGAGAAAGTTGGGTCGTGCTCGTAATCGCAATCCCAATTGATCCGCGGGTCATACTCTAAGTTCGGAATATGCTTCTTCAGGAACGCTACCGCATCCTCGTAATACATCAGGAGCCCACCAAAAGTGAAGATCGTCTCACCGCCCCGCAACTGAATGAAATCTTCACCTGAAGCGTTTTTCTGGAAACGTGGCCAACAGAATTCTTCCGCATCCTCTTTGAGCGTCATCCAGCGCTGAATCTCTTCATCAAGCTTTTGCTGTGCTTCCCAGATTTCTCGTCGTCGCTTTTCTTCAGCGCGTTTCCGAGTCCACCAGCGATTGTATGAGTAGTCTACCATGTTCACCTCTTGCATGTTTCGAGTGTCAAAATTCCATAGCTTCGCAATCAAGGTCAGTTCGATGACTGACCCTGAGTTTGAATGCCGACAGTAAGCTGATTGAAAGGGGTCTATACCCTGCGGTCAGATCTGGTGGAGATTTTCCCAATCGATCGACTGCTCGAAATCGGGCTTCCCACGCTGCTTGCTAATGTAGTTGATCCAGCCATTGTCTGAATCGGGTTGGACATCCACTTCGTGATATCCATAGTCTGTCTTTGACCAGCAGAGACGGATCATGTCGTCGAACGAGACTTGATCGATTTCGTTCCTCGGGCAGTCAATGACACAGTGATAATGGAGTCGGGTTGTTTCCCCACCCTCAAGGATGGGGATGACCTGAACCCGCTTTCCATGACGGAAGAAGCTGTGTCCGAAGACACGTTTATTTAGCAGGTTCATGAAATGCCGAAAATTCTGGACCGCCCGGTATCGATCGATCCGTGAATGTACGGTCAAGTGATCCACAGTGGTCACGAACGACTGCTTCAGCGTAAGTGTCACGGAGTAGGGTTCATGAAACCTGCTGAGGTCCACGAAGGACCTGAATGCGGATTGGAGCCGAGTCTTTGTGACCCGGCTGCCAGCAATGTCGCCCATGGGTGAACTCGATCAGTGGACGGTCTTGTGGTTCCAATCGAACTCTAGCTGGTCAGATGACTGATCCAGCGGGACGGCACGGTGAGGGAAGGACCCGAGCACTTCCTCTGTAAGATTATCCGAGACGGCTAGATTGACGATCCTGTCATCGGCCAGCGCTATGTGAACAGTCAGAGACTCGAATTCCAGCTCCATAGCTCTCCAGTCCATAGTCTCGTTACGTTCAGGGTCGAATTGGTATTGGATGTGGGTGATATTTTTTGGGTAATGTGGGTTCGGAATATTCATAGATATATTAAAAATTGGCTCGTGTTTGTGCTGGTAGATATAGGGAATTCTTGTTTTCCCTATGACTATAAAAGCGGCAATTATAACCGTTCAAGCCCCAATCGGCATTTTCTTGAATTTTATTTCTCAGAAGGGGCCTGCTGCGGCGAGCGCATCCTCGAGACTCTTCGAATCATATTCGGATTCAAACCGTCGAAATAATTAAATTATAAATCAATATCTTAAGTGCGCATCAAATATTGCCAAGGTTGGGGTCGGGCGTTCGAATCGCCTCGCCCGCTCCATTATTTTCCAATTATAATCTGGACTAAACGCGACCCGCGCGATGGTTCGGCCTGCGTATAAGCCTGCGCGCCAAACGCCGTATCCTCATGTCGCATTTTTGCCGCACATCTGGATAGTTGCGATTCAATCGCACGCAACCGGTTGAATTCTCGACTCTGTGAGCTAGAGCAATGATACATTATAACATACCTCTAGCATCTTGGACGGATAAAGCTATGAAACCCCTGACTTCGCGCATCGCGGTTGCGACCGCGCTTTCGCTCGCTTGCGTTGCGACCCCAGCCTTGGCCGAAAACAACTCGGAAGAGAGCGGCTCGGAAAGCGGGGGTTCTGGCTCCTCCAGCTCTGAAGGTCGCGCTACAGGCGCAAACATAATTGTTTCAGCCGAAGGGCTTGCTGAGCTCGACTTCGTCGCCGGCCAGGATGTCGTCGAACTGGATGAGATACAGCGTGACCTTACCGGCCAGATTGGCGACCTCCTTGCCAAGGTTCCTGGCGTATCCTCCACCAGCTTTGCCCCCGGCGCTTCACGGCCTATTCTGCGCGGGCTCGATGGAGAGCGAGTGCGCATCTTGATCGACGGACTTGGCACTGCCGACGTGGGCAATACCTCGGCCGACCACGCCACGACTATTGACCCTCTCAACGTGACACGGATCGAAGTACTGCGCGGGCCGACCGCATTGCTTTATGGCAGCCAAGCAATTGGCGGTGTGGTCAATGTGATCGACCGCCGCATTCCCGTTGCCGTGCCTGAAGGCGGTTTGCAGATTGACGCGCTGAGCGCCTTTGACACCGCGAGCAATCTTCGCAGTGGCGGCGTTTCACTCGACGCGGCGCTAGGAGAAGTCTTTGTCTTCCACCTTGATGGCTCCTACCGCGAAACTGACGATTTGGAGATCGCCGGATTTCAAGTCGCCGATGCCTTGCGCGCCGATCTGCTTGGAGATGCTGCAGGGGAAGAAGAAGAGGGCGAATTCGAGGAGGCTGAAGAGCTTCGCGAAGCCGCCAATCAGTCCGACTTCCTCCCCAACAGCGCAACCGAGACCTACAGCTTCAATGGCGGTGTCGGGGTGATCTTGGGCGAATCCAGCTTCGGCGCATCGGTTGGATATTACGACACGACATATGGCATCGTTGGCAATCCGGAAGGCGGCCATCACCACGGTGATGAAGGCGGTGAAGGTGGTGAAGGTGGCGAAGGGGAAGAGGAGGAAGGCGAAGAAGTCGTTTCCATCGGCCTTGAGCAGTGGCGCTTTGATTTCCGCGGCGATATTGCGCTGGGTGACGGCTTTTTCAACTCGCTCAAGCTGCGTGCTGGCTATTCCGACTACACTCACACCGAATTCGAAGGCACCGAAGTCGGCACGGTCTTCGATAGCGAGACTTTTGAAGCTAGGGCTGAGCTGGTCCAAAACTCTGGTGGTGTGATCGGCGTTCAATTCACTTCCCGGGATTTTGAAGCGATTGGCTTGGAGGCCTTTGTCGACCCGAATGAGACGACGCAATGGGCCATCTTTACGGCGCAGGAGTTTGACCTGGGGCTGTTCCAGCTTGAAGCGGCAGGCCGCTATGAGAATGTCGATATCGAATCCGAGCCGCTTGCTCTTGAAAGGAACTTCGACTTGTTCTCAGGAGCAGTGTCGCTCGTTCATCAGACCACCGGTGGCACCCGGGCGGGTGTAACGCTTTCTCGTTCCGAGCGAGCGCCGGCTGGTGAGGAGCTGTTTGCCGACGGGCCGCATATCGCAACCCAGGCTTTCGAGATTGGCGATCCTGACCTCGACACAGAGGCTGCATGGGGGCTTGAGGCTTTCGTGCGCGGCGACATAGACGACATCTCGTTCGGCGCATCGGTCTATTACCAGAGCTTCGACGATTTCATCTACCTCACTCCGACGGGAGAGGAAGAGGACGATTTGCCGGTCTTTGTCTTCCTTCAACAGGACGCGGAGTTCTTCGGGTTTGAAGCCGACTTGGCGCTGCCGCTGATCGAGAATGATGGCTACTCGCTCATCGCCGATCTGCGCGCATCCTATGTTGATGCTCAGCTTGACGACAACACCGATGTCCCGCGCATCCCTCCGGTCAGCCTGCTCGGCGCGCTTGAGGCCGATATCAACGCCTTCAACGTGCGCGGTGAAGTGCAGTGGTTCGGCAGTCAGAATGACGTCGCAGAATTCGAGACCACGACCGACAGCTTCACCTTCGTCAATATGTATGCCTCATGGCGTCCATTTGCGAATAACGAGGATGTCGTGTTCCAGCTCGCCGGGGAGAACCTGTTCGACACAACGGGGCGCCGCCATTCGAGCTTTACCAAGGATTTTGTCCCGCTCGCCGGCCGTAATTTCCGGGCGAGCGTGCGTTTGAGTTTTTGACCTCCAATCCTGTGATCGCAAGGCCCCGCATCTTGGTTGTTCAAGGTGCGGGGCCTTTGCGTTTGATCATTAGTTTTCAAGCGCGAAGCTGAGATCAGCATGCTCTTGCAAGCGGTCAACCAGCGCCTCGCCCAGAAACGATCCTGGTGTGCCGATCCCGCCTTGCGCGTCCGAGGCGAGCAGCGCCATGCCGGTTTCCGCGATCATCCGGCTGGTTGAACCATAGCCCGGATCATACTTGCCCTTGACCCCATAATGGAGCGCGTCGCCTCCATCGGGGGCGTCGGCCACGAACAACACGTCGTAAAAACCGTTCTCGCGCTCTTCCTTGCTCGGCCCTTCGCCGGGCTTGGGAGGTTTCGCGCCGAATGGATTGCGCATCATTTCAGCGGCGGCTTCGGCCATCTTCTTTCCCGCTTCGCCCGGGCTGGTGAGCATCATCTCGTCGTACTGGAAATCCTCGCCATAAGGATGGCCGAGCAGGAAGTTGGTGCGGTGCACGTTCTTGGTGTTGATCGGTGCCATCACGAAAGGGGCCGACCATTTGCCGAGATCGCTTTCATATTGCGGGACCATGCCCGTTGGCTGACCCGGCCCATCAAATCCGGGAGCCAATGCAAAGGGATTGCGCAGCACGTTGATCACAGACGGGTTCTTCGCCGCCGCCTTCATGGTTGCACCCAGGCTCGCTGCGGTGCCGCCTGAAAAGGTTCCTTGCATCGCGCGAACGCGGCCACGAATTTTGGGAGAGGCCCTGCCAAAGCGTTCTTTGGCCGCCTTTTGTGTCATTAGGACGCCAAGATCGAAGGGAATCGAATCAAACCCACTTGAAAAGCAGATCCGCGCACCGGAGGTTTTGGCGGCTTCGTGATGTTCAGCGATTTTCTCGGCCATCCAAGCTGGCTCACCGCACAGATCAGCATAGTCGGTGCCGGTCTTCACGCAGGCGGCGACCAGGGCATCGCCATAAAGCTGGTAAGGGCCAACCGTAGTCAGCACCACCTTGGTCCGCTCGCACATGGCTTCGAGGCTGGCGGGATCGTCTGCGTCGGCGACCACTAATGGCGTATCCGAAGGCGCCCCGATCTCATCGCGCACGGCTTCGAGCTTTTCCTGAGAACGCCCGGCCATTGCCCATTTGGGCGCATTGGCTGATGAGCCATAGTGATTGTTCAGATATTCCGCGACCAGACGGCCGGTATAGCCGGTGGCGCCGTAGACGATGATATCGAATTCAGTGTCTGCCATGTGCATTCTCCTTTGCCGCTGCAATGGGAGCTTGAGGCATGAGAGTCAAAGGGCAGAATGGCTCCGCTTGGCACACTTGGCACACAGTCCAGAACTCAATAGCGCATGCCCCGCTCAGCGCGCAGCCAGTCGAGCGTGCCAAAGTGTAAGTCTGTGCGTTTGAAGTGTCACCTTCGTGTGGCCCAGTGTCACTCTTTAGCCTCTCAGACTGGCGCCCTTGCGTCAGCAAAGTGTCACGCAGATGGATGCCGAGTGTCACCCGGCCTGGTCCGTCCATCAGAGCTGAGACAACGCGCATGGCTCCCACTAAGCCAGATTAGCGAGATGTAGGAAAACGCTTTATTGACGTGGACTTTACTCGTTGCCCTTGCGCAGAGCGGCATCGGCGATTGTGCGCACCCATTGGTCTTCGACCTCGGAAGAGGCACGGCCAGTGTGCTCGACACCGGGTAAATCGAAAACGACCATATCTCGACCGCGCAAGGCATCCGCCATGCGGCGCTGATAATCGAGTGACAGCACGCTATCTGTTTCCGGTATTCCATAGATGATGGCTGGATAATTGGCGCTGGCGATGATCTGGTCGAGCGGCTCAAAATCTTCCATCAATTGTTGGTCGCGCGGATCGTACCAATTGCCATAGCCATAATAGTTGGCGCAGTTTTCCCTCGCCTCGCCTTCAATCGCGATGCAAGCGGCGCGCAGGGCAAAGGCAGCGTAGCGCGAAGGATTGCGCAATATTGCGTGGGCGGCCAAAGGTCCGCCTGCGCTTTCCGTCATGACCGATATCTTGCCCGCTTCGCCATGACCCAGTGCGATCAGGTCCGCGCTCACTTGGTCGAACATTTGTGAGGTGACGAGCTTTCTCTGGATTCCAAATCCTCGTTGTGCCCATTGGGCGCCATAGCCACCGCCCCCAGGCAAGTGGACGAATGCGAGCTTGCCGCCGCGGTCGACCCAATGGGTCAGCCATGGTCCCAAATAGGTCTCTGGCAGAAATATCCCGTATGCGGCGTAGGTGACCATCAACAAATGGCCATCCAGCTCGCCGCTTTCTGGCCCGGAGACAAGCGTAACCGGGACATTGCCTGCAGCCTGCGAGCGCAATCTTTCGATAGAATAGGCCGAGTGGTCTTCGATATTGGTTGCCTGTTCGCTGTAAATCTGAGCTGCGTCTGCGCAGATATGGATGCGATCGTCGATGATCGGAGCGAGCACCAGCCGCGCCGGGCTCAAAGGGCCATTGACCTGCAACATCACGGCTTCGCGCGATGCGGTGAGGTCGAACAGCTCGACATGTTGTGTCGGCAAGAGGCATTGATCCGCGTCGACCAGTGCTGGCTGGGCTTGGCGGTCATTCAGGCCCTGAATGTAGATCCTTGATACGCCATCAGTGACACCTTCGATCAGGATGGCATCATCAAGCGCGCGGAAAGCGAGAGATTTGCCATCACGTGCGATGTCTTGGTGGGTTCCATCTGGCAGATTAAGCCGCAAGATGTCGGGATATTGCCGCGCGCCTGATGCGCTGCTGCGACCGCGCGTATTAGCACCGCAGATTACAGTGTCGCGCAGCGCGCCAAGCACTTCGCAATTGGGTGGGACCGCAAACAGATCAAACGTGCCGTCGGGTCGCGCTGCGATGAGTTCAAAGCCTGCGGCGGGCGTGTAGAAAGGTTCGCTCTCGCGGTTCAGAGTCAGAAACAATCCCGACAATTTGTCTGCGTCGTAGGAATGGCGAGCCATGACGAGCTGGTTGGTGGCGGGCAATTCGTAGGAGTGAAAAACGTCGCCCGGTCCGGTATTCTCTATCCACACCTTGGCGGGAATATCGGATCCGAGAGGCTGGCCTACGAAGGACAACGGATCTCCTTGTGCGACTGCCGAGATGGTGATGTGAAAAAAATCATCACCGACAATCCGATCGGGCAAACGTTCAAGCACTCGCTCTCGGTCTGGCCCGGCTGCGCGGTGGAACCATATCTCCCGCGTCCCATCGATGATGACGTCAACTAGGCAGGGACGCGATGCCGCGACAGGATTGCACAGGATTTGTCTGGTACTTCCGGAGCTGCGCTCGCCTCGAATCTCGCGCAGAGGCAGGTCGGTGATGACCTGAAACGGTTCCCAGCCTTTGAGTTCGAGGCTGGCCATGACCGGCCCCGCATCGCTGGACTGGATCTCCACGACACCGGGGCTCGTATTCTGCGGAAGTTGACGAGAGGTTTGCTGCGCGTTCGCGGGAGCCTCGAGTGGCGAGAGCGTCACCGCGACAAAAGTCGCGAGAGCTAAAAAACGGCGATTGAGGGTCGTCACATTCACATCCGTTCCATGCCCTTCATGGCGAGACCAACGAGCTCCTTGGCGCGGTCCCAGACCATCTCTTTCCAATCGTCGAACTCGGGATAAAAAGCATCGCGGATGACGCGCTTGATCTCTTGACCCTGTTCGCTCGCAACATCACCCCGGTGGTAGAGCCAATTGTCCGCGCGGATAGAACCGAGCACCACATCAAGATCGCGCGTGCCATACTCTGCCGCGATGAAGCTGACTTTGGTGTTCGGAAGAGTGCGGCTGATTCCGGTGTGGTTGACCCCATCGAGCGGAGCCGAGGTTGAGGTTCCGCCTTCCGGATCGGTGACCTGATCGCCGTACCAGCTCTTAGCCAGGGCTTTCTCTTCAGGCGTCCCCGACCCGATCAGTTCGCCATAGCCATAGGGGCCGAGCCCGGTGTGGAAGTCGATCACGCCCAGAACGTCTGCCTCGCCGACATAGTCGCGCAGCATCTGAGAGAGCATCTGGTTCGACCAGCTTGCTCCTTGGCCGCCATAGAACACACCGTCGGGGTGGTGGTACTGGCCGCTTGAGATTGCCGCCTGGAACGCAGCAGGCCCATGCGTATCGCGGTACTGCGCCAAGGCTGCATTGGCCGCCTCCATCGCCGGACCGCCCCAGTCCTGCGGCAGGACATGTTCGGCAATGTCGCCATAGGCGCTGGTCGGCAGATCAACATTGCCCCAATCGAGGAAGTTGCGGTTGAGGTCTATATTGTCCTCATTGACTCGGCGGTCATGTGCAAAGCCGTAAGGATTGAGCGCGTGAAGCATAATGACGGCCGTGTCGTCGGGCAGACCGGTGAAATAGCCCTGCTCAAGAAAGCCAATCTGCGGTCCCGATCCGCAATAGCCCTCGACACCGTGCGTCGCGCTCATCAACAGCAGCGCCTTCTTGGGCTTTTCAGCGCCGATCCGGATAATGTCGGAATAGAGTTCCTCCCCGCCCGGTCCCTTGGCGTTGGGGTTCAAACGGCTGTCGACCTCCAGCCCGCGCGCGGCGGCGGCTTTCAGGAACTTGGCGCGCGCTTCGAAATAGTCCTTTGAAAAGCACGGGATGATGCTGGCATCTGACATGAGTGGTCCTCTCTCAATTCGAGAAAGGTGATAACCGCGAGGTTACAGTCTGGGAAGCGTCACGCCGCGCTGGCCCATATATTTCCCGGCGCGGTCTTTGTAGCTGGTCTCGCAGCGCTCATTGCCTTTGAGGAACAGAAACTGGCACGCGCCTTCATTGGCGTAGATCTTCGCAGGCAGCGGCGTGGTGTTGGAAAATTCCAGCGTCACATGCCCTTCCCAACCCGGCTCTAGCGGGGTGACATTCACGATGATCCCGCAGCGCGCATAGGTGCTTTTACCAAGGCAGATGACGAGCACGTCTTCGGGCACGCGGAAATATTCGACCGTCCGGGCAAGCGCAAAGGAATTGGGCGGGATGATGCAGACATCGGTCTCGCGATCGACAAAGTTTTTGGGGTCGAACTCCTTGGGGTCAACCGTCGATGAGTCGACATTAGTGAAGATCTTGAACTCCGGCGCGACGCGCGCGTCATAGCCATAAGAGCTCAAGCCATAAGAGATCACCCCTTCGCGGCGCTGCGCCTCAACGAAGGGTTCGATCATGCCAGTTTCGGTCGCCTTTTCGCGGATCCATTTGTCGGAGAGAATCGCCATACGCGTGAAAATCGCTGATGCGCGAGCAAGGGGCAAGCGGGCGTTCAGATTTATCCGGCGATAGTCTGCATGGTGGAGCGCAAAACCCCCGTTCGAATGTATGGCGGATTGTCAAAGCATAGGCGGGCGATTAGCTTCGCGAATGAGAATTAGGTGATGCGACAATTCCTTCCGATCAGAGGCGCGCAATGACTGATATGCTGTCGGGTGTTCTGGCGGTCAGCGGCGTGTGCCTTTCCTACGGGAGCAAGCGCGTCCTTGAAGATGTGAGCTTCACGCTGGGCGCGGGCGAGCGGGCGCTATTGCTTGGCCCCTCTGGTTCGGGAAAATCGACCCTTCTCAATATCATTTGCGGCCTCACCACGCCTGATGCGGGCGAGGTTTTGCTGGGAGGAGATCGGATCGCTTCGGCTGGTGGCGCAAGCGATGCAGACGCGATCCGGCGTGCGCATCTGGGGATCGTCTTTCAAACCTTGCGGCTGGTGTCGGCTCTGAATGTGCGGCGCAATTTGTTACTCGCCCAGCGCTTGCAAAATGGTGCAAGCGACGTGGCCCTTGTTGAGGCGACGTTGGAGCGGCTGGGAATCGCGGACAAAGCCACCGCACGTCCGTTCGAACTGAGCCAAGGTGAAGCGCAGCGCGCAGCGATTGCGCGGGCGCTGGTGGTCTCGCCCAAGCTCCTTATCGCAGATGAACCGACCTCCGCCCTCGACCATGCCAACACTGAAAAGGTGGCGCGGCTGCTGATCGAGGCGGCTGAGGATAGCGGCGCGAGCCTGCTGGTCGCGACACATGACGAACGCTTGGCGCCGTATTTTGATCGGCGTTTGTCCCTGCAAGAGGGCCGCGTTCTTGAAGAGGGGGTTCCGGCATGATCACCCTTGCTCTGGCCTATCTGCGCGACCGGCCGCTGACGACGGCGCTCAACGTTTTGCTGCTGGCCATATCGGTCGCGATGCTGGTGCTGCTGTTGCAGCTTGGCAATCAGGCCAGCGAGCGCCTCCAACGTGATGCAGACGGGGTTGATCTGGTTGTGGGATCAAAGGGATCGCCCCTGCAGCTGATCCTCTCTAGCGTCTTTCATGTCGATGAGCCAACCGGCAATATCCCTTTGAGCAGTCTAGAGCTTTTGCGCACAGACCCCGCGGTGGAGCGCGCAGTGCCGCTAGCGCTGGGTGACAATTTTCGCGGTTTTCGGATCGTGGGCAGTGATGCGAGTTTCTATGATCTCTATGGCCTCGAGCTCGCCCAAGGCGCGCGGTTTGACGGTGAGATGCAAGCGGTGCTGGGGGCTGAAGTGGCGCGGGCAACCGGCGCGCAGCTCGGCCAGCAATTTGTCGGCAGCCACGGCTTTGGATTGGATGAAGACGGCGCGCATGCACATGACAACGCGCCCTATGAAACGGTCGGCATCCTTGCACCCAGCGGCACAGTTGCGGACCGTTTGATCCTCGTCTCTTACCAAAGCGTCTGGGAAGTCCACGGGATCACGCATGATCACGACCATGATCAGGTGGAAGAAGGGCCCGACCACAAGCATCGTAGCGATGGGGGCAATCAGGAGATTGAGCACGACCACAGCGTGAATGAGCACGAACACGGCATCATGGATTTCTTGTTTGGTCATGACCACGAGGGCCATGATCATGGTGAAGAGGGACATCAGCATGATGGCCACGACCATGAGGGCCATGACAATGATCACAATCACAGCCACGAGGACCACGACCACGATAACGAGCACCAAGGCCACGACCATGACGGACACGCCGAAGACGCTGCCCCCATTCTCCAAGCCGCCAGCCGCGAACTGGAACCCGAGCTCACAGCTCTGCTCGTCACCTATCGCAATGCCTCGGGCGCGGTGCGCATCCCAGCGATGATCAATCGCCAGACCGAAATGCAGGCTGCTGTTCCCGCCAATGAGACCGCGCGGCTGCTCGAACTTGTCGGCGCGAGCCTTGATGGCATGCGCGTTTTTGCCTGGTTGCTGGCAGCCACGGGCGGGCTCGCAATCTTCGTCGCTCTCCTCAACATGGCGCGAAGCCGCGAAGGTGATTTGGCTTTGTTGCGCGTGATGGGCGCGAGCAAAGAGCAAGTCTTCGCCACCGTGATCCTTGAAGGCGTCATCACGGCAGCATTGGGAGCGGTCGCGGGCTGGATCGGAGCGCATGGCCTGATTGCGCTGGCTCGGGCCAATTTTGCGACCCTTTCAGACCTTGGCCTCAGCGCGTTTGCACCAGTTGCGGGAGAAGGGCTGTTGGTCCTTGCAGTGCTCGGCATCGGTGCGCTTGCGGCCCTTATCCCTGCACTGCGTGTCTATCGCATCGACCCGGCACAAGTCCTGGCTAGGAGCGGATCTTGAAGACCGTTTTAGGCCTTTCCTGGCGTTTTGCAGTTATTGCCTTTGCGGTGTTGGGCGGGCTCTATCTTTACGGCGAGTATGGGCCAACGCCTGAGCGTGATGACGAAGCTGTTGCCCTGGCCTTGTCGGACCTTGCTGCTGCCAATGCAAACACCACTTATTCGGTTGATCCCAAGACCGGGATGATTCTGGATATCTGGCAGCCCGCTCCAACTCCGCCCGGCGGAGTATCCTGGGACTTGCTCGAGGCGACTGAGGAGGAGAAGCGCGAGGATGAAGACGGCTTCATTATGTCGACCCCGATCTTCCCTGAACAAGTGCGCGAGCTCGAAGGTCAAAGGATCACTGTCGCTGGTTGGATGACACCGCTTGAGGCGGGCACCACGCAGCAGCGCTTTTTGCTGATGGGCTATCCTCCTGGCTGCCCGTTCCACTTCCACGCTGCACCGATGCAGTTCATCGAAGTCGTGGCAACCACTCCGTTTCCGACCGACAAGGTCAACGCTATGACGGTAAGCGGTGTGCTGGAGCTTTCCGGTGAGGATGAAAGCGGGATCTTCTACACAATGACCGCATCACGGCCCGGTTAGGGTCACATCTAACGGATGCGTTCGGCGCCCAGTTGCGGGTTCAGTTCGGTGATGTGGTTGAGCCACTTTTTCGGTCGCCGCAGCATATTGTCGGGATATTCGACCGTCAGCCCTAAAATTTCTGCCATGCGTCCGACGAAGTGGATGCAATTGCGCGTTTCGAGATCGTAATATTTGCCTGGTGCGTTCTGCCATGCGCGCACCTCTTCCATGATCCGATAATATTGCGCGTCAGTGATCTGGATCGAGAAATGGCGGTTGGTGTTGCGGACGTTCTTTTCGCTTTCGGCGAGCACCATATGTTCTACCGGGCCCCTCAGGATAGCGCGCGTCACTCTGCGCGCGGAGAAGCCGTAATTTTCATTGATCGGTGCGCCGGTTTCTTCGAGCGATCCGTCCAGCACAATGAAGGTGTGCGGATAGCGTCCGAACAGGACTGAGCCATTGAAGGAATGAAAGTGGATCTCAACTTGCGCAAACGCAGCGCCGCTCCACATGAAAGCGACCACGGCCAGGGCATGAGTGATGAGGCGAGAGAGGGTTTTGAACATGCTTGCTGATGATTTATGCGGCAAATGCTGCGCTGCGCAAGACGGCAATGCCTCCGAATTGCGGTTGAAAGCCCGAAGGCAGGATCAGATAGTCGCCAGGAGGCTCGCATTTCCGCCCGCAGCCGTGGTGTCGACACAGGTCACTCGCTCGGTCGCAAAGCGCGCAAGATAGTGCGGGCCGCCGGCCTTGGGACCGGTTCCTGATAGTCCCTCGCCGCCAAAGGGCTGGCTTTCGACGATGGCTCCGATCTGGTTGCGGTTGACGTAGAAATTGCCAATCCGCGCGCGGGCTTGGACAAAGCGCTGGGTCGCTGCGATCCGGCTGTGGAGGCCAAGCGTGAGGCCATATCCGGTCGCGTTGATATCATCGATGACTTGGCCAAGCTCACCCGCCTGAAAGCGCACGACGTGGAGCACCGGCCCAAAATTCTCCCGTTCTAGGTCGAGGATTGAGCCGATCTCGATGATGGTTGGCGCGACGAAACAGCCATGCTGGGTCGATGGATCCAGCTCACGGCGCCAGGTCACGCGCCCCGCAGCTTCGCTCTGCGCGATATGCTCATCGAGCATGGCTTGCGCTTCGGCGTCGATGACCGGGCCTACATCGGTCGCGAGATCAGCCGGGTCGCCGATTGTCAGAGCTTCGAATCCGCCGCGGATCATGGTAAGCATCTCATCAGCGACATCGTCCTGAAGATAGAGCACTCGCAATGCCGAGCAGCGCTGGCCTGCACTCTGGAAAGCGGAAGCGAGCACATCGCGCACCACTTGCTCGGGCAGTGCGCTTGAATCAACGATCATGGCGTTCTGACCGCCGGTCTCTGCGATGAGAGTGGCGATGGAGCCGTCGCGCGCGGCGAGCGTGCGGTTGATGGCTTGCGCAGTCGCAGTAGATCCGGTGAAGGCGACACCGGCAAGCCGCGGATCGGAGGTCAGCATTTGGCCTACATCTCCCGCGCCTGGCATCAGTTGCAGCGCCTCTGGCGGGATGCCTGCTTCATGGCACAGCTTCACCGCGAGGGCTGCGATCAAAGGGGTTTGTTCAGCTGGTTTGGCGATCACCGCATTGCCCGCGGCAAGCCCAGCGGCGGCCATCCCGATGAAGATCGCGAGCGGGAAATTCCACGGAGATATCGTCACAAACACCCCGCGCCCGTGCATCGTCAGTGTGTTCTCCTCACCCGTGGGTCCGGGCAGCGCCACAGGCGCTTCGAATTGGCGGCGCGCTTCGCTGGCATAATAGCGCAGGAAATCGACCGCTTCGCGCAATTCGGCAACGCCATCGAGCAAGGTCTTGCCCGCTTCGCGCTGGCACAGGCTGAGGAATTCTTCCGTGTGCGCTTCAAACAGGTCCGCCGCCTCTTCGAGCAGAGCGGCGCGCTTATCGCCACCAAGAGCGTCCCATCCAGGCTGGATCTCAACTGCGCGAGCAAAGGCGGCGTCGACTTCCTCTAGCGTGGCGTCGCGCCGTGTGCCGACTTCGACGCGACGATCATGCGGCATGGCGATCGGAGCAATTTCCCCGGCGTCTTGCGCGGGGAAGGTGGGTTCTGCGCGCCAACGAAGTTTGGCAAGCTCATCCAATCGCTGCTGCAAAGGTTCAATCACCAGCGGATCGCTGAGATCGACCCCGGCTGAATTGAGCCGCTTGCCAAGGAAATCGGCGGGCAAGGGGATTGCAGGATTGCGGCGTTGATCCATCGCAGCAAGCTCTTCAACCGGATCACCGACGAGTTCTTCAGCAGCGGTATCAGCATCGCCCATGCGGTTGACGAAGCTGGTGTTGGCGCCGTTTTCAAGCAAGCGGCGCACCAGGTAAGCGAGCAATTCTTTGTGCCCCCCCACCGGCGCGTAAATCCGCACTGGCGTTGGGTTATTGCCTTCCAACTTATGCAGCGCGTCAAAGACCTCTTCGCCCATGCCGTGCAGGCGCTGGAACTCGAAGCTGCGCCCTTGCGATAGCTCTTTCACCACCGCGACCGTGTATGCGTTGTGCGTGGCGAAGGCAGGGCGCAGGCAATCGTCATGCTCAAACAATCGCGCCGCGCAGGCAAGGTAGGAGACATCGGTCGCCCGCTTGCGAGTGAAGACAGGGTAATCGTCGAAGCCGCCGACTTGCGAGAGCTTGATCTCGCTGTCCCAATAGGCGCCTTTGACTAGCCGCACGAACAGCTTTCGATTGTGCCGACGCGCGAGCTTGGCGATCCAGTCGCACAAGGGCACACCGCGTTTCTGATAGGCTTGGATAGCAAGGCCAAAGCCGTCCCAGCGCGATCCATCTGGGCGGGTGAAGAGCGCATCTTCGCTGACCAGCTCTTCAATAATGTCGAGGCTGATTTCGAGCCGCTCGGCCTCTTCGGCGTCGATCGTGAAGTGAATGTCCGCATCGCGTGCCTTGACTGCGAGCGCCTTCAAAATCGGGACAATGTCTGCGCGCGCCTCATTCGCGTGAAGATAGGTATATTTGGGGTGGAGCGCTGAAAGCTTCACTGAAATGCCGGGCGCCGGGCCAACGCCGCCCGATGCACCCAATTTCGAAGCTTCGACCGCCAATTGATCAATCGCGCCATCATAGGCCTGCCGATAATTCTCGGCATCGGCAAAGGTCATTGCCGCTTCGCCGAGCATATCGAAGGAGTGGGTAATACCCCGCGCGCGCTCGGGCTTGGCGCGTTTGAGCGCTTCGTCGATGGTGCGTCCAAACACAAATTGGCCGCCCAGGATGCGCATGGCTTGCAAAGTCGCCTTGCGGATCACCGGCTCTCCCAATCGGTTTATCGTTGCCTTGAGAGTTCGGCCCATGCCCTTTTGATGCGCTTCGGGTTGTTCGAGCACTTCGCCTGTCAGCATCAGCGAGAAAGTCGCGGCATTGACGAAAGTTGAGGAGCTTTCCCCCAAATGCTCGCTCCAATCGACCTCGCCAATCTTGTCGCGGATCAGCGCATCTGCTGTCTCGTCATCGGGCACGCGCAGCAAGGCCTCTGCGAGGCACATAAGCGCGATGCCTTCCTCTGTGTCGAGCCCGTATTGCTGCAGGAAAGCGTCAATGCCCGATGCTTTGTGAGCACGCGCGCCCTCAATCAGCTGCACCGCCAGATCGGCTGCCTTATCCGCCACTTTGCGGGCAGATTCTGCCTGTTCGAGCCGCTGCGCCACGCATGCCTCTTCCTCGGCGCGATAGGCCTGCCGCAGGGTCGAGCGATCCAGAGCGTGAGCGGGCGCATCCATCATGTTCACGACTCGCAAATATCCTTCCTGCGCAAGAGGGTATGGAGGCAGCGGATTTGCACCTGTGCGCGTTCAACATCAAGCGCAGTGATCAGCGCGATCGTCTCCGCGATCATCAGGGCCCTGCGATTTGACGCCGATCAAAGCCAAACTTGCGCGAAGCACGTAGCTGCGCTTCACTAGGAAGATTGACAAACTCCGCTGTTCTGGCAAATTTGTCCGGACAAATTATTTCGAAGCGTCTTGAGAAAACCAAAAGGGATCCGAAATGGCTAGCGATCTGCCCCCGCCCTACACAGCGATGACCCGGCACGAAATGATGCCGCGTTCGAACCATGACGAAGTGGCGCGCTTCAACTTCTTGACGCATTTCAATCGCTATCTTTCGGGCACGATCGGAGCGGGCAACAAGCTTGCCTATGACAAGCGTGTGCTGCCCGCGTTCAAAACCGTGCATGGACGTGAGCCCGAACATCGCTACGAAATTCGCGACGCGATGAACCAGGATAGCTGGCATCGCATTTGGTCCGCGCTCAAGCGCAATTCGATGGAGATGCGCCAGCATTTCGGCCGCCAGGTCGTGCTCCGCCAGCTCGATGAGCTCGACGCGATGGCGAAACAATATAACGAACATTCTGGCCTGCTTGAACTCGACCCATCCGTTGAGCAGCCGCATTATCAGACCGCGGTCGACATTCACTGCCAACCCGGCGGGTATCACACCGAAGAGCGCGACGGCGATGTCACCGTAGGCGCGAATTACGATGTCGGCCTGTTTGCAACGACGGGCGGTGCGCTGGGCGGCTCGAATGATGGCGGCGGACAGGCCGTGGTCGGCTGGGTCAAAGCCGAGCGCCCCGATTGGCAGCCAAGGCGGATCCTCGATATTGGCTGCACGATCGGCCACAACGCCGTGCCGATCGCACAGGCATTTCCAGATGCAGAGGTGATTGCAATCGACACCGCGGGAGCCTCGCTTCGCTATGGAGCGGCGCGTGCTGCGGCGATGGGGGTCAAGAATATCCGTTTTGTGCAGGCTTCGGGCGAGGACCTCTCGCGCTGGGCCGACGGCAGTTTCGACTGGGTGCAGACGACGATGTTCCTGCACGAGCTATCGTCCAAGGCCATGCCGCGCATCTTGGCTGAAGCGCACCGCGTGCTGAAACCCGGCGGGCTCATCCTGCATATAGAGCAGCCGCAATATTCAGACGAAATGCCACTGTTCGAACAGTTCATGCGCGACTGGGATGCGTTCAACAATAACGAGCCCTTCTGGTCGGCGATGCACGGGCAGGACTTGAAGCAAGTGATGGCTGATGCCGGATTTGCGCGCGGCGATCAGTTCGTTGCAGGCGTGCGCGCGGTGGTCGATCCGGAAATCTTCCCACCTTCCCCTGATGAGGGCGAAGAGGATTACGGGCGAGCGGCGATCTGGAACGCCTATGGCGCGTGGAAAGCCGCTGACAAGCAGGCTGAAGCTGCATGAGCGAAGAGTTCGACTGGGTCGCGCTGTCCGGCAAGCGCGCCAAGGGCAAGCGGCCAGAATATTTCGACGAGCCAGCGCTCGACCGGCTCTATTCCACTGTCTTCGCGCTTGCGGCAGAGGTGTCGGCCCTGCGTGAGAGGCAGGATACGGTGGAACGGCTGCTCGACGACAAAGGCACTATCAGCCGTTCTGACATCGAAGCCTATGTGCCCAGCCGTGAAGCGGGCGAGGAACGCGGGCTGGCGACGCGCGCCTATCTCGCGCGGATCATGCGCGGCTTTCAGCAAGAGGTCGAAGCTCTGGAGGCAAGCGACCCGCCGATCATGGATGTCGTGGAGCGGCTGAAACGAGAATGAGACGATTGCGACCTCGCTAAAGCTTTTTTGGACGGAAGCGCGCGGGGTTGAGAGAATTGGGGGAGGGATCATGGAATTTCTGGCAGCGAACGAGCTCGCCATCCTGCGATGGATACACATCCTTGCGATGGTGTACTGGCTGGGCGGCGAATGGGGCGTCTTCCAGACGAGCTACAACGTCACCAACCGCGCGCTCTCCCTCGAAGAGCGCAAGCGGCATATGGAGACCGCTTACCGCATCGATATTCTCGCGCGGACCGGCATAGTCCTGTTGCTTCCCCTAGGGCTGCACATGGGGAAGATCTTCGGTTTTGTGCCGCTGCTCGATGGCGCAGGCGTATGGTGGATGTGGCTGTTCTTTGCCGTTTGGTTGGCAATGACCTGGACCGCCTTCATCAAGCGCGAGACCGATATCGGTATCCTTGTGACCAAGTGCGAAGAATGGCTGCGCTATCCGCTGATCGCGGCTCTGTTTGTCACGTCCTTCATGGCCTTTGGCGGCAGTGGCCCCATCCAGAGCGGCGAGTACAATCACTGGTATCCCTCCAAAATGGCGCTCTACGCCTTTGCGCTGTGTATCGGGTTGTTCCTGCGGCTCGTCATGCGGCGCTGGACCGAGCGATTCCGGATCCTCGCCATGGGTCCAGATGCGGAACAAGAGGCGGCGCTCGAACGCGAGATCTCTATGGCTAGGCTTGCCGCCTACATCTATTGGATCACGATTGCCTCGGTTTGCTTCCTTGGCGCGGTGAAGCCGTTCTAACTCGGGAGACCAGCAATATGCCTGCCTACATGATCGTCACCGCCGCCATCCATGATCGCGAAGCGTTCATACAGGGCTATGGCGCGGCTGCGGCTGAGCTGATCACGCAGTTTGGCGGGGAATATCTCTTGCGCGGACCGGGTGCCGAGTTGCTCGAAGGTGATTTCGGAGAGGGAGCCAGCATGGTCATCTCCAAATGGCCCGACCGGGAGGCCGCCAAAGCCTTCTGGAACAGCGCGGAATATGCCGAGGCGAAGAAACTGCGCGAAGGGCTTGCGGATGTGCAGGTTTTGCTGATCGACGGGCCGGACATTTCCGCCTAGGCCGCGCCCGATGGCAACCAAGAAGCCCGACCCCAATCTCTATGCCGGAGACCTGTTCGGCGAGTTTTACCAGGTCGAGCAGTCCGATACGCCGCGCCGCGTGGCTTTGCGCGCGCTGGTGCCTGGGGTTGCGACCGCTCTGATCGTCGCTTTCGCCGCGCTTTGGCTGTCGCAGCAATATGGCATCCCCGCCATCCTCGCCGGATTGCTGTTGGGCCTCGCCCTCGCATTTCTCGCCGAGCATCCCTTGCTGGGTGAAGGGCTCGATTTCGTCTCACGCCATTTCTTGCGTGTCGGGATCGTGCTGTTGGGCCTGCAAGTCTCGCTGATGCAGATCGCAGACCTCGGATGGCAGGCATTTGCGGGATTGATAGCGATCATGGCCGTTGCCTTTGCGAGCGGATTGCTCGGCGCGCAGATTGCCGGGCAAGGACGCTATGCCGGCGTGCTTGCCGGAGGAGCGACCGCCATCTGCGGCATATCCGCGGCATTGGCGCTGTATGCAATTGTCGGCCGCGACCGGCTGGATCAGGCGCGCTTTACCTTGACGTTGGTCGCAGTGACTTTGGCGAGCGCATTGGCGCTCGCCTCTTATCCCGCATTGGCATTTGCCTTAGGCCTGAGCGACGCCCAAGCCGGCTACCTTGTCGGTGCCTCGATCCACGATGTCGCGCAGGCAATCGGCGCTGGCTATGCGATCTCGGACGAAGCGGGCGGGCAAGCGACCGTGATCAAGCTCGCGCGGGTGGCTTTGCTTGCGCCATTGGTCGCGCTCGCGGCCATGTGGCTGGGATCAAGCACGGCGGACAAAAGCTCCATCCCGGTTTGGAGACGCATCTCTGTGCCTTGGTTTATCCTCGGCTTCCTCGCGCTCGTAGTGGCGAACAGCTTTGTCGATCTCCCCGCTGCCTTTGCCACGCAAGGTCTGGAGGCTTCGAAATTCCTGCTGCTTCTGGCGGTAATCGCGACAGCGATGCGCGCGCAGCTTGCGGTGCTGATTGGAGCTGGGTGGAGGCCGCTCGTGCCTGTGCTCGCAGCGACCATAGGCTCATGCGCGGCAGCCTTGGCAGTAACGGTGGTCGTGATCGGTTAGGTGGGACCCTAGACCGGCTGAGGCAGCGCCGTTGTTGCCTTCATTTCCTCCATCGAGAAGCTCGCTGTCACATCCGCAATATCGGGAACCCGCCGGATCAGCCGCTGATAGATGCGGTCATAGCCGCCAATGTCGCTGGTTCGGATCTTGAGTAAGTAATCGATATCGCCCGCCATACGGTGGCATTCGACGATCTCCTCAATCGCCTCGATCGCTTCGTGGAATTGCTCGAGCCATCCCGCATCGTGGCGCCGCGTATGGATGGCAACGAAGACGCAGGTCCCTGCGCCCACCTTGGCGGGATCAAGCAAGGCGACGCGCTGCGCAATAACGCCCGCTTCCTCCATCCGCTTGATCCGCCGCCAACATGGATTGGCAGAGAGTCCCACCTTGTCGGCGATGGCCTGAAGCGAGAGCGAGGCGTCATGCTGGATCAGCCCAAGTATCGCCCAATCGCGATCATCCAGTTCTATCATCTTGGCCATGTGTGGGAGATTATCCCATATTAGTAGCGATTACGAGCAAATTCGGGAGAAAATCCCACTCCTGGCGTGCTAAACACACCAGAAATCGTACCAAAAATGCAAAAGGGAACCCGCAATGCCGTTCAAGAAAGCTTTCACTGATCACCCCGCTTCGGTCGGTGAGAGCTATTTTGAACATCTAGCCCATGCCACCGGCTTCGGATTGCGCATGATCGCGGGTGGATGCGCCTGTATGCTCCATGGGATCTTCCCGTTTCTCTTTGTAAAGACCGGCAGCCGTCAGATTACGACTTTGCATGGACGCATGGTGACGCATCGCAGCAAATTGCCTGAGCCGCTCGACTTTGTGATTTAGCTCTATTCGAGAATCTGATTGAGCTCGATCAGAATGCCATCTGGGTCGAAGAAATTGCATCCCATCACGCGAATATCTGGGCCACCATTGCGCCCCGGATAGACCTGCAAGCGAGGCTCGGCGGTGAAGGTTACGCCGGGGACAGACTTTGCCAATTCGCAGCGGCCCTCAACGTCGTCGGTGTTGAGCACCATCACGACATCGCCAGGCCCCATGCGCTTGGGATAATCCTCAGCAGGGATCACGGGATCGAGCCACTCCATCAGGCCGACCCAACCGACCCATGGATCGTTTGAATTCAGCAGCACCAGCCGCGCGGTCGCGCCCGGCTCGCCAGCAGGCAGAGCGACGCCCGACGTGGTGACCGTGGTGTCGTAATTGACTTCGAGCCCGATGACATCGCGGTAGAGTTTCAGCGAGTTCTCGATGTCGCGCACTATGATCGTGGAGCGGCGCACATCGGTGGGGATGCGGTCATCAGGCGCGTTGATGCCTGCTTCTTCGGGCGCTGCGGCGACGGCCCTTATCGGCGCTTCGTTGTTCACCGCGACCACGCAGCCGCTTAGCAATGCCGCCGTACCGATGGCACAAGCCGCCTTGATCTCTCTTTTCATTCGCTTTCCCCCACTGCGCCGGCCTGCACCAGCGCCTCCATCTTCGCCTCGTCATAACCCAGTTCGGCGAGCACGTCGCGCGTGTCTGCACCCGGTGTCGGCAGGCGTTGCGTCGCGCCAATCCGCTTGCCGCCCATTTCAAGCGGGATGGTCGGCAGACGGACCTCAGTCCCATCATCAAGCGTCACATCCTCAAGCCCGCCATGAGCAAGATGCGGATCGTCGAACATATCCTGTGGCTTGCCAATCGGCGCGAAGGGCAGGCCCGATCCATCGAGCTTTGCGATCACTTCGGCCGCTGTCATCTCGCCAATCATCTCGCGGATCACAGGCAGGATTCTCTCTCGCGCATCAACGCGGGCGTTGTTTTCGCGCAAGGATTCGTCCGCCCACAGCTCGTCGAGCGCGAAGAGCTTGCAGAACTTCTCCCACAATGCATCGGTGACAACGCCGATGAAAACGGGATCGTCCCGGGTTTCGAAGACGTCGTAGATTGCCCAAGCAGAAACCCGCGCGGGCATCGGTGCAGCGGGCGAGCCTGTGACGGCATATTGCGCCATGTGCTGCCCGACGAGATAGATCGTCGTCTCGAACAGGCTGGCTGAGACCTTCTGCCCCTTGCCCGTCCGGTGCCGCTCTTCAAGCGCTGCGAGGATGCCGATTACGCCAAACATGCCGCCGGTTACATCGATCACGCTGGCCCCTGCGCGCAGGGGCTTGCCGGGAGGGCCGGTCATATAGGCGAGCCCGCCCATCATCTGTGCGACTTCGTCCAAGGCGGTGCGCTGCTCATAGGGGCCGGGCAGAAAGCCCTTCTCGCTGCAATAGATCAGCCGCTCATTGAGCTTGGCGCAGTCCTCATAGGCAATGCCCAACCGGTCGAGCGCGCCGGGGCGAAAATTCTCAACCAGCACATCAGCGCGCGCGATCAGATCCTTGGCAACGGCCAGGCCAGCTTCATCTTTCAGATTGAGGCAGATCGATTGCTTGCCGCGATTATACATCGGGAAGTAGCCCGCGCCTGATCCTTTGAGCCTGCGTGTCCGGTCGCCGCCTATCGGCTCGATGCGGATAATCTCAGCACCGAGGCCTGCGAGCACATGGCCCACCGTGGGTCCCATGACCATGTGGGTGAACTCGACAACGCTGATCCCCTCTAGGGGCGTGGGGGAATCACTCATGCTGCCGACCTCTGCTTGTAATCGAGCATCGGCCCTGCATCAGGGGTGAAGCCGTAAAGCGGTTCTCCGGGCAGCGCTTCTTCGACAATCTTCCGCACCTTGAGGAGCTTCTCAAGATCAATCCCGGTCTTGCAGCCCATCGAATTGAGCATCAGCACGAGGTCCTCGGTCACCAGATTGCCTGATGCCCCTGGGGCAAAGGGACATCCACCGAGCCCTCCTAATGACGCGTCGAAAGTGGTGATGCCTTCCTCCAGACCAGCGACAACATTGGCGAGCCCCAGCCCGCGTGTGTTGTGCAGATGGAGAGTGGTCAGCATGTCATCGCCTATCTCTGCCTTGACCGCGCGGGTCAGGCGGCGGACCTGTGCCGGGTCAGCATAGCCGGTCGTGTCGGAGAGGCTGAACTCCATCGCGCCCGCTTCGGCGGCCCTGGCGGCAAGACGGACGACTTGAGCTTCATCCACCGCGCCTTCCATTGTGCAGCCGAACGCTGTGGAGAGCCCAACGGCGAAGTGGATATCATGCGCTTTGGCAATACTCGCAGCCTCACCGATCTCCTCGAGCATAGCCGCATGATCTTTTCGGACATTCTTGATCGAATGGGTTTCGCTCATCGAAAAAGGGATGCTCATCGCATCGACCCCGGCATTAGCGGCAAATTGCGCGCCCTTCGCGTTTGGGACCAGGGTAACAACGGTTAGCCCCTCAATCCCTTTGGCAAAAGCAACCAGCTCAGCCGTGTCGGCCATTTGGGGCAGGAGCCTCGGTGGGACGAAGCTTCCGACCTCAATCTCTTTTACGCCCGCCTCTGCCTCAGCTGCGATCCATGCCTTCTTCGCTTCGAGCGGCATCACACGGTCGATAGATTGCAGCCCGTCGCGCGGGCCCACTTCGGAGACGAGAATTTCGGTCATTCGGCTTTCTCCAAATAGACCCACGGCCGTGTCGGCCGATCGGCGCTGATCCAACCTTGGATCGCGATTGATTGAGTCAGAGTAAGGTCTATAGCATCGAGCCCCTCTGCCAGCATTTGCTTGGCTTCGGGGTCGATTGCAAAATCGTGGGAGTGCGCGCCGTTGGTAACGGTCTGCGCTGCAAGATCGATCTTGATTTCCTGCCTCGCGAGTGCGTTGCATGCGTCGCGAGGTAGCGCAATCGGAAGGATGAAGTTGCGGATGCAATTGCCCCGGAAAATCGGTGCGAAGCTTTCAGCGATCACTGCTCTGATGCCCCATTCGGCAAGCGCCCAGACGGCATGTTCGCGGCTGGATCCGCAACCAAAATTGGAGCCAGCAACAAGGATTTTTGAGGACCGGTATTCGGGCTGGTTCAACACGAAATCCGGGTTTTCTTCGCGGGTGTCTGCGTCCGCGTAGCGCCATGGCGCAAAGAGCCCTTCAGCCAGACCTGTGCGCCCGGTGGAGCGCATTTCGCGGCTCGGAATGATCGCGTCTGTGTCGACATTATCGGCGAGACGGCCCGAATTGAGCGGCGCTGCAATGCCGGTGAGAGGTTGTGGGAATGCGCTCATGCGGCGACCTCTTCACCCGCATATTCGCGCGGATCAGCGATCACCCCCGCAATTGCGCTAGCGGCAACGGTTTCAGGCGAAGCGATGTGAGTGCGAATGCCGGGACCTTGGCGGCCTTCGAAATTGCGGTTGGTTGAGGAAATGACCCGCGCTCCGGGATCAAATCCCTCGCCACCCGCATAGAAGCACAAGCTGCACCCGCTCATCCGCCACTCAAAACCGGCGTCCTCGAACACTTTGTCGAGCCCTTCTGCTTCGGCGGCGCGCTTCACGCTGAGCGAGCCGGGCACGACCAGAGCCTTGGTTATGGCAGGTGAAATGCGGCGACCTTCTAGGATGTGTGCTGCCCTCCTCAGATCGGACAAGCGCGCATTGGTGCAGCTGCCGATAAAAGCGGCGGTGAGCGGAGTGCCTGCAATATTCGCGCCTGCATCAAGGCCGATATAATCATGCGCGCGGGCTGGGCCTTGTGGGATTGCTTCGTCGATCGCGACCGTATGCTCGGGACTCGTTCCCCAGCTGACCATTGGGCGCAAGCCCGAGGCATCGATTACGATCTCTTGGTCGAATGCAGCATCAGCATCTGAGTGGAGCGAGCGCCAATAGGGGTCGTCAAAACTGTCGGGCGCATAGGGCCGACCAGCGAGATATTCGTACGTCTTCGCATCGGGCGCGATCAGACCGGTCATCGCGCTGAATTCGGTCGCCATGTTGCACAAGGTCATGCGCGCTTCCATGTCGAGCGCGCGCACCGCTTCCCCGGCAAATTCGACCACATGGCCCGCGCCGCCGCCTGCTCCGTGCGCAGCAATGAGGGCGAGGATCATGTCCTTGGGAGTCACGCCATTGGGCGCGCTGCCGTCAAAGGAAACCCGCATCGTCTTGGGCTTTTCGAGCCGCAAAGTGCCGGTCACCATGGCGTGCTCGGCCTCCGAGGAACCAATGCCCCAGGCGAGCGCTCCAAACGCGCCTTGGGTGCAGGTGTGGCTGTCGGGCGCGACAAGGGTAAGCCCCGGCAAAACGATGCCTTGTTCGGGGCTGATCACATGGACGATCCCTTGGTCGCGGTCATTGACGTCGAACAAGGTGATCCCAGCGGCTTTGCAGGCGGCGCGGGTTTCGGTGATGAAGCCCTCTCCACCGGGCATCAAAGTGCTGTCTGTGCGCCCCTGCCGCGTGTCGACGATATGGTCCATCACTGCAAAAACGCGCGCCGGATCGAGCACTGTTCGGCCCAGCTCAGCCATTCGCGCAAGCGCCGCAGCGCCAGTGCGTTCATGCAAGAAAACTCGGTCGATTGCGATCAGGGACGCGCCGCCCGGGGTAGCGGTGACTTGGTGCGTGTCCCAGATCTTATCGAAGAGCGTCCTTGGCATGGTCTCTATTTAGGCATTCGCCTTCATCTCTGCATCAATCGCGCGCCAATCCTTGGTCACAAAGGTCTCTTGAATGGCGGTGCGGGTCTCGAGCAATCCGTTGCGAATCCAGTGCCATGTGCGGCAGCGATTTTGGCCATCGTCAGAGATCTGAATCTGCTCATAGAGGTAGAGCGATGGGTCGCCGGTGCGCTGCCAATAAAGCATCATCGTACGGTTATATTCGTCGAGCGGCACTTCGGCGGCCCAGCCTTGGATCAGCTCATTATCCCACCAGATGCGACCGTCGCGATAGGTCGCGGGAAAGTCGCGCACTTCGGTTTTGCCGTCGGGCCACGTGTAGTGGTTGGTCTGGTGGTAGGGGATGTCATCCTCGCCTGTCATCCGGCACAGCAAGCGGCTGGCATGCTCATCGACCTTTTCGTTTGCCGCGTTGAAATAGGAATAGGTCCCATCCCAAACCCCTTCATGGCGGGCGAGCAGGGGCATGCGTTCAGAGAATTCGGCAAAGGTCGTCATCAGGAGGCTCCGTTGAGAGTTATGAGAGTGTTGTGCCAGCGGCGCGCGGCATCGCCAGCGCGAATGCGAGCGCGGGCGCGTAAATTGAGGGCGTGCGGGTCAAGCTTGACCGGGTTGAGCGGGATCGCATGGGCGGCGGATGCTTCGTACCACGGCTCGAAGAACACTTGCGCGCGTGCCGCAGCCCATGCGCGTTGGAGATATTGGCCAAAGCGGTCGGGGGTCATGTCGGGATAGAGCTTGTCCGGGTCGCCTTTGGGGACAGAAGGCCAGTCAAACTGAGAGATGTTCATGGCGCTGGCGAAGCCCTCAATGACGCTCACCATGTCCTCATGATCGTCCGAGAGGCCATGACCGGGGACATCAATGGCAATCTCGCCCTCTTGCGGTTCGCCCATCTCGGCTGCGGGAGCGTGAAGCACAAGCTTGCCCCCGGAGGTGCCGCGCCAATGGATCAGCGCGCCATCGACATCGAGCCAGCCTTCAGTTGAGTCCTCAGCAAGATCAGGACATTCGCCGTCTCCGCTCCGCGCGCGCAGGAATGCCAGGCTCTCCACCTGATGATCCGCAGGCGTCGCAACCGGCCGCGCTTCCCAACCGGCAGGCATATCCCCGAGCCGCTCAAGATGCGCTTGCAGAGGATCTCCATCGTAAGCGGTGATGAGGCAGGGCGGAACGTCAGCGGTGGCAGCAGGAATATCGCGCGGGGCGCGCAGGACCGCGCCATAACCTGCCTGATAGGCATTGCCCGCATCGAGCATTTCGGAGACCGCCTGCGACACGCGCGCAATGTCTGCATGGGCAACCGAGAGCCGTGCTTCCTCACGCGTGTCGAACCAAGGGAAGACCCAGCTTTGCTCGAGCATGCGGTTCCACAGCCAGGTCAGGTGCTCGCCATAATCGGAGGGGTGGAATTCGGGGAGGTAGCTCTCTCCGAAGATGCGCATTTCCTCCTCGGTCCAGATCGCATAGCCGCCAATCGCAAGCGCGGTGAAGCGGTGCGGTTGACGCTTGAGCGCTGTCACCAGGATGATTCCGCCTGAATGGAATCCATAAGCTGCGCATGCTCCAAGGCCGAGCGCATCGATAAATTCGCACAGGGCATCGGCAAATTCGGCGATCTCGGGAGCGCCGGGCAGGGCATCGCTTTGGCCAAAGCCCGGCGTGTCAGGCGCGATGCAAGTAAAGTGCTCGCCCCATCGCAACATCAGGTCAGTGTATTCAGCGCTCGACCGGGGACTTTGATGGACCATCAATAGCGCAGGACCCTCGCCGCATTTGCGATAGTGGACCTTACGGCTGGGTGAGCCGCTCGAGCCGGGGATGGTCAGGATATGGCGCGTTATCTTCGTCACAAAGTTGTCCGGACAAATTCTACTCGACAAGCATCTACGCGGCTTTATTGTACCGTGTCAAAGCGTAAAACTCACGAAGGAGTGACCCTTGAGCGAACTGGTCGGAACCAAGATGGTCGAAGACGGCAAGACCGCTCGCCAGATCTTTGAAGAGGTCATGGCGAACCCGGCGCGCAAGAAGTTTGGCTTTGGCGAGAAACTCGCCATTGTGAATGTCGATGTCCAGCAGGCCTATACCCGCACCGACAAGTTCAAGACCGCCTACGAAACCGATCCCAATCAGGTCGATTACATCAACCAGATCAGCGCTCTGGCGCGGGCCAAGGGCATGCCGGTGATCTGGAGCCATGTCGCTTACAAGGATGATGCGGGCGATGCAGGCGTCTGGGGAACGCGCACCGACACTGAAGACAGCTTGCAGAACATCAAATATGGCTCCGAGCGCCACGCGTTCGATCCGCGCTGCGATATCCACGGCGATGACCTCCAATTCACGAAGCGTATGCCAAGCGTGTTCTTTGAGACGCCGCTGGCGAGCTATCTCACTTTCCACCGCGTCGACACGGTCGTGGTGACGGGCGGTTCGACCAGCGGCTGTGTCAGGGCGACCGCAGTGGACGCGCTCTCCCACGGCTACCGCACGATTGTCCCGATTGAGACCTGCGCTGACAAGCATGAAAGCTATCACTTCGCTAATCTCACCGATCTCCAGCTCAAATATGCCGATGTTGAGCCGGTGCAGGCGGTGATCGACTGGCTGGAGGCGCGCTGAGACGATGCAGAAAGGCGCGCCAGATCCCGGGCTCTACGATTATCACGCCTATAAAGGCCGTCCCAAGATCACCTGGCCGGGCGGCAAGACCTGCGCTGTCTGGGTCGCGCCCAATCTCGAATATTACGAGATCGATCCGCCGATCCATCCCAAGCGCAATCCTTGGCCGCATCCCGCGCCCAGCGTCGTCGGCTATTCGCATCGCGACCATTCCAACAGAGTGAGCCACTGGCGCATGGCTGAGGTCATGACCCGCCACGGCTTTCCGGGCAGCGTCTCGCTCTCGGTCGCCTTGTGCCAGCATCATCCAGAAGTGGTCGCCGATGCGAATGAACGTGGCTGGGAGTTCTTCAGCCATGGCATCTACAACACGCGATATTCCTACGACATGACCGAGGCTCAGGAACGCGCGATTATCGAGGACTCGATCAAGACGGTCGAGGATGCGACCGGCCAACGCATTCGCGGCTGGCTTGCCCCTGCATTGACGCACACGCCGCGCACGCTCGACCTCTTGGCGGAATACGGCATGGATTACACCTGCGACCTCTATCACGACGATCAGGTGCAAGAGGTGAGGGTAGCCAAAGGCCAACTCGCCTCGATCCCCTACAGCCTTGAGGTCAACGATCATTACGGCTTCTTCGTCTACAATATGTCGGGCCGCGAATATGCCGAGACTTTGGTGCGCCAATATGAGCGGCTGGCAGCAGAAGGTGAACAATCGGGCACCGTCATGTGCATCCCCCTGCACGCCTATCTGATAGGACAGCCGCACCGGATCGGGCCTTTTGAAGAGGCGCTTGAACACATCGCTAAGGATGGCCGGGCATGGATCGCGCGCGCTGGCGAGATTGTGGATGCGTGGAGAGTGCAGGTGGGGCGGGAGCAGGTTGCATGAGCACTCTTCCAGACAGCTACACCCAATATCCCAAGCGCGCCGAGGGCTATGACCATGGTCTCTATTCGTGGTCGAACATGCATGAGCGAGCGCCGGTCAGTTGGCTCAAAGGCTCGGTCGCGGTCTGGCTGTGCGTCAGTCTGGAATGGTTTCCGATTACGCCCGATGGCCCCTTCATGGCGCCTGGTCATATGGTCACGCCCTACCCCGATTACCGCCACTACACTTCGCGCGATTATGGCAACCGCGTAGGCGCATGGCGCATGCTCGAAGCGTTTGAGAGCGCGGGCGTTAAAGCGAGCTTTGCCACCAACGCCGCGATTGCTGAACGCTATCCCGAACTGATCGCCGCGATCCAGGCAGCGGGTCACGAGATCATCGCCCATTCGACCGATATGAACGGCACGATCGATGCAAGCCTTGGCGAAGAGAAAGAGCGCGAACTCATCGGCGATGCGATGACCCGCATTGAGGCGGCAACGGGCGCTCGAGCCAAGGGCTGGCTCTCGATTGCGCGGCAGCAGAGCTTCCACACTCTGGATATCCTGAAGAGCGAAGGCCTTACCTATTGCTGCGACTGGGTGAATGATGAACTGCCCTATCGCTTTGCGAACGGGCTGATTGACCTGCCGCTCAATCACGAACTGTCCGACCGCACGATCATCACGGTGCAGCAGCAGAGCGCAGATTCTTGGGCCGAGGCTATGCGCGATGCGTTTGATTGGCTTTCGGACGAAGCCAAGGCGGCGCAATCGGGGCGGATGCTGCCGATCCATCTCACGCCCTACATCATGGGCTTACCCTATCGCATCGGCGCGCTCGAATGTTTGCTCGCCGATCTCGCGAGCCGTGAAGAGGCCTGGTTCGCGCGGGGTGAGGATATCGTGACCGAATGGAGCAAAAAGCAATGATGAAGGCGCGCAATCCTCGCACCGGAGAAGAAGACTACGAATTCGCGGCGAGCACTCGCGCTGAGATAGCCGCTGAAGCGGCTCGTCTGCGTGCAGCTCAACCGGTATGGGAGGCGATGGGTCCACAGGCGCGCGCCGAGGTATTGTCGCGCTTTGCCGACACGATCGAGGCAAACGCTCCACAGATCGCGAGCGCGCTCACTGTGGATACCGGGCGTGGCGCGGTTTCGTGGATCGAAGTGCAGGGCGCGGCAGGCAATATCCGCCGTTGGGCCGCGCGTGGGCCAGAGCTTTTCGCAGAGTTTGATCGCGGTCCCAAACCCTCTGCCACTCCGGGGATCGAGATCGTTACCGAATACAGCGCTTTTCCGTTGTTTGGTGCAATTGCTCCGTGGAATTTTCCGGTCATTCTGTCGCATATCGACGCAGTCCCGGCATTGATGGCGGGCTGCGCTGCTCTGGTGAAGCCCAGCGAAGTCACGCCGCGCTTCGTCGAACCGATGCGCGCGGTTCTGGCGCAGGTGCCCGAGCTGCCGCTCGCTTATGTCATGGGCGGGCCAGAGGTTGGCCAGGCCCTTATCGAGGAGGTCGACTATGTCTGTTTCACTGGCTCCACTGCGACGGGTCGCAAGGTCGCTGAGGCCGCGGCGCGCCAGCTGATTCCGGCAAACCTTGAGCTTGGCGGCAAGGACCCAATGATCATCACCGACAGCGCCGATCCTGCATGGGCGGCGGGCGTTGCCTTGCGTTCCAGTATCGTAGCAACCGGGCAAGCCTGCCAGTCGATCGAGCGGATTTACGTTGCGAAAGCCATTGCCGAACCCTTCATGGCGGCTCTTGTCGCGGGGGCAGCTGAAGTTGGCATCACCCATCCCGATCCCAATGCCGGTCACTTGGGTCCCTTCATCTTTCCATCGCAAGCGGACAAGGTTCAGTCGCAGATCGACGATGCCAAGGCCAAAGGTGCAGAAGTGCTCGCTGGCGGTGAAGTCGAGACTTTGGATGGAGGCAAATATCTGCGCCCGACCATCCTCACCAATGTCACGCCTGAGATGTCGGTGATGCGAGAGGAGACCTTTGGACCGGTTCTGCCGGTGACCGTCTATGACGATCTCGACAGCGCCATCGCCCAAGCCAACGACACCGAATATGGCCTCTCCGCCGCAGTGCTTGCAGGCTCGCTTGACGAGGCGGCAGCGATTGGCGCGAAGCTCGATGCGGGGGCGATTTCCTTGCAGGACGGTGCGCTCACTTCGATGGTCGGCGATGCAGCGAATGTGTCGCGCAAGGCGTCCGGACTCGGCCCCAGCCGGATGGGCGACACCGGTATGCTGCGATTCCTGCGCGAACAGGCGATGATCCGCCAGACCGGCGACCCGCTGCCGATCCATGCCTATGCCGAAGGGCAAGCGGGATGAGCAATCGCGCGGCTCTCGAAGCGGTGATGCCCGCCATGCTCGACCACGATGGTTGGTGGGACGGTTGGTATCGTCACTTTGATGCCGGTGGCGGCCTCATCGATGCGCACAAGGTCAAAACCCATTGCGAGTTCCCTGACAGCGGAGAATGGCATTACATCCAGCACAATTGGCTATCCTGGGAGGACGGCCAGAAGGCGACCTACGAATTCGGCGGCAAGCTTGATGGAGAGCGACTGGTCTGGGACACTGATCGCTTCAGCGGCTATTGCTGGCAGACCGCTGAGGACACTCTGATGCTGAAACTGGATCGAATTGACGAGCCAGGCGCTTATTACATTGAGATGATCAATATCGCGCCTGATGGCAAAAGCCGGGCTCGCACCTGGCAATGGTTCAAGGATGGCAAACCTTGGAAACGCACCTTGTGCGATGAATGGAGGATCAAAGCGCCATGACGTTCGCTGCAATTCTGTTGGCCTTGCAAGGTGTCGGCGTGGGTGATGCGCCTCCGCCGCCTGCCTCCACCTGCGACAGCCCGGTCTATATGGTGATCGAGGGCCGCACGCTCGACCGCGCCCGGATGGGGCAATATGCCGCGGCTATTGCCGCGAGCGAAATCTATCAGAAACTCGGTGGCTATTACGTCAATGTGCCACGCCCGCTCGAAGTCTATGAAGGCGATGTGGAGGCCGATTATGTGAACCTTACGGTCCGTTTCCCTTGCATCGAAAACGCCCGCGCATTCTGGAATTCGAAAGTCTATCAGGAAGAGATTATCGGCATACGGCAGGAGCCCACGAGCGCGGGCGATTACACCGTCACGATTTACGCCGAGGCACCTTTACGCGAAGATCTGGTCGGCAAGGTTGGCGATGCGCGCTTTACTCATGATTTCTCCGACCCGGACGTACCTCAATTGGAGGTCCCTGTGGTTGGACCCAACGCCTCTGAAATTTCCGAAGGAGATCAGCAATGACTGTCGAACTTCAACACCCGATGAAGGCCGATGCCACCCCTGAAGAGATCGCGCGCGGGCGCTTTACTTCGGGGATACGCAGCCTGATCCTCAACGATCTCGCAGGCGATATGAAGGATGCTTATGACCGCCGTGCCGCTCCTGCCTTTCGCAAGGAGCATGGCCGCGATCCGGAAACCAGCCGCGAGGCGCATCAGGCTCTGCGCGGCGATCCGGCTTTCAACATCTATTCCGCGATGCGCGTGCAGGCGCAGAAAATGGTCTGGGCGAGCGTGGCTGACAGCGTTGAACGCGAGTCAGACCGGCTGGCGGCTGAGGCTGCGAAGGCAAGCGGCGAACCAGGTTCGCTGACGCTCAACCCCGATCTCGACGTGCCCAAGAACGTCCACGCGATTGATGTTCACCTGATGCCTGGCAGTTACACAAGAGGTGAGGACAGCCTTGAGGCCGGCGCGGTCTATGACCGAGGACTTGCGGTGTTCTCGATGGGTTTAATGGGCGCGAACCTTGATGATATCGGCCTCTCGATGAGCCAATATATCAAGCAGCGTTATCCTGATTTCGCCCCCAAGCGGATCCTCGATACCGGCTGCACAATCGGGCACAATACTCTGCCTTGGAAGCAGGCCTACCCGGAGGCCGACGTGGTCGCGATTGATGCCGCGCCCGGTCCGCTCACCTATGGCTCGGCGCGGGCCAAGATGCAGGGCCAAGCGGTCGATTTCCAGCAGATGTGCGCGGATGATCTGGCGTTTGAGGATGAGAGCTTTGACGTGGTTTGGTCGTCCATGTTCCTCCACGAGCTTTCCAAAAAGCAGCGCGCCAAAGCGTTTGAAGAGGCCTACCGCGTGCTCAAACCCGGCGGGCTGGTGGTCCATATGGAGCTGCCGCCCAACGAGCAGATGCCTGCCTTTGAAGGCTTCTACCTCGACTGGGACAGCTATTATAACAACGAGCCCTATTACAAAGGCTATCGCGACGAAGTGCCGCGCGAATTGTGCGAGCGGGCCGGCTTTGGCCCCGACGACTTCTTTGAATTCGTGGTCCCCTCGGTTGGCATCTATGGCAAAGACGCAGTGCGCGACGCTGCGAGTGGTGATCGCGACGAAGGCGTTGGTCAGCAGACCACCGGGCGTCTCGCCGAAGGGGTCATGTGGTACGGCTACGGAGCCTTCAAGAAATGAGCGAGACGCTCCGCCCTGAAGACGCCCCGCCCAGCCTTTATGATGACCAGGGCAATCCGCGCTTCTTTGCTGATCCCGGCATGGACCGCTTCGTCGCGGTGGTCATGAACCTTGCACAAGAGGTCTGGGTTCAGGAAGAACGCCTCCTCGCGCTCGAAGAGGCGAAGAACGGGGTTCGCGTCGACAAGGAAGCCAAGGTGAAGGAATTCATCGACCGCGTCTTTGCACCTGTCAGGGAGGCTTGAACGCATGAAAGCTTGGGAAATCGGTCCAAGAGGCGGCACTCAAAGCCTGCGTATGGTCGAGCGCGATGATCCCGTCCCCGAGGAGGGAGAGGTCCTCATCAGCATCACCGCAGCCGGCCTCAATTACCGCGATCTGATGATCTTGCGCGGTCACTATGGCACCGACCTGCCCGAGAACCGCATCCCCCTGACCGATGGTGTTGGTGTGATTGAGGCGCTGGGCGAAGGCGTGACAGGCTTCACGATCGGCGAGCGCGTGGCGGCGGCAAACTTCGTCGACTGGGATCCCGAAGGCGGCTTTGGCTTCCATATCTTCGGACGCGATATCGGGGTGACGATGGATGGCTGGCTCGCTGAGAAAATCGTCGTTCCTGCCAAAGCTGCCGTCAAGGTCCCCGATGGCGTGAGCGATGCGACCGCCGCGACGCTCGCCGTGGTTGCCGGGACAGTGTGGCACGCCATGGTCGATTTCGGGCAGGCGGGTCCTGGCAAGCTTGTCCTTGCGCAAGGGACGGGCGGGGTCTCGATCTACGCCTTGCAACTGGCGAAGGCGCTAGGCTGCGAGTTTGCGATCACGTCATCCAGCGATGCGAAGCTCGCAAAGGCGCGCGAAATGGGTGCGGATTACACGGTCAATTACAAGGACCGCCCCGACTGGGGTACGGCCTTGCTGGAGGCGACCGGAGGCCGCGGCGCGGATGTCGTGGTCGACACGATCGGCTTTGGCGATTTTGAACAGACGCTCACCGCAACAGCGGTTGAGGGGAGGATCGGAACGCTCGGCGCCTTGTCAGGCTCACCGCAGGACAAAGGCGATTTTGGCCAGGGCGCTATCCTTGGCAAAAACATCACCATTAAAGGCATCACCAGCGGCCATCGCGGTATGTTCGAAGCCGCGCTTAAAGTGATGGGCGAGCATGGGGTTCAGACCCAAGTTGACCGGGCCTTCTTCATCGATGATGCGCGCGCGGCTTACGAGCACCTCGAAAGCGGGGCGCATATTGGCAAGGTGATGATCCGCGTTTCCGAACAGCGCAACACACCCAGGCACTAGGCGGCGAATTCGGCGGTCGGGTCGAACTCCATCATTGCGCTGTTATTGACCGGCGCTCCGGCGAGGGCGAAATCATCGGGGTCGATGCTCTGGGTCACTTGGCCCTGAACTTTCGAGGCCTCGTGGACTTGCGATGTGCGCGGGATACGGCGTGTTTCGTATTGGGTGAGCGCCTCTGCGAGCTCCTGATGCCCGCTCAACATCTGCGCGAGGACATAGCCATCCTCTACGGCCATCGCTGCGCCCATCCCTAGGAAAGGTAGCATCGCGTGTGCCGCATCGCCGAGCATGGTGACGCGGCCATCCGACCAGCTTTCCATCGGCGCGCGGTCATAAAGCCCCCATTTGATTGAGTCTCCCGCTTCACCGATTAAGCCCTGCACGTCTCCGTGCCAGTCTTCGAAAGCGGCCTCGAGCTCCGATTGCGGCGCATGGGTCGACCATCCCTCGGGCACTTCTTCACCTGTTTCGACCAAGGCAGCGCCGTTGACGATGGTCCCTTGTGCCATCGTGTAGCGGTTGAAGGTTCGCTTGGGCCCGATGAAGATCGCACTGCGACCCAGATCCATGAAGGGCTTGGCGCGCTCCATCGGTACGAGGAAACGGTAGGCGACATGGCCAGTAAAGCGCGGCGCATCGTCGGGGACCATCTGCGCGCGAATTGCAGATCGCACGCCATCGGCCCCGATCAGAACCGGCGCTTCGGCGCTTGTCCCGTCTTCGAAATGCGCGCTCGCGCTTGAGCCATTCTGGTCATAGCGCGCGAGGCGCTTGCCGACATGGGTGCGCCCGCCAAGCCGTTCCAGCTCAGCCAATAGAACCTTCTGCAAGTCGGCGCGGTAGATGTGGCGCACGATATTGGCGCCGCCATCATCGCCGCGCCCATCGCCCAGATCGAGCGCACCGAGCAATGCCTCGCCGCTGCGATAATGCAGGAAGGGCAGATTGCCCGCGGGGCAAGCTTCCCTCGCCACTGCGTTCTGCACGCCCAAGGCTCTGAAGACATGCTGCGCACCGAGCCCAAGCGTCAGGCCTGCACCCGTTTCCTCGATCCGATGAGCGGCCTCATAGACGTCGACTTCGATACCGCGCTGGCGCAGCGCGATGGCGCAAGTGAGCCCGCCCAAACCCGCTCCGATGATCGCTGCATGACCGACCGCCATTAACGCTCCAGCTCGATCAGCTCGTAGCGGTTCATCATGTACCCATCGATCGAACCATAGACGAGCACGCTGTCATCATCGGCTGTCACCCACATATCGAAATCGGGGTGGCGGGTGCCGCCCATGCCTTCATCGCTTTCATCGACATAGCGATAGTGCCGGCATTGGAAGGTTCCGGCCTCGACGGTTTTCTCCTCCTCACCGACATATTCCATCGTCATCTCGAGATAGGCGATCTGTGGAGCGGTTGCGCCGCGATGATCGGGCGAAGGTAGGTAGAATTTGAGTCGGCGTTTGTGGGGGCCTTTGCTCACATCCATCAGCCGCGTGGTGAAGCCATCGCCGACCACCGGATGCGTGCCGAAAGCGTCGAACTCAACCGCGCTCTGGCTTTCTGAATTGCGCCCAATCGAAGGTCCGTGGCTCTCGCACACGATCTTTCCCGAGGCAGCGTCATAGGCCATCCAGCCCGAACCAAGGAACTCATCGCCCAATGTCAGATGGACGAGCAGGTTCTGCGGCTTGCGATCAGGGCCGATATGGCATGTGATGTTGCGCAGGACCGTGGGATCTGGCTCCTCAATCTCGCATTGCGCGCTCATGATCGTCGAGCCATCGGCATGGTGCGAAAAATTGAACCATTCGCGCCCGCGTTCCTGGCCTTCCATGCCGGGCTTCATCGACGAATAGCGGATTTTCCCGCGCACGTTTCGGTGCTGCATCAGATCACCCCGGCTTTGATCAGGCGCTCGATCACCTCTTCCTGCGCGCGGTTGAAATAGGCGCGATCCGGGATGACCGGCTCCCCTCCTTCCATCATACCATCAGCCTCGCGGAAGGGCTCAGCCGCCGCTGCATAGGCTTCGGCAAACAGAGCCGGGCGCTGGCGCGCGAGGTAATTGGTCATCGCGGTCGTCCGGCGGGCTTCGCGTGAGCCGCCAAGGTCGATCGGGGAGAATGCAGTGAAAGTCTCGCCATCGCCTGACTGCGCCACAACATTGCCTTTCCAGTCGACCACTTGGCTGTTCCCCTCTGCTGAGGAGAGCGGCATGGCAGTGCCGGAGATTCCGGCGGTGTTGGCGCTTACGACATAGGCGAGGTTCTCAAACGCGCGCGCCTGTTTGGCAATGTCTTTATTGGTCGCGATGGGCGAGCCGACTTCGCTTGAGGAATGGCAGAACACTTCCGCCCCGCGCAGTGCCAAGGCCCGGGCGATCTCGGGGTAGAGGATCTCCTCCGATGCAATCGCTGCAAGATTGCCGATCTCGGTCTTGGCGACCGGGAACACGCCTTCGAGCCCGTAAGTGTCGAGATATTTCTCCCACACATCATGCGGGGAAGGCGCATACATCGACAGCAAGCGGCGATAGCGCAGCACGACGTCTCCCGAAGGCGCGACGATGAAGCAGGACTGGAAGTAGAGATCGGGGAAGGCTGGATCGCTTTCATATGCATTGCCGGCGAGGAACATCCCAAGGTTTTGCGCAACTTTGCCCATAGCCTCATACTCCGCCCCGTCCGGAGCCCACCCCACCCGCTCGGCGAAGTCGGGGATCGAGATGCGGCCGGGGTAAGAGGTGAAGAGGTATTCGGGCAGCACCACCAGCTTCACCGGCTTACCGGTATATTGCGCCACGAAGATAGAGGAAGTGCGGATCGCGCCTTCGATCTCGGCGATGTGCTCGAGCATCGCAGCGCGCGCTGCGGCGGTGTCAGGCAGCCGTTCCAGCGAGCGCGCGGTCAACTGCATTGCCATGGCGCAATAGGTGGAGGTGTCGGTCACTTGTGTTGTCTCCTGTGCGCTGAGCGCTGAATATCCGGAAGTGTTGGCTGCGATGGCTCCTATCGCTCCGGCCGCCAAGGCCCGCCTGCGGTCGAGCTCCGGGTTCACTTAGAGACCCAGCGAGCCAGGGTTCATGAGCCCCTTGGGATCGACCTGTGCTTTCAGCGCTTTGAGCATGTCCCAGCCCGCACCATCATGGCTCGCCTTCAACGGATAGCTGCGTGCGATCTGCAAGTGGATGGCGCCCATTTCGTGGAAGATCGCGATCACTCTCTCGCGCAGTTCCATCACCAATGCGTTCGCCTCTGGATTATCGGGCGCGGCGGTGAGTTTTGCCATATGATCAGCTTCGATCGCGTCATGGTGCAACGGATTGTGCTCGCCGGGCCAGAAAAACACCGGTTCGATCAGGCAGGATGACCTACCGGTTGCAGCGATCAGTGCGCCGGTTTCAACGCCGAGACGTTCCATCGCCTCTGCATTGTCTGCCCACAGATCCTGGAAGCGTTCCCAAGCTTCGATCAGCTTCGAATGCGGCAGGAAGCCGTGGACCGGCACCCAGCGCTCGCCATTGGGGCCGAGCATCGAATTGGGCGGCGGGAACGGGTTGGCGCGCAGGATTTTGGGGATCGAGTTTTCGACCACCGTGCCACCCGCCTCGCGCACGATCTGCTCGATCTGCTTCATATCGGCATCGACGCTGGGCTGATGACGACCTTCGGCAACGCAGTGGAGGCTGAAGGGCACATCATCGAGGAAGCTTCGCCCCGCCAGCGCGACTTTCGCACCTTCCTTCATGGCTTTAAGAACCCCGCCGGTCTTGACCTGATCCTTGACCATATTGCCAAGCTGCTTGGCGTCCTTGAGCAGCGTATCACGCTTCATGCGTTGGGCCTGCAGAAACGGATCGAAGGCGAAGCTTTCGGCGGCGAGTTCTTCGCGCGCAATCGCGCTCATCGCGGTGAGCAAAGCATCATGCGTGTCGAAACTAAACGAACCATAGGCAAAGGCTTTGGCCTCTTGTACCAGCTTAAGTGTCACTCGCGCCTTCACGCCAAACGCGCCGCAATCGGCAGCAAAAATGCCGGTGAGATCGGGGCCAAAGGGGCGGAAAAATTCAGAGCCGGTTGACAGGATCGTCCCATCGGCAAGTACCACATCCATGCTGATCGCGCTGTCCACCGCGCTGCCATTGCGCGCGCCCCAAAACAGGCCGTTCTGGCTCATGCCTCCGCCCACGGTCGCGCGAATGCCGGAGAGCGTGCCCCAGGCAAAGACGCGCAATCCCTTGGGCTGGAGCGTGCGGTGGAGTTTGTCCCAGCTCACACCCGCCTCGACCGTGACGGTCATGTCTTCTTCGTTGATCTCAAGGATCTGATCGAGGCCGCCAGTGTCGATGAGCAGGTGGGGGCCGCCTTCATACAGATAGCCGCCCGTATAGCTCATCCCCCCGCCACGCGGGACAATCGCGATGCCGGCCTTTGTCGCCTCGCCGACCCCTGCGGCAAGCTCCTCCACGCTGTTGGGCCGGAACACGGCAAGCGGCTCTTCCCCGCGCGAGAGGACATCGTGGCTGAACAGCGCGAGGCTGTCAGCATCGTCGAGCAGGGCTTCGCCGCTCACGGCCTTGCGCACCAGCGCAAGCGGATTGTCGTTTGCTAGGGTGGCCATCAGGCGGGCTCCATTGCGGGTGAAGAGGGTTCACTTTCAGCTTCGGGGAAGCTCTCGGGGTATTTGCCGAGAAGCAAGAGTATGCCGCCGCCGACGATGAACATCCCCATCGAGATTTCGAGCATGGGATCATAGCTCCCCGTGCGGTCGTAAACCTGTGCGTAGATCACCGGCGATGCGGCGCTGAACAGGCCAAAGGGCATGTACAGCATTCCATAGATCTTACCGTAATTTGCCATCCCGAAATATCTGCCGGTTAAATAAGCGATGAGGTCGCTTTCTGCTCCGGCTGCAAAGCCCAGAAGGAAGCCGGCCAGGGCAGCAAGCGTGAAGGGAAGGCTGTCGCCAAGAAGCAACCACGCTGAAATCGCGGGCAGGCACAAAAGCGGGAAGGCGACAAAGCCCTGCCAGAACCGATCCAGCAAAGCGCCCGTGATCAATCGCCCGGCAAAGATACCAATTCCCAATATGCCCATGACGCTGGCTGCTGTCTCGACATCCACATCGCGCAGACGCAGCATCGTCGGCATGTTGATGAATGCTCCGCCAAAGGCCGCAGCGATCAGCGCGATGGAAAGCCAGATGATGTAGAAGCGATAGTCCTTAAGCGCCGTTCCCAATGTCACGCCGGTCAGTTTACCGGTGTCGCTCTCAATTGCCTTTGGCCGTTCCTCGGGGCGCGGCTCGCGGAACAGGAAGTAGGCGATGATGAGCGCAATGGCCGGGAAAATCGCCACACCTGCAAACATGGATCGCCAGCCATAGGCTTGGATAAGCTCCACTGCGACGCGCGGGATCACCATGGCGGCAAGGCTTGTGCCCATCAGCAAGATGCCGAGCGCAAGCCCGCGATGTTTGAAAAACCAAAGGTTGATGGCCCGGCTCCAGGTGACCGGAGTCGAGCCAATTCCAACTAGGCCCACTACAACCCAAAAGCCGTAATAGATGTAGAGTGTCTGCGCGCTGTTCTCTGTCGGGGTAAGAGAAATTGCCGCAAAGGCTAAGCCAAAGGCGAAGAGCGACCATAATGCGACCGGGCGCACTCCAAAGCGGTCTGCCATCCAGCCAAACACCGGCGCTAGGAAACTTGCGATCACGCCAAACAGAGTGATCGGCAGAAGAATCTGTGTTTGGCTCCATCCAAACTCAGCCTGCAATGGTTCGGCTGTGAAGCCGATGACATTGTAGGGAATAGGCGATGCGCCGCACATAACGCCCACCACTCCAGCAAGTAGGACCGCCCAACCCTTAGCGAATTCGTTTGGGCCTGAATCGTGCTCCGTCCCGCTGCTCACTCAGACTCTCCCTCAAATTCCGTTCCACGCCATATCACATTCGGCAGTAATGCGTCGTCCCATGCATCTGGCCAGGCGCGCGCGGCGCGCACTATGACCAGTCCCTTGTCCGGCATCACATAGGTGCGCTGGCCGCCATGGCCGTGAAAGATGATGACTTGCTCGCTTGCGAAGGGTTCGCTCTGCCATGGGACAAGCGGCACCAGCGGAGGACGCTCGCCCCCGATCCGCTGATCATGGACCCAGACTTGATAACCGTATCCGGGATAGGTCGGCGAAGGTTGGGTCATCTCCTCTAGCCAGCTTTCGGGCACAATCTGCTCGCCATCATAGCGGCCGCCATTGAGGAATAGCTCTCCCAGCCGCAGCCAATCAATCGGGCGCGAGAGGATGCAGCAGCTGGTCAACGCCATACCGCCTTCGCGATCGAGCGGCATAGCCGCTGTGCGCAGACCAAGGGGCTTCCACAAGCGCTCGGACAGCATCACCTCGTATTCCATCCCGGTCGCGCGTTCGAGCACCACGCCGATCAGTTGATTGACCTGATTGTTGTAATCGAACGCAGTCGCAGGCTCCGCCACCGGTTCCAGCGAGAAGAGCAGCTTGGTGAAATCGCTTCCGAGCGAATGGCGCACAATCGGATTGTCCAAGGTCACTGCATAGCCAAAGCCGTCATCGCCTTGTTCGAGCCCTGCCGACATCCACAGCATCTGGCGCAGAGTGATCGCACCGCGCGCTTCGCCTGACCATTCGGGCAAGTATGTGCTGACTGGATCGTCTACCGAGGCAATCTCGCCGCGATCAATCGCAATGCCGACCAGCATGGCTAGCACGGTCTTGGACATGCTCTGCGGGTTGAAGCGCGTGTCGCGCTTGGTCCCCTGCCAATAGCGTTCAAACACCAACTCACCATCGCGCGCGACCAGAAATGCGGTGGAATTCTGGCCCTCGGCCCAGCCAGCTGCGGCGGCAAGAGCTGTCGGTGAGATGCGCGAAGCTTCAGCGCTTGTGCTCGTCACGGGGGTCTCCGCGCCTTTGACTTCAGCCACAGGATCGTACCATTCGGTAGGGATGGTGAGCGGCTCATATCCGCCGGCCAGCATGCTCTGCCAGCGGCGGTCGAGCTCTGCATCGCCGGTGGATTGAGCTGCGAGGGGGACGGCCAACAGAGCAGCGCAGAGCAAGCTTGCGAACTTAAGGCGCATGGTAAAACTCCGTGAGATTGCCATCGGGATCGCGGACCGCAAAAATGCGCCTCGGCGCGTCTTGATCGGTTAGAGCGTGGACCATCACTGCGTCCCCGGAATATGCGGCGTCAACTCCGTGCGAGGCAAGTTTGGCGCGATACGCGTTAAAGTCGCGCACCGGATAGCGGATTGAGAGGATGCCGTAATTGGGCGGCGAGGCGTGTTCAGCAAAATCGCGTCCCTCAAAACCCACGAATTGCATCACCTCGACCCGCCCCGTCTCGCCCGGCAGAACAGGTTGCGCAACTGCCGCGCGCCGCTCCAAAGTGGTCGCAAGATTGGCGGGAACCGAAAAATTGTTCGAGCGCGGCTCAGGGTCGGTGAAGGGAGCATCAAATAGGACGCCAAAACCCAAAGTGTCGCGGTAAAAGGCAAGCGCGAGCGGCTGATCCTTGACCATACGCATCGTGTTGAACGCCTGGCTCAAGGGTCCGATCGGAAAATCAGTGAAGGGCGGCTTCTCGCGCTGGTAAAGCGCGTAGTTCACCCCATGCGGCCCACGAATGACAACATTGACCAGGTCCGATCCGCCGAAGCTAAAACGATAGGGCTCGCTCTCGGCCCACCAGCCGCGCGCAAGGGCCGCATTGAACAGGGCCTGCGTGTCTTCGCTTCTGAGCATGATCGAGAAGATGCCGCCAGTGTCCCACGGCCTAGCTGCGGGGCGGATCGTGCGCTGCTCTCCGGCCTCTAAGAAGCGGATAAACCGAATACAACCGGTCGTTGCTTCAGCGGCACATATTTTAAGATATTCACCCGTAGCGCCCACAGGCAATTGCCAATAGCTGATTTCACTGGGTGCTACGACGCCCCGGCTGACCGCGCGCCACCCGCCATCTTCAACCAGCCACTCTGCGCTGCCATCCAGATCAGCAACGCTCACAACCACTTCGGACCACGGTTCAACACCGTAGTCCGAGGCGCTTTCAGCAGAAAGAAGAGGCGCGGCGGCGGCGGTTAAAGCCACCGCCGCCGCTGCGTGTTTGAGCATCAGAAGTCGAACTTTGCCCGGATCGTCCAAGTGCGAGGCGGGTTGAGGTAGCTGAAATTGGCGAGCGCCGATTCGACCGCTTCCTCGTCGAAGCAGTTCTTGCACTCGGCGACCACCTGCCACCCACCGACATTGCTGAGGGTGATCGAAGCGTTGACGATCCAGCGCGATGGACTGAACGATCCAGTTGGTGGGTCGATCAAATTGCCCAGACCCAACGAGTTGGCCGGATAATCTGTGCCGGTGATGGCACCCGTCGTATCACCGTCGAACAAGGTCACATTGCTGGTCCCGACCTCGCTGTCACTGCGCCAATTGGCGTTAATGGCTGGCGTGAGCGTGAAGTCACCGATTTCGGCATCATAGTTCATGCCCAAAGCAACGGTCCAATCCGGTGTACGAACCGGCTCGGCTATTTCGCCGTTGGGCGTAACGATGCCGTTGCCGCATGCGAACGCATTGTCGGCAGTGCGCGGGTCAGTGGCACCTGATGGTCCATTGGGGAGCAAGCCAGCAGCCAATTGCGAAAGGCAGGTGGCTTGCTGTGCCGCCACCGATTGCACTCCAAACGGATCGAGCGCCGGTGCATTTGCATCGATATTGTACTCATCGTCTTGGAAGCCGATGGCGGCAAAGATATTAAGCCCTTCGACAGGGACCGTGGTGATCTCGACTTCAAGACCCTTGTTCTCATAATCCGCAAAGTTGCGGGTAATGAAAGCCAATGTGCCGTTTTGTCGAATGAATGCCGAAGGCGTCTGCAGGTCACTTACATCGAGGTAGAAAGCCGTAATATTGAAGCGCAAGAGCCGGTCAAAAAGCTCGGTCTTGGCGCCTGCTTCATAGCTCCAAGCAGTTTCTGGGCCAAAGGGTAGAAGCTCCCCAGGCGCTGTACCACGTGCGTTCCAACCACCCGATTTGAAGCCACGCGTGGCGCTAGCGAATAGCAGCACGTCATCGGTCACTTCGTAATTGATGGCGAAACGCGGGGTCCAGATTTTGACCGTCTGTTCGGTCGGGATGGCAGCACCGTTATCGGCCACCAAGTTGGCTGTGGTGAGCCCGCCCCCGGTGTTGTCCGAGATCCCAAAGGTCTTGGTCTCATCCGTGTAGCGAATACCAGCCGTCAGCGTCAGCGCATCGGTGAGGTTCAAATCTGCCTGGAGATAGCCCGCCCAGGCCTCTGCGGTGTTGTCGATCACGCGATCAGCCAACAGAAACGGAAAACCGTCCGGCGGTGGCGCGAAGGGCAGGGTGAAGATATCACCAAAGTCGGTGCGGTTGTCCTCGTCAAAATAGAAGACGCCGCCCACAAGGTCGACCAGTCCATCGCCCAAAGAACCAGTGAACTTCACTTCTTGAGTGAATTGCGTGTGCTCACCTTGGTTGGAGATGGTAAAGCCTCCAAAAGTGTAGCCAAGCACGCTAGGCACAGGGTCTGCTGCGTTTGGCAAGGCGCGGCCATCGGCAAAGTCGAGAGCGAAGTCCTGACTGATATCGACGAAGCCGGTGATCAAATTGACGGTCCAGTTGTCCCCAAGCTCGATTTCCAGGTTGCTCGAAACGAAGTCCATTGTCGCTTCATTGCCAAGCCCAAAATTGGCCTTCTCGCCAGTCAGCAAGGGGCCGTTGGCACCGATGAAATTGCCGTCAGGACGCAGACCCGTGGTCACGAAGCGTCCATCGCAATTGGTCGGATCAGCTGGATCGCAGTCGAAATTCAGAACATTGGCCGCATCGGCAAAGGTATGGATGTAAGAGCCTTTCCACCGCACACTGTCCGACAATTCTCCGTGCAGGCCAAGGCGCACACCCCAGCCATCACTTTCGTTGGTACGCAGGCCAGTGTCGATTGATGTACCTGGAGTTGCGCCGGGCGCAGTGATTTTGGCATAGCCATCATCATCCTGAAAATAGCCCGATACCTTCACCGCAAAAGTGTCGGCGAGCGGCAGGTCGATCGAGGCCCGAGCCATGTAACGGTTAAAGGCACCAAAACCGGCCTCGACAAACCCTCCAACTTCATCGCCCGGCTCTGCCAGGTAAACGTTGACAGCGCCGCCGGTCGTGTTGCGGCCAAACAATGTGCCTTGCGGACCGCGCAGAACTTCAACCCGATCAACATCGAAGAAGGACAGGTTGTTGGCGTTCTGGCGTGATAGATAAATGTCATCGACATAGGTGCCAATTGGCGGATCGAAGGTCGCGATACTTTCGGTGTTGCCGATGCCGCGCAGATAATAGGCGTTGGCGGTGCCAAGGCCGGTATTGTTAAGGCCAACCAGGTTCGGGACGAAAGCGGCAACTTCGAGAGCGTTCGCAATCCCTCGCTCTTCAAGTTGTTCGCCGGAGAAGGCGGTGATTGCGATTGGAACGTCCTGAACGCTTTCCTCACGCCGCTGTGCGGTCACGATGATCGAGCCGACCCCGCGCTCCTCTTCTGCGGCTTCTTCCTGATCCTGCGCCATGGCAGTCGTGGGCGAAACTGCGAGTGCAATAACCGAAGTCATGCCGAGCAGCGCCAGCTTTGTCTTATCAGTTGGGATCATGAAACGCTTTCCTTCCTCTGGTCGAAGAGCCTCATATCGAGGCGATGGAGCCGACTTTGCGCCGGTCTGTCCTCCCGCATGCCCCACAAATTTGTCCGGACAACCTCTTGCTTGTCAAGCTAAGAAGTGCAATTTGTCCGGACAAATTGAAGGAACCTGTCGTTTTCCGTGCCGTTTGAGCAACACTTTTGCGGCAGAGGGATTTACCGCTTGAGGGGGTACTCGCGTGTCAGACTTAGCCTATCCGATCCTCGTTTATGCGCATTTGCTGCTTTTTGTGCTGTGGCTTGGCGCGGATGTCGGAGTGTTTGTACTTGGCCAACATTTCCGCATGCGGGAGACCTACACGCTTGATCAGCGCATCGCTTTGCTCAAACTGTTGGTCGAGATCGACATGGTGCCGCGCAGCGCCTGGGCGTTGATGGTGCCCTTGTCGCTCAGCGTCGTGGATATGGGCAATTGGTGGGACGTGCCTGTTTGGCTACTGGCTGGGGCGTGGGCGATCGGCTTGTTCTGGCTGTGGCTGGTTTGGGATGCGCACAAGCACGACATGACCCCGCGCGCTGCACGCAATCGCGCTATCGAAGGCTGGCTGCGGTGGATCATTGGCGGCTTCTATCTCTGGCTGGGTGCGCAGAGCCTCTTGCTCGACGCACCGCTCACACCCGATTGGCTCGCGTGGAAAGCGCTGATGTTTGGCTTCATCTTTCTCGCAGCGATTATGATCGATGTCGCCTTTAAACCGGTTGGCGCGCAGCTCGCGGCAGTGATGGAGCAGGGTTCGAGCGATGAGACCGAGATCCCGTTGCGCAAGACGATGGACAAGACCCGGATCTGGGTCTGGGCGGTCTATATTCTGCTGCTGATCACGGCCCTCCTCGGCAATGTGAAACCGGTCTTTTGAGACCCCTGAAGAGAGCGTTGCATTGAAGCCGCACTCTTACGGACTTTGCTGAGGTGGAAAAATTTGTCTGGACAAATTTTTGACGTTTGTCAGAAATATGACAGATAGGGACTTGGGAGCACTGCGGGTGAAAGCGCGGTGCAAATGGGAGGATATTCATGAAGAAGCTAATGTGCGGCAGTCTGCTGGCGGCAACGATGCTCACGCCGAGCGTTGTCGCAGCACAGGATAACGAAACCAGCGCGGAAGAAGCCGGTTCTGGCAATGTGATCATCGTCACCGCGCGTAAGCGTGAAGAGGATCTGCAAAGCGTTCCGACCAGCGTCGCGGTAGTCACGGCCGACACGATCGATAATCTTGGTCTCGATAACCTCGAGGACATTGCCCAGACAACGCCGGGCTTGATTTTTGATGACAGTTTTGGGCGCGATAGCAATCGACCGGTCATTCGAGGCCAAGCGAACATCCTGGGCCAGTCAGGGGTCGCTTTCTTCATCGACGGGATTTACTACACGGGCAGTCTTGCGGACTATGATGTCGACACGATCGAGAGGATCGAAGTGGTCAAAGGCCCGCAAAGCGCGCTCTATGGCCGCAACACCTATTCGGGTGCGATCAACATCATCTCGAAATTGCCCGGTGATCGCTGGGAAGGCCGTGTTCAGGCAGATATTTCGGAGAATGATCGTTACGAGCTAACCGCTGGCATTCGCGGACCTATCAGCGAAGGTCTCGCCATTGGGTTCAACGGTCGCTATTTCGATTTCGGCGGTGAGTTTACCAACGCGTTTGATGGTGAGAAACTCGGCCAACAGCAATCCTATTCGCTTTCCAGTGTGCTGGATTGGGATAATGGCGGTCCGTTCACGGCGACCCTCCGTGGCTATTACAACCGCACTGATGACGGACAGCCCGCAATTTTTGCGACCGCTAATGCCGACAACAACTGTCTCTTCGACAATGGTGGGCTCTATAATGGCAATGGTAGGTATTTCTGTGGAGTGATCCGGCCGGGGACCTTGAACAGCGACTTCACCCGCCAGTTCGCCCCATCTGACCTCGACGACGTAGGGATCGAAGCTGATACCTACAATGTCAGCCTTCGGATGGAATATGAGATTGGGGATGGGCTCACTCTGACCTCGCTCACGGGTTACAACAATCGTGAACAAACGACACTCACAGACGGCGATTACACTCCTGAGAATTTTACCTCTGCAGTGTTTGCGTTCTTCCCTGCACCGTTCATTTCCCCTGTGGCCTTCGGCGCAGCAAATGCGGGCGATGTGACTGACTTTACCTTTGCGAGCCGATCGGAGACAGAGGATTGGTCCCAGGAACTTCGTCTCACCTATGAAAGCGATAGTTTCGACTTTATCGTCGGCGGATACTACTTCGACCAAGACGACGACAGCTTTTCTATTCGTAACTTGCCTGCTGACGCTGATGATCTTGCAGAGAGCAATCTATCAGCCGTCTTGGCGGCACGTTGTTCTGATACACCAGGATGTGTCTTTGCCGTTCCGTTGACGCCGCTCAATCCGATCGCGACGCCGCGTGACGAGAACCTGCTCGATATCCGCAACATCGCGCTGTTTGGCGCGGTCGAGTGGCATATCACGCCCGAGCTAAATTTGGGCTTCGAAGGGCGCTATCAAGAAGAGCGCATTCGTCAGACGGTCTTCGATTTTGACCTTGGCGATGCGCGCCCGGCGGGCAGCTCGAACCAGACAACCTTTAAGGAATTCACGCCTCGGATCACCGCCGATTATCAGTTCACTCCTGATAATTTGCTCTATGCGATTTACTCCGAAGGGCAGAAGCCTGGCGGTTTCAACGGTACGGTAGCGATCGAAGCTGGTTTGCCGACCTTTGAACCGGAGGATGTGACCAGCTATGAAATCGGCCTGAAGAACACCTTCCTTGACGGTGCATTGATTGCCAATCTGGCGGTCTTCCGGAACAATATTGATGGATACCAGCTGACCCAGCTGGCACAGACTTCCACCAATTCGGTGACGGCAACTGTCAATGCCGGTGATGCGCGGATCAACGGTCTTGAATTCGAGGTACTGGCAAGACCAAGCGAACGCTTCACGTTCACCGCCAATTACGCGCTCGCCGACACACGCTTCACCAGCGGCTTTGACCAGAACGAAGGTGTGTTAATCGACGTTGCGGATAATGGTCGCGTAGACTGTTCTACTGGCGAACAGTTTCCTGACCTTGGATGCACGATCAATGGAACGCCGGTCCCGGCATTTGGCTCGATTGATGGACGCCGAATCCCGCGTGCGCCGGTCCACCGCATCTTCGCGGACGCGGATTGGAGAGCCCCTCTTGGCAATGGCGATTGGGAAGTCTTCACCGGCGCCAATGTTTCTCTGACATCGTCCAGCTTTGCGCAAGTTGCGAACCTCGCGGAAACCGGGGACTCGATTGTGGTTGACGCGCGCTTGGGCGTGCAGAACGACAATTTCCGGATTCAGGCCTATGTCGACAATCTGACCGATGAGACATCGGTGCAGCAGCTGATCCGATATGCTGACCCGTCATTCCGGCGCAACTTTATCGGCGGGCTTCGTCCGGGTCGTCGTTTTGGCGTGATTGTGACCGCCAATTACTAGGCCATTGCAATGACCCAGAAGACGGGGCGGAAGCGATGTGCTTTCGCCCCGTTTTTCTTGCTGCCGGATTTCTCCTTAACCGCTTAGGCTAGGGCCAGCACCGCCAATGCGGCCCGCTCACCACTTTCAAGCGCGCCTTCCATTCCGCTTGAGGCTTGCGCGAGATGCTCGCCGGCGAAGTGCAATTGGCTGCGCGTTTCCCTAGTCGCCTTTGCCAGATCACGCGCCATGCCGGTGCCGATATGGTGGTAGATGCCGCGCGCATTCGGATTGCGCTGCCAGCTGTAGAAAGTGACATCGCCAATCTTGCCCCTTGCCGATGGCCGAGCCCTCTCGACCCGAGCGATGATCTCAGTTCTCGCGCGGTCGGCTGGCATTCGGTCGAGCATGTCTGCGCCTGCTCCGGTCGTCCAAAGCTTGAGCATCGGGGGACTCTCTCCCGAACCATCAGAAAGCACGAAGACGCGGCCCAACAACGGATCATCGGTCCACAAAGTGTCGGGGAAGCGATCGTCCTGCCAGAACGGCTCACTTGCTGTGAGATAGGCAAAGCTTGCGCGGGTGTAGGGCAATTGCGCGATCATTCGGGCGAGCGCAGGAGAAAGCGAACTTGCGATCGGAATATGGCGCAAGGCTGCGAAGGGGATTGTGCAGATCACCTGCCGCGCATGGAGCTCACCTTCCTCTAAAAGCAAGCGGACGCCGCTCGCCTCTTCACTGATCGCGCGCACTTTGGTGCCGAGCCTAACATCGCCTGCAAGCGCGCCTGCCATCGCTTCTGGCAGTCGCTGCGATCCGCCTGCAATAGTTGAGATTGGCCCGGGCTGGCTGCGGAAGATGGCGAAGCTGCGCGCCAGATGGAGCTGCGACATGCTGGCGAGATCATTACCATTGAAGTTTGCTTCAATGAGGCGCAGCGCGCTCGGGCTGGCTCCGGCTTTTCGCAATGCCATGGCAACCGAAACATCCCAGCTTTCCTCAGCGTCTAGCCAGTCCTCCGGCTTGTCAAAACGGGTAAGGCCACCCGAAAACTGGCGTAGCAGCGCTGCGGGTTCTGCTTGGAACACCGGATCGGCAAGCGGATTGTCGGCTTTTGCGGTCCAGTCGGCGGCGGTGGTTCTTGCGCCGTCGATCCAGTAGAGATTACCCGGCGTCTGAACCCGCCCCGCTCCTGCGCCTTGATCGGACGAGAGCGCTACGCCCAGCTCTGCAGCGATAGAGTGGAGCCGCGCATAGCCCGCACCAATCTGGATCCCGCCTGCCTCTGGCGCTCTGGGAAGCTCATCAAGCGTATGGAGCCTTCCGCCAATACGGTTTTCCGCCTCTAGTACTGTGACAGACAGGCCTTGCGCTTCGCATAGTCGGGCTGCGTTCAGGCCGGCAAGCCCTGCACCGATGATCGCGACATCAACCTGCGTTTGCGAACGCGCAAGGCGCGGTGCAGCTCCTGCGAGGACAGCGGCGCTCCCCCCGGCGAGGAAGGCGCGCCGCTTGAACTGCATCAGTGGCCTTCGCCAGAATGTTCAGCTTCGCCCTCAGCTGCGGCAGCCGCGCGTGCCTCATCGGTCAGCAGCTTGAACTTGGTCCATGTCGTCTCGTTGGGGCGAGCGTCATCCTTGGGCGGCGCGGATTCGTAGATCGGGTAGTTTTCCCGGATCTCATCTTTCAGCACGTCGGGCAGCTCTTCAAATCCGCCAGGCAGCTTGCGGCCCATCGCGTTGAAGACCATCTGCCCTGGCCGTCCGCCCATATTCATCCACGGAGCCCAAGGCGAAATCCGCACCCAGCTGATCATCGGATAGGCGGTCGGTGTGCTCGCATCGTAGAGATCGGATTTGAGCGCTGCGAAGTCGAAGATCTCCATCGCGTGATACATATTGCCCACGAATTGCTGGTAATCGCCTGCGAGCGGGTTTGGGTAGAACAGCGGCACTTCAAACGGGACGAAGACGTATGGACCCGATTCGCTCAGCGTCGACAGTTGGAAGGGTGTTCCATCGTGGCCGACCGGAAAATTGGGTCGCCCGTTCACGGGGTCATTATGGATTTGCATCACATCGACCGTCTCGCCGGTGTAGGGGTTCTCCCAGCGGTCGACGACCTCGCCGGTTTCCGGGTCGAGCATCAGCATGACCTCACGGCTGATCAACCGCCAACCGGTACCGTGCTCTGGATCGGTGACTTCGACGCAGCGGCGGATGTTCATCCCCTCGCCCTTGAACAGCAGTTTGTCGCGTTCTCCCGGTGTGCGGCCATAAATATTGCCGGACCAGTGATAGACAGCGGGCTCATCTTCAGACACACCGCATTGGAGGCGCTTGGAGATCTCCAGCGCGTCTACGGGATCGCTAGGATCGAGCATCTGTGCAGAGGCAGGTGTTCCAAAGGCGGTTGCGACAAAAGCCAGGCCTGCTGCGGCGGTCAAAGAAGCGACGAATTTCATGAGTACCCTCTCTCTGCGATCACGGTCAGGACAATCTAGCGAGTAATTTGTCCGGACAAATTTGCAATTCCTCCTTGACTTTAGATTTGTCCGGACAAATTGTGAAGTCTGATTTTCTCGCTCGTTTCGCAAAGGACATCCTCTAAGCCCGTGTTTGCCGCTGCCAGCCTCCTGTTCGTTCCCGGATCGCGCTCCGACCGCTTCGCCAAAGCAGGGGCAGCGGGCGCTGGTTTGACTGTGATCGATCTTGAGGACGCGGTCGCGTCCGAAGACAAAGCGAGCGCGCGCGAGGCGGCTCTTGCCTATGTGGCCGACATGCCAGACGGATGGGGTATCCGTATAAACGCGGTCAACACCCTTGCCGGAGTGCGCGATCTTGCTGCATTGGGTGATGCTGAGGTCCTGCCATCAGTGCTCATGGTTCCGATGGTCGAAACCGCGGCTGAGCTTGATGTTATCGCAGGGGTCTTGGGCGATCGCTGCCCTGACCTCGTGCCGCTGGTCGAAACCCCCAAAGGGCTGCGCCACGCTCTGGAGATTGTCAGCCACGAGAGAGTTTCGGCGCTGATGCTGGGTGGGGCGGATTTCTCAAGTGAATTGGGCGTCGAGCTTGCCTGGGACCCGCTGCTGGGCGCGCGCCATGCAATGGTGCTGGCCTGTGCCGAAGCAGGAAAGCCAGCGATCGACGTGCCCTATATTCACCTCGATGATGAGGAGGGATTTGCCGAAGAGTGCGGCCGCGCGGCCAGTCTGGGCTTCCTGTGCAAGGCGGTAATTCACCCGCGCCAAGTGCCCCATGCCAATGCGGCTTTTGCACCATCTGCTGACGAAATCGCCGAAGCGCGTGAGGCGCTAGATGCCTATAAGGCCGGGGGTGAACGTGCCATCCGGTTCAAAGGCAAGATGCTCGAGGCGCCCTTTGTGAAGAAATACCGCGCGGTTTTGACGCGCGCTGAGGGGGTTGCCCCAGGAGATTTAAATGCGTGATGGTGTAATCGAAGTATCCCCCGGGCGCTTTCGCGAAGTCCAGGGCCGTTACTTCGAGGATTTCGAAGAGGGGCACATCTATGAACACCGCCCCGGCCGCACGATTACCGATGCGGACAATGTGTGGTTTACGCTTTTGACGATGAACACGCACCCGGCTCACTTCGACTATGAGCTTTCCAAGGACACTGAGTTTGGAAAACCACTGGTCGTCTCGCCCTTCACCATAGCCTTGATGACGGGAATGAGCGTCTCCGACACTAGCGGCAAGGCGATTGCCAATCTGGGCTGGGACGAAGTTCGCATGGTCAAACCGCTCTTCGTCGGCGATACGCTCTATTGCGAGAGCGAAGTGCTCGAAAAACGCGAGAGCAAGAGCCGCCCCGAACAAGGCATTGTGACGTTTAAAACCATCGCCAAGAACCAGCACGGCGACATTGTCAGCCATTACAAGCGAACCGTCCTCGTTTGGAGACGTGGCTTTGGCGGGCTCGACGAATAAGACTTAAGGGACAAAGACTATGGCTACCGCCGCAAAATTCGAAGACCAAATCCGCACCATCGACCCCGATGAAGAGCGCGCCTTTATGGACGCAATCGACCGTTGGCTTGAACGCGAAGTGATTCCTGTGGTCCAGCACCACGACCACGGCGATATCTGGCCCGAGAAATTGGTCGAGCAGATGGCCGAGATGGGTCTTTTCGGAGCAACGATTGGCCAGGAATATGGCGGGCTTGGGCTGCCAGCGACGACCTATGCCAAGATCGTTATGCGCATCTCCAGCTATTGGATGGCAATCACCGGTATCTTCAATTCTCACCTCATCATGGCGGCTGCTGTCGAGCGCTTCGGGACGCCAGAACAAAAGGTCCGGTGGCTGCCAAAATTCGCAACCGGTGAGATCCGCGGTGGTCTGGCTCTGACCGAGCCGAATGCCGGGACCGACCTCCAGGCGATCCGCACCGTGGCGAAGAAGAACGCGGACGGTGACTATGTGCTCAACGGCACCAAGACCTGGATCTCCAACGCTCTGAACGGCGATTGCTTTGCGATGTTGGTGAAGACCGATCCGAACGCGGATCCTCGTTATAAGGGGATGAGCCTGTTTATCGCTGATAAGCGCGAGGGGCTGACCACAGGTAAAAAGTTCGACAAGCTGGGCTACAAGTCGATCGATTCCGCTGAGCTCATTATGGAGGACTACGTTATCCCCGCTGATCAGCTGATCGGCGGCATCGAAGGTCAGGGCTTTTTCCAGGCAACCGGCGGGCTTGAACTTGGCCGCATCAATGTCGCGGCGCGCGGCGTGGGTCTGGCGGAAGGCTCGCTTCGCCTTGCCACCGAATACGCGCAACAGCGTGAGACAATGGGCAAGCCGATTGCGCAGCACCAGGCGATCCAGTTGAAGCTTGGCGAAATGGTCACGCGCGCCCGCGCTGCCCGGCTGCTCACGCTTGACGCTTCGGAGGCCTATGATCGCGGCGAACGCTGTGACAAGGAAGCTGGCGTTGCAAAATACTTCGCATCCGAAGCGGCGGTTGAGAACAGTCAAGAAGCGATGCGCATCTATGGTGGCTATTCCTATTCCAAGGAATACGACATTGAACGCTATTATCGCGACAGCATGTTGATGTGCATTGGAGAGGGGACCAACGAAATGCAGCGGATCATCATCGCAAAACAGCACCTCAAAGAAAACCAAATCTAAGCGGGCACGCGCACAGTGCATCTCCCGCTAAAAGGCTATCGCGTCATCAGCGCCGAACAATATGGTGCTGGACCTTATGGCACGATGTTCCTTGCGCAAATGGGCGCGGAGGTGATCAAGATTGAGCCTCCTGGCAAGACTGGCGAGGATGGCAAACGTCGTGGTGGCGGTGATACGGCGCGCGCGGTTGGGCCGCATTTTCTGCGCAAAGGCGAAAGCACCTATTTCAACGCGTTCAATTTGAACAAGCGTTCGCTCACCCTCGACCTCAATTCGAGCGATGGCCAAGCGATCCTCAAGAAGTTGGCGGCGAGCTCGCACGTCGTTGCGAACAATATGCGCGGCGATTTGCCAGCGCGTCTCGGCCTTGATTACACCTCGCTTAAGGAGACGAACCCGGCAATCGTCTGTGCGCATCTGTCGGCCTATGGCCGCGATAATGACCGGGCCAAATGGCCGGGTTATGATTATCTGATGCAGGCCGAGGCGGGCTATTGCACGATCACCGGAGAGCCGGGTGGAGAACCCCAGCGCATGGGTCTGTCGATGGTGGATTTCATTACCGGTACGATCTTTTGCATTGGGCTGCTGGGGGCGCTGGTCGATGCGCAACGTTCGGGCAAGGGCCGCGATGTTGACACCGATCTGCTTTCGGCGGCGGTCCATCAGACGAGCTATCCGGCGCTGTGGTATATGAACCACGGAGATGAAACCGCTCGCACCCCGCGCAGCGCACATCCGACCGCTACGCCTAGCCAAATGTTCAAGGCCGCCGATGGTTGGATGTTTGTGATGTGCCAGCTGCCCAAGTTCTGGGACATTCTGACAACCCGCATGGGGCGCGATGATCTGCTGTCCGATCCGCGCTTTGCCACCAACGCAGATCGGCTCGAAAATCGCGATGTTTTGACCGAGCTGCTTGATGCAGAGTTTTCTAAGGAGCCGATGGCGCATTGGCAGGAATTGCTCGCCGGATATGTCCCGGTCGCGCCGGTCTACACGCTGGGCGATGCGCTCGATAATCCTTGGCTTGAGACGATCGGAATGCGCACAACGGTCGAGCATCCCGACAATCCTGAGCTCAACATTCTCGCCAATCCGATCCGTTTTGATGGTGAGCGTCTGCCCAACCGTGCCGCGCCGTTCCTAGGTGCAGACAGCGAGGCAATCCTTGCTGATCTTGGCTATGACGAGGAGACCATCGCCGAGCTTCGCAAGAGCGGCGTGATCTGATCTGAAAATGGGCAAGCTATCGGGCATCAAGGTTGTCGACCTGTCGCAATTCCTTCCCGGACCCATGATGAGCGTCATGATGGCCGATCACGGCGCCGAGGTGATCAAGATCGAGCCTGCCCACGGCGATCCCGCGCGCGATCAGGCTCCTTTCGACACTTATGGTGATGCAGAGCATTCGGTGTGGTTTGCCAATCTCAATCGCGGCAAGAAAAGCGTCGTGCTCGACTTAAAGAGCGATACGGGCGTTGCGGCTTTGCGCGAATTGGTGGCCGAGGCTGACGTCTTCGTTGAAGGGTTCCGGCCCGGCGTCATGAAGCGGCTCGGCTTTGACTATGGGAGCGTCAAGGCGATCAAGCCCGACATCATCTATTGCTCGATTTCCGCCTTCGGTCAGGACGGAGCGCTCGCCCAACACCCCGCGCATGACATGGCAGTGCAGGCGCTCGCAGGGTTTCTCGCGGTCAATGATGGGGTTGATGGCACACCGGTTGTGCCGGGAGCGCCAAGCGCGGATCTTGCTGCTGGTCTCACTGCGCTTTCCGCAGTGTTGATGGCACTGGTCGGACGTGATCGAACGGGTGAAGGCGCCTATATTGACTGCGCTATGTTCGACAGTCTGTTGCCGTGGTGCGCTCATACAGCGGGCAGCGCGATAGCAGGCGGTGAAAGCCCCGCCTCAGCCTCCCAAAGATCGCTTGGAGGCGCGGCTTTCTATCAGGTCTACGAAACGCGCGATGGCAAGCATGTCGCGCTGGGCGGGCGCGAGATCAAATTTGCAAAGAACCTGCTCACGGCGCTCGACCGATTGGACCTTCTGCCATTGGCCGAGGCTCCAGCAGGAGAACAGGGCGATCTGATCAGCTTTCTGCGCGACATATTTGCGGAGCGTACGCGCGAGCAATGGATCGAGTGGTTCGCCGATAAAGACGTTGCGTTCTCCCCCGTCCTCAATTTCCGCGAGGCCCTCGATGAACCCCATATCGCTGAGCGCGGTCTATTGGTCGAAGGCGAGAGCGGCGGAAAGCACATTGCCCCGCCAATCCGCTTTGCTGGCGAATCATGGAAGCCCGGCGCTGTCCCGGCCAAGGGAGAGCACAACTGAATGGCTCAGCCTGCCCGCCTCGTCTCAGACGTCAATATGCATTGCATAGGCGAAGCGGTCCCCGGGGTGGTGGCTGACCGAAATCTCAAAAATCTTTCCACGCGGATCGAAATAGCAACGCAGGATTTGGAGGACGGGCGAACCCTCTTCGATCTCGAGGGTTCGCGCGGTCTCGGCATCTGCGGCGACCGCTTGAATGTCCTGAGTGACCTTGCCGATCTTAACGCCAGCGAGCTCCTCAATCTGGCTGAACAGAGTTCCTGCGGCAAGGTCGATTTTGTCGATCGCTTCGCCCAATTTCTCATGAAAATATGCGTCGGTCACCGCAATCGGCAAAGCGCCATCGGTTTCGCGCCGGACCCCGCGAAAAGCGCTCCAATCTCCTACAGTCGAAGCTCCGATCTGTTCGGCTACGACCTCTGGCAAGGGAGCCTTGCTGGTCGGCTCGTAGATCACTTTGCTGCCTTTGGCATATTGCAGAAGCTCACCGACATTCGAGAGCGGCTGGTGCAGAGCGCCACCACGCGCGGCGGCTGGTTGGACGGTGGTGCCCGATCCGCGCTTGCGTTCAATCAGGCCTTCAATTTCAAGCCGACGCAGCGCTTCACGGACCGTGAAGCGGCTGACGTCAAACCGATCGCAAAGAGCGGTTTCGGTTGGGAATGGTTTCCCGCTGGCAAAGTCTCCCGCCAGAATAGCCTTGCGCAATTCGCCGGCAAGCTGAAGGTAACGCGGCGTACGCGCCGGCTTTTTCGCCGTCTTGTTCTTGGGCTTAGACGCCAACTGAAACTCCATTCGACCCCGGGCTCGCGCGGGAGGTTTGTGTGACTCAGCCGCTGCTCACCGAATTTGTCCAGACATTAGCGCGTCCTATCGGCAAAAGCGAGCGCACACGTGCGCGTCTCCACTTGCTTGATTGGCTCGCCTGCGTGGCCGGGGCTCGCCGCAGCGAAGCGGGCGAGCTGGGCAGTGCGATCTCGTTGAAGGGCTGGGAGCGAGCGACCTATCTCGGAAATGTCCTCGAAATGGACGACGTCCACCGCACGTCCCTGCTCCACCCAGGTCCGGTCGTTTGGCCCGCTGCGCTCAGCCTTTCGACTGCGGACATGGATGCGCGGCTTGATGCAGGCATACGCGGTTACGAGGCGATGATCGCAATCGGTGCGGCGTTTGACGCGCACCATTATGCGCATTGGCACCCTACAGCGACGATGGGCACGTTCGGAGCCTGCGCGGCGTTTGGCTCGCTGCTTGGCTTTGCGCCGGTGGAATATGCCAATGCGCTGGGTAATGCGGGATCGGTTGCAGGCGGGTTGTGGCATATGCGGCACGACAATGTGCTGACCAAGCAATGGCATATCTACCACGCGGTTCGCACGGGCCGTGATGCAGCTTTGCATGTCCATTACGGCGCGACCGGTCCACAAGCGATCCTTGAGGGACCCCAAGGCCTGTTCGCAGCCATGACCGATGAGCCGGGTAAGCTGGCCTCCAATGGAGAGGGTTGGCTGATCGAAACCGTCAGCTTCAAACCCTTCGCCGCCTGCCGCCATGCCCATCCCGTGATTGACGCAGCGATGGAGCTCCGCGCGGCGGGCAAGTTGGAAGCGCCGTTCCATGTCGAGACCTTTGCGGATGCACTGACCTTTTGCGACCGACCCGATCCGACCACTGAGCTGGAGGCGAAATTCTCGCTCCAGCATGCGGTGGCGGTGGTGGCTGATGGGCGCGATGCGGAGCCAGAAGACTTTACTGAAGAAGCCATTGCAGCGCTTGCGGATTTGCGTGCGCAAGTGATGATCGCAGAAGATTCTGCGATCACCGCCCGCTATCCGGCGCATTTTGGAGCGCGGGTGAACGGGTTTGAATTGGTCGACACGCTCGGCGACCCAGAGCGCCCCGTCACAGAAGCGCGCATCATTGCCAAAATGGATAGCCTTGCGCGCTGGGGCGGATTGGCAAGCGATCAGGCCGACCGCGCAATCCAACTTGCCCTCGAAGGCGACGACCCCGAGGCGATTGATGCGATGCTCGTGGAGTGGATCCGATGAGCGCTGCGCAGGACATTCTCGACTTCGCAAGCGCACAACACACGCTGCCAGAAGGCGTGCGCACCGACACGATCCGGCTGATAGCGGACACGCTCGCCGGGGGTGCAGCGGGTGCGCAATCGGTGGAGGCGAGAAAGCTTGCGAGCACGCTTCTAACTCATACAGACGGCCCAGCGCGGTTGCTCAAGGGAGGCAATGCGCCCAAGGCCGAGGCTGCCTTCTTCAACGGATTTGCGGTGCATTGCCTCGAATGGGACGCAGTCCATGAAGGCGCGGTTGTCCATGCGCTGTCGGTCGTGACCGCAGCGGTCATGGCGCAGGCGCATGACCTGGGCGGAAGAGACGAAGAAACTGTCCTCACCGCCATTGCTGTCGGTGTCGACATTGCGAGCGGGCTTGGCATCGCTGCAACCGGCCCGATGGCCTTCTTTCGTCCTGCGACCGCTGGGGTGATTGGAGCGGCGCTTGCAGCTGCGCGCCTTTCGCAAATCGCGCCCGAGAAATACGCCGATGTCATGGGACTCGCTTATTCCTTTGCAGGCGGCACGATGCAGGCCCATGTCGAGGCTTCCATCGCGCTTCCTCTGCAAATCGGCAACGCAGCGCGCGCTGCAGTCACGGCCGTAACCCTGGCCGAAGGTGGGATGGATGGCCCGCATGATGTTCTCGAAGGACCATTTGGCTATTCCAAGCTGATCGAGCCGCTCGACCTTACGCCCTACACCGCTGAGCTTGGGTCGCGCTGGCGGATCATTGAGGTGGCGATCAAGCCTTTCCCCTCGGGCCGCGCAAGCCATGGCGCGCTGGGCGAGCTGGAGGCGCTCTATCGTGAAGGCTTGCGGCTGCAAGATGTGGCCAAGGTGGACTTGTTCGCCCCGCCGCTAATCCAACGCCTCGTCGGACGACCCTACAGGCCCGATATGAGCGCCGCCTATGCTAGGTTGTGCCTCGGTATTCTTGCTCCGCTGATACTCCGCGATGGGGTGATTGATCCGGCTCTGTTCGACGGCGAGGAACTGCACGCGAGCGAGCTCACAGCGCTCGCGCCGAACGTCCATGTCACGCTGGATGGCAATCCCGATGGCAATGCGATGGCTCCTCAACGCCTGGTCGTAACGCGCAAGGATGGCAGCGAGATCGAGCGCGCTATTGCGGCCAATCTCGGTAGTATCGAGCGCCCGATGAGCCCCGAACAGGCGGCCGCGAAATATGCTCTGTGCCGCAAGCTCGCAGGCGCCGATGCAGACCCGAGAATTTTCGACGAACCTCTTTCCTATCTGGCGAAACCGTAATGACTTACCCGACCTATTTCGAAGCTCTCGACCACCAGCAATTGCTGAAAGACTATCCGATCGGCGATGCCTTCACGCAGCGCTACACAAGCATGAGCCGGGATGAGCTCTTCGCGATTCAGGATGCGCAGTTCAAGCAGTTGATGGTCCGCGGTTGGCAGGTTCCGTTTTACCAGCGCCTGTGGGGTGCACAGGGGATCGAGCCAGGCGATATTCGCGGCCTTGCGGACATCACCAAGCTGCCCGTCTATGACAAGAGCGACCTGATGGCCTCGATTGCGGACTATCCGCCCTATGGGGACTTTCACGGTATGGGCGAGGCTGCCACTCGCCCGCCAACGATCTTCCACACGACTTCTGGCACAACCGGCAAACCGCAGACGCTGATGTTCGGTCCCAAGGGCCGCGAGGTTGGTAATCTGCTGGTCGGGCGGATGTATCGCTGGATGGGCCTTTCTCACGATGACGTCGTCCACTCGGTCTATGGCCACGGCATGATCAATGGCGGCCACTATATCCGCGAAGCCGTCACGCACTTCACCAACAGCGTCTTCCTTTCCGCTGGTACGGGGATCGAAACGCGCAGTATCAACCAAGTGCGCCTGATGGCTGACTTTGGGGTGACCTGCATCGTTGGCTTTGTCGACTATGTCCGAAAACTCGCCGCCACCGCCGAAGCCGAAGAGCTGTTCGACAAGATCAACATTCGCATGATTATCGGCCATCTCGGTACCGAAGATCGCGCTTCGACCGAAGCCGCTTGGCACGGGGCCAAGGCCTATGACTGGTACGGCGTCGGCGACACCGGCACGATCGCGGGAGAAGGGCCAGAGCGCGACGGCATGTATGTGTGGGAGGACGCGCAATATCTTGAGCTGCTGGGCGTCGATGATGGCGCGCCGGTGGCGAAGGGAGAGACCGGGGACATGGTCGTCACTTGCCTTTACAAGGACGATATCGCGCCCTGTATCCGCTTCAACACGCACGACATCACACATGAATTGGATGGCCGCGGAGAGATTGTGTTCAAGCGCATTGCGGGCTTCAAGGGGCGCAGCGACAACATGGTCAAGCTGCGCGGGATCAACGTCTTCCCGCACGCGATCGGTGCCATTATCGAGAACCGGGCTGACCTGACCGGCGAATATGTCTGCCACTTGCGCCGCGACGCCGCGCAAAAGGACCATATGACGGTGACCCTGGAGAGCCATGGCGGGACCGATCAGGCCGCTCTTGCCGAAACCCTCAAGCAGGGCCTTGGTGTAGAGGTCGATATTGTACTGGTTGAGGCTGGCGGCACCGCCAAGGCGACCGAGATCGATACGCGCCAAAAGCCGCTGCGTTTGATTGACGAGCGGAAGGTGTAAATTAGCCCCAGATGATAGATTTCGACGCCATCGAGCAGGTCAACACGACCCTTAACGCCTTCACCGATATTGATCGGGATGCAGCGTTCGGGAAAGGGCCACTTGCCGATCTGACGGTGGGCGTCAAAGCCAATATCGCGGTTGAAGGAATGCCATGGCACGCGGGGTTGGAGGCCCTCGAAAGCCGAATGGCTGAGCGTGATGCCGACACGGTGGCGCTGCTGCGTCAGTCTGGTGCAGCGATTATCGGCGTGCTCAACATGGAGGAAGGCGCGTTGGGCGCGAAGACCGATAATCCGCATTTCGGCGCGGTCCAAAACCCGCATCGGATTGGCCATTCACCCGGTGGCTCGTCAGGCGGGAGCGGCGCAGCGGTTGCTGCAGGTCTTTGTGACGTTGTGCTCGGCACGGATACGATGGGCTCGGTCCGCATTCCTGCTGCGCATTGCGGGATCTATGGCTTCAAACCTGCGACGGCGAGTGTCAGCCAAGAGGGGCTCGAGCCCGCTGATCTTACGCTTGATGCGATCGGTCCACTTGCGCGCGACCTCGATACGCTCGAGCTCACGGCGCGGATTATCTCTGGCTTTGGCGACGATCCTATCGAGGGGTCAGGAGCAGTGTTGGCCGATCATGGGGTCGATGTCGCGCCAGATATCGCCGCCGCGTTCGAGCAGGCGCTCAGCCGCTTGCCCGGCTCGCCCCAAGCTGTCAGCCTCGCCCACAAGCAGAGCCGAATTCGCTTTGCAGGTTTCATCCAGGTCTCAAAGGAAATGTCAGAGCATTTGCGTGGTGTGTCGACCTCTGACCATCTTGCGAAATTGCTCACCTATGGCCCCAAACGATCGGTTAGCGACTTTGCTGATGACTATGCGATCCTTGCTGAGACAAGCCACGCCGTGCGCCAAATCGTTGAGTCCCATGGCTTTCTCATCATGCCCACTGTTCCCAACACAGCCTTTGCACATTCCGATCCAGAACCCGCAGCGCAAGCCGACTTCACCTGCCTTGCCAACATTGCTGGCCTGCCTTCAATAAGTATCCCAGCTGGTTGGAGCGCAGACGGCTTGCCCATCGGCGTTCAGATCGTTGGTCCAGCAGGCGCAGAGGAAGCACTGTTTGCACTGGCACGGGGCTTGGATGAAAAACTGGTCGCATACCGCCCGCCCACCATCACACTAGGAGCCTGACACATGCGCATTATCGTACCCTTCAATCTCAAGCCTGGCACCGATGTTGCCGAATACGAAGCGTGGGCCAAGGACAAGGATATCCCGACTGCCAGCGCGTTGCCTTCGGTCAAGAGCTTCACCGTCCACAAGGCAACCGGGCTGTTCGGTGATCCAGACACGCCGCCCCCCTATGCTTACTTCGAGGTGCTCGATATCACCGACATGGACGCCTTCATCGCAGACGTGTCGGACCCCGCTTTTCAGGAGAAAGCTGCACCGTTTCAAGACTATGCCGACGGTCCGCAATTCATCTTGACCGAGGATCTGTAAGGTGAGCCAAGAGACAGGGAAGTTCGCTGGCAAAACGATCATTGTCACCGGCTCGGGCAAGGAGAAAGGCCTTGGCCAAGGCATCTTGCAGGCCTTTGCGGACGCCAGTGCCAATTGCGTCGTATCTGATCTTGTGATCGATGAAGAGGCGGAGGCGGTTGCAGAGGAATTGCGTGGGCGCGGTGCCAAGGTGGCTGCCATTGCCTGCGATGTCTCCAAAGCCAGCGATTGTGCGGCGCTGGTCGAACAGGCGCTGGAGAAGTTTGGCAGCGTTGATGTGTTCGTGAACAACGCCGGAATTGGCTTCAAAATGAAGCCGCTGCTCGAAGTCGACACAGCCGACGAATGGGATCAGGTCATCGCTGTCAATCTCTCTGGTGCATTCTATGGGACACAGGCGGCGGCCAGGGCGATGGTCTCAAAAGGCGAGGGTGGCCGGATCATCAACATCGCCAGCCAAGCCGCCAAAACCGGCTTTCCGCATCTGCCCGCCTATGTCTCTTCCAAACACGGCATGGTCGGCTTGACACGCGCATCTGCGGTTGAGCTTGGCGCACATGGGATCACGGTGAACGCTGTGTGCCCAAACCACGTGACCACCGGCCTTGGCGCCAAGCAGAACGAATATTTCTCCAAACTGCTCGGCTTCGACACGGTTGAGGCCTATCTCGCCAATATGTCCGCCAAGAACCCGATGGGCCGCCCGGGGCTGCCAAGCGACACCGCCGCCGCGTGCCTGTGGCTGGCGAGTGATGAGGCTTTCTATGTGACTGGTGAGGCGCTCAACGTGTCGGGCGGGGAGGAAATGCACTGATGGCTCTCACCGAGGAACGCTTCGACCTGCCCGGCAATGCCAAAATGGCGCTCTCAGTCGTCGTCAACGTCGAGGAAGGCTCCGAGATGACGATCGCTCGCGGGGATCGCGGGATGGAGCCGGTCGATGAGTTGGGCGTCTTTGTAAAGTCGAAGATGCGCAATTATTCTAACGAATCCAATTATCTCTATGGCATCAAAGCGGGTGCGCCGCGGATCGTGAAACTGCTCAAGCGCTATGACATCATGGCGAGCTGGACGGTGGCTGCGCTTAGCCTCGAAAACCATCCCGAGATTGCCGAGGCCATCGTTGATCTTGGCCATGAGCCTGTCAGTCACGGCTGGCGCTGGGTGCATCAGTTCAAGATGGATGAGGATCAGGAGCGCGAGTTTATCCGCAAGGCTGTCACAAGCATTGAAAAGACCTGCGGTGTGCGACCCTATGGCTGGCTCTCGCGCTATTTGCTCACCGACAACACCCGGCGGCTGCTCTCGGAAGAGGGCTTCAGCTACCACATGGATGATTATTCGGGCGACGTGCCCTTCTGGGATCGCGAGACGATACCGGGCAAACCTTTATGCATCGTGCCCTATCAACTCGACAGCAATGACATGAAGATGTGGACCGACCCTGCGCTCACCCCGCATCAATGGCTCGACTATGCGAAGGCAAATTTCGACCAGGTCTATCGCGAGGGCGGGGAAGGCAATCCGAAGATGATGAGCCTCGGCCTGCACTTGCGCATCATTGGCCGCCCGGGCCGCATCTGGGCGCTGGAGGAATTCTTCAAGCATGTCCGCGCACATGAAGGCGTTTGGGTGACCACGCGCAAGCGAATCGCGGATCATTTCATGCAAGGCAATCCGGCGTGAGCGTTCGGCTCGAAAAAGAGGGGGCTGTCGCCCACTTGCTGATCGACCGCGTCGACAAACGCAATGCGTTCAACATGGCGATGTGGGAAGCTATGCCTGACCTTGTGGCGCAAGCTGCGGCCGACCCTACCATTCGCATGCTGGTCGTCCGATCCGCCGAACCTTCGAGCGCCTTTTGCGCTGGGGCGGACATCAAGGAATTGCTTGCAAACAAGGATGATGCAGAATGGCGCGCTGCCAATCAGCAAGCGATCAACCGCGTACAATACGAGCTTACGCGGCTCGACCTGCCAACGCTTGCTTTCATTGAAGGGGATTGCATTGGGGGAGGCTGCGGGATCGCGCTAGCTTGTGATCTGCGTGTGGCGACGGCGGCTGCGCGCTTTGGGATCACACCAGCGAAGCTCGGGCTCGTCTATCCGCTGCACGATGTGAAGCTCATCACCGATCTGGTTGGACCGGGCCAAGCCAAGCGTATCCTGTTCACCGGCAGCCTGATTGAGGCCGAAGAAGCGCTTCGCATTGGCCTTGTCGAACAGCTCGCTGATGAACCATCCGAGATGATTGATGCGTTGCTCGCTGCCAGCCCACACTCGATCCGAGAGACCAAAGGGTTTGTGAGGCGGGTGCTCGACGGGCAGGAAGAAGATGACGCGGAGACTTTGCGCATCTTCGCCGAGGCCTTCACCGGCGCAGATTTCCTCGAAGGCACCACCGCTTTTGTCGAGAAACGCAAACCGCAATTTGGAAAAGACCAATGACGATCCCTCACGGTACAATCATGGGCGGCCTTTCGACGATGCCTGACCTTGGGCGCGGCATTTCCGCCTATCGCGATGTCTTGCAACTTGATCTCGTTGAGCAGGGCGAGCTTGGCGCTGATCTGGCGGCGAGCTGGAACTGCCCGGCCAATGCCGGTTCTCCCTATGCGGTGTTGCGTCCCAAGAGTGGCGCACCGTGCTGGTTCCGGCTCGTGGAGCAACCCGATCACGCGGATTTCAAACCCACCACAACCTATGGCTGGGCGGCGTTTGAGACCACAGTTGAGGATGTCTGGCACTGGCCGGACGCCTTGCCCGAAGATCTGTTCGAGATTGTCGGCCCTCCCAAAGTGCTGGAGAATATCGAGCCTGCATTCATCCCGATGCAGGCGCTGGGGCCGGGGCAGGAGATGGTCTATCTGAACCAAGTCTTGGGCGATCTTCCCGACACCGATCTGCCGCGCGCAGGATCGGTGGTGGACAAGATCTTCATCATCGTGCTGGCGACACCAAGCCGCGAGGACAGCATTGTTTGGTACACCGACAGGCTCGGTTTGCGGCGGGGTGAGGATTACACATTGCCCTATTCGATGATCAACGACGCCTTCGGTCTCGCTCCCGAAACGCAAACTACGATCACTATGGTCAGCCACGGGCGGATGCCGATTGTCGAGATCGACGATTACCCGGCTGCCGCCACGACGCGTGCCCGTCATGAGGGGATGCTGCCGCCGGGCAATGCGATGGTCACTCTCGCTGTGAACTCGCTTGATGAATGCACTGCGGACTGGATTGCTGCCCCAGAGGCGCGTACAGGAGCGCTTTACGAAGGCAGGCGCGCGGCAACCGCTATCGGTGCTGGCGGCGAGCTGGTTGAATGTGTGGAGGTGGGTGCATGACCCTGTTTGCGTTCTATTGCCGTGATGGCGAAAACGGTGCGACTTTGCGCGAGCGGCTGCTGGCCGATCACTTGGCGCATATTGAAGCGCATATTGACGATTTTGCTGTTGCTGGCCCGCTCAAGGACGGCGATGAGACGGTTGGCTCGCTGGTCATCATCAAGGCTGAAAACGAAGCCGAAGCCCGCGCCAAGTTTGAGGCCGATCCCTATTATGCTGCAGGCGTATGGCAGTCGATCCGCGCAAGCCATTTCCTTGGTGTTGCAGGCGATTGGGTCGGCGGCAAAGCCTGGAAGATGTGAGGTTTGACGGGGGCGGGATTAGTGCGCGCCCTTGTCCCATCCCTTTGCGACCAGTGCATCTTGCGCAAATTGTGAAGGTTCATCCTCAAGGCTGGTGGCCAGCGTATCGTTCCAGCGGTTGAGGAACCCAAACATCGCGATCACGGCCATGATTTCGACTTGCTCTTGCGGATCGAAATATGCGCAGAGGCGCTCAAAATGCGCGTCGGTTGCGGCATTGGGCTGCGCTCCAGCGGCAAAGGCCAGGGCAAGTGCAGCGCGTTCTCCATCGCTGAAAGCCTCTGAGTTCTCAAAGTCATAGAGCGCGTCGATCTTTGCTTGATCGACCCCCTGCTCAATTGCGCCGTGCCCGGTATGCGCCTGGCAATACCGGCATCCGGCAGCAAGGCTCGCCGCATGTCCGATCAAGCGCTTGAAACCGTTATCGAGCCGGCTTTGCCCATAGATCACCGCGACCAGCCCGCGAAACGCATCGAGCAATTCGGGCCAATGCGCCATGGTGAGCACCGAATTGGGGATGTAACCCATCATCCGCCGGGCAAATTCAGCGGCCTCTTCGCCGCCCATTGCCTCAGCCGGGTCGCGCGGAGCAATGCGCGTCATTCGAATGCCTCAGGTCCTGCATCGGGCGCTTGATTGTCCATGTCGCGCCACAACAGCCAGCCGTCCTCAGACCGAATATAGACGATGTAGGATCGTCCCGTGACGATCGTCGGCTCCTCACTGCCGGGGAAGACAATCGTCATCCTGTAGAGCGAAGTCAGAAAGCCCATATCGCCGCGAATAACGGCTTCTTCGACATTGATATCGAAGTTGACACTCGCCCCCATATTACCGAGCCGCTGGAGGAAGGCGACGATGTTATCCGCGCCAGAGATCTTCTCCACACCGTGCGTCATCAGCACTGCATCATCGGTGTAGAGCGTCCTGATTTGCTCCCATTCGCCAGCTTCGTAATACGCCTCCCATTGCTCCGCTGCTTCGATGAGCTGCGCCACCTCAGCCATCTCGACCTCGGTTGCAGGGCGCATTTCGCTGTCTTGCGCAAGCGCGGGGCTGGCCAGCAATGCTAGGGCGGAGAAGACGGGGAGAAAGCTGTGGGTCATCATGAGGCTCCTTGATTTTCGGCGACGAGCGAGCAGCTACCCTGCACCCAGCGCAAATTGATTCCGACAAGATCGGCATCAGGCGATGCCCAGCTGTAGCTTTCAGCGCGGACCGGATCATTCTTGTGCACATAGAGCACAAAGGAGGGCCGGTTGCGGCTGCCTGCGGCCCAAGTCACATTGCGCAAGCGGAAAGTGATGTCGGGCGCCTCGCCATTGCCAGGTACCTGAACGCGGCCGCCTTGATCGTGAACCTCCAGCCCCCGCGTGAAGGTCCAGTCCGCGCTACCATCGGCATTGCCGGCAAATTTGCGAGCCGAGACCCAGCAGGTGAAATGGCGCGCCTTGCGAAGCTCGCTGCCATCGATCTGCCATCCTGAGCCGTTGTCTCGCCGGGAGAGACCTCCAATCGGGTCAGAGCTCCACTCGGAAAGCGCCGCGCCAAAGGCGTCGATCCGGCGCCAGCTGCCATCTTCACCGACTTCGAAGGCGTGATCGGCTTGCGGCTCGCGGCCTTCCTCTTCAGCGAAATAAGCATCCTCGACATTGGTCCAGATGCCCGGCGGCAATGCCTCTTGTGCGGTAACCGGCGCACTCACTGTGAGAGCAGCCAGGGCGGTAGCGGCGCTGAGATTTCTCATTCCCCTTGCCTAGACCAGCCCCGCATGGTTGAAAAGATGTCCGGACAAATTGAGGCGTTAGAGAAACCATGAAGCAGTTCACCTGGATCGCGGCTCTGATATTGGGCCTCAGCGCCCCCGCATTGGCTGAGCACCACGTTGAGCCGACGCCGCGCTCTGTGGTGGAACGCGCGGTTGAAGCACATGGCGGTGACCTGTGGCTTGAACCCGGGACGCTGGCGCTTTCTGGCACCGCAACCTTCTTCGACCCTGCAACCGGTGCTGTCCGAGTGGTCGCAGACGATTATCGCATGTGGCGTGAGATGGATGCAGATCGCACCTCCGCTCACGGCGCATCGGGCAAGGTCCGGATCATCGCCAAGGCGGGCGAGCGGCTGATCTTTGAGGTCGGTTATGACGGCGAAACAACCTGGACGGAACGCGGGATCATGCCGCGCGAGCAGGCGGATGCCTATTGGGCAACCAATTTCGGTTTCGGGATCGTCCGCCAGGCTTTGGACGAGGGCTTCACGCTTGCCTTTGCGCCGTCGCGCGACATTCGAGCGCGCGCCACTGACCTCGTTCGCATAACCGACCCGCAAGGGGCAGAGACCTTGTTCGGCTTTGACCGGGAAAGCGGCTTCATCACCTATCTTGCCTTCGACACGCCGCGCGGATTTCACGAGCGGCTCTATGCCGACTTTGTGAAACTCGACAATGGCTGGGTGCAAGCGCGCGAGGTTACGCTGCTCTATGGCGGGATCATGAGCAATCGAGTGCTGTGGAGCGAAACGGCGGTGGGCGAACCGATCGATCAGGCGTTATTTACCCCGCCTGCAAACTAGGTCCTGCCCCTAGCCCTTGATCACGCGCCCTGCGACCGCGTCGAGCTTGGTCAGAATGTCAGGATCATGCTCATCAGGCGCGGTGATCACTGCATTGTCGAGCGCCTTGTCGATTGGTGAAGCCTTACGCGTCTTGGGCAGATTGGCTATAAACTTGAGCACGAATTCGCGCGCGAGCTGGCTGTTTTCCTTCATCTGCGCAATGACTTGGGCGACATCCACTTCATCGCCCTCTCGCCAGCAATCATAATCGGTCGCCATGCCAACCAGCGCATAGGGCAGCTCAGCCTCACGCGCGAGCTTGGCTTCGGGCATGCCGGTCATCCCAATCACATCAGCGCCCCAGGCGCGGTACATGTGACTTTCTGCGCGGGTCGAGAATTGCGGCCCTTCCATCGCCAGATACGTCGCGCCGGTCGCAACCTTACCTTTGCACTGCGTGATCGCCTTCGCTGCCATCTCTGACAAGCGCGAACAGACTGGATCGGCCATCGAAACATGGGTGACAAATCCGCTCGAATAGAATGTCGAAGGGCGTCCCTTAGTGTTGTCGATAAATTGCTCGACCACAGCAAAGCGACCCGGCTCAATTTCTTCACGCAAGGAGCCTACCGCTGAAACCGCGAGAATATCTGTGCAGCCCGCCCGCTTTAGAGCGTCGATATTTGCGCGGGCATTGAGGTCGCTCGGAGAGATCGGATGGCCGCGGCCGTGGCGCGGCAGAAAGCGGACTTTAACGCCGCCAATTGTGCCAAACAGGATCTCATCAGAGGGATCACCCCAAGGGGTATCGATCAGCAGCCACTGCTGATCCTCGATCCCTTCGATATCGTAGAGGCCCGACCCCCCGATAATTCCGATGCACCATTCTTTGGCCATGTAGGCGCACTGCTCCCGCTTGTTTCGGCTGATGCCTAGTTCAAACGGGCCTTAGGTCAGGTTAATCCGCTCGGGCAAGGCCTTGCGAATAAAGCCGTCTGCTTGGTCGAACGGTCCAGCGATGGAAGGGCGTGCTTTCATCCGTTCGAGATGGGCTGCAAGGTTGGGCCAATCGTCCAGTGGTGTCTCAGCCACAAGCTCGCCTTGCATGAAGCAGCACGACACAGCAATGTCAGCGATGGAAAGGCTGTCGCCCACGAAAAACTCTTCGTCGCCAAGCGCGCTCTCGAGGTAATCGAGGGCGGGGGGCGCATCTTCGGTCCAGACCTTTGTGGCTGTGTCGAGATCGGGCTCCTTGCCTTGCAAGAGGGAGAAGAAGATGGGTCGGAAGATGCCCCCTCCCATCGTAGGGCCGATCACGCTGTCAGCATATTCCTCGATGAAAAGCGCCCGACCATGCGCATAAGGATCGCCAGGATAGATCGCCGGTTCGGGGTGCTTCTTCTCTACATAGGCGCAGATTGCGCTCGAATCGGCGATCGTCCCTGCTCTACCTTCGCTCGCGATTGAACGGTCACGCAGGACCGGAATGCGCTTCATCGGCGAGATCTCGATGAACCAGTCGGGCATCGCCATGATGTTCACTGCCTCGACGTCGAAGGGCACGCTCTTCTCGATGCAGGTCGCCGCCACTTTGCGCACATAGGGAGAAACTGGGCTGCCATAGAGCAGGAGATCTGGGGATGTGTCAGTCATGGTTGGGGGGACTCCTCTTTTCTCGATTCATAAGCTATGAGTTGCCAATAGCAACTTATTTGCCATACCGTTCGGCACCTAAGGTCAATTGCATTGATTTTTGCGCACGATGGTCCAACTTGGACCGCAAGAAACGAATCCCAATGATTTCGGACTGGAGAGAGAAACCCATGGTCACGCAATACAAGAACCTCATCGCTGGTGAGATGGTCGAAACAGGCGAATGGCTCGACGTAGTCAATCCCGCCAATGAGGAGGTTATCGGCCAAGTTCCTGCTTGTGCTGAGGCTGATCTCGACAAAGCCGTTGCTGCCGCCCGCGCTGCGTTCAAGACCTGGAAGAAGTCGACTTTCGAAGAGCGTCAGGCTGCCTGCATGGCGATCTCTGGCGCGATTAAGGAAAACGCCGACGAACTCTTTCGCCTGCTGACCAGCGAACAGGGCAAGCCGTATGCTCAGGCCAAGGGTGAGATTTTCGGCGCTGCCGGGATCTCAGCCGCACAGTCGACCCTGCAGCTCGAAGAAGAGATCATCCAGGATGACGACACGCGTCTCCACCGCCACCGTCGCGTGCCGGTCGGTGTAGTCGGCGGGATCGTCCCATGGAACTTCCCGGTGATGATGGCGATCCAGAAGATCGTTCCCGCTTTGATGAGTGGCTGCACGATTGTTTTGAAGCCCTCACCCTTCACGCCGCTGACGACTTTGCGCGTCGCAGAGTTGATTGCTGACAAGGTGCCCGCTGGTACGGTCAACATCATCACGGGCGAGGACTCACTCGGTCCGCTGATCACTGCGCATCCCGACATCGACAAGATCACCTTCACCGGCTCAACCGCGACCGGCAAGAAGATCATGGAGGGCGCGTCCGGCGACCTTAAGCGCATCACGCTGGAGCTGGGCGGCAATGACGCATCGATCGTTCTGCCTGACGCCGATCCCAAGAAGGTTGCCGAGCAGCTCTTCTGGTCAAGCTTCCAGAATGCAGGCCAGGTCTGCATTGCAGCCAAGCGCGTCTACATCCACGAAGACATCTATGACGAATTGTCAGCGGCGATCGCTGAGTACGCCAAGTCGGTCGTTGTCGGCGATGGCTCCGAGCAAGGCACGGGCGTCGGTCCGATCCAGAACAAGAAGCAGTATGAGCGTGTGCTCGAGCTGATCGAGGATGCCAAGGACAACGGCTACAAGTTCCTGACCGGGGGCGACAAGGACCCATCGGGCACCGGTTATTACGTGCCAATCACCATCCTCGACAACCCGCCCGAAGACGCGCGGATCGTTGCTGAAGAGCAATTCGGTCCGGTCATGCCGCTGATGAAGTTCTCATCCGAAGACGAAGTGATCGAGCGGGCGAACAATTCCGAATATGGCCTTGCTGGCGCTGTCTGGACCGCTGACCACGAAAAGGGTGTCGAAGTGGCCGAGCAGCTTGAAACGGGCACGGTGTGGATCAACGAATTCATGCACCTGTCGCCCTTCGCGCCATTTGGCGGCCACAAGCAATCAGGCTTTGGCGCGGAATATGGCAAGGAAGGCCTCAAGGAGTTCACCTATCCGCAGGTGATCACCGTGAAGAAAGATAACGTCGTCGCGTAACGTTGCGCGATGGGGGACACGACACCTGACCAACTGATCGAAGGGCTGACCCGCGCGATGTCGCGGGTCGGCCTTTCGTTTGGGTCGTCTGGGCCCAAGGGCCTCACACGCCTCACCGGCGGGGCGACCATGGAAAGCTGGCATTTCTGGAGCGGCGGTGGAGCCTTCGTCCTGCGCCGCGCGCCTTCGCTGGGCTTTATGGAAGATCGGCCCTTTGGGCATGACACCGAGGCTGAGATCATCCGCAAGGCCAACGCGGCGGGCGTGAGCGCTCCGCGTGTCGTGGCCGAATTGCAGCCCGAGGACGGGATCGGTTCAGGCTTTGTCATGCAGGCGCTACCGGGCACGCCAAACCCCAAAGAGATCCTCGAGATGGATGAGCCGGGCGCGCTGCTCAAAGCGGCGGCGCGCAATCTGGCGCGTGTCCACTCTCTGAAGCGCGAGGATTTGCCCGAAGCGGTTCCCGTATTGGACTACCGTGTCGCCATCGCGGACCTCAAAGCCCAATTCGAGGAGGCGGGCGGCGACCGGCCAATCATCGCGCTGGGCCTTAAATGGATGGAGGATAACTGTCCCGACCAGTGTGAGCCGGTGCTCAATCACGGCGATTATCGCATGGGCAATCTGCTCGCAGAGGATTCCAGGCTCACTGGCGTGCTCGATTGGGAGCTCGCCCATTTCGGTGACCGGCACGAGGACTTGGCTTTCGGTTGCATGGCCGTGTGGCGCTTCCACGGATACGACCGGCCCGCTTTGGGGTTGGGGAGCCTCGAAGATTACTTCGCCGCCTATGAGGCCGAGGCGGGCGTTACCGTCGACAAAGAGCGCTTCCGCTACTGGCTGATTCACCGCACCGTGTGGTGGGCGCTCGGCTGCCTGCGCATGGCCAAGATCTGGCGCAGCGGCGAAGATCGGATGCTGGAGCGCGTGGTGATCTCGCGCCGAACGAGCGAGCAGGAATTGGACCTGTTGATGTTACTTGAGGCTGACGCCTTGGCGGACGGAATATCTCCGAAAGAGAGAATGCCGGACGCCGATCTATACTTCGGCGAAGCGCAAACCGGCGAGATTGCAACTGCGGTGGCGGAATGGCTCGCGACCTTGAAAGATAAGATGGAAGGACACGATCGTTTCCAGCTCGCGGTGGCCCGGAACGCGCTAGGTATGCTGGCGCGCGATTATGCAATTTGTCCAAGGGTATCGAACCGCGAACTCGCACAAGACTTTCTGGCTGGTCGACGCTCGATGCTATCCGACCCGACCATCCCGGCCTTACGCAGGGATGCGCTCGACAAACTTGAAGCGGATTCTCCCAAATATCCCGCGCTTACAGTAGCTCGCGAGTTGTGGAGCGAGTCTTCGGAAGTGATCAGCTGATGGCGGAAACGTCGTTTCTGAACCGGCTTGCTGCAAACGCAGTAAGCCCGCGCCCACCCACCCCATGGTGGGCGCGTTCCGCACCCACCTGGGCGGCCGCTCTGCAACGTTCTAGTGTAAGCGAGGAAGACTAAATGGACTTCGCAATTCCCGCCGATCTTCAAGCCTATCTCGACGAACTCGACGCCTTTATCGAGGCGGAGATCAAGCCGCTTGAGAACCAAGACGACAACATCCGGTTCTTCGACCACCGCCGCGAACACGCGCGCACCGATTGGGACAAGGGCGGCCTCCCGCGCGAGGATTGGGAGCGGCTCCTCAAAGAGGCCTCAAGCCGCGCCGACGCGGCGGGCCACTGGCGTTTCTCCGCGCCCAAGCAATATGGTGGCAAGGACGGCTCGAACCTCTGGATGGCGGTGATCCGCGAGCATTTCGCCCGCAAAGGGCTGGGCCTGCACAACGACCTCCAGAACGAGCACAGCATTGTCGGCAATTTCCCCTTCGTTGCCATGTTCGATCAGTGGGGCACTGAGGCGCAGAAGGAAGAATTCATCCTCGGCGGTTTCAACCGCGAACGCCGCGTCGCCTTTGGCCTGACGGAGCCAGACCATGGCTCTGATGCCACCCATATGGAGACCACCGCGGTGCGCGAGACCCGCGACGGGGTCGATGGCTGGCGGATCAATGGCGAGAAGATGTGGATCACCGGCATGCATGTCGCGACCCACTGCGCGATGTTCGCGCGCACCAGCGGCGAGGCGGGGAGCGCCTCGGGGATCACCTGCTTCCTCGTCCCCAACCCCACAGCCGGCCTCGAGATCGAGGAGTGGATGTGGACCTTCAACATGCCAACCGACCACCCGCGCCTTTCGGTCAAAGACGTGTGGGTGCCCGACAGCGCGATCCTGGGCGTCGAAGGCCGGGGCCTCGCGCTCGCGCAAAGTTTCGTCCACCAGAACCGCATCCGGCAGGCGGCATCAAGCTGCGGCGCAGCGCAATTCTGCGTCGATGAAAGCGTACGCTACGCTCGTCAGCGCAAACCGTTTGGAGAGGCGCTCTCAAAGAACCAAGCGATCCAGTTCCCGCTGGTTGAGCTCGCGACCCAATGCGAGATGCTCCGCCTGCTCATCTTCAAGACCGCATGGGAGATGGACAATATGCCGCACGAGGAGATTGAGCGCACAATCAGCGACAAGGTCTCGATGTGCAATTACTGGGCGAACCGGCTGGTCTGCGAAGCCGCCGACCGCGCGATGCAGGTGCATGGCGGCATCGGCTATTCGCGCCACACGCCGTTTGAACACATCTACCGCCACCACCGCCGCTACCGCATCACCGAAGGCTCGGAGGAGATCCAGATGAGGAAGGTGGGCGCGTATTTGTTCGGCTATCTCGGGCCAAAGCGGGGAATGTACGACTAGCCCGAGCGCTACCCCCTCCGCCGCCACCAGCTTGCCAGCAGGCTCCCGATCAGCACATGCCACACAGCCGAGATTGCGGCCGGAACCGGGGCGAGCGCAGCCTCTATGGCGCTTGCAAACTGTGCTTGGAAGGCGGGCGTCTTGGCGAGGCCCGAGCCCAGGCCTGAATTCTGCATCCCCACCTCAATCGCGATGGTGCGTTGTTCGCTGACCCCTAGGCCGAGCATTCGCGCGATCGCAAAGCCGAGGCCGAACCCGATAGCGTGGAGCAGGAAAGTCGCGACTAGCAACACCCCTGCGTGCTCGGCGATCTGCTCTTTTGCACCACCCACAATCCCGCCAACGATCAGGATCACGAGGATGATAGCGATAAGCGGCAGGTACTCGCTTACGGCTGCCGAAGCGCGTGGGAACAAACGGTTTAGAAGAGTGCCGAGTAGCACCGGCACCAACACGATCGCGACCATGTTGCGGAGCAGGTTCCAGCGGTCGATCTCCACATAGGCCCCGGCTAATTCTCCGGTTAGCACCGGGGTCAGAACAACCGCCGCTAAGGTTGAAACCATCGTCATCGCTACCGATAGCGCAACATTACCGCGCGCGAGATAGGCGACGATATTGGAAGCGGTCCCACCAGGGCAACACGCGACCAAAATGAGGCCTACTGCCAATCCCTGCTCCAACGACATAGCTGTAGCGATGGCAAAACCTGCGAGCGGCATCACGACGAATTGCAGGGCCACGCCTGCGACAAGTGCCTTTGGCAGGCTCGCTAGCCCGCGATAATCGTCAAAGGTCAGCGTCAGGCCCATGGCGAGCATGATGAGGCCAAGCGCGACCGAGAGCAGAGGCTGGCCGGCAATGCGGATGCTCCCATCGGTCATCCACGTGAAAGCGGGCGGGTACAGCCAGGCAAGCGCGACGCCCAGCACGGTCAGGACAGCAAAGTTATTGGTGATGGTGCGCAGCATTCAAGGGCCCTGATCCGGTGTCAGAGCCGGGGCCTACTCTGCTTCCATCAGTTTGCGCAAATCCTTGAGCGCTTTAGCGCGCAATTGGTGGACGCGAGGGACGCTCACTTCGAGCACTTCGGCGATCTCGGTAAGGTTCAGTTCTTCTACGAAGAACAACTGCAAGACCAGCTTCAAACGGTCGGGCAATTGCACCATGGCGGCGATCAGTCGGTCGCGATCTTCTTGCCCGGACAGGATATCGAAGGGATCGGGGTCTTCGCTCGCAAAGGCGGTGTTGGAATCGTCATATTCGTCGCTGATCGAAGTGACTTTCACCTGCGATGCTTCCACTTCGAGAAGCTCAGTATCACTTATCCCAAGGGCCTGCGCGATTTCTAATCGGCTTGGGTCACTGCCATTTTGCGCTTTCAGCCGAGCTACTGCTTCATTGTAGCGCGCGCGTTTCTTGCGAGCGGTGCGCGTGTCGTTCATCAGCTTGCGGATCGCGTCGAACATTGCTCCGCGAACGCGGATCTTGGCATAGGCAGCAAAGCCGTCTTCGGTCGGACCATTGTGCCTTTGCGCGCATTCTGTGAGCGCGACAATTCCGGCTTGAATGAGGTCCTCAACCTCCATTCCCTCGCGCCCGCTTGACCCCGGGTGACCGTAAATATGCCAAGCCGCGCGGCGCACCATAGGCAGGAAACGGCGCACTCTGTCCTCGACCTCTTCGCGCGAGGCACCTGCCGACTGGGGGGCGTAAGGACGCGCGGAATCAAAGCTCTTTGGATCGTGCTTCATGCGGCCAAGTCCTCTGCAATTGGATCAGGCGCTGGTAGACCGGTGTGGGAAGGTGCAGCATCGCTGCCGCCAATCACGCTCACCACTTCGACGCTTTGCGATGGCGGCAACTCGGTGATCGAAAGCACTTGGCATTGCCGGGCGCGTTGGCGCAGCAGGCTGGCAAGAGCACGGCGCGCCGGGGGCTGAACGATCAGTGCGACCGGGCCGCCGGCCTGCTCAATCGCTGCGTTGACCCGCTCAACAATCATCGACCCGCAATCGGGCTCGATCAAAGGCTGCCCCGAGCTCGGATCGATCATTCCGCCAAGGATTGTGCTTTCAAGCGAGGCGTCGAGCGTAACCACCATCAAGCGTTCTCCCGGAGCGCAAATCCGAGCAATCAGCCGCGCGCCAAGATCGGCGCGCACTGCATCGACCAGCGCATCGAATTCCTGGCTCGATTGCAGCGCCAAAGCGAGGCTGGTGAGCAAGGGTTGCGGATGCGAGAGCGCAATCCCGTCTGCAATCAGCGCGCGGAACAATCGCGTCAGCGCAGGCAGAGTGAGCGGATCGGGATGAACCGCTTCGATCAGCGCAGGCGCACGTTCCTTCAAGTCATCGATCATCGCCTGAACCTCCTCAGGCCCAAGCAGTTCATCGCTACGGCTGAGCAATTCCTGATTGGCATGGGTGGCGATGACTGTGCTGGGATCGACGCACATAAACCCTTCGGAGATGGCGTGATCGCGCAAGGGTTGATCGATCCATAATGCGGGGCAGCCAAAGCTTGGATCTTTAGTCGCTTCGCCAGCAACCCCGTGGCCAGAGCGCACATCGCCGGTATCGATCGCGAGCAGTTTGGCAGGGCGAACCATGCCTTGTGCAATCGGCAATCCGCCGAGCAAGACACGATATTCATTGGCGCCCGCTTCCAGAGAATCGCGGATCCGAAAGTGTGGAAGAACAAAGCCGAGGTCCCTGCTCATCTGTTTTCGAATGCCGGTGATCCGGGTCATCAATGGAGCGCCCTTGCCTTCGTCGACGAGATGGACAAGGCCGTAGCCAAGCTCAATCGTGACCAGAGTCCGGTCAGCAACATCCTCGATATCAATATGGTCGGGGGCGGGTGGTTCTTCGTCGGGTTTTTCTTCGATTGGCGGCTGTGCGGCCTTTCGGCGCAGCGCCCACCATACGCTGCCTGCAATGGCAGCGGCGGGCAGGAAGATCATCTGCGGCATAGCGGGGACAAGGCCAATCGCAGTCAGGATGCCTGCCACTGGTAGCCAACCGCGAGGGTCAGAGAATTGTCCGCCGATCTGGCCTGACAAATCGCGAGTATCAGCAACCCTGGTTACAATCGCTGCTGCGGCGATCGAGAGCAGCAGCGCGGGAACCTGTGCGACCAATGCATCCCCGACTGCGAGCGTGATATAGAGCTCTCCCGCCTCGCCCGCCGACAACCCATGGCTGATCATCCCCAGCGCAAAACCAGCGATGATATTGACGCCCAGGATCAGCAAAGCGGCGATTGCATCGCCCTTCACAAATTTGGATGCACCGTCCATCGACCCGTAGAAATCGGCTTCGACGGTTACTTCGCGTCGCCGGGCGCGGGCTTCGTCAGCAGTGATGAGACCGGCTGCGATATCGGCATCGATCGCCATCTGCTTGCCCGGCAATGCGTCGAGCACAAACCGCGCCGAAACCTCGGACACGCGGCCAGCGCCCTTGGTGATCACGATCATATTGATAATCAGCAGGATGCAGAAGACGAACAGTCCGACCGCGAAATTTCCACCAACAAGAAACTGGCCGAAGCTTTCGATGATCTCACCCGCGGCGGCCCCGCCCTCATGGCCGCTCATCAACACGATGCGGGTCGAAGCGACGTTGAGCGCCAATCGCAGTAGGGTGGCGAACAGCAGGACGGTGGGGAATGACGAGAAGTCGAGTGGAGTGCGTGCATTGAGCGCCACCATCAACACTGCGACGGCTATCGCGATGTTGAGCACAAAAAACATGTCGAGCAAGAGCGGCGGGATGGGCAAAACCATCAAAACCAGCAGCGCAAGAATCCCCAAAGGCAGCGCCAAGGTTGCTGGTGCGGCGCGAAGCTGCTCGATCAGCCTTGCGGGTCTTACCGTCATTGAGGTGCCTGGCGCGCTCATAGGCCGAACGCTTTCAGCCGTTCATAAGCGCGCTGAACTTGCTCGGAAGAATGGCCGGCTGCGTTTGGATTGAGGGCGCCAAAGGTCTGTTGCAAGATCCCAGACATTGGACGTTCTGGCGCAGCTGCACTCAGCGCAAAGGGTAAGCCGACTTCGATCTTGGGGCTGTCGCGCCCCGTGATGGTGGGTGGTGTCATCGGTCCAAACACCGCTTCATCTGCGATCAGATAAGGAGGGCGGTTGTCGGTTTGGTTCGTTACGCTTTGGATGCTCCCAGCCGAGGCAGGCTCGGCATTACCACCCGCGCGCTCAAGCTTGGCTGACAGGTGATGCATCACCCCTTCGAGGCTACGCGGTTGGCCACTGGCCTCGTAGAAGACTGGGCGGTTGGCGGCGGCTGGGCGGCGGAAGAGCTGCGGCGCGCTCTGATTGGGGTCCTGCGCCATCGCGCTCAGGAATCGCCCTGCTCCGCCCGCTCCCAGGAAATGCGCGAGGTAAAGCTCATTGTCGTTGGGCTGGCGACCCAGGATCGGGGTCAGATGCGCGCGATTGTCTTCGGCTAGGCCTGCCGCCATCAACGCAGCGACCTGCGGGTCACGGCGCAGAGCAAGAATCTCCTGCCGCGCCTGAGGGTCAGCGACGTAGGCCGCACCCGAACGGGTTAATCCAATCTGCGATGCAACCTCGCCTAGACCAAAGCGGTCTCCATGACGCTGCATGGTCGAGAGCCAAGTGCTTTCGATGAATTGGTAGAGACCGGTTGCGCTCGATGTCGCTGCGCGCGCATTGGGATCCATCGCTGATTCCACTTCGGCCTGCGCAAGCAGGAATTCGAAATCGATCGTCGTGCGCTGAGCTGCGCTGGCGATGGCGCGCTCGACTTCTGTCGGTCCGTTGCTTGTGGAGATCTGGCGCGACGCGCCTTCTGGGTATCTGACCGCGTCGTGCACTCGCGCTGCCTGCTCAAAGGCGATGCGCATGACCGATTGAGGGATCGAATTGTGGCTCACGGCTAGCGATCTGCCCTTTGCTATGTTGCGACCATTGCACGAGCAGGGAGCGCGCGCGTCTTCACACACTTAAGCAAGCGGCGTGCCATAATTGGTTTGCAGCGCCGAGGTGGGCAGATGAGGTTACGTGATTGCGGGAGGGGTAGCCGAATAAGATGGGCTGGCAGAGCCTAGCGCCTCAAGGCGCGTCGCCACATTGGCCGCCAGCAGGTTACGCACCCGGCGGTTCACGTCGTTCAGCGCCTTTGCTGTTGTGACCAGGTCGCGGGTTTGCGGATCCAGCGCTTCAGGTCCAAACGGAGCAATGGCGTCGCAAAGCTGCTGTTTGATCAGCGCAGTCTCAAACAGGTCATCGCTGTTGAGCCCGGCAAGCGCTTGCCGCTCTTTTTCGAGAACGGCAATCATCTGCCGCAGACTGTCGGAGAGGTCGGTGCCTTGTTCTGAGCTAACTCCACCCTTGGTCATCGATCGATACCAAAGCCGACTTGGGCAGCGATGATGGCATCGGCAATCTCAGCCGGGACCAGCGGATAGCTACCGTCCTGCAAGGCGCTCTTGATCTGCTGCACTCGGTCATTGTCGACCGGAGGCGCGGCGGTGTTGACGCTTGCGCTGACTTCTAACGAAACGCCAGTCTTTGCAGCTGGTGTTGGCGCGGCATCAGCCGCAGGCGATGATGGGCTTGCAGGCTTCGCTGCTGTACGGTCGGTGTCAGACAGCGCCCGGGGGGCTGTGACAGCCTGCAATTTGCTGAGTTCAAAAGAGTGCATAATGCGTCTCCGGGTGGTTCTACATGTCAGTTGAACGGCCAGCGCTCACCCAGATTAAGGGGGGCGTAGCAAATAGAATTTCAGGTGGCGGGAATAACGGCGAGGCCTGGGCGCTCTATTCGGGCTCGAATGGGTTCGGCTCTGCGCGCTGTTCGCACCGCGATCCAATCGCCCACAGCACCTGCGTCTAAGGCTTCCGCCGATTGCTGGACAGAGAATCCCTCTCCGCGCACTATTACGGTGATTGGATCGCCGCGGCTGACAACATTTTGCGCCGCTGCTTCGGTCTGCGGAGCCGCGTGCATGGCTACGAAAATCCGCCAGGATTGCGGGCCAGCGCAGTCGACCCGAACGACCGAACGTGCGCGGCCGTGCCAAGCAACACCAAGCGGCGCTTCGCATGCGGCAAGGCGAAGGCGATGATCGGCAGGCAGGCGCGCACCGCCAATCTCGCCAATCTCAGCTCCGGCAAAGTCCGCCACGGCGCGATCGATCGCAGCGGGCGGAGTGATTGCTTGCTTCCTGCCCGCATCATCGCTCGATTGCGCCGAGGCAATCGCAGCGCAAAGCGGCATGCAAGCAAGGCCAATTGCGCTGGCAAGCAGGCGGAGCTCGGCAGGTGTTGAGCGCAGGGCCGCTCGGCTGAGGATGGGCATTGAACTTCCTTTCTGGGTCCTATTCATAAGCACGGTCATGTCCCGAAAGTTTAAGCAAACGGCGTGCCAATTTTCGTGTGGAGCTCCGGGCTAGACGCGGCCAAGGGATTTCCCTTGGGGTCACAAAAGCTGCGAATTAAGCGCGTTCCATTAGGTCTGCAGGCTCATCTTCTTGCCGCGAGACCAGACCACATATGTCCAGCACAACCAAAGTCAGGATCATCAATCCAAGCGCCAACGCCGAACCCCCAACGCAAAGCCGCGTGCGTGAGGCGAGGCGCGAATTGCTTGGAAGGATCACCGAGTTCGTGATGAAGCATGATCTCAATGTGACAGGTTTGAATCTGGCTGCGATCGGATCCGCACTTTCGGGAACCAATGCAGCTCTCGCCAAAGCCTTTGTGGCGCGCGAGATTTCAGGAGACCCGATCGATCAGCGCTGGCTCGACACGGTGGTCCGACTCGATCCGGAATCGGGCGAGCGGATGAACGAGCTTGAGACGCTGATGGACAAGATGGAATCCTCGCTCATGCGATTTGCCCAGTCGGCTCAGTCAGCGGTCGACACGACCAGCGAACAACGCGGCGCGCTCGGCGAACAAATTGAAGCTTTGGTGCAGAGCCAGCCCGAAGATGCCACGACCAATGAGGTGGATCGCATTATCGAGCTCTCGCAAGCCATGCTCGAGCGGATCGGTGAAGTTGAAACGGCGATGGAGCGAAGCCAGGCGGAAAGCGCCGAACTTCGGGCCAGCCTCGCCGAAGCCCGAATTGAGGCTGATGTTGATCATCTCACCAAGCTTCCCAATCGCCGCGCCTTTGAGCGCCGGCTGATGTCCTGCGCTGAACAATCGGTTGAAAAGGACATGCCGCTCACTGTTGCATTCTGTGATGTCGATCACTTCAAATCGATCAACGACACGCATGGCCACGATGCAGGCGATAGGGTGCTTCAGGCCATCGCCGCTTTGTTTAAACGTCACTCCAGTGCCCATTACTTCGTAGCGCGGCATGGGGGTGAGGAATTTGTAATGCTGTTCTATGGCCTCGATAAGGACACGGCTTGGCGGAAGCTCGACGGGATGCGCCGCGAACAGGCGGCGAAGATGTTGATCAACCGCGAGACAGGCAAGTCCTTTGGCAAGATTACATTTTCGGCTGGGATCGCCGAAGTTGTGGGCATCGACGACACGCGTGAGGCTCTCCGGCGCGCTGATGAAGCGCTTTACCGCGCAAAATCAGAGGGCCGCAATCGGGTCGTCACCGGCAATGATCCCACCCCAGGGGCTTAAGTTGATGAGCGCGATTTGGTAATCGATGGTGCGGATGCGCCATCAGCGAATCATAGACCGGATCGCCGCGCTCAGACTCGCATGCCGCCTCACTCTGGAGAGTCGTAAGCAAGGCTGGCGTGAAGATCGCTGACTTCTCCTCTGGTGATGACGACGCGGACAGCAAAACCTTGCTCCGATGCGACCCCTGCAAGCGCGTTGGCCTTTTGCCACATGACCTCGCGATCGATCGCCGAGTGCTGCGCAAAAATGGTCAGGGTCGCACGGTTGTCTGGAGGACGATTGGCTAGCCATTCGCCTAGTTCTGGTCCGTCTGCATTGGGCCGAAACAAGGCTTGTGATGGCGCCACTTCGGGGTAGGCAGCAGTCGTTTCCTGAGCAAGCAATGTGTCTGCCTCCTCCTCATGCGCGAGGGCGGACAAAGTTACGAGAAACAGGATCAAGGCCAAATCGGCAAGGATCAGCTGCCAGGTTGAGGCGGTGAGCCTGCTCACGCCACGTCTCTCAGATTGGGGTCTCTGGAATTGTATGCTCGGGCATCGTGATGGTTGGTAAGTTCTGCTTCGAACCAGTCGAGCACAGCGCTGCGTGCCGCTTCTTCGTTCTCGCCGCGTCGCTCAATCGCTCGGGCAAGGGGCAAGTAGATCAGATGGGCGCTGAGGACGCCGTACATCGATGACAGTACGGCGGTCGCAACCGCGGCCATGGTTGTCTCAGCGGCATCCGCGCCAGACGTTGGCGCAAGCTGAGTGATTGCAAAGAGCGTTCCGACAAGGCCGAAAATGGGCGCGAGCTCTCCGGCGGATTCAAATGCACGTCGCTCGCGGATACAGACACGCTCACGCGCACAACGCTGAGCCTTCGCAGCGGCCTTCAACTGAGCCAGCGATCCGTTAGTCAAATAGGCTTGGAGCATTTTCGCAGTGGCGCGGTCGGGAGGTAAAGGAACATCGGCGCTCAGACGACCGCGCTCTTGAATCGCGCGTAAGGATCGCGCCAGGCTGGCGCGATTGGAATTTTCGTCAAACGTTGGAGAGCCCAGGCTCATCAGCGCTGACAATGCTGTCTTGGTGTCCTGCCATCCGCAGCGCGCCAATGTCGCCAGCAAAGTGCCCGTGGTGACGATGAGGAGGGCTTCGGGGTCCAGTAACGCCGCGGCCTGGCTCATTATGTTCATCTCGTTCCTTGGGATCTTGCGCCCTTGCCCTGTGATTCGTGCTGAGGCGCGCGCTCTGGTTGCACTTTTGCTCAACCTAGAACGGTCCGATCTGGCGCTGTTTAAGGGGCTTGCCGCGCAAGTTGGGCACAAGATTGCCGCCAAAGCTGCAGACCATTGCCGAATTGTGCGCAAACATTTGTCGCTGCCACTGCAAAACACTCGCCATTCCGTGTCCTGCGCAGCTTTTGGCACGGAAGCTGCAGAACTTCCCTCGAACGGTCAGCCGACCGCCAGTTTAACCCCGCCGTCTTGAAAGAAGGCACGAGGAGCACGCACGATGAGCGAGCAGATTTTTGGGATCCACGGCGCCGCGCTCGAATTGCGTTCGCAACGCATGGGTGTGCTGGCTTCCAATATCGCGAACGCTGCCACGCCGGGATACAAGGCGCGCGATATTGACTTCAATGCGGCGCTTGATGCGCGGCTTGAGCAGCAGCGCGGCATTGGCAATGTTGCTGCCTCAGGTGAGCCAGAGCTGCTCTACCGCCGCGCAACTATGCCATCGCTGGATGGCAATACGGTTGAGCTATCGCGCGAACAGGTCGCCTTTGCCGAAAACGCGCTTGCCTATTCTGCCACGCTCAGTTTTGTGCAGGGCAAGGTCAACACCATCACTCGCGCGCTGAAGGGGGAGTGATGGATGTCTGACGGCTTCTCAAACAATGCGCGCCTGACGCTGTTCTCGATGGGTGAACAGGCGATGTCTGCGCAATTGATGCGGATGAATGCAGCGACATCGAACCTTGCCAATGCGGGGTCGGTTTCAACCACTGAAGAGGGGGCTTACCGCCCGATCCGCGCCGTCTTTGCGAGCGAGCTTGATCGAGCAACCGGGCTCTCCGCCGTGCGCAGCGATGGCCTAGTGCGCACCGATACCGCGCCCAGCAAACGCTATGACCCAGACAATCCCTTGGCGGATGAGACCGGACACGTCTTCGAAGCGGGCATCGATGAAAGCGCTGAGATGATCGAGATCATGGAAAGCGCGCGTCAGTACCAGAATATGGTTCAGGCGCTGCAGACCGCCCGGCAGCTGATGCTGGAAACCTTAAGGAGCAACTGATCATGAATACCGTTTCCGCCACTGGCAGCACGCCTCCCTCACCCGAAGTGCAGGAGGCACTTGATCGTTTGAACGCGCCTTCGACGATTGTCCGCGAAAGCGCGGCGGCCGCGCTCGATTCGGCAGATTTCCTGCGATTAATGACCGCTCAGCTCGCCAATCAAGATCCGCTTGATCCGCAAAGCAATGAAGAGATGGTCGCTCAGCTGGCGCAGTTTACAACGCTCGAAAACGAGACCGCATCGCGTGCGAGTCTGGAAGAAATCTCGCTCAAGCTCGACGCGCTTATCGAAGCGCAAGAGGCCGCCACCGCTGCTGCAGCCGCCGCAGCTGAGGCTGCAGCTGCCGCTTCCGAAGCGAGCGCTTTCGCCGCGATTAGCACTTAATCCCCCCATTATCCAAAGGAGCCACTTCCCATGTCATTCTTCACCTCATTGAGCGGTATGCGCAACGCCGAAACCGACTTGCAAGTTGTCTCAAACAACATCGCCAATGCTGAAACCGCTGGGTTCAAGAAATCGAGCGCGCAGTTTTCAGATCTTGTCGCAAGCGGTGGCAGCACCGACCCGCGGACCACACCGGGCATCGGCGCGACAGTTTCGCGAATCTCGCAGGATTTTGGCCTTGGCCAGCTTGAACAGACCGGGCGTGGACTTGATATCGCGATCAATGGGGATGGTTTCATCACGACCGTCAATCCAATCTCATCGAACACGTCTTACACCCGCAACGGCAACCTTGAAATTGTTGCTAGCGGTGCCTTGCAAGATGCGTTTGGCGAGCAGGTCCAAGGATTTCCGGTCGATGCCGCTGGCAACCCAACCACGCTTGTTCCCGGTGCCATCATTGTCCCGACTACCAACGCTGCAGGCTCGCTGCTTGCAACCGTAGGCTTTGACGCGCGCGGAGTCCTGACTGCTACCTACTCAGACAGCACGAACGAGCCGGTGGCGATGCTCGCACTGGCATCCTTCCCGGCGACTGGCGGCCTGCGCACGATCGGGCAAACCAAATGGGAGGCGACCAACGAGTCCGGAGCGCCCGAATTTGGCCAGCCCGGTGTTGGCAACTATGGCGCGGTTGCAACCGGCACACTCGAACGATCCAATGTTGATCTGGCTGAAGAGATGGTCTCGCTGCTGACCGCGCAGCGCAACTTCCAGGCCAACGCCCGCGCAATCGACACTGCCACAGCGATTTCGCAGACCGTGCTGAACCTCCAGCGGTAATTGACCCAGTGTGAGGAACCCTGACCAATGGACCGCCTGATCTACACCGCGCTCACTGGCATGAACGCCGCAATGGACCGCCAGCGTATGACCGCAAACAATCTTGCCAATGCCTCGACCCCGGGGTTTCGCAAAGAAGTGTTCTCGGTCACGCCTGCAACCCCGCGCGATGGATCGCCGGAGGCGCGGTCGATGGCGCGCGGTCTTGTGCGCGGGGCGGATATGACCGCCGCTAAGGTCAACCCCACGGGCCAGCCGCTCGATATTGCTATAGAAGGCCAGGCGCTGATCGCGTTCCAGGCTCCGGTTGGCGATGGCCAAGGGGGCGAGCTTTATTCGCGCCGCGGCGATTTGCGTGTGACGCCGACGGGCCTCCTCGAAAATGGCGAAGGTTTGCCTGTGCTCGGTGAAAGCGGGGCACCGGTCAGCGTCCCGCTCGGCGCGCAGATACGTATCGCTGGCGATGGCACTGTGCTGGCGAGCGACCCAGCTCAGCCCGACGCGGAGGCAGCTGCGGTTGACCGGATCAAACTTGTGTCACCCGAAGGAAGCCCGCTTGCCAAGGGGATCGACAGCTTTCTCAAAGTGCCGGGTGGAGGCGTCCTCCCGGTCGACCCGACTGCCCGCGTGCGCTCAGGCGCGCTCGAGCAATCCAACGTGACCACCGCTGAAACATTAGTCGACATGATCGAGGCGCAACGCGCATTCGAACAGCGGGTCAAGGTCATCCAAACCGCCAATGAGCTCGATGAAGCGAGCAGCAGCTTGCTCCGAATGAGCTGAGCAAAGACGCCTGCTTGCTGACCCCATTTTAAAGGAACATTTTCATGCCTAGCTCCGCCCTCCACGTCGCCCGCACCGGGCTTGAAGCGCAAGACCAGCGTATGCGAGTGATTGCCAATAATCTTGCCAATATTTCTACCGCGGGCTTCAAGCGCGACCGCGTTGATTTCGCGACTCTGGCCTATCAAGAGACGCGTGTGGCGGGGCAGCAATCAACCAACCAGACCGCTTATGCGGTGGGGCTGAACCTTGGCACTGGCGTGCAAGTGACGGGCACCAGCCGCATCGAATCGCAGGGAACTCTCAACCAGACCGGCAATTCGCTCGATCTGGCGCTCGATGGCCCAGGCTTCTTCCAGGTCGAGCTGCCTGCGGGCGGAGAGATAGCTTACACCCGTGCGGGCAATTTTACCCTTTCGCCAGAAGGCCAGCTCATTACCTCGCAAGGCTATGCGCTCACTCCGCCGATTCAGATTCCGCAGGGCGCAAGCTCGATCTCAATCGCTCCCGATGGCACGGTGAGCGCGACGCAAGCCGGACAGTCCGCTCCGGTTCAGATCGGTCAGCTGCAAGTCGCTAGCTTCGTCAATCCCGCAGGTCTTCGCGCGATTGGCGACAATTTCCTCACCGAAACCGCTGCCAGCGGCCCTGCAGATAGCGGCGCTGCGGGCCAGAACGGGCGCGGCAATATCCGCCAGGGGATGCTGGAAACCTCAAACGTCAATGTCGTCGAGGAGCTGGTCGAGATGATCGAGGCGCAGCGCGCCTATGAGATCAACTCCAAGATGGTGAGCTCCGTCGACGAGATGCTGCGCAACGCCAACCAGACACTGTGAGGGTGAGGCGATGAGATTTGCGATGCGCACCCTACGACGCTTCATTGCGGTCTTCGCCGCTACACTCTTGCTTCCTGCCTGTCTGGGTGGAGGCGGGAGCCGCGAGCTTGGCTTCAGCGCTCCGCCTCCGCCCCCTTCGCCAGTGCAGATTGAGGGCGCTCAACCGGGGAGCGAAGGAGCAATCTATCAAGCGAGCCAAGGCTACGCCCCCCTGATCGTTGGCAACCGCGCGCGGTCGCTCGGTGACATGGTCACGATCCTCTTGGTCGAGAGCACCAGCACCTCAAAAAGCACCAGCGGCGCGACCGACCGTTCGGGTGAGTTTTCTCTCGCCCCGCCCACGACCGGTTTGTTCAGCCTCTTCGATCCTTCTGATGTCGCTTCTTCGGGTTCCGGGTCGTTCAGCGGATCGGGCAACGCCGCTCAGCAAAGCCAGATGACTGGAACCGTGACTGTCACGATCGCTGCGATCTATCCCAACGGCACGGCAGAAGTGGTGGGCGAGAAGCAGATGGCGCTGAGCCAAGGCGATGAGTGGGTCCAGTTTGCCGGCCGTATCCGGCTGGTCGACATCGATGGTGACAACACGCTGCCGTCCTCGCGCGTTGCCAATGCGCGGATCATCTATTCGGGCCATGGCGCGGTCCAGCGCGCGAGCCGGCCTGGATGGTTGTCGCGCTTCTTCGGCGCGATTTCGCCTTTCTGACACGGACACGACCTGACATGACATTTGCCAAATTCATCCTCGCAATCGCGATCGCTTTGCTCGCGATTGTGCCCTCGAACGCTCATGCAGAAAGGATTCGCGATCTTGGCCAGTTTGAAGGTCTGCGCGCTAACCAATTGACCGGTTACGGGGTGGTGGTCGGCCTGCAAGGGACCGGCGATGACAATCTCGCCTATGTAACAGAGGCAATGCGCGGGGTCTCTGGTCGGCTGGGCTTGCAATTGCCGCCAGGCGTTAGTCCGAACCTGCGCAATGCCGCTGCGGTGATCATCACCGCCGAATTGCCAGCCTTTGCAAAGCCGGGCCAGCGGCTCGACATAACTGTATCGACATTGGGCCAGGCGCGAAGCTTGCGCGGAGGAGCCTTGGTCATGGCCCCGCTCTACGGTGCGGACGGGCAGATCTATGCCATGGCCCAAGGCAATGTAGCGGTCGGAGGATTGGGCGTGAGCGGGCGCGACGGCTCGCAGCTCACCGTCAACGTCACAACCGTAGGCCGGATCGCCGATGGCGCCACCGTCGAGCGAGCGGTCGCCACCGGTTTCGACCGCGATGCGACCTTACGTTTCAACTTGCATCAAGCTGACTTTCTCACTGCCTCGCGGGTGCGCGATGCGATCAATGGACTTTATCCCGGCACAGCGAGCATCGCTGATGGAGTGAGCATCGAGCTGACTCTGCCGCAGGGCAATGATGAGCGCTCTGCCGCTCTGGCCGCAATTGAAATGTTGCCGGTGACGCCTGCCCCCGTCGCAGCGAGGGTAATCGTCAATTCGCGTACTGGAACTGTGGTCATCAATCAGGCCGTGCGACTGTCTCCAGCCGCGATCAGTCATGGAAAGCTGGTGATCCGCATCGACGAAGCCCCCCGCGTGGTCCAACCCGCACCTTTCAGCGACGGCGTTACAGCGATCGAAGAAGCCTCAGAAATCAGCATTGAGGAGCGCGATGCACGGGTCGCTTTGATGCCCGGTGCCGCCAATCTGAGTGAGATCGTCGACGCGCTCAATTTGCTCGGGGTTGGGGCTGCTGACCTGGTGGTGATCCTTGAGAGTTTGAAACAGGCGGGCGCGCTTCAGGCCGAGATGGTGGTGCTGTGATCCCGCGCGTCACTCCTTCGCCCGGCCCAAATGACATCGCTGAGCCGATCAGCAAGGAGCGGCTGGCGCTGCGCGAGGCGGCACAAGGCTTCGAAGCGATAATGGTCCGCAAGATGCTTGAGGCGGCGCGCGCTTCCAGCTTTGCTGAGGAGACCCCGCTGACCGGCGGCGGCCTCCAGCAATTCCAGACGATGCGTGATGAGCACTTCGCCGAGATAGCTTCCCGAACCGGCACCCTAGGGTTTGCACGGAGCATCGAGGAGCAGCTTGCTCAATTCCTCGATGGCAAAGGTGAGGTGTAATGCCCACGAATATCATCTCGATTGGCCGTAGCGGAGCTGCGGCTGCGCGCGCCTCGCTTGAGGTGACAGCACAGAATATCGCAAATGCGTCGAACCCCGACTATGTGCGGCGCTCGCTCAATCTCAACGAATTTGTCGGCCGGGCCAATCTCAACTTTCAGTCGAATGCGCAGTTCAGCGGCGTTCAGATTGGCGGTATTCAACGCCCTGATAGCGAGCTGATTCAGCGTCGCGCCCGCGACAGCAGCTCCGACTTGCAGCGTGCCGAAGCCGAGCTAACGGGGCTGCGAGATGCAGAGACAGCGCTCGAACAATCGGGCCTCTACAACGCGCTTATCGGGTTTGAAGCGGGACTGACTCTCCTCGAAAGCGATCCGACTGATCCCGCTTTGCGGGCCGGTGCGCTCGAAGCCGCGAACCAGTTGGCAGAGACATTCCACTTCGCTGAATTCTCGCTCAGCAATTCGCGCGATCTCGTTGAGGACGAAGTGACTGTGGGGGTCGAGAGGATCAACGGAGCGGCGGCAGAATTGGCGCGCATCAACCTTGAACTCGTCAACTCGCGCGAAGGCACAGCCGGGCGGGCTTCGCTGCTCGACGCGCGTGACGCCGCGTTGCGAGATATCGCCGATGAATTCGGGATCTCAACCGTGTTTGACGAATTCGGGGTCGCCGAAGTCCGTTTGGTTGGCACGCCATTGCCACCTGGCGAAACAGGTGTCCTGCTGGTTGCTGGAGGAAACTTTAGCCAGCTCTCTGCCACGCTTAATCCAACAGATGCGCCCAGTTTCAGTTTTGGCGGTGGACCCTTTACGCCAATCACCGGAGCGATGGCAGGCAGATCAGCAGCTCTGGCCAATATCAGCGCGCAGCAAGACGAACTCGATACCGTGGCGGCTGAGACGATCGCGCGGGCAAATGCAGCGCAGGCGTCGGGCGCGGCGCTTGATGGTTCGGTTGGCCAGCCATTGTTTACAGGTGGCAATGCGCGCAACATTACTCTTGCCTTGAATGATGGCGCACAGCTTGCGCTCGCCGCTGCCGGATCGCCTGCGGGCAGCCGTGACACGTCAAATTTGAGCGGATTGATTGCCGCTTTTGGTGCCGATGACGGCCCAATCGCTGCGACCGATCGCTTGCTGCTTTCGCTCTCTAGCCGCATCGCTGGGATTGATACGACGCGCGAAGGGCTATCGATCATCAACGATGCGGCCCAGGCAGATTTGCTCGCTGAAACCGGAGTTGATCTCAACGCAGAGGCCGCCAGCCTTATTCGCTTGCAACAGGCCTTCGAAGCCAACAGCCGAGTCATTCAGGTCGCAACCGATATTTTCGACACCGTGCTGGGGTTGCGGTGATGGAGGAGCTGGGCTGATGGTTTTTGTTGGCAATTCCACCGGAGCTTTCTTCGAACGCTCGCTGACCCAAATGGGGTCTTTGCGCGGCACGCTCGAAGAGTTGCAGACACAGATTTCGACCGGGGTGCGGATCGAGCGAGGCTCAGATGATCCCACGAGCGCGTCGCGGTTGCGCGCGCTCGACCGATTGCAACGGCGCGGTGAGACCGAGGCTGAAAACGCCGCGCGACTCGGGCAGGATCTTTCCGAGAGCTCGAACGCGATTCTGGGCGTCGTCGATATTCTCCAACGCGCTCGAGAGCTTGCGGTCGCGGCTGCTAGTGACTCTGTCGGCGAGGATGGCAGAGCGGCTATCGCAGATGAACTGGAACAGATGGGCGATGAATTGTTCGCCCGCGCGAACACCCGCTCAATCACCGACGCGCCTTTATTCGCGGGGACAGCTGGTAATCCGGCGTTTGTGCGCGATGCGGCCGGAAACGTGACCTATAATGGCAACAATCAGGTGGGCACGGTCCCCGTGGCTCCTGGCACCGATATTGAGCGGAGCGTAACGGGCGCTGCAGTTTTTGAATTCGACGTTGCCGGCACCCCGACGAGCAGCTTCGCGGTGCTCGCCGACCTCGCCCTCGCGATCCGCGCCGGCACCGGTAATCTCGCACAAGCATCGCGCGATGCGATTGCCGGGATCGATGTCGCGCTCGACACGACGAGTCGCAACCAAACCGTGATCGGCGCAAGAGCGGCCTGGGTCGAGGAGATTCAGCAGGACCAGCAGACCCGAGCCATCAATGTCGCTGAGAAGCGCTCTGACATTGGTGACACCGATCTCGCCGACACAATTGTGCGCTTGCAGCAGACGCTGACAGCTCTCGAGGCCAGCCAGGCAAGCTTCACGCGGGTCTCCTCGCTCACTTTGTTCGACGTCATCTAGCCGACTAGAAAGAAAGGGTCCGCGACCATGTTTGCCGCCATCGGTATCGTTGTCTTGATCGTGCTCGTCTTTGGCGGGTTCGTGCTGGCTGGCGGCGCATTGGGTCCAATCCTTGCAGCGCTCCCATTCGAGATGATCATGATCGGAGGCGCTGCAATTGGCGCTACGATCATTGGCAATTCGATGCATGAGCTGAAGCTGCTGGGCGGCGGAGTGGCAAAGGTCTTCAAGGGTCCCAAATACACCGATGATGACCATATTGATGCCATCGCATTGACCAGCAAGCTGATGAAACTGCTGAGGTCTGAAGGTGCAGTCGCGCTTGAGAGCCATGTCACCGACCCTGCTAACTCAGCCATCTTCAGCGAATATCCCAGGCTGCAGAAAGACCCAGTCGTCGTCGACATGATCTGCGATCCCTTGACGCTGATGGTGGTCTCTTCGGGCACGCTTGACACCCATGCAGTGGAAGATGTGATCGACAATGCGATCAAAACCCAGCTGCACGAAATGGATGAGCCTCAACACACCATCCAGTCGCTCGCCGATGCGTTCCCGGCTCTAGGGATTGTGGCTGCGGTTCTGGGGGTCATCAAGACGATGGGCTCGATCAATGAACCGCCAGAAATCCTCGGGAAGATGATCGGGGGGGCATTGGTCGGAACGTTTCTGGGCGTGTTGCTGGCCTATGGCTTTGCCGGGCCCATGGCTTCGCGCCTGAAGCAGGTCAACACGCACGACCAACAGATATTCCATTCGATCAAGCAAGTGATCATTGCAAGCCTCCATGGCTATCCGCAGCCATTGGTGCTCGAAGCGGCGCGGTCGGGCCTGCCGCCAGCACACCGACCCAAGCTCACCGATCTGCTTGATGTGATGCGAGGGCGGTAGGAATGGCAGAAGAGGTCGTCCCTGCGCCTGCGCCCATTATCGTCAAGAAGATCACGATTGCGGGCGGCGATGGTCATCATGGCGGCGCGTGGAAGGTCGCCTATGCGGACTTTGTGACCGCGATGATGGCTTTCTTCCTGCTGCTTTGGCTGCTTGGGGCGACCGAAGAGAACCAGCGCAAGGGGATCGCTGACTATTTCTCGCCGACTTTGGTCAAGACGCGTCAGGAAAGCGCCGGATCGTTTGGGATGTTGGGTGGGTCTTCGATCACCGACGTCGACAATTATCCCAATTCTCAAGGGCAGACGGGCACGCAGTCCATGACTGTCCCGCGCGGAGCGATGGGAGGCCCAATGGAAGGCGGACGCGATGGCGAACTTGATGGAGCTAAACTGGGCGATTTGCGCGAGCAGATCGAACGCGAGCTCGCCAAGCATCGCAAGATTTCGCACTTGGCCCGTCAGGTCCAGGTTCTGCGCGCGCCCGACGGTATTCGAATTGACCTCGTCGACGATGCGGATTTTTCGATGTTTGCATTGGGCACGACGATCCTCACCCCCGAGGCGCGCGAGCTTCTTGAGGTAATCGGTCAAGTTATTGTGGATGATAGCAATCCGCTGATCCTGCGCGGTCACACTGATTCGCTTCCCTATCGCCCTGGCGTGGTCGCCAATAACTGGTCGCTTTCCGCAGGGCGGGCCGAGGCGACCAGGCAAGAGCTGATTGCTGCAGGTTTGAACGAGCAACGCTTTGCCCGGATCGAAGGGGTCGCCGACACCGAGCCTTTGATCGAGGACAGCCCTGCTGACCCCCGCAATCGCCGGATCTCGCTGCTTTTGCTGCAAACCGACCGCCGCCCGACACGGCGTCAGATCATGAGCTCGGGCCCCGCACCTGCATTATCTCAGGCATCCCTAGGGGCAAGCCCTCAGGGTAGCGAAGAAGCACCATAAACCATGTCTGGCTAGCTCTGCTCCATCCGCGACTTTTCGCTTGGGGAGCAGCAGCATGAAAGAGACCATCCTTCCACATGAATTGCCCGACGCGCTTGATCGTGCACCAGCTGGCATCAAGGTTCTCTCGCTAGACTGCTTCGACACTTTGCTATGGCGCGATTGTCATGCAGCCACTGATGTTTTTGCGGGTTTGTCGGCGGTAAATCCAGGCCAACGCATCATCGCTGAAAAGCATGCGCGCAAAGCGGAGCTGATACTCAACCGGTCAAGCGAGGTCTCGATCGAAGCGATTTACGAGCAGGCTATGCCGAGCGCCTGCGCGGCAGAGCGCAAGGCTGCGATTGCGGACGAACTCGTAGTGGAGGCGCGCGCATGCTTCGCCTTTAGTCCGACTGTCGAGTTGATGCGAGAGGCCAAGGCTCGGGGGTTGGCAGTGATCATCGTCTCCGACACTTATCTCAGCGCAAAACAGCTAACGCAGCTGATAAGAGAAGCAGCCGGTGAAGAGGTGGCCGCGCTTATCGACCGAGTTATTGTTTCAAGCGAGGCGGGCCATTCCAAATCGCAGGGCTTGCTTGCAAAAGCGATCAAGAAGGTGAAATGCAAGCCTTCCCAAGTGCTCCATATCGGTGACAACAAGGCCGCGGATTATGATGGCGCGCGCGCGCTTGGCATCCCGGCCTTGCACCTTGCGCAATTCAATCAGTGTGTCAGCCAGCATTTGCGGTTTGAGCGCAGTTGCCAGCAATTGGTCGGGGAGCAGCGCGGCGAAGATGCGCCAGCGATACGTGCCTTGATGCCACATCGCGCGCTGCTGGCGAGCCAGGTTCCGCAGACGCCTGACCAGGCTGAGCTTTTGGGGCTGACGGTGCTTGGTCCGGTCTTCCATGCTTTTGATCAATGGTTGAGGCGCGAGGCGGAGAGCCTTTCGCAAGTATGTAACGGTAAAGTCCATTGGCTGTTTATGCTGCGCGACGGGCATTTGCCGCACATCGTCCACCAGGTTGGCGGCGAGGCAGCGAGCACCGCCCGGGTCGAGGTCAGCCGCTTTGTCGCCATCGCCGCATCGCTCGCTTCGCGCGAAGCCTATATCAAACAGATGGCGCTTGAAGCTGACCTCAACCCAGCAACGCTGGCGCGGCAGATGCTCTTTGACGATAGCGAAGTGGAACGGATTGTTGGCGAACCGAAGAGTGATCAAGAACTGAGCGCTGCGAGCAGGCGGCTTCATACAGAACTGCGATCTGGCAAACGCCAGAAGCTCACGCGGAGGCGCGCAAGAGAGCGTTCGGCAAGGCTGATCGCGCACGTCAAGGCTGCGGTTGATCCCAAACCAGGTGATGTTCTGATGCTGGTGGATCTGGGCTATAATGGATCAGCTCAGGACCGCGTCGACACCATCCTAGCCGAGGCTTTCAATGTCCATGTCGCAGGTCGCTATCTGCTGCTGCGCGAAATGGCGGTAAGTGGTCTCGACAAGAAGGGCTTGTTCGACGCGCGTCACTACGATCTCGAGTTGCTTGAAGCGATGTGCGGCAATGTGGCGGTGATCGAACAGCTTGCAACCTGCGAGATCGGTTCGGTGGTGGATTTCACTGATGAAGGCGAGCCGATCCGCAAGCAGAGCGCGGTCAAAGGCGCGCAAAGTGCGGTGCGTGATAGGGTCCAAGCGGGGGTCCGCCGATTTGCCGAGGCAGCCATCCACCCACCTGTCCTGCGATGCTCAAATGAGCATGCCGAACGTGGTTGGCGCGAGACCGCGATGGCAGCGCTGACCCGGTTCATGTTTCTGCCGCATGCGGACGAATTGGCGGTGCTCAAGAGCTTCGAACACGACGTCAATCTGGGCAGCGAGCGGATGGTAGCTCTGTTCGATCCAGATCACGCTCGCGAAGGGATGCGCAGACGAGGCTTGTTCTACATGAAAGGCTCTTCGCGCATGTTCCTGCCTGCCGAGCTTGCAAGCGAGGATCTGGCGACGCGATTGTCATTGCTTGTTCAGAACCGCTTCGGGATTGGCCTCACCGCTTTTGATAGCGCGACGTCTGATATCGCCATTCCCGCGATCTTCTTGAGTGGTGATGACGGCACTCGATCGCTGATCGAGGCGAAGAGCACGCATGAAGGTTTCTACGTAGCACGCTTGCCACTTGCTCATGGAATCAAGGGGATCGCGCTCGCCGTGGGCTCCGTTTTCGATTGGTTCGAGCTTGGCAGCGTCACTGTTTCGCCGATTAGCGCGCTTGGCGGGGGGGCGAGCAATGATGAAGCGCCGCAGGATGCCCCTATACAGTTCGATGGAATCAACGGCCACGCCGGCGGATTGATGGAATGCGCCAGTTCGGCGGCAACTGTGCTGGTCATGCCGCCAGCCCTTCGCGAAAGCGCTGAGCCGCATATGGTCGAAATTGTCATGCGCCCCATTCGTCGCCGCGCTGTTACCGGTACTGCTTCGGGATCGCCTGAGAAGCACGGTGAGACGCGGACTGAACAAACGGCGAGCTCGCTCGGTGTTTTGAGTTCCGCCAACCTAAAGGATGCCGCTGCATGAGCGATCTTCTCATTCACTCAATGTCGGAATTTTCCAGCCTGATCCTGCCCTGCCTCGACGAAGCGGGCGCGCGCGATATTGCCGAGATAGGCAGCGAGTTTGGCGGCATGTCCAAACTGCTTGCTAAGCACGCGGAGACATTGGGAGGAACGCTGACCTGTATTGATCCCGAACCCGCCGAAGGCTTTGCCGACTGGGCGAGCGAGCAGGATTGCGTGCACCACATTGCCCAGCCCAGCCTCGATGCGCTCAAGAAGACCGAAGCTGCTGACGCCTGGTTCATTGATGGAGACCACAATTACTACACCGTCTATCATGAGCTTTGCGCGATTGACGCAATTCAACGTGATGCAAATCGCCCCTTGCTTGCATTTCTTCACGACGTGTCTTGGCCCTGCGCGCGGCGTGATTTCTACTACGCGCCCGACCGCGTGCCGCCCGGCTGGCGCCACCCGCACAGCTTTGACCACGGCGTCAGGCTTGATGAGGAAGGCGCGCATGCCGGGCGAGGGCTTCGCGGGATGGGCGCATTTGCCATAGCCCTGGAAGCTGGCGGTCCGCGCAACGGGGTCCTCACCGCGGTTGAGGACTTCCTACGGCAAGCCGATAGCGAGGAGCGTGAGCTGTTTTACGTCCATGTGCCCGCCGTGCTTGGGCTTGGCATAATCTTCGATGCAGGTGCGCAATGGTCGACAAAGGTCGCGGAATTTCTGCTTCCCTTTCACGCCAATCCGCTGATCGCGCGGCTCGAAGAGAACCGGCTGCGCAATTGGCTCGAAGTGATCGAGTGGCAGGATCGCAGTGCTTAGTTTCGTATTTCGCGCTAACTCACCGTGCCCCCTCCAACAACTCAATTCCCAACAAGAAAGCCCGGAAAACCAAATGGCTTTCCGGGCTTCATGCTGCTCCTTGAAGGAGCGATTGGCTTGAGCCTTCGCTTTATCGGAGCAGCGACAAGACGTTCTGTTGCGACTGGTTGGCCTGGGCCAGCATCGCGGTTGAGGCCTGTCCAAGGATCTGCGCCTTTGCAAGGGCGGTCGTCTCTGCCGAATAGTCGGTATCCTCGATCCGCGATCGCGCGTCGGTCAGGTTGGTGGCGGTCGTCGTCAACGAGTTGATCGCCGATTCCAGTCGGTTTTGCCCCGCACCCAAAGAAGATCTTGCGGTATTCACATCGGATAGTAGCCCGTCGACATTGGTGATCGTAGTGCCAGCATTGGCGATGCTCGTCACGTTGAGGCCAGCATCGGTGATGTTGGCGCCATCGATCGCATTGCTGGTCAGCGTCACTGTCCGGCCTGCGTCGATTTCAACAGCGACGGTCACGTCCGTGCCGCTCGCAGTGGAGAACAGGCTGACACCGTTAAATTCGGTGTTGGCGAGGATGTCGCTGATTTGTTCACGCAGCGCATCAACTTCCTGGTCCAGGAAGCCGCGGTCTTCAGCATCATAAGTACCGGTTGAAGACTGAACAGCGAGTTCGCGAACACGCTGAAGCATGTTGGCGACCTCATCAAGCGCGCCTTCAGCGGTCTGCGCCAGAGCGATGCCGTCATTGGCGTTCCGGACGCCCTGGTTAAGGCTGCGAATGTCGCTGGTGAAGTTGGTCGCAATCGAAAGGCCAGCAGCGTCGTCAGCCGCGCCGTTGATGCGCTTACCTGTAGACAGACGCTCCATCGATTCACCGAGCATCTCGTTTGCTCGCATATTCGCATTCTGCGCCTTGAGGGCGGAGATATTGGTATTGATAACAGACATTTCTAACTCCCGTGGTCGAGTGATAGGGGTTCAAACAACAGCGACGAGAGCCGCAGCTGCTGAACCTAAGACCGACCATCGGCGAAGATGTTTAAGGGCGTTTCATCAGGCTTTTTCGCGGCCCGACATTGCAGGCGAGCGGCCTGCCAGCAGCACTTAGTGATTTTACTAAGGGTTCGTGCGGGTGCTTAAATTTGCGCTATTTTGTCCGCCGGGGCGGCAAATCCTTTCCACCAGAAACAATCAGGTGGATTTATGAAAGCTCTATCGAAGCCTTCCGCGCAAAGAAGTGAATTTGCGGAAAGGTCTAAGCCGGCTGAGCATTCGGGCGCCAACATCGTTGGGCCAGATCCCTCTCACGGCGCATTGCTCGACCCAATCCTTCCTTTGCTTGGCCAGAGTTGGCAGCGAGAACGTATCGTCATTGGCGACAACGGCAATTTCCCGCCAGGTGCCAATCGAGCACGCTTCGGCATGATCGCGATCAATTTGATCAAGAGCGATATGGCAGTGCTGACCAAGACCGGTAGCGCTCGCCTGACGCTTGAATACAATGCGCAGTCCTTGGGCGCTGCCCAGGCCGCTCTTATTGCTGCAGCAGCCTACACAGGCTGGCCGATTGCGCGAGAGACCGAAAGCCTCGCGCTGCTCACTTTGGCTGAACGGATTGCCGCGAGCGAGATCCCCGTCCTTCTCGAAGGGCCGACCGGAACCGGCAAAGAAGTCTTCGCTCGCTTCGTTCATTCGCAGAGCGAGCGCGCCGAGGGACCGTTTATCGCGGTCAATTGCGCGGCCATGCCCGAAGCGATGCTTGAAGGGCTTCTGTTTGGTCATCGCAAGGGTGCTTTCACAGGCGCCGGAGAGGCGCGCGAGGGGCTGTTCCGCGCAGCTGATGGCGGGACCTTGCTGCTTGACGAGATCGGTGAATTGCCGATTGCGCTGCAGGCCAAATTGCTCCGCACTTTGCAGGAAGGCGAAGTCTTGCCATTGGGCGCAACGCGTCCGGTCAAGGTTGATGTGCGCACAGTCGCTGCAACCAATCGAATGCTGTCGGCTGAGGTTGAGCAAGGCCGCTTTCGTGAAGACCTGCTCTATCGACTTAACGTCTTTCCCTTAATTCTGCCGGCCTTGCGCATTCGGCCCGGTGACATTGCGCCGCTCGCCTTCGGAATGCTGTTGCGTCACGGATGCGAGCCTCGAGGTCCGAGTTGGATCTCTGGCCAAGCGCTCGCACTGCTCGAGACGCACCCTTGGCCCGGCAATGTCCGCGAGCTGGAAAACGTTATCCGACGCGCAATCTTGCTCGCAGGCAAAGAGCAAAGGATTGGGTCAGAGCATATCGTTTTTGATCGCGCGGCTAGGGATATTGATCGGGCCACCGATGACAATTCCACCCTGACCGCGGGCAGCGATCCCGCCTCGCTTTCCGATGTCGCGTTCCAATCCGAAGCACAGGCGATCCTGAAGGCGCTCGACACCTTTGACGGCCATCGCGGCAAGACCGCGCGCAGCCTTGGCATTTCTGAGCGCACCTTGCGCTACCGCCTTGCATCAATGCGTGAAACCGGATTGCTGAGTGCAGGGGGCGAGGCATGAGCTCGGGCGGCTCGATTGGCGGCGCAGGAGGCATGGGTACAATGGGCAGCGTGGAGCAAGTCATGGCTCTGCGGCAGGAGGTGCTGTCCCGCAGCCAGGCTCTGCGCGAAGTTCGCGATGCACAGAGGGCGAGCGGCTCCGGAGCGGCTCAACCTGCAGATGGTGCAACTGCACCAGGACAGGTTGGCGGGTTTGCCGACGCGCTCTCAGGCGCACTCCAAGAAGTTAGCGCCGCACAGGCCCGCTCTGGCGCAATGCAAGCCGCTTATGAACGCGGCGAAGTGACCGACATCGCCAAGGTCATGCTGGCGCGGCAAGAGGCGGGTGTCGCGTTCGAAGCGACCCTACAGGTCCGCAACAAGCTGCTGACGGCGTACCAAGACATCATGCGGATGGGGAGCTAGGTAGATGGCTGAGGCTCCGGACACGGCGGGCGCCGTTCCCGCAACCACTGGCAACGCGATTCCTGTCGGCGACAGCGCTTTTGCAGGCGATTGGCGCGCCCGCCTGAAGCAATTTGTGCGAGAGCCCGCTTTCCAACGTGCCTTGCCTGCTTTGGTCGGAGTCGGCGTGGTGGCCGTGCTTGCTGTGCTCTATCTGATGATCGCCGAGGGGCCACAGCGCATCCTCTATTCCTCGCTCAGCGATGCTGACCGGGCCAAGGTCGTTCAAACGCTCGAAGCGGGCGGGATCGGCTACACTATCGACAATTCGACTGGCGCGCTGACGGTGGCGGAGACCGATGTCTATGCCGCCCGAATGCTGGTCGCGAGCGATGCGGGAATTGCCAGTCCCGAGGGCGCAAGTGCCATGCTCGACGCCATCCCACTGGGATCGAGCCGCACCCTTGAAGGTGAACGATTACGGCTCGCGCGGGAGCGTGAGCTGATGCTCACCATCCGCGAGATCGACGGGATCGAAACTGTGCGGGTGCATTTGGCTACGCCAGAACGCTCTGTCTTTGTGCGCGAAGACAATCCACCCAGCGCAAGTGTGATGGTACGCCTATCCTCCGGACGTTCGCTCAGCCAGTCTCAAGTAGAGGCGATTGTCAACCTGGTCTCGGGCTCTGTGCCGGGCATGACGGTCGATCATGTCCGAGTGGTCGATCAGAATGGCAGGCTGCTCTCCGCTCCGCGCGAAGATCGGCTCGATCACCTGCTTTTGCAGCGTGAGTTCGAGGCGAAACTCCGCGAGCAAGTCGGGCAGTTGCTATTGCCGCTGTTGGGGGAAGACAATTTCTCCCCACAGGTGCAGGTCCAGCTTGATCAGGACGAAATCACCTCGGCGCGCGAAAGCTATGACCAGCAGGGCGCGATCCGCTCAGAAAGCGAGCGCAGTGCGACCCGCATCGCGGGAACTGGCCGGGTCGGCGGGGTGCCTGGTGTGCCGGCAAACACGCCCCCTCCCGATGTGGAGCTGATTGATGGCCCGCCCGAAATCGGTGTGGTTGACGATGCAGCTGATCAGGCCACGCCTGTCCCAACCGAAAGCGAGCGCGCTATGCAGCGCAATTATGAGCTAGGCCGCGAAGTTGCGGTAACTTCGACCCGGCCTGGTGGATTGGTGAAGCTGTCCGTCGCGGTGGCGGTCAGCGACGCAGCGCTCGAAGCCGCAGCCCCGATGACGGTCGAGCAATTGCAGACGCTCGTTAGCGCAGCTGTGGGTGCAGACGAGGCGCGCGGGGACCGAGTGCAGGTTGTTGTGAGCGCGTTTGAAGGTGTCGAGCAAGCTTCACTCGCCTTCTATGAAGAGAAGTGGTTTCTCGACCTCATGCGCCTAGCAGCTGCATTGCTTGCTATCGTGCTGGTTCTCTTCCTCGCGGTTCGCCCGTTGATCAAGCGTGTTCTGGCGCCGGCCGCCGAGCTGTCAGATGCTGACAGTCGTGCGCTCAAAGGTTCGAGCGAAGCGGACAATCCCGAAACTGATGTGGGGAGTGCCCTAGAAAATGATGCGCCGGACAAAGACGACAGCCTGCCACAAAAGGTCGAACTGGCGCGTCAGCTTGCTGCGACCCAGCCGGACCGTGCGGTGGAAGCGCTGAGGCGGATGCTAGAAAGACCTGAGGGTGATTCTGCGGGGGCGCCTGCACAATGACCACAGACGAATCCAATGAGGCATTAGATACCGACGAAACGATTGAACAGGCCCCGCTGGCGCTTCTCAACCGCACCGATCGTGCAGCTGTTTTCCTGATGATGCTCAGCGAGGAAGAGGCTGCCGGCCTGCTCTCGCGAATGGAACCAGACGAGCTGGAGAAGCTGGGCGGCGCGCTGTGTGCAATGGGTGAAATCAATCAGGACGAGATGTCCGAAGCGATCGAGGATTTCGTCTCTGAGAGCAGCCGCGAATTGCTCGCCAAGCAAGATCGGTCCGCGCAGTTGCGCCAAATGCTCCAGCGCTCGCTTGGTCCAATCAAGGCGGAAAGCATGATGCTAAAGATCGAGCCCGAAGCGCGCCCTCGTTCTATCGAAATGGCACGTTGGCTCGCCCCTTCGGTGTTGGTCAATCTGGTCGAGGATGAACACCCGCAAGTTGTGGCCGCCTTGCTCCTGATGCTCGAAGCCGAACCCGCAGCCGAAGTCCTTTCGGAATTGCCCACGCATATTCAGCCACTCGTCGTTGAGAAGGTCGCGAGCATTGGTCCGGTCTCTCTTCAGGCGGTTCGGATGATCGACAAATTGCTTTCGCAGCGCATTGGATCGAATTTTGGTGCGAGCGCTTTGATGGTCGGAGGCCCACGCGAAGCCGCCAACCTTATCAATCTCGCCGCTGCTGACCTGAAGACCACGGTTCTGCCGGCAATTGCCCAGCGCAATGCGCCGCTGGCCGAGAAGATCGAAGAAGAGATGCTGACCTTCGAAATGCTCTTCGATCTCGACGCCAAGACGATGGGACGGGTGCTTCGCGACGTCGACAACGATGCGCTTATCGATGCTCTCAAGGGCATCAAGGAACCGGATCGCGAGTGCTTCTTCCGAGCCATGTCCAGCCGCGCTGCCGATGGCATTCGCGACGAGATCGAGTTGCGCGGTCGCCTGGCTCGCAGCGAAGTCGAAGCCGCTCAACGCAAGGTTATCGAGGTCGCTCGCAGCCTCGCGGATGCTGGCGAAATAGTCCTGGGAGCCGACGATGGCGAATTCGTCTGACTGGATCGAGGCCTTGTCCAGAATTCCTGAACCAGGGGGCGGAGAGTCAGCGTCCGATCCGGTGTGGATGGAAGCTTTGCGCTTGCCAAGCTTGTTTCGCGAAGGAGCGCCGTTTTCCGCGCCTAAACCAAGCCGCGATCATGCTCCCGATATGGCCGATGAGCCGGTTGGTAATGCGGAACTGGAGCAGTCTGACCGAGCGTCAGTCGCTGCCGAACCAACCAGTACCGAGCCGTCTCCCCCTGACCCTATGATCTCCGACCCGCTCGACTCAGATCCGATTGCTGATGCGTTTGCTCGCGGTCATGCTGCTGGGCATGCCGATGCTTTGAGTGAGCATGCTGATGCCGACCAAGAGATGCGCGCGATGCGGCTGACATTTCGAGCCTTCGACCAAGCGGCAAATGATGCCTTTGCGCGCGAGCTTGCGGACACCGTTGTCGCACTATGCGGCAGCGCTTTGGAGGGTTTCGCCACCAATCCAGTGCAATTGCTGGCCCGCTGCGAAGAAGCCGCAACACGGCTCGGATCGGCAGCAGGAGAGTGCAGATTGCATCTCAACCCCCATGATCTCGCTGCGCTTGATCGTGCGTCGCTTGGCCAATGGGATGTGGTTGCAGATGAGACCGTGCCGCGCGCCGGCTTGCGGTTTGAAGGGCCAGATGGCTCAGTCAGTGATGGCCCTGACAATTGGCGCCGCGCAATTGCTTCGGCCATCCAGGGGTAACTCGCGATGCTTGCAGCGATGGAGATCGAACTCGCTCGCTTCCGCCGCGCGAAACCTGTGCGCGGACCGGTTGTATCGGGACGAGTTGTGGCCTGCGATGGTGGGCTGATTGAGGTCTCCGGCCTTGCTGTACCAATTGGCTCATTGGGCGCAATTGCGAGCGAGGATGGCTCCGAAGCGCTGGCCGAAGTTATCGGCTTTCGCCACGGGCATTCGCTGATGATGCTGCTCGGCGATACACAGCTCTTGCAGCCACGCGCGCGGGTTCGGGCATTAGGTTCACCAGGTACAGTGCGTGTCGGGGACGCCTTGCTGGGGCGAGCGATCAATGCGCTGGGTGAACCGATTGACGGCGGCCCCTCACTTGATCTGCAGCAATATTGGCCGCTTGCTGGCAAGCGGGAGGTCGCGCTCGAGCGCGCTCCGGTTTGTGAACCCTTCGACTGCGGTGTGCGCGCCATCAATAGCCTTGCGACCATGGGCGTCGGGCAGAGGATGGGCGTGATCGCAGGTTCTGGTGTTGGCAAGACAGTGCTGCTCGATTGCATTGCAGGCCACGCGGTTGCCGATGTGACGGTCGTCGCCTTGATTGGGGAACGTGCGCGCGAAGTTTCCGACTTTGTCTCACGGCATATGACGGGAGCTCAGCGTGGGCGGATCATCGTCGTCGCGGTCCCTGCCGATCATGCGCCCAATCTTCGATTGAGAGCGGCTCAATATGCGAGCTCCATCGCCGAACACTTTCGTGCGCAGGGCAAGCGGGTGGTTCTGGTCCTCGACAGCCTCACCCGGGTCGCGCACGCAGCGCGCGAATTGGCGTTGGTGCTAGGCGAGCCCGGGGCAGCACGCGGCTACCCTCCTAGCGCGCTTGCAGCGATCACCAAGCTGGTCGAACGGGCTGGCAATTCGGCCACATCTGGTGGAGCGGTGACGGGTGTGTTCACTGTACTTGCCGATGGCGACGACACTAGCGACCCAGTGGTCGATACCGCGCGCGCCATCCTTGACGGGCATGTCGTGTTATCGCGGGATCTGGCGCAACGCGGTCATTATCCGGCGATTGATGTGCCTGCTTCAATTAGCCGCGTCATGGATGATGTGGCCGCACCCGAAGTGCTCGAGGCAGCGCGCCAGCTCCGCTCCTTGATCGCTGCGCGCGAAGAGAGCCGCGATCTGGTGATGATGGGCGCCTATCGCGCTGGCTCTGACTCCAAGTTGGATCGAGCGTTGCAGCACAGCGGCGCGATCGATGCCTTCCTTTGTCAGCAGCGTGGCGAGGCCATTGGGTTGGCGCAGAGCTCTGATGAGCTTGTCGCCTTGGCTGAGGTTCTTCAGTCGATGGCGCCTACAGATATTCCCCATGCGTGAGAAGCGGCGTCTGGCGCTCGCGCGGCGGCAGCTAGTGCTTGCTCAGATTGCTCGGCGAGAGGCAATCGCGGCGCTTGGCGATGCCATCGCAGAGGAAGCCAAGAGCGCCAACGTAGCGGCGCGCAGCGGCCAACTGGTGCGCGAATACGGCCAGCGTCCTTCACCTGGCGGTCCGGCGAAGCTCTTGCAAGATCACCTTACCTTCGTTCGTTCGCTTCAGGCGATCCACGAACAAGCCCGTGAGGCGCATGAAGACGCGCTCGACCAATCGCGATGGCAGGCGTCTACGCTAGCCGAAGCGCAAGCGCGGGCTGATCGGACGGAGCAACGGTACGCCGAGGCGAAGCGCACGCTGAGAAAAGTGCTCGAACAACGCGAAGAGACAACGTTCGGAAGAATGGCACGCCGTTTGCAGAGTGGCAGTGGTGATTATTGATCGCTTCCACGCGACGCCAAAACGAGGAAAAAGCCTTGATCCACTTGCTTTCTGAAATGCCGGTCGAACCGACACCGCAGTCGGCTAAGCCGGCATCCTCTGACCTTACCGGTCTGCAGGACCAATCACCTGAATTTCAATCGCTTTTAGAGATCTCGAGGACGTCTTTGAGCGAGCTCCTACAAGATCAAGTAGCCAGCCTCGACGCCAGTTTGGCATCGAGTGATCGCGTGGCCGGGGATGATACACTCGGCTTAGCTTCGCTGCCGGTGCTTGAGCCCGGCAACGAACTGCCAGTTGACGGCAGTTCGTTGCCGTCCGCAAAGCCTGATGTGACCAGCGTCGCGCCGGCGGCGATCCCTTCTGTCTTGCTGGGTCGGACCGTGCAGGCGTCCGAGCAAGATGGGGTGCCTATCGCAAGCGATGCTGCAGCAAGGCCAAGGATCGAGAATGAGAGCGATCTTGGCGAACGCTTAGGCTTGCCAACCACCACAGCAGCCCCACGCTCAACTGATGCACCTCAACCCCGCGCCGCGTCAGGTGATGGGACGCAAGCGGTAAGCGCGGCCCCGGTGGACAGTCCTGCGCCAAGCTTGGGCAGCGACCCCGAAGTGGGCCGGCAGTCCGAAGCGTCGAGCGCCCGAACAGTAGCTCTACGCTCGCCGCAGGAGATACCTGATGCAGTGCGGGTTTCATTGGCAGGTTTGGCGCCGGATGGGGACAAAACGCGCGCTTCGGCACCCGATCTGGCAACCAATGCAGCGGCATCTTCCTCACGCCTCTCGCAGCCTCTTGGACCTTTAGATAGCGAAGGCACGGCCAAATCGGATGCGCCACATCACTCTAGACTAACGCCACTCTCCGTTTCGCGTCTTGCGGCCGAGGTGCCGGCGGACAGCAAGGCCGGGCAGGCTCCGGCAAATTTAACCGCTGCTCTCGAAGCTTCGGCGCAACAAAGTGCGACCCAACAAAATTCCTTCCAGCAGGCTTCAGCGACGGTTTTGGCGCAGCCAGCTGGAGCCACGCCAGGCTTGGAAGCCAAAGGCGAGATACGCTCAGATGCACGGATAGCACCGCAGATCGAGACCGCGATCGAAAGCCTAAGCGGTGCGCGCGAGGCCGGACGAAATGCGCGCCCTGAACTCAATCTGCGCCATGGCGAGTTTGGCTCGATCAATGTCCGGCTCGAAGCTGCAGGCAGCGACTTGCGCGCGACACTCAGCGCGCGCGATCCCGGCTTTGTTCCGGCAATCCAAGCGGCTTTGGCAGAGCGCCTGGTCGCCGCGACATCAGACACAGCGGCCAGCCACAACCAACGCGGACAAGATCAGACAGGCTATGGCTCGCAGAATAGCGCGTACAGCCAATCAGGCGCTTCTGATGGTCAGTCGGGGTCCCACTACGGGTCTTCCACGGGGTCAGAGCAAGCTTCGTCTCAACCATACTCAGAGCAAACCAATCCGGGTGATGAAGAGCTTGCTGCCGGTGATGACCGGAGCGGCGGAGGGACGGTCGAGCAAGAGGTGCGCAGAGGTGGTCTCTACGCGTGATGCCGAGGTCAATATGGAGCTGATTAAGGATGGCCAAGAGCGAAGACAAAGACGCTGAGGACCAGCCCAAGAAGGGCGGCATGATGAAGGTCATCCTTGGCGCGGTGGTGCTGCTTTGCGTCGGCGCAGGCGGGGCTTATGGCGCTTTTGCTGCGGGCCTGCTTGGCGGCGATGGCGCAAGCGGACCCGATTTGCCGGAGTTCGTCCGCAAGGGCGACAGCGATCCATACGAACCGCCTGACAGCGGATCTGGTCCGGAAGGTCCGATCGTTTACGGTGAGGGCGGCAGCGAATTTCGCACCGCCTATTACAGCTTTAGCGACAGCTTCACTTCAAACTTGGCGGATTCGCCTGCGCTTATTCAGGTCGAGCTAGCGGTTTCGACCCAGCGCGATGGCCGCGTTCTCCAATGGGTCCAGAACCACGAAATTGCGATTCGATCCGCCATCCTCGTTCAGCTCGCTTCGACCCCGGAAGGCGAGGTCTACTCGGTCGATGGCAAGCAGAAGCTCGCCGAAAGGTTGGCTGAAGCGATCAATACAGTGCTTGAGGAGAATGAAGGTTTTGGCGGCATCGAGGCGGTCCATTTCAAAGGGATCCTCGTCCAATGAACATGGCCGGCACTTTTGCTGATTCGCGTCCCGTCGCGCAGCATTGCGCGGAGCTGACGTCGCGCGGCGCTCGTCCAGAGGAGCGCACGGAGCAAATTGCGTCTTGGTGTCGCGAGCTTGCCCTCGAATTGGCAAGCGAACTTGGCCAGCTTTTCTCCGCCGGAAAGTTGCATGTGACTGTATCCGAGCCTGAAATGCTTGCTGGACACAAAGTGTTCGAGAAAATCGGGCCGGTAGCAGTCAATTGCCTGCTGCGCTGCGGCGCGCGTGGGCAGACGGCCTTGCTCTCGCTCGACTACGCGACAGCTATTGCGCTCACTGATTGTTCCTTCGGTGGCGAAGGGAACACGCCCGATCAAATTCCGTCGCAATTGCCCCGATCTGCAGCGATGCTGGTCGAACAATTTGCCAGCATGATCGCCCAAGTGATCACGCTGACCAATGGGTCGGCGGAGCGCAAATGGGGCGATGTCCTGGTTCGCAGTGAGAGTGTAACTCGGCTCAAACCCTTCGGGCCCGAGGCAAAAATCGCGCTGTTTCGCTTAACGCTCGCCCAAGGTGCCTTTGCCGAATGGGAAGCATGGTTGGCCGTTGAGAGTGAGCGTCTCCACGAGTTGCTCCCAGGCGTTGAAACTGGTGGCAGCTCGGCGCGCTCTTCCGGACCTAGTGATGGCACCACCGGCCCCTTCGCGGGCATGCCGATGCGTGTGGACGCAATATTGAGCGCATTCGAACTGTCTCTTGGTCAGCTCGAGAAGATCAAGCCCGGCGACGAAATACCGATCATCATTCCGCGTGAATTGCCCTTGCTGATAGACGCGCAGCCGCTCGCTCATGGTCAAATTGGCAGCGTCGATAATCGCATGGCGCTGCGCGTCACGCGGATGGAACGGAGCACCTAATGAACAGTTTTAACTCCACCCTCCAGCGCTTTGGCGAAGTCACTGTCCGCTTGTCGGTCGAGCTTGGCCGCACTGAGATGCCTCTAAGGGAAGTGCTCGCGCTTGCCGAAGGAAGCGTCGTGGCACTCGATCGTATGACCGATGAGCTGCTCGACGTGACCGCCAATGGCCGTGCGATCGCCCGCGGAGAGGTTGTAGCGCAGGATGGCAAATTTGCCTTGAGAATCGTAAGCCTTGTGCAGGATGCGGCGACGAGTGGTGCACCGGCAAACGCGTTCTCTGCAGGAGGACAGGCTCCGCCATCGAGCCCCGAAGCGACGCCAAACACTGCCCCTGCGGAAGCTGCGGTTTCGGCTGAGGTCTCGCCGCAAGAGTCCGCTTCGCCGGAGCCAGCTTCCATATCCGAAGAACCATCGCCAGAAGATTCTACGTCGGCGGCTCCCGCGCCATGATGGTCGAATATTTCCTCCGTCTGGCGCTTCTATTGCCGCTCTTGGCCTTGCTCATCTGGGGCAGCCTCAAGCTTACGCGAATGCTGCAAACGCGGCTTGTCGGTGCGACGCAGAGTGGCAGGTCGCTTGAACTGGTCGAAACAAGCCTGCTTGCGCCCGGCCTGAAGCTCGCGGTGGTGCGTTTCCATGACCGTGAGATTCTGCTTGGCTGTTCGCGCAGCGGGTTGGTGCGCTTGTCCGAAGCTGACGCGCGGCTAAGCGAGAAGCCGCCCACAGAAGAGCCCAGATGATGCGCTGCTTGCGGGTCGTTTTGAGCGCGGCTTTCCTTGCCGTCCTAACTGGGCTGGTTGGCCTCGAACCGCTGGCCGCTGCAGGCGCGGAGCCGTCCGGTATCGGCGGCGCGATTGAGCGCGCGTTGGGATCGGATGGGGCGGGGGAGGACACCCCACTAAGCTTCTCTATCCAGCTTTTGCTGGTGATGACGCTGCTCACAATCTTGCCCGCCATCGTTTTGATGATGACGAGCTTTCTGCGGATATTGATTGTCCTTTCGATCTTGCGCCAAGCGCTGGGCTTACAGGGTTCTCCTCCGACACAGGTCCTGGTCGGCTTGTCGCTGTTTCTGTCGTTGTTTGTGATGGCACCGACACTGGACGTCGTGAACACAGTGGCGATCGAGCCCTATTCGGCTGGCACCTTGAGCGCCGATGCTGCGATTGCAAGCGCGGGCGATGCGTTCCACGACTTCATGATCCGCCAGACGCGCGAAGCAAATCTTGTGATGTTCGCTGATATTGCTGGGGTCGGGAAGTTTGAACAGCCTTCCGACATCCCGTTTTCGATCCTGCTGCCGGCATTTGTTACGAGCGAGCTGGAGACTGCGTTCCAGATCGGTTTCATGATCTTCCTGCCTTTTCTCGTCATCGACCTGGTTGTCGCGAGTGTTCTTATGAGCCTTGGCATGATGATGTTGTCGCCGACCATCATATCGCTTCCGTTCAAGCTGCTCTTGTTTGTGCTGGTCGATGGCTGGGCGCTGCTTATGGGCAGCTTAGCGATGAGTTTCGGGTAGCGGGAGGCGATAAAGAATGAACGGCGATGCTCAATTGCTCGCGCTGGCGGACCAGACCTTGTGGGTGACCGCCTTGATCGTCGGCCCGGTTCTGATCGCTGCCCTGTTGGTAGGGCTGCTTGTTGGGATCATCCAGGCCGCGACTTCAGTGAACGAACAGACTCTCACCTTCGTCCCGAAACTGGCGATCACTGCGCTGGTCTTTGTGCTGCTGGGCGGGACGATGATGGCGCTGTTGGGCGACTTCTTGCGTGAGATTTTCGCGCAAGTGGCCGCCATCGCGGCTTGAGCGAAAGGCGCACGGGCGTGACTTTGGTCGATCTCGGATTTGGCGGACTGCTGGAGCAATTGTGGCAAATTCTGTTCCTGTCGATCCGCTGCGGCGCGGCCTTGCTTGCTGCCCCCATGGTCGGAGGGATGGTCGTGCCTCCACAGATCCGCGCTCTGCTCGCCTTTGTGCTTGCCGTCTTCGTCGCAATCTGGATCCCGCTGCCTGATTTGCCAGAGATGATGAGCTTTGAAGCCGTTCTCGCGGTGTTGCAGGAGGTGGTGATAGGGGCCTCAATGGGCTTTTTGTTGCAGGTGGCCTTTGCGGTTCCACTAATCGCTGCAGAACAGATTGCGGGAACCATGGGTCTCGCCATCGCGACATCAATTGATCCGGCGAGCGGGGCGCAGGCGGGCGCGCTGGGAACCTATTTTGGCCTGATCCTGACGCTGCTGTTCTACGCCATTGGCGGGCATTTGCTGTGGTTCGAGCTGCTAATGGAAAGCTACCGGGTGCTACCAGCAGGCGGCTACGCCTTCGCTGAGGCCGGCGCGCGCGAGATTGTGATGTTTGCAGGCTACGGCTTTGCGACCGCGGCGGCGATCGGATTGCCTGTGGTGCTGGTGTTGTTGTGCGTCCAGGCCGTGACTGGCACGATCTCTCGTTCGGCCCCGGCGCTCAACCTGTTCGCGCTTGGCCTTCCGGCAGGTGTCCTTGCGGGGATTGCAGCGCTGATCGTTGTCATGCCGATCGTGGTTGAACAGTTTGTCGCGCTCCTCGAAGTGACGCTCGAACACACCGCCGCCATGCTCGATCCACGCTCCAGCGCATCCTGATGGGACATAGGCGATGAGCGAGGAAACAGCCGGGGAGAAGAGGTTTGATCCCACTCCAAAGCGCAAGCAAGAGGCAGCCAAGAAGGGCGATGTCCTACGCTCCAAGGAGGCCGCCACTGTCGCGGTTATGGCGACGGGCACCTTGATGCTGCTTTGGATCGGGCCGCAGCTGCTCGAAGCGATGAAGGGCGTCGCCCGCGCCGGATTAGGGTTTGATCCATCGACTTTGCGCGACTTTGTGCCCGGGACGATTTTTGCAGCCGCGTCTAATGCGGTCCTGCCACCGCTTTTCGCGCTTGGCTGCGCGATCATCGTGGTCACGTTCGGATCGCAAATGCTCTTGGGTGAAGGACGTTGGGTTCCGCAAGCGATGGTGCCCAAACCATCCAAGCTCAATCCGATCACTGGCCTAAAACGGATATTCGGCATTCAAGGCCTGATCGAGCTTGGCAAGTCGATCCTGAAGCTCGCGCTGCTAGGATCGATCACGGCTTATTGGGTGTCTGGGACTGTTCCAAAACTGGTTGGTCTAGGACGCGGGTCTTTGCGCGCGCAGCTCGCCTTTGCGTGGGAGTCGATCACAACTCTGATTGGCATGCTGGTGCTCGGCCTCTTTATCATCGCGCTGATCGACTATCCGCTGCAGGTTTATCAACGCAACAAACGCCTCAAGATGAGCTTGCAGGAGCTCAAAGACGAAGCAAAGCAATCCGAAGGCTCTCCCGAGGTGAAGACCGCGCGGCGTCAACGCCAGCGTGATCTGGCGCGCGGAAGCGTGGGCAAGGCCATGAAACAGGCGCAATTTGTTGTCGTGAACCCAATGCACTTCGCGGTCGCCTTGACCTATGATCCTGCTCTCGCGCCGGCGCCGATTGTGCTCGCCAAGGGCCGCGGTGAAACTGCCATGGCAATGCGCGAACTGGCGAGCGAAATGGAGCTGCCGGTGCTGCAATATCCCAGTCTCGCCCGTGCGCTTTATTTCACCACGAAGGCCAATCAGATGGTGCGCGAAGAGCTCTACATTGCGATCGCTGCTCTGGTCGCTTTCGTCCTCTCCCTTAAACGCGGAGAGCATCCGACAATGCCGAAGACTGAGGTCCCAGAGGGCCTTCGCTTTGATGCCGATGGCGCGCTTGAAAGTCCCTTCGAGAAAGGGAGGAACCCCATCGCTTAAGGATCGGTGCAATTGGCCGTTCACTGAGCCATGGAAAATCCAGGTTCTTCGATCATCTCTGCCCTTGGCGGTGGCAGTGGAGTAGATTTCATCCAGCTCGCGGACGATCTCGCGGATGCGACATACTCGTTCCGCCGCACCAGTTTGGAAACGCGCAACGAAACGCTTGAAGCGCGTATTTCTGCAGCCTCGCTGCTGCGCTCTTCGCTCAGTTCACTTGCCAGCTCAATTGGCGACAGAATTCGTTTGGGCGACCTCGCGCCGCGCTCCAGCATTGGCAATGCGTCTGTCGCAAATGTTTCGACCACGGCCGGTGTCGCAGCAAGCGGGAGCTACTCTCTCGAAGTGTCGCAGCTTGCTGACAATCAAACGCTGGTGTCGCAGAACTTCACCGCTTCGAGCGATCTGGTCGGCGAGGGGACTCTGGCAATCCGCTTTGGCACGGTGACGGGCGCAAGTTTCACGCAGGACACAGAACAAGATCCGCTCTCGATCACTGTTGAGGCCACTGACACATTGAGCACTTTGGCGATCAAGATCGCGACGGAGAGTAACGGCGCGCTCGACGCCTATGTCGCGCAGGGCACAAATGGGGCGCAATTGGTGATCAAGAGCCAGACGGGCGCCCAGAACGGTTTTGTCCTTGAACCCACCAGCACAGCATCTTCGCCCAGCGCGGCGCCGGGCGACCTTACCTATCTTGCCTGGAACCCTGCGAGCGATGCCGGTGAGTTGCGGACCACTGGCCAAGATGCGCTTTTCGCCTTTGATACCGTCGAAATGAGCAGCGCGAGCAATAGGATCACTGGTCTGCCTGAGGGCATTTCGCTTGATTTGACAGGCACCAATAGCGGGGCAGCAACCGCGATATCCTTCTCGACCGACACCAGTGCAATCACTCAAGTGATGGGCGATTTTGTCGAGGCTCTGAATGACCTTGCATCTCTGATCGACGAAGAGGCCAACGCCTTTGGCGGGACACTTGGCAATGATCCCGGTGCGCGCCAGTTGAAACGTGACCTTGCCGCCCTTGCAAGCGAAACCGTCATGCCCACGGCTGAGCCGGGTGAGCCATCGACGCTAGGCGACCTGGGGCTTGGCATCACTCGCGACGGGCGCTTTGAGCTTGATAGTGAAGTTCTTAGCGACGCGATTGCCGAGAATGAAAACGCGGTGGCAGCGATGTTCACGACAGGGGCATTCGGCCTGTTTGCAACGATGGACAATCTTGCACGCGACAATTCGCTGACCTCCAATCCAGGTTCACTGGGCGGATCGCTGGAGCGCTATGAAGATCTGATCGAGGCCAATGACGAACGCCTTGCTACGATTGCCGACCAGCAAGAGGCATTGCGCGCGCGCCTGACGACGCAATTTATCGCGGCTGAGCGCCAGATCGCGTCCTCGCAATCGACGCTGAGCTTCCTTCAGCAGCAATTCGCTCAGAACGATTCCAACTAAGGCTCGCGGCCAATGATGCAGCCGATTTCGCAAAAGCCAGAGCGCGCTTACCGCAAAATTGACCTTGATGCTCGGATTGAGGCATCGTCTGGCGAAGATCTGACACTCATCTGCCTGGAAGAGGCTGTTGCCGCGCTGGGTCAAGCCTTGCACGCGCTCGACAGGCAGCCTGATTGCACTCCGCATGAACCGATTGCGCGCGCGCATGCCATTGCGATCTGGCTCGCGCGGAGCGTGGCACCAGACAATCCATTGCGGTCTGCAATGATGCAATTCTACGGCGGGCTTGCAGCAGTTTTGTCGCAGAACAGAGTGAAGCCGTCACGCGACGAGCTCGCCCAGGCGCATCAGGATTTCGCCGACCTATTAGAGGCCGGCAAAACCGCCTCTCCAGTCTAAACGCTAGCTAGGCAGCGCTGGCCTCTGCAATGATCCGCGCGGCATCTTCGGGGTCTTCAAACGGATGAAAATGCGTTCGGTCTGCGCGGTCAATATCTGTCCCTTGGGGCATAATTGATGCCAGAGCAGGCCAGGTTGGCGAACCTTTGAAATCGTGCAAATCGGTCTGCTTCGCACGCACCACCCAAACGGGCAGTTTGAGGTCTCGAGCCGTTTCCAGAATGGCGTTGTTGGTTCGGCTTGATGCGTAAACGCTTGCTTCCATCTCCGGAGCGCATGCGAGCACGAAGTCACCGCCGGTGCGTTCCTTGAGGCCATAGCGGCAGTAATCCTCAAACACGCGGGGTGTGAAAAGCGAGTAGGGCTCGCGCGCGGCAAAACGCTCCATCATCGCCTCCAGCGAAGCGAAGTCGCGTTTGCGACGGATCGCGGGATGAGGTGCATCAGAGGTGAAGCGTTCTTCCTCATCCGCATAATATTCAGGCGAGAGGATGACTGGGTCGAACAGCACAAGCCGGTCGAAGGCTTCGAGGCGCTCGGATGCTGCCTGAAGCAGGACATGCGCGCCCATCGAATGCCCCACTCCAAGCGCGCGGCGAATGCGCAATTGGTCGAGGAACGCAGTCACATCGTCAATCATCGTGCGCCAATGGGCGATCGGCTCGCCTTCGCTGCTGCCATGGCCGCGCAGGTCAAGCGCGATGACCCGGCGTTCAGGAAATTGCTCAGCAATCGCGCTGTAACACCGCCCGTGAAAGCCCGTTGCATGGGCAATCACAATGGGTGGCTCATTGTTGCCCGGCTTGGCTCGCCATTCGTGATAGGCGAGCGCAATTCCGTTCACGCGGATCGTGCGTTTGACTGGCTTTGCAGGGTTTGATGAGACAGCAGACATAGGGCTGCGAAGCTCTAATCCGCGACTTACTCCGCTGGCAAGGCCGATTCTTGAGGTGGCTTCTTGTCGCCCTCCGCTGCCTCGGCCTCTCCAGCTGGGGCATCGGGGAGTGCAGCCTTGATTACGAAGTAACCCGCGATTGCCGCGATCAGCGATCCTGACAGGACGCCGAGCTTGACCGCATCGATCATCGCTTGCTCGGTAAAGGCGAGGTTGCCGATGAAAAGGCTCATCGTAAAGCCGATACCTGCGAGCAGCGAGAGGCCGTAAATCTTCGCCCAGCCAACGCCTTCAGGGAGCTGTGCGAGACCAGCCTTCACGGCGAGCCAGGCAAAGCCGACAATCCCAATCTGCTTGCCGATCAGAAGGCCAAGCGCAATGCCTAATGGCAGCGGTGCCAGCAGGTCAGACGGCGCAATGCCGGTCAGTGAAACGCCCGCATTGGCAAATCCGAAGATCGGAATGATTACGAAAGCGACCCAGGGGTGCAGGCCGTGTTCGAACTTTTCGACCATATGCTTTCCATCGCGCGCAACCATCGGCACCATCATCGCAGCGGTGACCCCCGCAAGCGTCGCGTGGACGCCCGATTTCAAGACAAACACCCACATGATGATTGTCAGCAGGACATAGGGTATGGCCGAGCCAATCCGCATGCGTCCAACAGCGAACAAAGCCGCGAGCATCACTGCCCCACCGATCAGCATGTCAGTCTTGATCTCGCCAGTGTAAAACAGCGCGATAACTGTGATCGCTCCGATATCGTCGATAACCGCGACAGCGAGGAGTAGTGCCTTCATCGCCACTGGAACACGTGGTCCGAGCAGTGAGAGAATGCCCAAAGCAAAGGCGATGTCGGTCGCAGCGGGTATCGCCCAACCGTTGAGATTTTCAGGGGTGTTCCAGTTGAAACCAACATAGATCAGCGCCGGGATCGCCATCCCGCCAATGGCTGCGGCGAGAGGCAGGGAGGCCTTGTTCCAGGTCGACAATTGCCCATTGATGATCTCGCGCTTCACTTCCAGACCGATCAGGAAGAAGAAAATCGCCATCAGCCCGTCATTGATCCAGAGCAGCAGAGCCTTGTCGATTTCGAATGCGCCGAACGAAACATTGAGCTTCGTACCGAGTGTTCCGAAATAGGCCTCAGAGAGCGGACTATTGGCAATGATAAGCGCCAATGCCGCCGCGATGATCAAAAAGATCCCGCCTGCGCTTTCCTGTTTGAGGAAGTCCTTGAGAGCTGAGCTCACCCGTTCAATCATGTCTTTTCCACTCGTCCAATGGCTTAAAGTCTTGTGTTGCAAATTTTACGCATAGGAGGCTCCAAAGTTCCCGGTTTTCCGGGAAATTCGGTGCTTTTTTGCGGCCCTTTCAGCCCTCGCAAATGGGCTGGTTTCATTGACAATTGTCTGCGTGTGGTTGAACGCGGCGCCAGCGGGCCCAAATCAGGCCCTTCAACTTCGAATTCTCGCCTCTTTCACCTCCATCGGAGAACCTTGTGTCCGACGCCCGGAACCTAACTGCTCCCGGCCCTGCCGAGTTTCGCAAGCTCATGGGGCGGTTTGCAACGGGCGTGTGCGTGATAGCGGTTGAGGATCAAGCGGGTGAGATTGCGGCGATGACGATCAACTCGTTTGTCTCGGTTTCGCTCGATCCGCTGCTCGTGTGCTGGAGCTTGCACAATTCCTCGAGCCAGTTCGACGTGTTTGCGAAGGCCAAGCAGTTTTCGATTAGCATTCTTAATGCCGATCAGGCCGAGCTTGCTTTGCGCTATGCGTCGCGAGGTAATAGCGGCTTGCGCAACGAAGACTTCACTCGCAGTGCAAATGACCGGCCGGTTATCGAGGGTGCGGTTGGATATTTCGACTGCAAGGAATGGGCGAATTTCCCAGCTGGCGATCACACGATGATCCTTGGACAAGTGGTTGATCTTAGCCCGCGACAAATTGAAGAGTCCGGCGTTGCACCGCTTGGCTTTGTAAATGGGGAATTTTGCAGTATCGGCCAGTAATGGTCAGGCAAAACCCAATTGATATGATCGATGACACGCGCGAAAAACTCCTCGTTGCGGCGCATAATCAGTTTGCTGAACGTGGTTTTCATGGTGCCAGTATTGCGCTGATTGCCGGCGAGGTGGGTCTGACTAAGCAGGCTCTACTCTATCACTTTAAGCGCAAGGATGACCTTTACCGCGAAGTGCTTCACCGCATTTCGGTGCGGCTGTTTGAGGCAGTGCGCAAAGACGATGGCGTCGCTGCGACGCCAGCTGAACGGTTCGAGGATGTGATCCTCTCTATCTTTGCGGCCGCAGTTGAAAACCCGCTCGATACCAAGGTCTTGATGCACGAATTGCTAGAGGATCGCCGCCGCGATGCTCCTCAAGACGATTGGTTTTTCAAGACCTGGCTGGATGAGATCATCGCCCTATTGGATGCTGCCCGTGAAGGACCATCACCGCCATTTGCTGACAAGGTAGCACAGGTCTATTTGCTGGTTTCCGCTATCCAGTTTTACGCGGCCTCGGGCTCGCTCCTTACGCGCTTTTACGGCGCGGACGAATATCGCAAAATTGGCGAATTCTACCCGCGTGAACTGCGCGATCTTGTGCGCCGGATGATCGCTTCGCAATAAGTCCTTCGCTCAGGCGCAGGTCAGTACAAGATCATCTGAGTGCAGCGGAACAGGCACAGCTTGCGGCCCGTTTCCTTGTGCGTGACTGAAGACGACCAGACTTGAGTTGTGCGCCCCAGATGGTCAGCCTCAGCGCGCCCGATCAGCGTGCCCTCGGACGCCGTGCCTAAGAAATTCGATTTGAGCTCAATCGTGGTGTAGCCTTTTGCGCCACCAGGCAGGACATTGCCCGCCGCAAAACCGCAAACACTATCCGCAAGAGCGATCATGCTGGCCGCGTGCAAGGCTTTGGCTCCTGAGCGCAGGTGGTGCTGCGCTATGACCATTTGCGCTTCGAGCCAGGCTTCCCCATCGGCATAGTGCTCATCTAGCAAAGTGATGCCCATATGCGGGACCAGCCCGCCCGCTGGTGGATGGAAGCGTGTGTCGATCAAAGCTTTATCCTCCCCATTTGCTGCCAGTTTCAGCCTTGTTGGACGCGCAACCGTTCATACAACATGCGGGTTTCGAGCAGATTCGAGATCCTCAGACCAATCTCGATCACGTCAAAAGGTTTGGCAACAAAGTCCTTTGCACCCAGCGCCAGCGCTTTGCGCCTCGCTTGCACAGTCGTGTCAGCAGTAAGCACCAAAACCGGGCGAAATTCGTGGGGCTTATCGTGGCGTGAAAACGCTTCGAGAAGCTGAAAACCGTCAATCTCGGGCATCATAAGATCGAGCAAAACCAGATCGGGCTCAAGATCGATATAGGCAGCCATCGCCTGTGTCGGATCGGTCAGCGTGTGCACGTCGCTGTAACCCTCCCGCTGCAGCAGGCTGCGCAGAAGCATGACGTTCGCTTCCTCGTCGTCGATAGCGAGAATACGGCGCGCGAGTACATCCTGACTATCGACCAATTGCACCGTCATTGGGCGGCCTCCTGAGCATTGGATGGGTCGGCAGCTTGGCCGCCGCTTTGGTGAGGCGCATACGGCAGAGTGAAGCTGAAACGCGAGCCATGTTTGGTACGGACATAGCCGATTGTCCCACCCATCGATTCCACAAGGCTTTTAGAAAGGGCGAGACCGAGTCCTGTCCCTTCGATCTTGGAGCGCTTTTGCTGGCCGAGACGATCAAATGCCGTGAACAGGCGCGGAATGTCTCCATCGGCGATGCCAGGCCCGTCATCTTCGACACTCACTTCGACATGGTCATCAAGAGGCCGCGCCGAAAGCCGGACAAAACTGCCATCGCGATTATACTTCGCCGCATTGCCGATAAGGTTCAAAATCACCTGTTGCGCGCGGCGCCTGTCGGCAAGAACATTGATAGCCGCCTCTTTCGCATTTAGTTCAAAAGCCAGGTTGGCCGAGGCAACAATCGGGATCGCAAGAGCATGACTGTCCTTGAGAAGATCAGCCACAGAAAGCGCCTCAATCTCCAGATCTGCTCCACCAGCTTCGATGCTGGAAATGTCGAGCAAATCGTTGATCAGCGACAAGAGATGCCGCCCCGATTTGGTTATCTGGCCAACTGCTTCGCGCTGATGATCTGGCAGTCCACCCTCATCGATCTCGAGCAATTGGCCAAAGCCGAGGATCGCATTCAAGGGCGTGCGCAGTTCGTGGCTCGTACGCGAGAGAAACTCGCTTTTTGCACGGTTCGCTGCTTCGGCCTCCTCACGCGCCAATCGCAAAGCTTCTTCGCTGCGGCGGCGCTCAGTCATGTCGCGCGTAACCTTAGCAAAACCCTGAAGGGCGCCTTCTTCGTCGCGAAGAGCGGTGATGACCACATTGGCCCAGAAGCGCGATCCATCCTTGCGAACGCGCCAGCCCTCATCTTCTGACGCTCCATCGCGCCTTGCTCGCTCAAGCATATCATCGGGCAAGTGATCATGTGTTTCTTTGGGGTAAAAGGCACTGAAATGCTGGCCGAGGATCTCCTGAGCCTGCCAACCCTTGATCCGCTCAGCGCCAAGGTTCCAGCTCGTCACAATGCCTGAAGTGTCGAGTGTGAAGATGCCATAGTCGCGCACCCTTTCGAGCACGAGGCGAAAACGTTCTTCACTGGCGCGCAGGTCATCTTCGCGTGCCCTTAGCAGCGCGCTCGCCCTGATAAGTCGCTGCGACAATCGTCCGATTTCATCGGCCTCTTCGGGCACTTCGTTCAAGCGGTCACCGCGCGCTAGCAATTCGGCGTTAGCTTCTAGTCGGCTGACCCGGCGCACGATCCCGGTGGAGAACAGATAGACGCCCGCAAGACTGCCTAATAAGCCAACAATTGCGCTGATTGCCGTCAGGGTGAAAAAGCGAGAGCGCACATCTTCGACGACCGCTCGCCGACGGTCGAGCACAACCGCTTCGGCTTGCTGAACATTGCCGACTTCGCGTTGCACTGCATCGAGCGAAGCCCTGTTGGTGCTTAGAAGCTCTTCGAGCCGACCGGGAGAGACAGTTTCGGTTTGCTGCGCCAGTCTGACGGTGTCGCGCAGATCATTGCGCTTTGCGGTGACGGCCAGCGTCATATTCTCAAACTGAGCGCGCACGACAACGTCCTCGATCGCCTCATCTAACCGAGTCATCGTTGCGGGCACTTCAGTTTGCGCAGTGCGATAGGGTTCGAGAAAACGCTCCTCGCGTGTCAGGACATAGCCGCGCACACCGGCAGCTGCTTCAGCGAGCAGGGCTTGCACTTGATAGGTGTCGCGCTGAATCGCAAAGGCGCGTCGGACGTCGTCTTCGGCACGGCTTTCCGCACTGCTCGCAAGGTAAAGCGATACCAACGAACCGAGCAGGATCGCGAGCGGCAATGCAATGACCACCAGCCCTTTGATGGCGAGCGGGCGATTGGTCCAAATTCCCAGAATTGGTCGTGGGAAACGGGAGCGATGCGTGCTCAATTGTCTGCTGCTTTAAGCTGCACGGCGAGTACAGCTGCTTGTGTCCGGTCAGAAACGCCAAGCTTGCCGATCAACCGTTCAACATGCACTTTGACGGTCGCCGGGCTGATTTCGAGCTCGCGCGCTATTTCCTTGTTGGTTTGGCCCTCGGCAATCAGTTCGACCACTTCGCGCTCGCGCTGTGTGAGGATTTCCTCGAGGCTTTCGCGACGTGGGGCGGGCGTGTTGTCTTTCATCGCTGCCGCCACCAAGTCGAGCGGCAAGGCGGATTGGCCCGCAATCACTTGCTCGATTGCGGTCCGCAAATCTTCAATTGCGGCATCTTTGAGGACATAACCTGCAGCCCCGGCAGCCAGCGCTTCGCGCACGTAGGCAGGGATTTCGTGCAAGGTGAGCATGATAACCCGGCATGGCAGCTCAGCAGCAACGATCCGCCGCGTGGCTTCAAGACCATCAATGCCAGGACCAAGCCGCACGTCCATCAAGACGATATTCGGAGCAAGGCTTTGTGCCAATTCGATAGCTTCTTCGCCCGAACTGGCGAGCCCGACTACCTCGAGCCCGTCCTTCGCAAGCACCGCTTTGAGCCCTTCGCGGGCGAGTTGGTGGTCGTCAACAATAAGGATTTTGGGAGTGGTCATGGGGATCTAATTCTCAAGGCTTTCGGGCAAGCATGCGCGTACAAGCACGCCTCTTGGTTCGGCAGCGCGCCAGTCAAGATTGCCGCCAATCGCCGCCATTCGCTCTTTCATCACTTCCACGCCGAGATTGTTGCCATCGCCAGGTTTGGAGCTGCGCGTCTTTTCGCTTGGGCCCACGCCATGGTCGCGAATGCGCAAGAAGCGTTTACCAGATCCTTCCTTCAGCCGAGCTTCAAGCGTCACTTTGCAAGGACCGCCCGAATGTTTTCGAATGTTAGCAACCGCTTCTTGAGCGACACGAAACAGAGCTGTCTCGACTAAGGCTGGCAGACGCGCTTCGTCGGCTTCAATTACAACGGTGACATCGAAACCCTCAGACGACAATTGCTCGCTGAGCGACTGAAGCGCAGGTACAAGGCCTAGATCGTCCAGCAAGGTTGGGCGTAGACCAGCAATCACGCGCCGCAGCTCGCTGACGAGGCCACGGGCAATCGTGGCTGGATGCATGGAATCGTCCTGGGCATCGCTACCGACTTCATCAGCGCGGGTGACCTCGATCCCTTCGAGCATGCGCGCGAGCGCTGTGGCGGTTTGTGCCACACCATCATGCAATTCATGGCTAACGCGGCGACGCTCTTCCTCTTGGGCAGTGAAGATACGATCGACGAGAAACTCGAGGTTTTTCTCACGCTCGCGCAGGGTGTCAAGCAAACAAGCGCGTTCATTCTCGGCGCCGATCCGATCCAGCGTTGTGCCGATCAAGTCGAGCAGCATCGATACTGTCTCGCGATCTTCACGGTCAGCAATTTCGTCCAGAGACGCAACCCCATCGAGCTCAATTCGCGCGATCACTTCGCGGCTCTGACCAGGTGAGTGAACTTCGAGCCCCGACGCCCTCTCTCCTGTATTCAAGGACGCAGCACGCTGGCCAAGGAAGAAGGCGAGCCGATTGCAACACGCCTCAAGCGCCTGATCTAGAGAGCTTGGATCACTTGTCGCCAGATCGCGCGCTGAAACCGACAATAACCGCATACGCGCAGCGCGTGCCTCAGCCGCGCGATACAATTCACGCAGTTCCGCAATCGTCTCAGTGTCGGACGGCAAAATCGAAAGATCGTTGCTCACAGCCTCGTTCATAGTCGTTCCCAAGAAAACTGCATAGGCCAGGCGGCCTATGCCGAGGAGCCTGCCAAATGGCCGATTTTTCGCGCCGCCTGGCTCGCCTATCTATTACATCGAAGGCCCGAATTGGCCCACCATGATTACCCCTAGGCAGGCTAACAGCACGTTGGTTGGTCTCGTCTTTGAGAGGAGAATGAAGAACTCTTACCCCCCCTGATGGATCACCCGGGCTTGGCCTCTCAGCCCCTATCCGACCTGCCTTTCTCCGGGCCCATCAATTTGCACCCTTTCCCAAAAGGGTCACAAACTAGCACGGACGGTCCCCTTTATCGGGAACCGTCCGTCTTTTTCTGGGCCGTGCTGACCGGCTGGAGAGCAGTTTCGATTCAACCAACGCATTTGACCGACGCGTGCCATCGCGTAAGGGACACGCTCACTTGTCAAACTTCATGTGAATAGAGCTTTGCCCATGCTGAAACCCGTCCTCCTTACTGCCAGCGCAATTGCGACTCTGGCGGCACCCGCCTTCCTCGCCAAGGCGCAAGCAGACACGCATGACGAGGTGGCAAATGCCGGCCCCAATCGCACCTTTAGCGGCGAGGATCTGTTCAATCTTGCGATGGCGTCCGATCCGCAGATCAGCCCTGATGGGCAAACCATTATCTACACCCGCCGACAGAACGATATCATGACCGACCGGGCAGTGAGCTCGCTGTGGAAGATCGATGTAGCGAGCGGTGAACAGGTTCCATTTGAAGGCCGGCACGGAGCCGCCTTTGGCGCACGCTGGTCACCCGATGGATCGCGTGTCGCTTATATCGCCACCGAAGGCGGCAGCGCGCAGCTTTGGGTCAAATGGATTGCTAGTGGTGAAGCGGTGCGGCTTACCGGCCTGCCTAACAGCCCGTCGAGCATCTCCTGGTCGCCTGATGGAGAGACCATTGCCTATTCGATGTTCGTTGATGAGGCCGCTCCGACGCTTGGCAAGGCACCGGGCAACCGGCCCGAAGGCGCAAACTGGGCCGCGCCGCTCGACATTACCGACCTCGTCAATTTCCGTGCTGATGGGGCGGGCGAACTTACCCCGGGTTTCCGCAAGATCTTTGCAATCTCCTCGACCGGCGGTGCGCCTCGACAACTAACTTTCGGACCCTCGGATGACAGTGGCTTGCTTAGTTGGTCGCCCGACGGCTCGACCATCTACTTCAGCGCCAATCGCAACGATGATTGGCAGACCGATCCGCTTGAAGCGGAGATCTGGGCGCTTGATGTTGCAAGCGGAGACCTGAGCGTTCTGACTGATCGTGATGGCCCGGATTTTGCTCCGCAAATCTCGCCTGATGGACGCACGATCGCCTATCTTGGCTTCGATGACGAGGGCAGGGCGTATGAGAATACCGAGCTTTATCTGATGGATGCTGACGGTTCGAACAGCCGTCTTGTGACGGGTGATTGGGACTTCAGTGTCGACGGGTTTGAGTGGGATGCGGATTCGCGCGGAATCTACGTCCAATATGATGTCCGCGGTGAAACCAATGTAGCTCGCATCGACCTCAACGGAGAGGCACGCAATGTGGTCACGGGGCTGTCGGGTGCAGGCTTTGACCGGCCTTACACAGGCGGCAGCTTCTCGGTCTCTGAAGGGGACGTAATTGCCTTCACTGGTGGCACCGATGAGCGTCCGCCTGAGGTCAAGGTCGGGACACGCGGAGAAGGCCGCTACCTCACCGATCTAAACCAGACTCTGCGCCTGACCAAGGATTTGGGCGAGCTGCGCGAGATCAGTGTTGCGTCGTCTTATGACGGGCTTGAAGTGCAGGGCTGGCTCACTCTGCCGCCTGGCTATGAGGAAGGCACGCGAGTGCCGCTCATCCTCGAAATCCATGGGGGTCCGTTCGCTGCCTATGGCCCGCATTTTGCGACTGACAACCAGCTCTACGCCGCCGCTGGCTATGCCGTGCTTTCGGCTAATCCGCGCGGCTCGACCAGCTATGGCGAGGCTTTCGCGCAGACCATCGACAAGGCCTATCCGAGCCAGGACTATGACGATCTGATGAGCATCGTCGATCACGCGATCGAGCTTGGCATTGCTGACCCGGACAAGCTGTTCGTCACCGGGGGATCAGGCGGAGGCGTGCTGACGTCTTGGATCGTCGGTAAGACCGACCGCTTCCAAGCCGCTGCGACGCAAAAGCCGGTCATCAACTGGACCACGCAAGCGCTTACAGCTGATGGCACCGGCTATTTCGGGCTCTACTGGATTGGTTCGCGCCCGTGGGAGGATCCGGACAAATTTTGGGAGCAATCGCCCTTAAGCCTCGTCGGCAATGTCGAGACTCCGACGCTTGTCGTCGTGGGAGACGAGGATTACCGCACCCCGGTGAGCGAGGCGCAGCAATATTACTCCGCGCTGCAGCTGCGCGGCGTGCCGACGACCTTCATCCGCGTGCCGGGTGCGAGCCACGCATTCACCAATCGCCCTTCTCAGAGCGCTGCCAAAGCCTCAGCGATCCTCGCTTGGTTTGAACGCTATGCCGATGGTTGGGAGCGAGAAGTTGAAGGAGAAGCCGCGGAGTGATTCACTCCTCACCTTCCTCCACCCGGTACCGTTCAAACCACGCCAAGGTGTAGTCAGTCTTCGCATTAAGCAGCGAAGGCCGACTGGCGATGCCGTGATTGGTGTCAGGAATGCGGACCATCGCGCTGGGCACCTGGCGCAATTGCAAGGCTTGATAAAACTGCTCGGTCTCGCTCATCGGCGTGCGCCAGTCTTCCTCGCCCGTGATAAGCATGGTCGGCGTCGTGACGTTACCCACCAGGCTTATCGGAGAGCGTTCCCAATAATGGTCGAGATGCTCCCAAGGAGGCCCAGGAAACTGGTTCTGAATCTGGCCAATGTAACTGTCCGCGGTGAGCACCTTGGAGACCCAGTTGATCACCGGCTTGGCTGCCATTGCTGCGTTGAAACGGTCGGTTAGCCCGACTGCATAGGCGGTTGCGATGCCGCCCGCTGAGCCACCCGCGATGAACAGGTTGTTCTCATCCGCGTAGCCTTCGGCAATCGCCCAATCGACCGCACTCATATGATCGGCGAAATCGTCGGGGCTCGAATATTTGCCGTCGAGGAGGTTCGCAAACTCGCTGCCATATCCGATCGAGCCGCGATGATTGTCGTAGATCACAACATAGCCCGCTGCGGCCATGCGTTGCAGCTCTGCAGAAAAATGCGGGCCATAGGCGAGGTGCGGCCCGCCATGGATCTCGATGATGAGCGGATAGCGCTTGCCTTCCTCATAGCCGGGCGGCGTGATGATCCAGCCATCGATCTCTAGCCCGTCAAGCGAAGAGGCGTAAGTGAAGCGTTCCACGTCACCCAGATCGCGGTGTGCGAGGAGGTCTTCGTTGAGCTCTGTCAGGCGCAATTCGCGCCCGTTGCGGGTCACATAGAGGTCTGCTGGGCGCAAGGCGCTGCCCTTAGTGTAGACCAGTGTGCTGCCTGCGCCCGCGTCATATTCCCCACTGACATAGGGCCGGCCAATTGTGGTCCCGCCGATACCTTCGACCGCAAGGCGGCGATTGCCGCGCAGGTCAACGACACCGATATTGTTCTCGCCGCGTGTCTGATAAGTGAAAGACAATTCGCGCCCATTGAGCCAATTGAGGTCGCCTGCTCTGCGATCGAGATCGCTCGTTAGATTGCGGTCGTTGCTACCATCGCGCGCCATCACGTGGACATTGGTTGCAACGAAAGGCACGCGCTCGTTGCTGAAGGCGAGATAGGCGATCTGGCGCCCATCAGGAGAGACTTGCGGGCTGAATTCGTTACCGGGCCGGTCGGTGAGCTGAGTGAGCTCGCTCGAGGTCACATTGACCGCGTAAATGTCGGATTCGCGGCTCTGTAGCTCCCAGCCTTCGTTGCGATTGGCGGCAAACAGGATTGCTTCGCCGTCAGGTGTAAACGAGAGCGAGCCGCCATGGTTGAAATCCCCGCTGGTCAGCTGGCGCGCCGTGCCGCCTTGGGCGGGAACCACGAAGACATGGTCATAGGCGAGGTCGATGAAGCCCGATCCATTGGTGCGATAGCGCGCTCGGTCGATCATTACCGGCCGATCTGCCCAGCGCGCGCCGTCCGGCTTGGCTGGCGCACGAACGAGGGTTTCGCTTTGGCCCGGGACAGCCATCACGAAAGCGAGGCTCTCGCCATCAGGAGCCCAGGTCAATGAGCGCGGGGATTCGTCAAAGCTACCAATTAGCGCGCTTCGACCAGACCCAAGATAATGGACGTAAATCTCGCTGCGTCCTGAATTGCTGCGCATATAGGCGATACGTGTCCCATCCGGTGACCAGCGCGCAGAGCGGTAGGAGCCGGAATCGGCAAGCAAAGGCTCTTGTCCGCTCCCATCAAGATTGACGATCCATACATGGCTGCGCGTTCGGTCGACCATGATGTCGTTGAACCGGCGGATGTAGATCGCCTGAGTTCCATCGGGCGACACCTCTGGCGCGTCGGCCCATTCCAGCTCAAACACGTCTTCCGCGGTAAACAGGCGCGGTTCCTGGTCACTTTGGGCGACAGCTGGCGCTGTGAGCGAGAGGCCCATCAGGCCTAGCGCGAGAACTGCAAGAGAACGCATCAGTAACTCCGTTTGGGATCAATCAGTCAGTTAGCTCGAAGGTAAGACCCGAATGCGCGCGCAGGCGCTCAATCAACGGATCACCGAGAATGGTTGCGGGCGTCCAAAACCCGCCAGCGGCGTCATCTGGCACGTCCTTGGCAAGACAAACCGCAGCTTGAGCAAGCATCTTGGCGGTGGAGCCATAGCCAGGATCGCGGTCTCCAGTAACGCGCGCGCGGATAGTCTCGCCATCGTCGGCCTTGCCGATGAAATCGAGGATGAAGGAGCCTTCAAGCTGCTCCTTGGGACTAGGCCCTTCACCCGGAGCAGGCAGGACAGTCTTTTCCAACAGCCAGCGCACAGGTGAAAGCGCCATCGCCACCATCATCGCGCCCATGCCCCAATCGGTCATTCGCGCAGCCCGTTTGCCGCGCGCTGCGGTGCCCGTTGCCATTGCCTCTTCGTAGAGGAAGTTTTCGCCATAGGCGTTGCCAGCAAGCGCGTTGGAGCGGTGAACGACGCGCGTGTTGATCGCCGCCATCACAAAGGGAGCGATCCAACTGCCATAGGCCTCATCGAACTCCATCTTTACGTCGCGCTGGCGGGTGGTGAAGCCGTGATTGGGCGGGCAGATGCTGTAGGGATCCTTGAGTTCCTTGCGCAGCTTGGGGTTGGAAGAGGCCTCTTTGACAAGGTTGATCATGCTCGCGATCGTGCCGCCCGACGCGCCGCCTTTCATTTTGGCAACGCGCATATCGACCTTCTCGCAAGTGCTGCCAAAACGCTCTTTCGCTTGGGTTTGCAAGAAGTGGACGCCGAGGTCAGATGGGATGGAATCGAACCCACAGCAATGGACAATCAGGGCGCCGGTCTCCTTCGCCTTGGCCTCGTGGCGATCCTGCATCCGGCGGATCCATTGCGGCTCTCCGGTCAGGTCGCAATAGCGTGTGCCGCTCTCAGCGCAGAGCTTGACCAGCAGATCGCCGTAGAGAGCATAGGGGCCGACTGTCGACATGATGACCTTGGCGTCGTCACACATGGATTGGAGCGCAGCTTCATCTGACGCATCGGCCACGATCATGTCGATGCCTTCAAGGCCAACGTCACCGGCAACCTGTTCGAGCTTCGATTTAGAGCGCCCCGCAACCGCCCATGTGAGCGCATTGCCACCTGCGCCGCCGGGAAAGGTCTCGTGCATGTAATGGGTGATGATCTGCCCCACGAAACTTGTCGCTCCGTAGACGATGACGTCGTACTTTTTGTCGTTCATGAAAATTGCCTTGAAAGCCCCCCTTGATGCCTTTGTCTCGGCTTGCGGCAAATGGCGTGTGATCACAAGGCCAACGGCACAAATTAGGCGCAGTTCCGCCGCTTGGCCTAGGTCACGCTGATCGGGGCTCTGATTAACCTTATCTATAGCCCTCCTCCCTATGCCCAAACGGTGAAAACATGCGTGTTTGAGCGGATCCTAACCGCGCTGAAGTTAACGATTGCGGGGCTAGGGCACGCACATGCGCGCGAACGCAGGCTGCTTCGGACGATCAAAATTGAGCAATTCCCATGTGATATCGGCCAGTGCCGCTCATCAAGCGGCTTTGCTAGGACACACTGGCTTTGTCGGTGGAGCCTTGCTGCGTCAAAGGCAGTTTGAGGCATGCTTTAACAGCGCAAATATCGCCGAAAGCGCGGGGGAAAAGTTCTCTGAAGTCGTGTGCGCTGCAGCTCCAGGTTCGATGCTGGAAGCGAACATCGCACCGGATCAGGACCGCGCAAAGATCATGGAGCTGATCGACCAGCTCTCAAAAATCCGTGCAGATCGATTTGTCTTAATATCCTCGATCGCTGTGCTCGCCGATTTTGCGAGCGGAGCGGATGAGAGCAGCGCCGATTTCCAACAAGAGCTCGCTTACGGACGCCACCGGCGTTTGCTCGAAGCCTTTGTTGAGGAGCACTTTGAAGACAGCCTCATAGTGCGCTTGCCTGCTCTGTTCGGCGAGGGGCTGCGCAAGAACCTGGTCTTCGACTTGCTCAACCCAGTGCCCTCGATGCTCAAGTCGGAGCTGCTTGATCAAATCACCGATACCATCGGGGCAACGCTCGCGGACCTGATGCACGATCTGTATTCACTCGATGAAGTGACCGGGATGTGCAAGCTCGACCGCGAGGCGCTTAATGCCCACTCCAAGCGCGCAGCGCTGGAGGACGCGGTGGTTGATGCGGGCGCTTCGGCAACGCAATTCCACAACCCTGAAACGACCTACCAGTATTATGAAATCGAACGCTTATGGGCCGATATCGAGATCGCACGTGAAGCCAGTCTCTCGCACATTCACCTAGTTGCAGAGCCGCTACCGGTGCATGTGATCCACCAATGCTTGACGGGTCGTGTAATCGCCGAAACCGGGGCTCGCCTCCACCGAGAGGATATGCGCACGCGCTATGCTGCACTGTGGGGCAGCGAAGGTCCCTATCAGTTCAGCAGCGCGACCACGCTCGAACGTTTGAGCCGCTTTTTCTCAGGGCAAAAGGTGCCGGCGTGAAGCTCGCGGTCTCCAATATTGCCTGGTCACCAGATGAGCGGCTCGATGCCTACGCGATTTTGCAAGAGGCGGGCATCGCAGGTCTGGAGATCGCGCCTGGACTGCTGTTTCACGCTAGCGCCGACCCTTTCGTGCCAAGCGCAGATGAAGCGCGGCGGGCGTTGGAAGAAATCGCCGATGCGGAGCTTGAGCTTGTTTCGATGCAGTCGCTGCTCTTCGGTATGGAAGGCGCAGCTTTGTTTGAAGGCAAGCCGGCCCGTCGCGCGTTCGAGATTGGAATGCACCGGGCCATTGCGCTTGCTGGTCGTTTTGGCATCCCCAATCTCGTCTTTGGCTCTCCGGCTCAGCGCCGGATTCCTGAAGGCATGCCGATGGAGCGCGCTTTGGACGAGGCTGCAAGCGTGTTTCGCACCTTGGGTGACGAGGCTGCTCTGGCGGGAACTCGGATCGCCATCGAGGCCAATCCGGCGGCCTACGGGACCAATTTTCTCACCTCGCTTGCGGATGCTGAGAGCTTCGTGCGCCGGGTCAACCACCCGAATATCGCTGCAATCCTCGATATCGGCGCGATGCATTTGAACGGCGAATATCCGGAGGTTCCAGCGCGCATCCCGGCGCTCGCCGCGCTGCTTAGCCACGTCCATGTGAGCGAAGCCAATCTAGCGCCAGCGCCGGCGGAGAGAACCGACCTTGCGCCGACTTTCTGGGCTTTGCGCAAGGTCGGCTACGACAAGTCGGTGTCGATCGAGATGAGGCGGCCCGAGGGTGGCTTGGACGAGCTGGAACGATGCGTTGAGCGCCTGGTAGACGCCCATACACAGGTGGAGGTCGCCGATGCGTGAGCCGGACTCCAACCAATTCCGCGCCTGGCGTGAGGACGTGGTTGTTTCGGTCTGCTTGTCAGACCTTGCACCCAGCGATGCGACCTTCAAAAAGGTATGTGATCTCGCTGCCGAGCTCGATGCAGTCTACCGTTTCCGAGAAATTATCCTTGTTGTCGAAGCCACGCAGCGCGAGGCCTTTCTGCCGTTGGTTGAGCAGGTACCTGACCTTCGTCTGTTCGTTGTGCGTCCGGGCACCGAATACTACGCGCGTCGTGTGATCGCGGCCGAAGAGGCGATTGGCGATGTCGTCTTGCTCGGGAATCTTGAAGAGCTTTCGCATATGGACGCGCTCGCCTTCCTTGCACGTGCAGAGGAAGCCAATGCAATAACGCTCGCAAACCGTTCGCGCCCGCGTCCGGTTAAGCGCGTGCTGGCCTCGCCCTTCGTCGCGCTAGGGCGTCTTGCCGGGTTCAAGGTTGATCCGAGTGACTTTCAGAGCATCGCAGTGCCACGCACCTTGCTCAACCATCTGCTCGCCCATCCTGAGCCGCGCCTTGCTTTGCGCTTCCCACCGCGCGATCCGGGCCTCCCGCTGGAGCATTTCGCAGCCGATAAGAACGTAGCTTCGCGCACAGCATTCTCGCACCTCTCGCGCCGCGCTCAGCTGTTGCAGACTTTGCTCGTTTATCTGACCCCGACCATACTCTCGATCGTGGCGATCTCCTCGAGCGTTCTCGCACTCGTTGGCCTTGCCTATTCGGCATATATTGTCGGGGTATTGTTCGTGGTCGAGGACCTCGCGCCCGGCTGGCTCACCACCAACGCTATGCTAGCCGTCAGCGCTGTCTTCATGGGGCTTTCAACGCTTGGCCTCAGCCTCGGCCTGCAGCACGTTCTCAAGCTTCACAGCGCCGGATCTGCTGCCCACGCGGCGGAGGAAGTGAACCGCATCGACCTGTTCGGCAAAGTTGCCTCTGACCTCAATGTCGAGCTCGATCAGGAGGCGCCCGACAATGCGCGCGCGGATGGTTGATGCGCAAAGAGGGCCAGACTGAATTCGACTATGTGATAGTCGGCGGCGGCTTTTATGGCTGCTGCTTGGCGCTTTACCTGCGTTCGATATCGAGCCGGGTTCTACTGGTCGAGGCGGGCGATCACCTCATGACGCGTGCTTCGCGGGTCAATCAAGCGCGGGTTCACACGGGCTTTCACTACCCCCGCTCGGCCGTCACTGCGGTCAAGTCTAAGCTGCTTCACCAGCGCTTTTGCAAGGACTTTCCCGAAGCCATCGTCGATGATTTCCAGATGGTCTACGCGATCGCCAAGCGGCGTTCCAAGGTCACTGCCAAGAAGTTCCACCGCATGTTCCGAGACATGGGCGCACCGATTGAACCGGCTGCCCCCAGCTACCAGGCCCTGTTCAATCCTGAAATGGTTGAGGCCGCCTTCACCTGTTTCGAAGTCGCATTCGACTATTCGGTTCTCGCTCGCCAGATGGCTATCCGATTGGAGGAAGCTGGCGTTGAGCTGCGCTTTTCAACCGAGCTTGTCGGGCTTAGCGACCAGGCAGACAGCGTCGTCGCTTGCTTATCAGACGGCAGCGAGGTTAGCGCGCGTTACGCCTTCAATATCACCTATTCGAGGATCAATTCGGTCCTTGCCAAGGCTCAGCTGCCGCCTGCAAAGCTGAAGCACGAAGTTGCCGAGCTCGCCCTGGTAGAGCCGCCCTCCGAGCTTGCGCAATTGGGCATAACCATGATGGACGGGCCGTTCTTTTCCTGCATGCCTTATCCCTCAGCCGACCTGCATTCGCTTACCCATGTGCGTTACACGCCGCATGAAAGCTGGGCGGACGAGGATGGGGCGCGCGACGCTTATCAGTATTTTGCCGAGCGCCATTGCGAAACGCGCTATGCCTTCATGCTGCGCGATGCTCAGCGTTATCTTCCTTGCCTTGAGGGTGCGCAGTACCGCCGCTCGATTTTCGATGTGAAGACAGTTCTGGTCAAGAACGAGCAGGATGACGGCCGCCCGATCCTCTACCACCAAAAGCCTGAAGGCAGCCGGGTGATCTCCATCCTGGGCGGGAAGATCGACAATATTTACGACCTGTTTGACGCCGTGAAGCACACTGCGCCTGAATTTGCCGACCTTCATGCAGGTCACGTTCTGGGACGTGAAGATGCCTAGCGTGCAGAGAGGTTTGCACGGCGCAAGGCCGCTGGTCGGTTGGCTAGCATTGTTCGGCCTGGTCGCAGTAATTGCCGCTCTGCGCGGGGTGGCGCTGCTCCATGATCACAGCCTTCATTCGATCGATGGCGCGATGCAAACCTGGTTCGCGCTCGACAATTTCGCAACTGGGAGCCAGCTGGGAACTGAGTTCCAATCCTATCTTGGGATAGTGATGATTCTGGCCTTGCTGCCGGTGTACTTGGCGCTGGGCGAGACGCTCTATGCCTCGAGCATGGCCGCGCAATTATGGGTGGTCATCGGCGCCTTTGTGAGCGCCTATGCCACAGTCTGGATGATTGGATGGATTACACCCGCTCAGCGCTGGGTGGCCGCCATCGTGCTGGTTTTTGCGTTCTACCTGTTGGGCAGTTTGGTCGCCGAGGCTGTCGGTCTTGTCTATCCCCTGAGCCTTGATCCAGGAGTCTCGCTAAGACCGGTTAGGGGACTACTCCCATTCTTGCTCCTCCCGATTTTTGTGCTCGCGCTGCTCAAGGCAAAGTCATCAAGCGACTGGAGTGGCTGTGCCATGGCTGGAGCATTGTTGGGTGTCTTTGCGGGCGCCGGGCTCTTGTGGTCGAACGATGCCGGGATTCCGCTCGTTATCGCGCTGCTGATTGGTTTGGTGAGCGCACTGTTTGCCGAGGCCAAGCGCCTTGCTGCCGCCTTACTCGGCTACGTCATCGCTGGAGCAGCGAGCGCTACGGCCATCCTCCTGGCTGTCACTCATGGCGATCCCGGCGCTTGGCTGCACTATAATTTCGTCGCCGTGGCCGGCGACCAATTCTGGTATTTCGCCCCATGGGACCGCGCGAGCCGCGTGCTCGAATGGAGCGATTTAGCGCGCATCCCGGCGGGCGGACATCCTCTCTCGGTGCTGAGCTTGATCGTGCTGACCCTATGCCTGGCTGTCGCGGTCATCCTGCGCCTGCTCGGGCACGGCGATGCAGTGCGGCTCTCAGCATTTCTGTTTGTCGGTTCGAGCCTTGTAGGGACCGCTCTGATTCCGCAGATCGGCGGGCATATCGGAGGGGAGTATAACCATATCACCTTCCTGCTCGGCATGAGCGCGCCTCTCATCCTCCTGCCCAAACGTATCGCCAAACTTGCCGGTGAGAAACTGGCAGCAATGCCAACTTTGGCCTCAATTTTCGCAGTGTTTGCCGCGGGCGCCATATTAGCAAGCGAGGGTGCACGCACACATTCGATCGTGAGCAGCAGCGAGCGGACCGAGTTCGCACCTGCGCTCGGCTTTTACGTGACACCTGAATACGCTCAGGAGTTTGCGGTCATGGAGCGTTTGTCGGCGCATTGGAGCAGCCTGGGCGTCGCGAAGGAGCGCAAATTGCTCTCGGTCTACACTTCTGCGCTCGACATTGCAGCTGAGACCGACAGCCCTGCGCCTGTTGGTTCATTAATTCACGCTCTGGGCCTACAAAACCGCAGCGACTTCAACGCTTTGGTGGCTGACAGGCATGTCGCTGGCGTGACCACCATTGCCCCCGATTACAGCGGCTGGGAGGGGTGGAACCGCCGAGCCAATTGGCCCTTCTTCCATGCTCTGCGTAGGAACTATCATCCAATAGCGCGGAACGATCAGCATATCATCTGGGCCTTCGGCAAAGGCCAGGTGCCGGTCGATGAGGCAGTGTGCTCTGTGACAAGCGACGCAAGTGACCGGATCATTGTGCGGCTCACTTCGGGTCAGGGCGGCTTGGCTTCGGTTCGGCTCGAGCGATCTGGCACTTACTCAAGCGAGCGCACTGCTGTGTTGACGGTCACTGAAGACTCGCCCTTCACACGTCGTACCGTGGGTGAGCCATGGAGCGATTTCCCGCGCTATGGCGTCGCCAATGAGGCGATCGTGCTCCTTTCCGCTGAGGTCGAGCCTGGAAAGGCCACCAGCCTGACGCTCGAAATACTTGATGGGTCTGAGATCGGTTGGGGAAGCTGCTCTGCCAGCGTCTATAAGCCGATCGACTATGCCGATCTGCCCCGCCTTCCTGAGGGTGTAGCCGCCTATTTGTCGGAGGTGCGCCGGTGAAGGAACTCGGCCGCTTCTTCCTTGCGACGGTGCTGGGCGTTGTGCTCGACATCGCCATAGCTTTTGCCTTGCACGTGCTCTTAGGCGTCCCTCTTTGGCTTGCCGCTGCGATTGGCTTCACCATCGCAGCAAGCGTCAACTACATCGTCCATCAGACTTGGAGCTTTCAGACCGGATCGCGGAGCCTTTCGCTCGGCCGCGCGGCGCAATATGGGCTTGTGGCACTTGCAACCCTTCTCGTGCGGATCACTGTGGTCGCGATACTCGCGCGCGCTCTTGCGAGCGTCGACCACCATGCAACCCCTTTGCTCATCCTCGTTTGCGGGGCTGGCGCGTCCTTCTTTGTGAACTTTCTTCTCAGTAAATTCGTCGTTTTCGCGGAGCCCGGTTCTCAGCAAGAAGTAGGTGCGCGAGCCGATCCATCCGACTGGAATGTGCCTGCTTACGAAGTCTCGATCTACGCTGAGCCAGCGCAGCGCTATGCGCTGGTCATTCCGGTTATCAATGAAGGTGAGCGCATCCGTGGACAGCTTGAACGGATTGCGGCCGTCGCTCCGGCAATTGACTTGATTATTGCCGATGGCGGTTCAACCGATGGCTCGCTTGCCCCTGAATTCTTGCGAGAAGTGGGTGTCCGAGCCGTTCTAACCAAAACCGGGCCGGGCAAACTCTCCGCTCAGCTACGTATGGCTTATGCATGGTGTCTTGAAGAGGGTTATGACGGCATCGTAACGATGGATGGCAATGGCAAGGACGGCGTTGAGGCCATCGCTGCCATGATCGCCAAGCTCGACGAGGGATGCGACTACGTTCAGGGATCGCGATATCTTCACGGTGGCGCGGCGATCAATACACCGCTCGAGCGAACGATTGCGAACCGGTTTGTCCATGCGCCTTTGCTGAGTCTGGGCGGCGGGCATATATTCACCGACACGACCAATGGCTTCCGCGCCTATTCCGCGCGTTACCTCACGCACCCGGAGGTCCAGCCATTTCGCGATGAGTTCCAAGTCTATGGCCTGTTGTTCTACCTCACTGTGCGGGCTGGTCAGTTGGGACTGAAAGTTGGTCATGTCCCGGTCACGCGGACCTATCCTGACAGCGGCAAAGTGCCGACCAAGATCAAAGGCCTTGCGCCTAAGGTCGAGCTCTTGGGTGAGACGGTCTTTGCTGCGACCGGCGGATATACTCCAGAGGGTGCGGCAAGGCGCCATTCCGGCTGGATTTGGCCCGTCGCGGTCCTGACCGCTGTTTTAGTACCATTACTTTTGAATGTCTGGACGAACCCGCCTTACTCGCCCGATTCCTGGGCGCTTTATGAGCTGTCGCGCACCGTGTTTGGAGACTTTTATCGCTTTGAACATTTCCGCAGTTACGCGAGCACTTCGCCGTTCTCGAGCGCTTTCCCTCCTCTGTATCCGTCGCTGATTGCGTTGTTAGACACTGTTTTTGGGACGGGCCCTAGGACAGCACTCATCCTCGCCTTCCTCTCCTTTGCAGGCTTCGCGCTTGCATCCGAAGCGGTGGCAAGGCGTTTGACAGGCGCCGCTTGGATTGGGCTGGCAGCAGCGATTGCCTTGCTGCTTGGGCCGAGCATGATGCTCACCGAGATGAATGCGGGGCGGACTATACCGCTGCAGATGCTCTTTTTTGCTTTAATGGCCTTTGCCCTTGCGCGTGGCAGAGCCATCTCGCTTGGAGGTGCTGCCTGGATTGGCGTGCTAGCTGGTCTTGCAGTGATGAACCGGTTCGACGCGATAATGCTGCCTTTGCTTGTCGCCGCAACGATCATTTGGCTCACTCGCCGTCCGATTCTTGCGCTTGCAAGCATTGCTGCGAGCTTGGTCGTGATCTCGCCTTGGATCGCCTATTCGCTAACCACCTTCGGAACGCTATTCGCGACCGACAATGCCAGCATCGCGATGAGCCTAGATCCCAATGCCTTCGTCACCGATTGGTGGCCGCAAGAGCAAGCCAGTATGAGCGATCATCCTGCAGCGTGGGTTGGTAAGGTCACTGAAAATCTGGGACAGTTCTTGCTCGTGGGAGCGCAACTGAGCGTCACCGCGGTGGGTCTTGTGATCGTGTGCGCAATCGTTGCCTTGTTCACGCTCCAACAGTTCATGGCCCGGCGGGCTCATGCTTCACCAAACCGATACGGGTCGATCAGCAGGCTGGCGCCGATGATCGGTTTTGTGTTGATCTGCCTGGTGATGATGGCGCCGCAAGTGATCACCGGATATCTCGAATACCGCTATTACACCGCGAGCTTCTGGGCGGTCTTCATGGTCGCTTTATCAGCGCTGATCCTTCGCGCTGCGACCGCGCATCAAGCAGTCGTGCTTGGGCGGATCGCAGGGATAGGGATCGTCGCGATGGTAGTGGTGCTCTTGGCTGTGCAGACTATCGCGCCCCTTGCCCGCGAGCGGCAATCAGGCAGCTTCGAAACTGCTCCGGACGTCGCATTGCTGCAGGAGTGCATGGCGGAGCGGCCCGAGGCGCGCATCCTGGTCATTGGAGACGACACATTTGCAGCAAGAGCAGGCGCCTTGGCGGGTCTGCACACAATGATGGAGCCACGCAATATCGCTGAAGGAAGGCTCGATGATACCGGCGTCGCAGCGTTCCTCGAGGCCTTCAAGGTCGACTACATTCTCATCGCAGACCCGGATCGCGAGGACATTGCGCAGGGGCGCATTGCGATGGAACCCGTCGCGCAATGCCCGTTAAAACTGTTTGCCCTAGCCAACCAATAGTCCAGCGCCTTGAGCCGATTGGCGCTTGCCACAACCTCAGGTCTCCAAAATCAGTGAACCGCGCGGCGTGTTCAATTCTGCGACGAGCTTTGAACGATCTTGGCCACGGTTAAGGCTCACGCCCGGAGCGAGCAGCGCCATCGCATCGCGGATGCTCTCAGGCTCTGGATGATGCGCGTCGAAACGGGTCAGGGTCGTTTCGCTTGCAGTGGTTGCTGCGGGATGGGGGGTGTCTTGCCAATCGATGAGAAAGGGTACGGCATTGCCCGCGTCCGGCACTATCGGGATGAAAAGCTGCCACTTTAGAGCAGCGCCTTCGGGGGTTACTCTGCTCCCTTGAAACGGGCCAAGGGCGCTCATGCCAGCACCCCGTGTTTTCTCAGCCAGCTTTTCCAGTGGATACGAGCTGCGCATGCAGTAAGAATAGAGGTGCGGTTCTGGACGACGCCGTGCAGCGTCCACCCAAGGGTGGCCCGCCTGCGCTCCCGCTACTGGCGCCGCGATTTCGAGATAGACCCGCTCGCCCAGGCTAACGAGCGCGTTGTGAGTCCCGCTTGGATGCGCGCCGCCATAGACGGGCGTGACCCCGCTCGCCGCTTCAAACTCTGCGCATGCCGTGTCGAGATCGCCCGCGAGCCAAACCAGGTGATCAAGCAGGGCAGGCACCTGCGATGGCCCCGCATCGGCAGAAGGCTGTTGTGCCTTGGTGTTGGACATGGCGCTCTCCAGCAGCAGGGACAGACCGCTGGCCCCCGCGGCGATGATAGCCGATCTGCGAGAAATAAGCTTGTCCGACTGCATCAATTTGATTCCGGCGAGAGCGCCTTTTCGAAGAACGCCAGTGTGGCAGCCCATGTCTGCGCTTGCCCATGTGCTTCGATCCGGCGTCTGTCACCTTGATCGAATAAAAGGGTGGGATCTTGGCCTGTACCGAAGATGCCATGACCGGCCTCCGGCAGAACTAGGAGGGAGGTCGCGCGTCCCGCTTCCGCGCGGCGTTCAGCGATGTTTTGGACCATATGGCCTGCCGACCAAAGGTCATCCAACTCGCCGCCTGCAACAAAAACTGCGCCAGGATACTCCTCGATCGGAATACGGGCGGAAGCGACGCGGTCCGGGTTTGCCCAGCGCCCTTCATCCATTGGAGTGCGAAGGCGACCTCGCTCGCCGCGCCCGAATTTGGCAGTCTCGCGCAGCCAGTTCTCGCTGTAGGGGACATATGCAAGCGGCTGACCATTCCACGAATAGGATGATGTCGTTCCCGTTGGCACCCTGTCTCCCCAACCCTCCCAGACAACGTCGGAAGGCGAGATCCCTGCAACAGCCTTAACCCAGTCAAACCGGGTCGCGGCGAGCAGAACATAGGCGCCGTTGCGTGAATAACCGTAAAGACCCATGCGATCAGGATCGACATCGTTGCGCGCGGTCAGCCAGTTGCGGACCCGTTGCAGCCGGTCGATCGGGATATCGACATAGCGGGTGGGCATGCCTTCTACGGATGCCTCTCCGGGACCGAAGATGATCTCATAGGTTGCGAAGTAGAATACCGAATATCCTTTGGCGACCAGCTGCGGCATCAGCTGCTCTCGCGCCTGCGCATTGGTGTCGACTCCACCGACAACAATGATCACTGGATGCTCACCGGGACCTGGATGCGGCGCGAAATAGGAGCCTGGCAATGAGCTGACTTCTTCAACGCGATATGATGGGTCTGCCATCCGAATTTCGAACGAGGTTGAAGCAATGACATTGCCGTCGATCAATGCAGTCAGTGAAACGCGATCGCCCATCTCGACAGCTTCTTGGCTGATCGGTTGCATGGATCGGAAGAGACCAAGTGCGTCGGCCCCTTCGTATGAGCCGGAGATTGCGGGACTGGTTTCAAGGTCAATGCGACCATTGTCGTCGCTCTCAAAGGTGGCCGAGGATCTATAGCGCAGCACTGGATAGCCGCGCGCGAAATAGTTCTTCAGGACCCGCTCGGCGCGAAGCTCGACCTGCGTATTTGGTGGCAAATCGAGAACCGAGATGTCGACAGGATCGCCTGCGGTCACAACTGGCCCGCTTTCAAGCTCGAAGCGTTGCGCAGTTGCAGAGCTGGCGCAAGTCAGTGCGGCGAATAAAGCCAAGAACTTGGTGAGAAAATCTAGTCTTATCAAAGGACCACTCCTGCGCCTTAGCGCATGTCAAACAATGGTGATCCCGAATGAATAGATAGTGCAATCAATGCCAGCCCGAGCAGAAAATCGGCGAATGGGTGCTGTTATCGGTGAACGGACAGGCCGTTCGGGCGAACGCACAAGAGCGACCTGCCTTGCGTCTCACGATGGCTGCATGGCTCCGGATTTCGGATTGCCGAAGCGAAGCCGCTATGCGCATAAGCGCCCTAATGAAGATGGATGAAGGCCTTCAACCAACGCAGCGAGTTAGCGGTCGCCTGTTCGACGCGCTGGCGTTTGCGCTCGTGTTCTTGGCCTATTTCGTTGTCTTTGCGGTGGTGCGCCGGGAAACCAGTTTTGCGGAATTGGTGCTTGGCTCGCTCAACAATCTGTTGCCTTTGGTGCTGCTGACCCTGTTGGTGCGCCCCATCATCCGCCGTTGGCTGATCGGCGCCGCGCTTGTTCGCCAAACGCTTGGTCATATCGCCTTGGCCGCATCCTTCGCTATCGGATGGCACTGGATGATCCTGATCGTGTTCGGAATGCGCACGGGAGGTTCGTTCACCGAGTTTACGGTCCGCGCTTTTTTCCCCGAGCCAGCTCTTGCCTGGCAATTCTTGCAAGGGATCACAGTTTACGCGCTTGTGGCTTCGCTCACCTATTTGCGGGCACAGCCTGATTTGCACGATTTTGTCGATGCGGGAAAAGAGGCATGGGCCGAGCCTGAGCCGTCGCTAAAGCGCTATTTTATCCGTCGGGGCGAGGAGATTCAGCCGATCGACACTTCGCAGATCATCAGCATTGTGGGTGCAGATGATTACACCGAGGTCACAACGGGTGAAGGACAGCATCTCGTGCGCACGACATTGGCCAAGTTCGAGAGCTCGCTTGATCCTGCGCAGTTCTTGCGCGTTCACCGCTCGCGCATCGTCAACCTTCATAAGGTCGATCGCGCGGAATCGGCAGGCGATGGTCGGATGATCCTCTACCTGGAGAACGGCGAGACGATTTATACCAGTCGGGCTGGTGCGAAGATCATGCGCGATCGGGTTATTTGAAGCAGCCTAGCACGGCAGGCTGACGGGCCGCGCTAAAATTCGCTCCAGTCTTGATCGTCATCTTCCAGATCCTGGTCATGCGAAAGAGCCAGATTACCTGCGACGATCGCAGCACTGGACTTACTCGCCGCAGATTTGGGCAAAGGCGGCTCGGCCATCTTCTGTGACGGCGCATTGGAGCTAGCTGAGGCTGCCATCGGGATCGACGCAGAAGAGTTGGCGATCGTTCGCCCGTCATGCGTTGTCTTGAAGCGCTCGACCATATGTTCCAATTGCTCGGCCTCGTTTGAGAGACTGCGTGCTGCTGCGGTGGTTTCCTCAACCATCGCCGCATTTTGCTGTGTCATGCGATCCATCTCACTGACCGAGGCATTGACCTGATCGAGATTGGTCGACTGTGAATTGGCCATTTGTGCAATGTCGTTCACCTGCGCCGTTACGCCGCTGATTTGGTCTACAATCGTTTGCAGAAGATCGCCCGCTTGACCGACCAGATGGACCCCATCGCCCACATGTTTGGAACTTTTTGAGATCAGCTCTTTGATCTCGCTAGCGGCTTCGGCGCTGCGTTGAGCAAGCGCACGGACTTCGTTGGCTACCACCGCAAAGCCCTTACCTGCCTCTCCTGCGCGCGCTGCTTCGACGCCCGCGTTCAGCGCCAGAAGATTCGTTTGGAACGCAATTCCATCAATCACGTCGATGATCGGTGTGATATCATTAGAAGACTGTTCAATAGAGGACATCGCCTCCACCGCTCTTTTGACGGTTGCACCACCATCGCGCGCTCTCGCGTCTGTGTCTTCAATGGCCTTGCGAGCGTCGTCAGCATTGGTCGCTGTGCGTTTGACGAGCTCCGTTACCTGTCCCATTGATGCGGCCGTCTCTTCGAGGCTGGCCGCCTGTTGTTCAGTTCGCGTGGAAAGATCATCGGATGCCGCACGGACTTCGCGTGCACCAGTGTTGGTGTTCGCCGCTGCGCCGGCCATGCCTGCCACCGTGTCCTCGAGTGAGCTCACAGCTTTGTTGAAATCGCTCTCCAATTTGGCAAACGGCCCTTCCAGATCAGCGGTTACGCGAGCAGTCAGATCGCCCGAAGCGAGCCTTTCAAGTCCGGTGCCGACCGTCTCGACAATGGTATTTACTTGTTCATCCTTAGCGCGGTCCGCCGCCTTTAGCTGATCGCGCAAGCTCTGCGTTGATCGGGCGACTTGGCCCACTTCGTTTGTCAGGTCTGTGCATGGGATCGTGATATTGCGCTCGCCATTTGAGAGTTTCTCGATCACGTCTGCCACTTCCGGGATCTGGCGTACGCTTTTCGTAGCCCAAACGATCACACCAACTCCAATTATGGTCGCGCCCAGGCAAAGCAGGGCGATGACCCAAGTGAAATTCCCGGTTTCGGAGCGGGTCTCTGCAGCCAGTTCTTTGTTACGTGCCTCTTCAAGGTCGATGAATTGGTTGATTTGCCCCAGCCAAGTGATGAATTGTGGACGCGCTTCGGTCAGGAGCACACGCATCGCACCCGCTTCATCTCCGCGGGCATGGCGAGAAATGACCTCTTCGATGAGTGGATTGGTCCTGGCCTCTGTAGCTTTGATCGCATTGAGGATTTCAAGCTCTTGGGCGCTCGGATTCCGTTCTGGTGCCAACATAGCGTCGAGAGGAGCTGCCGATTCAGCGTACATAGCTTCAAGCTGACGGATTTCGGCAATTGCCGCATCGAGCTCACGCGCGTTCTCGACCAGAACCACATCGCGCAAGGCGATCGCGCGATCGTGCACGCTGCCACGAAAGTTGATCGCGTATCTTTGTTTGACCGAATTGACCTCGTTGATTTGCTCGAGGTTCGCGTCAACGATGCTCACACGGTAGATTGCGACAGAGGCCAACGCCACCATGAGCGCAAGAACCGCTACAAAACCCGAAATGATCTGGCTCTTGATCGTTAGTTTCTTCACTGAGACCGCATCCTTTGAAGCTGACGAGACCACCGCTAACAGCCGTAGCTAAACAACTCCCGGGTCCTGTGCCCCGTAGATTTGCGGAGAGGACAGCTCACAGACCTGTCCAGCCCAAGTAATGTGAAATCCGAGGTCAGATTGACTAAGCGGACTTGCCACTCGCAAAGGATGCTTCGAGCCAGTCGGTGACCAGCCTTGTATCGGGGTCGTTGCGTAAGTGCTCTTGAACCAAGAGCCAGACAGGACGGTAAAGGTCGAGCGGGGTCAGAGAGAGAGTTTCGCTATCCCACAGATCGCCGCACATGAAATCGGGCAGGAAGCCAACGCCCTGCCCGCTCATCAAGATTCGCTTCATCGGCGACATGCCATTGACCACTGTTAGTGGCAGAACGCCGGGCAGGTGAGACCGCAGAACCTCACGCTCGCGCTTCTGCACGTGCTGTGATGTGTAGCCACACATGAAATGTGGCTCCAATTCGCGCGGCTTCACCAGCACCCATTCAAACTCAGAGAGCTTCTTCATAATCGCATTGCCGCGATCAGGGCGAACCAGGCGCAGGGCGATATCCGTCTCCCAGCGAGAAAAGCTGGCCAATTCAGTCGAGAGCAGGATCTCGACTTGCAAATGGGGGTGATCCTTGATCAGCGAGGGCAATGTTGGCGCCAAGTAATGTGTTGCCATTGCCTCTACACTTGCGATGCGGCGCCGGACAATTGTGCGGCTCTTGTCGCCTATATGCTTGAGCCGAGCGCTTTCCGCTTTCATCCGTCGAACGGTTTCGAGGACGTGGCGACCGGCCTCAGTTGGCGTGCGCTCACCATCGATGGATTCGAAGACCTTTGCACCAAGTTCGGTTTCCAGCCGCGCCAGGCGCCGGGCAATGGTGGTTTCATTCAAGCCCAATTGCTGGGCCGCCTTGGCATAACTGCCGCGTTGATGGATCGCCGATGCGACCTTCAGATCATCCCAATTCATTCTAAACCATCCGTCCAACTTCCTGCATTTTTGCAGCCGTAGGCCGCATAGAAGCTGCGTGACTGCAGGTCCAGCCGAACCTATCGAGCGCCTCGTCAAACGACACAAAGATCAATCCCAAAGGAAATTCTTCATGCTTACAATTGGCCACAAGGTCCCCGATTTCGCTGCGATTACAAATTGCGGAGAGCTGAGCTTTTACGATTGGCTGGGAGATGATTGGTGCGTGCTCTTCTCGCATCCCAAAGACTTCACTCCAGTGTGCACCACCGAACTAGGCGAGGCGGCTCGCTTGGCAGGCAGGTTCGAAGAGCGTGGGGCCAAACTGCTTGGTCTGAGCGTTGATGCGGCAGACCGGCACCATGAATGGTGCAAGGACATCAGAGAAGTCAGCGGTTTCAGCCCAGCATTCCCGATGATCGCGGACACTGACCTTGAGGTCTCTAAAATGTTCGGAATGCTGCCAGCCGATGCCACAGGCAACTCAGATGAGCGCAGTGCGATGGACAACGCCACAGTGCGGACGGTCTTTATGATTGGCCCGGACAAGACCGTGAAGATGGCGATGGCCTACCCGATGAGCACTGGGCGCAGCTTTAATGAGCTGCTGCGCGTGCTGGACTCGCTCCAGCTGACGGCACAGCAGAAAGTGGCCACGCCCGCTGAATGGCAACCGGGCGATTCCGTGTTCATCCTGCCTGCAATCAACGATGATGACGCGGCCGAGATGTTCGGCAGCTGGTCCTCGCCCCTCCCCTATATGCGGATTGTCCCGCAGCCCGGCTCAGCGGCAGCATGAAGCAAGGGCAAAGAGGGCGGTTCGTCACCGCCCTCAATGCCTTTGCATTCATCACTGCGCGATCCGATAACTCCAGGCATCTATGTGAAATTCTCGAAGATGTTCTTTCATCAGTTCTACTATCCGCCAGCCGGAGCCTACAGCTATATCCTTGCTGATCGAGCGTGCGGTGCAGCAGTTATAGTCGATCCAGTCCTGGAAGACTGCGAGAGATATCTGGCATTTCTCGAACGGCTCGAGCTCGATTTGCAGCTATCGATTGATACGCATTTGCATGCCGATCATGTCACCGGTGGCGGGGCACTTGCAGCTGCGACGGACTGTGGATTGGCGATGTCTGAATACAGCAAGGCCGCTCCGATTGATGTCAGACTACGCCACGAACAGACACTTTTGGTCGGCTCTCATACGATCACGGTTCTGCACACTCCAGGACATACATTGGACTCGTTGTGCCTCGTTGCTGAAGATCGCGTGCTAACCGGGGACACGTTGCTGATCGGTGCAACGGGCCGGACCGATCTCACCGGAGGCGATGCCTGCGCGCAATACCGCGCGCTTACCCAAATGCTGATGACCTTGCCCGCGGATTTCCTGGTCTATCCAGGCCATGACTATCGCGGTGCAGCGGTAAGCACGATCGGGCATGAGCGAGCCTACAACCCAAGGCTGCAGATTGGCCTGGTCAGCGATTACGCGGCGATGATGGAGAAGTTGCGCCTACCATTGCCGCAACAGATTCAGGTGGCGGTGCCGGCAAATCTGGTGATGGGGACCAATCAATCTAAAGCTGCATTAGAATAAGGCTTGATGCAAAGATCCGGGTTGAAGGATATCCATTCAACCCGGCCTTGGGCGCGCCCGAATTCTGCTTCAAGTGGGTTTTGAGACGGTTCTCGCATGAGCGATCAGTTCGCCGAGGCGAACCCGTGTCCCCGATGCCGAATGCCGAGCGTGATCAGCTCCAACATGTTCTGCGGTGGCCGCTGCCTCCGCAAACAGCCTTCCTCCGACCGACACGACCAGAGGCTGGTCGGAAAGGACCGTTCGGCTCCGCCTTACCGTTTCCCGCAAATGGGTGATCCGGCTGGGCCGTGACAGAGCATCCGACAGCGCAATATCAACCGCATCGGGCTGCTGATGCAACAACTGGTTTTCCAACGCTTCATCACTCGTTGGAAATGCAACTTCCACGCCCCAACCGGCGTCGACCAGCTGATCAGCGAGCAGAGAGGTGCTAAACATATGCGGCTCTCCGGGAGCCGTCGCCAGCAAGACATTGTAAGTCCCTGCGCGCAGCTCATCGGGATCGCGGCTGTAGCGCACTGCGTGTCCGGCGGTCTGAAGCATGACTAGCGCCATCGTCAGGTCAAACTCGCTGCACTCATCCGCCAACCACGCGTCACCTAAGGTTCTGGCGGCTGGTTCAAGCAGTTGACTGACCACCTCATCTCCTGTCCAGCCCTTCGCAACGATATTGGCGAGCAAATCGTTCAGCTTCGCCTCGTTGGCATCAAACGCAAGTCTGCTGGCTGTCCCGACATATCTTGAGAGTCGGTGCTTGCGGCGCAGCATGTTCCAAAGACCTGGCGGCGCTTGGTCACGCCTGCGGTAGAGCAGCAGATCCCAATTGGAGAACAACCGTCCAGGAACGAGATGCTCGGTAAGCACTTCGATATTGGCATGGCGTTCATCCTGCCGGATCGAGGCCCATATTTCTTCCAACCCCGCAGGAGGACCCTCGAGCGTTTGCAGGAACTTCCCGTCTTCGTAAAGCAGCATGCCGGTCACACCGACGCTGTTGTTGCGTGCCCGGGCCTTGGTAACGAGGTCATCAAGCTCAACGTCGGACGGAGGCTTCGACGCTACGCTCTGGTAGGTGAGGCAACCAATGAGCTCACGCGGCTGCGGGTCATGATCTCGAAACTGCAACGCGCAAGCCTCCCTCTAACCAGGATAAGGATGCGCGCGAATATTGCGGTAGCCCAACTAGAAAGGCCATTAGATCCGTCAATATCCTGCAGAACACCCCGTCCGCGGATCTATCCATTCCGGCAGGTCTCCTGGCTCACGGGTCATTGCGCATCGCCTAAACCTTCCCAGCCTGATCCTAGCCAGTGGTTCCTTTTGTGCGACCGCTCTCCGCTTACAGTTGCGGGGGCAGCTTCGGAGTTGGATAGCCAACTGGCTTTCCTCACCGAATTCCCTCTTAGCCTTGTAGAGCTTGAGCGACTCCAAAAGACCGGAACCGCATAACTGTCTGCCAAGAGCGGTCAAAGGTCAAGCGGTGTGGGCCCTTCGCAGTTGCTGTCGGGGTAGGTGGGGCAATGAGCCGCATAAGAGGGCGGCCGCAATAGTGGGGCCAAAAAGCAGTCAAAACACGTTCCAAAATGGTCGAACGGTGGATCTATCTGGCCAAATGTCCGCGGTGAGGGACAAACTGCTCAATGCAGATGATCTGCAACACCCGACGGCACAGGCTGCAAGGTCAGATCAAACTCTGGTTCTGTCTGATATAGCTCGAGCCTTGCAGGCGGAGACTGCACAATCAGTTGTTCGAAGGAAATGGATGGTGAGCCCTGCTGGGTTCGAACCAGCGACCTACTGATTAAAAGTCAGTTGCTCTACCAACTGAGCTAAGGGCCCCCATCGGGTCGCGCGGAGAGATTCGTCAGCCGCGCCGGAGCGCTCACCTAGGCAGGCGTCGCGGCTTGGTCAAGCGGGCATTCAAATGAGTAATGGTCAAGCCTGTTATTGGGTCGCGCCAATTGGGGGCAATTGTGCTCGCGGGGTCGAGCACGAAGCTGCGCTGGCGATAGGCGTAATGCGGGATTTCTAAGTAGGCGCGGCGCGCCGTGCCGCTAGCCCAAACCCCTGCGCTCCACAGGATTATGTCGAGATCAAGCACTCTGTCGCCCCAGTTCTGCCCTGCGCGGCGTCCAAATTCGCGTTCGAGCCGTTTGAGACCGGTGAGCAGGGCATCGGGAGCGTATTCGCTCTCCAACACGCAGGCGGCATTGGCAAAGCGGCGCTGGGCTGGGCCGATGGGCATGCTGGACATGATCGGGGACCGGGCAGAAACAGTGCCAAGCACCGCCATCTCTTCCATTGCCGCGTGCACGACCCCGATTGGAGGGCCATAGAGCCAATGACGCCGATTGGAGCCGAGCGCGATCAGATAGGTGCTGCTCACAGGCTTAGATGTCTTTTCCGATCCGACCGTAAAGTTCGGGGCGGCGGTCGCGAAAGAAGCCCATTCCAGCCCGGTGTTTGGCCGCTTGTGCCAGGTCGAGCGTTGCGACCAGAACGCCGCTCTCCTCGCTGCCATACTCCGTGACCAGGTCACCCCATTCGTCGCAGATGAAAGAGTGACCGTAAAAGCTCTGCGCGGCATCGTCAGGGCCTTCGGCTCCGATCCGATTGCTGGCAACGACCGGCATGCAGTTTGAGACAGCATGGCCGATCATTGCCCGTCGCCACATACGGCTGGTGTCGAGATCAGCATCGTAGGGCTCAGAGCCAATCGCGGTGGGGTAGAGCAGCACTTCGGCACCCTTCAATGCCATCACTCGCGCGCACTCAGGATACCATTGGTCCCAGCAGATGCCGACGCCGATGCGGACAAGTGAGCCATCGTCCGAAGGCACGTCCCAAACCTTGAACCCGTCATTGCCGGGGCGGAAATAGAACTTTTCCTCATAGCCCGGCCCATCGGGGATGTGGCTTTTGCGATAAGTCCCCATGATCGCGCCATCGGGTCCTATCATCGCAAAGCTGTTATAATAGTGGTGCCCATCGCGTTCAAAGAAGCTGGTTGGAATGGAGACCTTCAGACGCGCTGCCAGCTCTTGCATCGCGATCACGCTGGGGTGCTGATTGGTCGGATGAGCAAGGGCGAACAGAGCCTCGTCCTCTTCGCGGCAAAAATAGGGTCCGGAGAACAGCTCCGGCGGCAGGATCAGTTTCGCGCCCTTGGTCGCTGCCTCTTCGACCAGAGCTGCAACCGCAGCAATGTTGTCCGCCGGACTGGGGCGAGCTAGGGAAAGTTGCAGGGCTGCGAGGGTCAGTTGGCTCATGCAAAGAGCCGATAGCTTCACTCGGTCTTGCTGAAAAGGAGCGTCATGCGATCACTCTCGCCGATCTCTTTGTATTTATCTCTGTCGCGGTCGCCGAGCGCGAGGGTGGGAGGCAAGGTCCAGACACCTGCCTCGTGGTCGGCGGTGTCTCTGGGATTGGCGTTGACCTCGCTCGATCCGGCGAGCTCGAAGCCATTCGCTTCGAAGAAAGCGATGACATCGGCTTCCCTGAGATAACCCGCATTGCCATCGGTGAATTCGTCCTCTGCATCCGGCGGAGCGCGGTGTTGAACAACGCCGATCATTCCGCCGGGAGCGAGCGTGTCGCGCAGGGTCGCGATTTCGCTTTCCGCGATGTCCCAGCGCATCAGATTGTGCATCATGCGAACGATCAACACGCGGTCGACTTTGCCATCAAGGCTGTCGGGCACCGAATCACCAAAATAGAATGGGAGTTTCGCCTCCTCGATACCGAGAGCGCGTGATTGCCTGGCAGCGAACGTTTCGCCGCCCTCATGCAAACGGTCGCGGAAATCCTGATTGAGCGAATCCACTGCATCCGGCGCAAAGCTCACCGCGATATACTGTCCTTCGTCCGCAAGATATGGGGCGAGAATCTGTGTGTACCAACCGCTACCCGGCGCGTATTCTATCACTGTCTGGTCGGGGGCCAGCTGAAAGAATTCGAGCGTGCGATAAGGATTACGGTACTCGTCGCGCTTGGCATTGCTGCCGCGACGCTCTGCTTTGACCGCCTTGGCGAGCTGAGGATCGATTGCTGTCACATCTTCGGTGACATCGTCGGTTTCCTCGACCGCAGGATCGCATGCGGCGAGCGCCAAGGCACTCGCCGCAAGCATAAGCAAAGGTGGGAACGCTGCTTTCACAGGCGCTGTGCCTAGCCGGCCTTGCGAAACAGCAAGGTCATCCGGTCGCTTTCGCCGATCGCGCGGTGGCGCTCCATTTCCTCTTCGGATTGGCGGCCAAAGCCAAGCGACGGCGGAAGTGTCCATACGCCGCCTTCCCAATTGGCTGGATCATTGGGGTTAGCGTTGACCTCGCTGCTTTCGGCAAGCTCGAAACCGTTGGCTTCGAAGATCGCGACAACGTCCTCGGTGCGCATGTAGCCGCGTTGGCGCGCGCCATAATCGTCGTAGGATGCACCTTCGGGAGCGCGGTGCTGGACCACACCCACCATACCATCATCCTTGAGCATCATCCGCGCAGCCTTCAGGATATCGTCGGCATTGTTGCGCATGTTGAGGCCGTGCATCGAGCGGAAGATCACCACACGGTCGACCGTGCCGGCAACGTCCTCTGGCATCTCGTCCACTTCAAACGCGACCACATCATCGGCTTCTAAGCCCATGCCTTCAGCGAGGCCTGACTTGAAACGTTCGGTCCAGCCCTTGGCGCGCGCTTCCTGGGCGCGGTCACGATAGGTGCCTGTATCGCTGTCGGGATTGAAGGCGATATATTGGCCGGTCGGCATTACATACGGTGCCAGCACGCGGGTGTACCAGCCGCCACCGGGGCCAAACTCGGCGACCGTCATATCGGCTTCGATACCAAAGAAGGCGAGCGTCTCAGCGGGATTGCGATATTGGTCGCGGGCGCGATCATCATCGCGGCGCTCATGTGCGAGCACGTCTTCGATACTGTGTGCGTGGTCACCATGGCCGTCGGCCGCAGCAGGTGCGGCGACTGCAAAAAGGGCAGAGCCGGCCGCGAGCGCGGCGAGTGGGGCCAAAAGACGGCGGCTTATCAGAGTGGCTTTCATGGGATCGATCCTCTCATTTCCAGTTGCGTTATATTCCTCCTGACGAAGCGCATGCGCGATGACAAGGTTCCTAGGGCAGGCTCTAGCAATACCTGTCGGCCTCCCTATGTCGTTCATCGAAAAGGAGACAGGAAGACCACATGGAACAGGCAATTATTGCGGGCGGGTGCTTTTGGTGCACCGAAGCGGTTTTCCGCGACGTGATCGGTGTGAGCGAAGTTGAAAGCGGCTACATTGGTGGCACCGTTCCCAGCCCGACCTACAAGCAGGTGTGCACCGGTCAGACCGGGCACGCTGAAGGCATCCGCGTAACGTTCGATCCTGCGGTTATCACCTTGCCTGAGATTTACGACGTCTTTCTAGGCACGCATGATCCGACGCAGCTTAACCGGCAGGGCAACGATATCGGCACCCAATATCGTTCCGCGATCTTCCCGCTCTCAGCTGGCCAAAGCGATGAAGCCGAGGCCGCGATTGCGCGATGGGATGCGGAGAATTCGGGCACGGCGGTGACCACAATCGAGGGCCTTGAAGGCGATGCCCAGACGGCCGAATGGTATCCGGCAGAAGATTACCATCAGGAATATTGGGACGGCGAAGGCCAGCGCAATCCCTATTGCCTCGCTGTCATCCCGCCCAAAATCATGAAGCTGCGCAAGAGCTTCCAGAAATATGTGAAAGCCTGAAGGACACAAGCATGCCGCAAGGTTCGGGGGAGCCCTACGCGTTTGGCTTTGAGCGAGATGCAGATGGTGCGCTGACCTTTCAGTGCTCGAAAAATGTTGAGGCGTGGCCCTGGCTGTCGCTCGCCCCGCGACACCCGATTGTCATCCAGACCCAGCAGTTTTGGGCGAGCTTTTGTGCGCTCCAGTTTGAGGGCGGGCTTGAAGAAGGCCAATGGTCGGCGCTCACATGGATGGACTATGCGATTGGCGACCCAGATGCCGGGCAGGCGGAGCGCGGCACCTACAATCGGATAGAATCCGAAACAGGTCCAGCCTTTGCGTTGACGCTCTATGACGGCGAGGATCGCCACATCGTTTCAATGCGCGGCCGCGGCGTGGTCTTCCGCAACCGCAATTTTGAAGCGTGGCGCGAGGGTTCAAAGAAAGCTGCGAAGACCGAGCGTTCCACGCAGCCCTTCGCCTATGCGACCTCGGGCGAGTTGGGGCTTGGCGAGGGGGAATTCGCCTTTGTCGGTCCGTTGGAGAAGGGTGCGGCGCAAATCGAAGTTCTTGTCACGCCCGAAAATGGCATGCCTCCGAACAACCGCATGATCGGTGGCTCGGGCGACCATGTGAACACCACCCATTTCGGCGAAGTCACCCGTCAGGCTCTTTGCTTGATCATCGGCGACCCCAAGGTGGTTGTGACCGGCGGAGAGATGGCGCTGAAACGCTATGTCGAGCTTGGGACGCCTTTCTCGCTGCGGGTGATGAGCCGGGAAGACAATGCAATCCGCTTCGAAGTCACGCAATTGGGCAAGACTTGCGCTGAGATTGCGTTGCGCTGGTGAAATCGGGCTAGGGCTTTCTCCAGCGTCCCACAAAGAAGCCGTCCAGCCCGCCTTGTTCGAGGAGCATTCCCGGATCAGTGCGGACCCAGCCTTCTGGCGTCGATTTGAGGCCAGAAGGTAACTTGGCCGGAGAGACAGGCTTCGGGGTTAAGCCCAGCTCCTCGTCGATCCATACCGCCTGTTCCTCCCCCTCTTCGCGTTCGAGCGAGCACACTGCGTAGACCAGCGTTCCGCCGGGTTTGAGCCATGTGACCGCTCGCTCGACAAGCGCGCGTTGGATCTCGATCATCTCGGAAATCTGTCGTTTGCCGATCCGGTGTAAGACGTCGGGGTGTCGACGGCAGGTGCCGGTGGCAGTGCAGGGCGCATCGATCAGTATCGCATCGAAAGCGTGTTTGGGCTCCCATTTGAGCGCGTCTGCTCGAACTGGAGAGGCTGAAAGGCCAGTGCGCTTGAGGTTCTCCTTCAGCACGCCCAGCCGTCGTTTGGACATGTCGAGCGCGGTCACTTGCCAACCGCTCGCTGCAAGCGCCATCGTCTTCCCGCCCGGAGCCGCGCATAGGTCAAGCGCGTGGCCGTTTCCTTTGCCCAGTACGATGCTAGGGATCATCGCCGCCAAGTCCTGAACCCACCACGCGCCATCTTTGTAGCCCTCAAGCGCCTCAATCCGTGTGCCGCGTGGGATGCGAACGTGACCGCTTGTCAGGCTTTCTCCGCCCAGCTTGGCCTGCCATTGAGCGGTCTTGGCCTCGTCTTTGATATGGAGATCGACTTCGGGCGGATCGATCAGACCTTGCGCGATTGCCGCTGCTCGGTCGCCCCAGCGCTCGCGCACATCATCGGGCAGTTTTGGAACGTCTGGAAGTGCCGCTTCGCGCTTCATCAGCGTCGAGAAGACACCATGCGCCAGCCGCCTTGTCCCCCCTGCGAGCAGCGGCAGACCTGTGGCGATCACCGCATGCGGCGGGGTTTGCAGCCGTAGCATTTGAGCAAGCATCATTCGCAAGACACTGCGCGGCTTGGCATCGTTTGGGAGCGGCTTCTTCGTGGCGCTGTCAATCAGCGAGTCGAGATCGGTGAGCCACCGCAGGCTCTCCCCGGCAATTGCCCGAGCCAGCGCTTGATCGGCCGCATCGCGCACATCGCGCAAGGCAGACGGCGCAGCCTGCTCAAGGGTTTCCCCTCGACGCAGCACAGCATCGAGCAATTTGAGCGCTGCGCGACGCGCATGAATTCCGGGAGGTTGAGCCATACAACATGCGCCCTACTAGCGCTTGAAACCGAGCGCCAGCCTCACCATGTTCTGGGCGCGATGAGCAAAGATAGTCCCAAGCCCAAGAGCGCCTTTAAAAAGCCCGCGCATTGGACCAATGATCCTCTGCCTGCGCCCAAGAAGGTGGATCAGGACGAAGAGCTTAGCCCCACCCGATATGGCGACTGGGAAAGCAAGGGCATCGCCTGGGATTTTTAGTGGACGGCTGCATTAGCAGCCGCAAGCGCGACTGCGCGCCCGCAGGTGCCCCTAGCGTTGCGAAGGAATAGCACCGAGGATGCTCGCCCGGATGGGCGAGCGTAACCGATCAAAGTCTCTTGAACTTCACCTGCAGCCCGTCCTTGGGCTGCGGGATGGGCCAATCCTGCCAGTCGGGCTTGTAACCCTCTGGTGCCTCAATCCGATATTGCTGCAGCAAATGCGACATGATCAGCTTGATCTGCATATAGGCAAAGTGCAGCCCCAAACACATATGAGCGCCTCCACCAAACGGCACCCAGGCATATTTGTGGCGAGCTTTCACCTTGTCAGGCGTGAACCGCATCGGGTCGAAGGTGAAGGGTTCGTCCCAATATTCCTCTGAATGGTGGGTCCAGTGGATGTTGATGCTGACCGGCTGGCCTGCGGGAATCTGATAGCCACCAAACTCAAAGGCCTTGAGGGCGCGGCGCGGCATTGATGGCACTGGCGGGATCATCCGCAAGGCCTCCTTGAATGCCATTTCGGTAAGCTCAAGCTTGCCTAGGTCGGCATAATCGAGCGGGCGGGTTTTGCCGTCTGCATCGGGGCCGCCGGTAACCGCGAAAATCTCTTCGCGCAGCTTCTCCTGCCAATCAGGGTTGATCGCGAGCAGATAGAGCAGCGAGGTCGATGAGGATGTGATGGTGTCATGCGCGGCCATGAGCAGGAAGCTCATGTGATCGACCACTTCATCTACGGGAAGTAGCGAACCGTCTTCGCGCGTGGCGGTCGCGAACTGGCTGAACATGTCCTGTCCGCCACCTTCTTCGCGGCGACGGATGGTTTCCTTAGTCAGATAGTCGACCATGAAGGCGCGTCCATCGACGCCGCGCTTCATCTTGGTGAAGGGGAGCGGCTTACGAACCGGCGCGACTGAGGCCTGCACCATATCGACAAAGGCGGTGTTGAGCGCGTCGGCCTCTTCACCGAGCGGTACGCCCAGAAAGCTCTCTGCGGCAAGATCAAGAGTCAGTGCCTTGATCGCTGGATTGAATTGCTTGGGACCTTCCCAGCTCTCTACTTCGCGCGCGATCCCCGCATTGAGCGAGCCGCAATAATGGCGCATCGGACCCGGCTTAAACGCAATCGAAAGCGCGCGCCGGTCGATCCGGTGGTGATCGAAATCGAGCAGCATCAAGCCGCGGGGAAAGAGCTGATCAAGCACCGGACCCCAGCCTTGTTCGCTGGAAAAGATCTTGTCCTTGTTGAACAGGACAAGCTCATTTGCCTCAGCCCCGATGAGAGTGACTTGATAACCGCCAAAGGCACGGTTCTTGTAGACCTTGCCATATTTCTCGATCATCCGCTTGGTAAAGGCGTGCGGGTCCGCGAGCATCGTGAAGGTGTTGCCGACAATTGGCCAGCCTGCTTCGCCTGGAATATGCGACAGATCGGAAACCTCCGGATTGCCATTCTCCCAATGGTCGAGGTCGGTTGCTTGAGCATCGTCGCCGCGTGGGGCCAAGGTTGCCATGAAAAGGGTCTCTCTCACAAAAAGGCTGTTTCAATTTCGGTCTATGATTTGAAACTTACCAGAATGTAAGCAGTTCCTACAAGCGCCGCTCTGGCTGCACCAACAGGCCTAGATCCAGCCGCTCAATTCGCGGCCAATCATTGCCTCGATCATGGCGACGCCTTCATTCGATGTGTTGAGGCAATCGAGCACCGCGAATTCCTCGCCGCCCGCTTCGAGAAATTCGTCACGCCCTTCGAGCGCCAATTCCTCCAGCGTCTCGACACAGTCGGCTGCGAAGCCAGGAGCGGCAACGATCAGCTTCTTGGTGCCTTTTTCGCCCTCGGCGATGAGCGTGTCGTCAGTCGCGGGCTCAAGCCATTGCGCAGGGCCGAAGCGTGACTGGAACGTCGTTTCAAATCGGACCCCTTCAAATTCAGGGCGCGTGCCAAGCTTCTCGCGCAGCAGGCGCCCGGTCTTTTGACAATGGCAGTGATAGGGGTCGCCGCGCTCAAGCGTGCGCATTGGCATTCCGTGAAAGCTGAGCAGCATGACTTCGGGCTTGAATGTGAGCGCTGAGACCTGGCGTGTGAGATTATCGGCGAGTGCGGTCAGGTAGAGCTCATCATCGTGATAGGGCGGAACGAAGCGCAAGGCGGGCTGCCAACGCTTCTCCTTAAGCACCCGTGCCACCTCGTCGAACACGGTCGCGGTCGTGGCTGCGCAATATTGCGGGTACATTGGTGCGATCAGGATACGGTCGCAGCCTTTCTCAGTCAGCTGCTCCAGCCGATCTTCAATCGACGGTTTGCCATAGCGCATGGCATAATCGACGATCACCCGCTCTCCGAACCTGTCTGCAATCGCTTCGGCCTGCGCAGCCGTGATGTCAGCGAGCGGTGAACCGCGGTCAGTCCAAATCTTGGAATACGCCTCAGCGCTTTTCTGCGGGCGAGTGTTGAGGATAATCCCGCGCAGGATCGGCTGCCACGCGATCGGCGGAATCTCAATCACACGCCGGTCGGATAGGAACTGCTTAAGGTAGCGCTTGACCGAGGCAGGATCGGGGGCATCTGGCGTGCCAAGATTGATCAGCAACACACCGATCGTCCCGCTGCTAACCGGCGGGTGATCGTTGGGGAGATGCTGTTTTTGCCAAGTCATATAATGCGAGGGGTCGCCTATCAGTGCCCGTTTGGTGTCCAAAAACGCTGCGCTTGCCACAATAGAGGCAGGCGCGATCCCACGCGCTGAAGAAACATCTACAGTCCGCTAGAAAGTAGGGGCAGACGCCTCAGGCGCAAGCCCGTAGCAGAAAAGAGCGCGTTGGCAATCGCTGGCGGGGTAACGACCGCGCCCAATTCACCCGGATCAGCAGGCGGCGCATCTGAGGCCATGAAGTCGATTTCGATCTCGGGACAATCAGCAAGTTTTGGTAGGCCGAGGTCGCCATAGTCAAAGCTGGATGGCAGGCCGCGTCGCATTCTGAGCGAATTGCCAAGCGCCATGCCCAGGCCGAAAATTAGGCCGCCTTCGATCTGCTGACGGGCAATGTCGAGATTAACGATCCGCCCGATGTCGACCGCAACCGATAGGCGAGCGACCCGCACAGAACCGCCCTCGCCACCGCCAACATCGCGGCGAGCAGTCGCCACACATGCGATCCGAGCCCCGGTTTGTGCGTCGCCAATACGGTGGCAAGCGAGCCCTTGGCCGCTTTGATCAGCGCCGCCATTCCATTGCGCCAAACTCGCAGCGCGTTGGAGACATGCAGCAAGCCGTATGTCACTGCCGAGCATGGCCATCCGATAGGAGAGCGGTTCACGAGAGTGGCGCGAAGCGACTTCATCCAAGAAGCTCTCGATTGCAAAGGAGGTCGGCCCATGTGCGTTGCCGCGCACTCTTCCTGATGGATAGCCAGTCTCAACCGGCACATGACGGACGGTCACGCTGGCAAGTTCGTAAGGCGGCACCGCACCTTCCATTGCCAAACTATCTTTACTTCCGGTGCTCTCCCGTATCGCAGCCCAAGGGGTAAGGTTGCTGAACAGCCGCTCGCCAAATTCGTGAGTCGCTGGCGGGCAGGCTATACGCAGCTGGAGTGCGTCGATGTCGCCGCTCCCGCGACTGGCCAATTGCGCACCGATCAGCACGCCGGCGTTTGGGCGAGGGCGCGAGCGGATCAGCTCGTCGCGGCGGCTCCAAGTCAGCTGAACCGGGCGTTCGAGTTCCTTTGCAAGATGTGCGACTTCAATCGCATGTTCATGCTCAAGCCGAGCGTCAAAGCTGCCCCCCGCCGGCATTGGGTAGAGCGCGACATCCTCGACCGCGATACCAACAGCTTTTGCAGCGGCCGCACGGGCTTGTTCGGGTGCTTGGGCCGCAATCCAGAGGTCGAGCCTGCCGTCAGCAAAGCGCGCCGCCGCGCTTGCGGTTTCAACCGGAGCAGCGTGAGCGGGTTCTAGATCGTAGCGCCGCGCCATATCGACGCGCGTGAAGCCCGCTTCGCCAAAGCCGGTCTCCGTGACTTTGAAGCTGTCGCCTGAAGTCAGCATCGTGTCGATGCGAGCCTCAATCTCCTCGCTGTCGACCGGATAAGCAGCGGTGAATTGCGGGTCCATCGCGTCGAGCGCGCGCGTGGCAGTCCACCAAGTGTCCGCAGCCACTGCCAGCCAGCGTTTGGTTTTGACTGCCCCCACAATGCCGGGAATGCTATCTGCGGCTTGCTCGTTGAAGCTGTCGAGCTCTGCCCCGTTGTTCGGTCCATGACGGATCGCAGCGAAGACCATACCGGGGAGCCTGACATCTCCAGCAAAGCGGTAAGAGCCATCGACTTTGGAGGGTAAATCGATGCGTGGAAAAGCGATCGCACTGCTATCTTCTGACTGACCGTCAGCGATGGATGGATTCTCGCTCGGTATATCTGGGCGCACGGGTGGGGGATCGGGTGGAGATCGCTGCGCTGCACCGGCTGCCAATTCTCCAAAGCTCGCGCGTTGGCCGTTCCACGAAACAAGGCCGCGACCAACTTCGCATTGTTCCCATGCCGTGCCCCATCTGTCTGCCGCTTCCTGTGCCAACATCGCGCGTGCAGCGGCAGCAGCAGCGCGAGCCGGAGCTTCATAGGCGGCGAGCGATGTTCCATCAGCTGTCGCCGTGAACCGTCCACCTTTCGCAAAGCTCTCTGCCAGCATGTCATCGCTGGTGTCAGACAAGCCGGCGGCGATAGGGTCCCATAGCTCTGCCCATTTCCGCGCGAGCGGGATATTGGGATAGGCAGCGGCAACAGGCGCAGGTTCGACCGCAATTTGCCGCCAATCGGCACCCAGCTCTTGTGCAACGATCTGAGGTATCAGCGTTGTGATGCCTTGGCCCATCTCCAATTGCGGGACTGCGACTGAGACCACCCCGTCCTCGGCAATTTTGATCCAAGCATCGAAGAGATGCTCGCCGGCGGCTGCGGTTAGCGGATTGGGATAATTGCGCGGCAGGAACCACCAGGCGACCAACAAGCCGCCGCCTGCCGCAGCGCCCGTGACCAATCCTCGCCGGGTGATCTGCATCGCGTCACACTGCTCCGCTTGTCAGCCAGCGGTCGAGCTTGTCTGCGATAGCAAGGAAAGGTGCGGCGCCTTCGGTGTCCTCGGCTGCAGGAGGTGTGCCTGCATCGCCCGAGAGCCGCGTTTGCATGGTCAGAGGGACGCGGCCAAGGAAGGGGATCTCCAGCGCCTCGGCGAATTTCTCCACTCCGCCAGAGCCAAACGGATCCGAGATGTGGCCGCAAGCGGGGCATTCATATCCTGCCATATTCTCGACCAAACCGATGATTGGGATATCGCCATCCTCGAACAATTGCCCAGCCCGCGCTGCATCGAGCAAAGCCAGATCCTGCGGGGTGGAAACGAGCACGGCGCCATCGGGCTTGCTGTCCGCCATCATCGACAATTGCACATCGCCCGTACCAGGCGGCAAGTCGATCATCAGCAATTCGGTGTCATCCCAGGCCGCATCGACCAGCTGGCCGAGCGCCTTGCCAGCCATGGGCCCGCGCCATGCGAGTGCTTTACCAGGCGCAACAATATGCCCCATCGAAAGCACCTTGACGCCATGCGGGCTTTCGATCGGAATCAGCTTGTCGCCCTCAGCAGCCGGTTTCATCTTTTCGGTTGCAAGCAAGCGCGGCTGCGAGGGGCCATAGATATCCCCGTCGATCACGCCGACCTTGCGGCCCTTGCGTGCCAAAGCGACCGCGAGGTTCGTGGTCAGTGTCGACTTGCCCACTCCTCCTTTGCCCGATCCCACCGCAATGATCATCCGCCGCCGCCGCTCCGCAATTAGAGCCACGCGCACTTCCTCAATGCCCTCAACCGCGCTCAAAGCGTCCTTGATCAATCCCTCGAGTTCCTCGCGCGCCTTTTTGCCCAGATCGCCAGCCTCTGCGACCACGATCGCGCGCGTTTCAACAATCCGCGCTGAACGCAGGCGGCCATGAATTTCTATCGGCAAGGCATCGCGCAAGCGCGCCTCATCCTGAGCGGTATCGGAGGGCGTTTCGGGGGTGTTTGTCATTAGGCAAAAGCCTCTAGCATCAAATTCCGCTCGCCAACCCCTGTTTTTCCGTAGAATGCGTTCCTATAAGGATAGCATGCAGATTTTTGACGGCTTCAGAAAGAATATCGCGCTCGCCATGGCGGGAAAGAAGAATCCTTGGGGTTCGTCGGGCTCAAAAGGCTCTGGCGGATCGGATGACGGCGGCAAGGGCTCCAGCCCCGATGCTGATGAGGGTCAGAAAGACGGCCCGCGCAATCCTTGGCTGCCTGGCGGCGGCGACAGCGGAAAGCGTCGTTCGGCGAACATTGAGGACATCTTCAAGAACAGAGGCCCCGAGGGTCCTCGCCGTGCAGGTGGCGGCGGAGGCGGCAGCCAATTCCGCATTCCGGATCGCCCTGGTGGCGGCAGCTGGGTGCCGGTTATCATTGTTGGCGCGGTCGCGATCTGGGCCCTGTTCACTTCAGTGCACTTCATCCAGCCCGGGGAGCAGGCCACGGTGACCCGTTTCGGCGGCAAGTTTGTCGGCACTTACGACCAAGGCACCAACATTTCTTACCCCTATCCGATCAGCATCGTCGAAGTTGAAAATGTTCAAGAGATCCGCACAGAGGAAGTTCCAAGCAAACTGATCCTGACCGGCGACCAGAACCTGGTTGACCTGTCCTACTCTGTGCGTTGGAACATCAACGACCTTTCGCTCTTTCAATTCCAGCTCGCTGATCCAATCGAAACAGTGCGTGAAGCTGCCGAGACCGCCATGCGCTCTTCCGTGGCAGAAAAAACGCTCGACACGGTGATCTCGGGTGAAGGTCGTGCCGACATTCAGGCCAACGTCCAAACACGGATGCAGACCATCCTCGACAGCTACGGCGCGGGGATCACGGTGCAGGGTATCGAAGTCGACAAGACCGACCCGCCTGAAAGTGTCGTCGAAGCCTTTAATGATGTCCTCGCCGCTCAGCAGGATGCAGAGCGCGAATTGAATGGCGCGCGACGTTATTCGCAGCGTTTGCTGGCGCTCGCCGAAGGTGAGGCGGAACAGTTCAACCAGATTTATGAGCAATATCGTCTTGCACCTGAAGTGACGCGTCGACGACTTTACTACGAGACAATGGAGGCGGTGCTGTCGCGCACTGACAAAACTGTCATCGACGCTGATGGCGTCACCCCTTACATCCCCCTGCGTGAAGTGGAGCGCAGCAGATCAGCCCCGGGCCAGCCTGTGGCGACCGTGACGGGAGGCCAATAAGATGCAGAACATTTGGGACCAGTATAAGCTAGCCATCATCGCCGTTGGTGTTATCCTCGCAGTGACGGCTTCAACACTTTTCGTCACGCCAGAGACTAAGCAGGCGGTGATCATCCGGACGGGTGAACCTCGCGACATTGTCAACATGTACACACCCGAAGACCCATTCGGGCAGACCGGGGCGGGTTTCTGGTTTCGTATCCCCTTTGTAGACAGGGTGCAGATGGTGGAGCGCCGAGTGCTCGACCTGGACATGGACAACGAGCAGGTTCTTACGAGTGACCAACAGCGACTTCAGGTCAACGCCTATGCGCGGTATCGTATTATTCAGCCGGTTGAGATGATCGAAAGCGCGAGGGATGAGAACGGTCTGAACACCCAGCTCACCCGGATCTTACGCTCGGTGCTGCGGCAAGAGCTGGGTCGGCGGACCTTTGCTAGCCTTCTAACAGCAGAGCGCGGTGACGCGATGAACAATATTCGCGACACGCTAGACGCGCAGGCCCGTCAATATGGCGCGCAGATCATCGACGTTCGGATCAAGGCGGCTGACTTGCCCACAGGCACTCCGTTGGATGCGGCCTTCACCCGGATGATTTCCGAACGGCAGGAGCAGGCCGAAACGATCCGCGCGCAAGGCCGTAAGAATGCTCAGATCATTCGCGCAGAGGCCGATGCGCAAGCCGCAGCGACCTATGCCGATGCTTACGGCAAAGACCCTGCCTTCTATGATTTCTACCGCGCTATGCAGAGCTATCGTCAGACCTTCATCAACGGTGATGGGAATTCATCGATGGTGCTCGATGCAGACAATGAGTACTTCAACCAATTCAACGGGAATTGACGCTAGGCCCTAGTGTGGCTCATGGGTCAAGACCGACGAAGCGTTGACAGGACGCTACCGATTACAACCGTCTTCATACGCGGTTAAGCGCGTCTGGCCTCTGTGTGAGCGCGTAATTTGATAGGAAGCGATGAGCTACGAGTGTAGCTGGTTCGCATTGACGAAAAGGAACGAGAGGACGTGAGCAACGTGCGGTATGTTTATGGTCTTACGAGCGCTCTGCTGGTCGGTGGAGCGGCGGTTTCGCTGATGACGGGCTTTCCCGCAGGCGCCCAAGTCGCCCAGAATGACACTTCGGTCATGGAACGGGTCGTCCCGGTCGCTGGTGCGCCTTCGAGCTTTGCCGACCTGACTGAGCAATTGCAGCCTGCGGTGGTCAATATCTCGACCCGACAGTCGGTTCCAGTCAGCCGCAATCCGTTTGCTGGCACACCATTTGCGCAGATGTTTCGCCGCCGCGCGCCAAGCGATGAACCACAGCGTCGTGAGGCAACCTCGCTCGGCTCGGGCTTCATCATTAGTGCGGATGGCTTTGTTGTGACCAACAATCACGTCGTTTCGCCCGACCCAAACAACGGCGCGCGACTGGAAGAGATCACTATCACCATGCCGGATGGCACAGAGTACGAGGCCGAGCTGATCGGTGCCGATGCGCCGTCTGACCTTGCTGTGCTCAAGATCATCTCGAACCAAACTTTTCCGTTTGTCGAGTTTGGTGACTCCGCTCAAACGCGTGTCGGTGAATGGGTGGTTGCGATTGGCAACCCCTTCGGACTTGGTGGAACGGTGACCAGCGGTATTGTTTCAGCAGTTTACCGGAACACCGGGCAAGGTGGTGCTTATGACCGCTACATCCAAACCGATGCTTCGATCAATCGAGGCAATTCGGGTGGACCGCTGTTCGACATGCGCGGCAATGTGATCGGCATCAACAACGCGATCTTCTCGCCTTCGGGCGGCAGTGTCGGAATTGGTTTTGCGATCCCCGCAGAAGACGCGATCCCAGTAATCGAGAAGTTGCGCGCGGGCCAGGAAATTGAGCGTGGTTACCTAGGCGTCAGCCTTCAGCCGATGTCTGACGACATGGCCAGCTCGCTCGGTTTGCCCCGCAACCGCGGTGAGATTGTCCAAATTGTTACCGATGACAGCCCGGCTGATAACGCTGGTTTGCAACCCGGTGACATCATCACCAGCGTGAACGGTAGCGATGTGACAGCCGAGCAGACTGTCTCCTTCCTCGTGGCCAATATCGATCCAGGTGTAACAGTGCCGGTGGAGGTCCTGCGTAACGGCCGGACGATTACGATCAACACGACGCTAGGCACCCGTCCCAGCGAGGAAGAGCTGGCGCAGATTGGACAGAATTTCGACCCCGAATCTGAAGAACCAATGGATCCGGGAGCCTCTGACGAGACCATTGCAGAAAAGCTCGGTTTGCAGGTGCTTGAAATGACGCCGCAGATTGCTCGCAGTTTGGGTGTTCCAGCGGATACCGATGGGCTTGTGATTGGCGCGGTTGATCCGAATTCGGATGCAGGCCGCAAAGGCCTTCGCCGCGGAGACATCATTCTTTCTGCGAATTATAACGATGTGGCCAGCCCAGATGCTCTGCGCGCTGAGATCGCAGCGGCCGAGGCCGACGGTCGAGAGGCAGTTCTCTTGCGCGTGCAGCGCCGCGGTGCACCGCCGCGCTTCCTGCCCATCCGTTTGCGCTGATCGACAAAGGCACAAAGCCAAAATCAAAAACGCCCCCGCAAGCCTGGTGCTGCGGGGGCGTTTTTGATTCGAACTTATCAATCCTCTGGCGGGTCACTGCTGGGAGGATCGGGCCCGAGGAAGTCGGGTGATCGTATGTCGGGCGGTGGCGGGGGCTCGGCTCGGTCTGGTGCTATCGGCTGGCCGGTGGCCTGTTCGAGGAAGTCCTCGCTTGCTGCAGTGGGCGGTTCTTCCAGTGGTTCGAAGGGCCGTTCGCCATCAATGTCGAACGGATTCTCAGACGGATCGCGACGGCCTGGCTCGATAAGATTGCCCTGCTCGTCGATGAAGTAATATTCGTTAGGGTCGCCAAACAGCGCTTCCTCATCAGGTTCGAGCCGCCAGGCCGGCAGGTTGAGTTCGGTGTCGAACTCTTCCACTGCGCGATCTTGCACGGCATAGCGCATATAGGCGGAAAAGGCGCGGGCAGGTGCGCGACCACCCTGCAAGCCTGGCACGGCGCGGGCGTCGTCGCGGCCCATCCAAACGCCCGTGGTTATCCCACTCGAAAAACCCACAAACCAACCGTCTTTATTGGATGACGTCGTACCGGTCTTCCCAGCCACTGGACGTCCTATCTGCGCCGCGCGGCCCGTGCCGGTCTGGACCGCGGCTTGTAGTAGGTCGGTGATCCCGGCCGCGACATAGTCCGGCACCAATTGTGTGTTGCGTAAGCGTTCATGCTCGTAGATCACTTCCCCGCTCGCTGTTGCGACTTTGGTGATGCCATAGGGCTCAACAGCTTGGCCTTTGGCCGAGATGCTTGCAAAGGCGCGCGTCATCTCGATCAGTCGGACCTCTGAGGAGCCCAGAACCATGGACGGGAAGGTGGAAATCGGGCTTGAGACCCCAAATCGCCTAGCCATCGACGCCACAGTGCCAAAGCCGACTTCATTGCCAAGCTGAGCTGCAACCGTGTTGATCGAAAAAGCGAAAGCGGTGCGAAGATCGGTCTCACCCACATTGCGCCCATTGGCATTGCGTGGGCTCCACCCATCAATAGTGACCGGTGTGTCGACCACTCGATCCTCTGGGGTGTATCCAGCCTCCAACGCAGCAAGATAGACGAACAATTTCCATGATGAGCCAGGTTGCCGCATCGCATTCGTGGCGCGGTTAAAATTGGATTCGACATAATCGTTGCCCCCGACCAGCGCGAGGATCGCGCCGTCGCGGTCGACGCTAATAAGCGCGCCTTGCGCTCCATCGGGCGAGTTCGAAGCCACCGCGGCGGTCGCGGCACGCTGCATTCCCACGTCCAATGTCGTCCAGACTTCGAGCGGTGCATTGGTTTCCGGCAGCAGCAGATCGAGCTGTGGCAGCGCCCAATCGGTAAAGTACCGCACAGAGTTTTGCCCGACTTGCTCCTTAAGCTCGACTGTATCGACATCGACCGATGCTTGCTCAGGCGTGATATATGCTTGCTCGCGCATCAGCCGCAGAACGACTTGTGCGCGATCAACTGCGGCTTGCACGTCGGCGGTCGGTGAATAGCGGCTCGGCGCTTTGACGAGCCCAGCGATAATTGCCGCCTCGGCTACGGACAATTCGCGCGCGTCATGGCTGAAGAATTTGCGGCTTGCAGAGTCGATCCCATAGGCCCCGCCACCGAAATAGACCTTATTGAGATACAGTTCGAGGATCTGCTCTTTGGAAAATTTCCATTCAAGGGCCATCGCCAGCACGGCTTCGCGCGCCTTGCGGTCTACGGTACGGTTGGTGGTCAGAAACAGGTTGCGCGCGAGCTGCTGTGATATGGTCGAGGTGCCGCCCACCCGCGAACGCGTGCCTGTGAATCCTTCGATGAGAGCACCGGTCGTCCGGATCGGGTCGACCCCGAAATGCGAATGAAAGCGCTTATCCTCCACCGCAATCATCGCGTTGGTCATGTTCTCGGGGATCTCGTTATAGTCGAGCCATTCGCCAAAGCTTGGCCCTATTTCGACGATCTCACTTCCGTCGCGCGCGCGGACCAGAATGGTCTGGCCCGATTGGCTTGACTTCAACTGGTTGAAGCTTGGGAGGGTGCGCGCGGCGAAACCCACTGCAAATGCAAGGAAGATCGCGCCCAGTAGGCCCACGACTATGCCGGTAAGGGCCAGCCTCTTGGTCCATTTCCATAGGAAAGAGGGTCTCTTGGGGCCAGCACTCTTCGTCTTTGTGGACTTGCTCGCCCGGCTGCCAGCAGCCGCCCGCTCGCTCGCGGCACGGCGCGAGCCGCGCTTGCCCTTGTTCTGAAGACGATTTCCGCGCTTCGACATTCAGTTTACGCGCCGCTCAAGATGGTTAGGGTTCCTCACCGGATTGCCCCTGCATAGGCCAGTTGTAACCCTGCGTGAACAAGGCTGTGGGCGCCATCCCCGAATGGTTGAAGCGATGGCGCGACGCGTTGGGAGCCGGATTCAGGCGATATTGATCATTCGTCCTCGGGGACAAATTCGAGCGCGGCTGAATTGATGCAATAGCGCAAGCCCCCTTCGGCAGGCGGTCCATCAGGGAAGACATGGCCCAAATGGCTGTTGCAATTCCCGCAGCGCACCTCGGTTCGGATCATTCCAAAGGAGACGTCGCGGTGTTCGTCGATAACATCTGCGTCCGAAGGCCGCGTGAAGGCTGGCCATCCGCAGCCCGAATTGTACTTGGCGGCGCTGATAAACAGCCGAGTGCCGCACGCTGCGCACATATACTCGCCGTTCTCGTAGAACTTGTCATATTTGCCCGTTCCCGCGCGCTCGGTTCCAGCTTCGCGTAGGATATGGAACTGCTCGGCAGTTAGGCGCTCACGCCATTCCTCTTCTGTGATGGTCTTCGGATCGGTAATCATGGCATGCCTTTCAAGAGAGACCCAATATCGGTTCGATGCGATCGAACCGCAAGGGCGACCGACTGTCCGCGGCGGAGTCGAAGACGCGGGAAAGCCCTCCCTACCCTCAGACCGCATAAGCGAGGATGTCGCAGGCCGGATGGCGCGCGCAAAGCAATGACAATCAGCCGTCGACCTGGCTGTAATGTGCTGGCGGCTTAATCACGTCCATACGCTCTGAAAGCAGCGGCCGGAAGCTCGGGCGGCTCTTGAAGACGGCGTACCACCCGCGGGTTTGTTCGTGGCCCTTCCAGTCGATCCCGCCGAGATAGTCCGCCACGCTGATCTGTGCCGCGGCAGCGAGGTCCGCCATGCTCATAGTTGATCCGGCGAGCCAGGGACGATTGTCGATCAACCAGTCCATGTAATCGAGATGGCCATGTGCCATCCGCATCGCGGTTCTGAGCGCTCCGCTATCCGGGGGCTGCTTGTAGATGATGCGCTTCTTCATCCGCTCCAGCAGCAGCGGCGCAGTGACGTCGCGATAGAAGCTCTCATCGAACAATGCGGTCAGCCGGCGGATTTCTGCCCGGTTGGCGGCGGTTCCATTGATCATGGGAGAGATGTCGACCGTCTCTTCGAAATATTCACCGATTGCTCGGCTGTCAGAAAGAGTGATCCCCTTTGCCTCATTCACCACGACAGGCGTCCGCCCAGCAGGGTTCAGATTGAGGAACTCGTCACGTCCCTCCCAAGGGTCTTCGCGGACCAGATCGTAGGCGACATTTTTCTCGCCCATAAGCAGACGGATTTTGCGCGAGAAGGGGCACAGAGGGAATTGGTAAATTTGCCACATTATGCTGGCACCCATGCCAAAAGCGCTGCTCGAAATCCACTCAGGAACGCAGTCCGCGTGGCGATTATTCTGACGCCTCCGGCGCGCTCAGCGGCGTCATACGCAACAGCGCCAGGCAAGCCGGCATCATCGATTGAATTGCCTCGCCATCATCCGCCTCATGACGCGTGAGCTCAACCTGTACGAGGCGCTGCACATCGGCTTGATCGAGGCTGTAAAGATCGATCAATCTGGCCATTGCCTGGACGAAGAATTCGCGGCCGTCGGTGGCTTCCATTGCGGGCCATTCTTCTCCACGTGGGTCACCTACCGCTTGCCAGCCCTGTACGATGGCGAAAGCGATCCCGCAGCGTGGAGCTGTGGCTTGCTCGACCGGCACTTCGGCCAGGGAAGAGGGTTTGGCAGCAGTTGCAGGTGCGGTTTGCAGGGCGACAAGGGGCGCGACGAAGGAAGCGAGCAGAGGCATAGTCATCAAAAGTGCCTATAAGGGCCAGTATGAACCGCTGGCTACAATATCTTTGGAACATCTTTGCCTAGCTCTCTGCCTCGATCGCATAAAGCGCTTGTGACCCGGCCGCTCGCCCCTTACCTCGCGCAGGTGCGAACCATTTGAGAGGAGACAATCGCAATGCTCAATCACGTTATGATCGGCTCGAACGATATCGAGAAGTCGAAGAATTTCTACACTGCCGTTCTCGGTGTTTTGGGTGCGGGTGAGCCAATGGTCCATGTCAACGATACTGGCCAGACACGGCTGTTCTACATGCATAATGGTTCGACCTTCTCGATCAGCGAACCGATCAATGGCGAACCTGCCAATTGCGCCAACGGCTTCACCATTGGTTTTAAGTGCGATTCACTTGAGCAGATCCAGGAACTGCACGATGTGGCAGTGGCCAATGGTGGCACCAGCATTGAAGACCCTCCCGGCCCGCGCGAAGGCAGCATGGGCGTAATGAATCTGTGTTATTTCACTGATCCCGATGGCCACAAAGTCTGTGGCATCCACATGGCCGGCTGAGCCCTATCGGCTAACGCGAAACAACCCGAATTCGGCGCGCCAGTTAGCCCCTGGCGTGCCGATTTCCTTTCCGCCCGAGAAGAACCAGCGGCGCTCGATCCGGGCGCCTTTTTCTTTAACCAGGCTGCGGAAGTCTTCGATTGTGACATGGTGAATATTCTGGGTCTCGTACCAGCTCACCGGCAAGGCCCGAGTGATAGGCATGCGACCTCCTAAAAGCAGCGCGGTCCGCGTGCGCCAATGCGCAAAGTTTGGAAAGCTGATGAAAGCGGTGCGACTGACCCTGAGCAATTCCTCAAGCGTCTTATCCGGCCGCATGCTGGTCTGAAGCGTCTGGCCCAGCACGGTGTAGTCAAACGCATTGTCAGGATATTGAGCGAGGTCGCGGTTCGCATCTCCCTGCACCACTGACAGCCCGCGCGAGACGCACTTTTCGACCAGTTCAGGATCAATCTCGATCCCGCGTGCGTCGATCCCCGATTTGTCGCGCAGAACCGTCATGAGGGCGCCGTCTCCGCAGCCGACATCAAGAACGGTTCGGCCCGGGTCCGCGTCCAGCTCATGTGCAATCACCGCAAGATCAAAACGCAGATCAGCCATTCAGGAACCCTCCGACAACACGGTCAAGCTGATCGTGAGGCAGCAAGAAGCTGTCATGCCCTGCGCTGGCGCTCAGTTCGACAAAGCTGACCTTGGCGCTTGTCGCATTCAAAGCGTGGACGACATGACGGCTTTCGCTGGTTGGGTAGAGCCAATCGCTGTCGAAGCTTACGAGGCAGAACCGAGCAGTGGAATCGGCAAAGGCATCGGCGAGCTTGCCGCCATGCTCTTCGGCGATGTCGAAATAGTCCATCGCGCGGGTGATGTAGAGATAGCTGTTGGCGTCGAACCGCTGGGTAAACCCGCTGCCTTGGTAGCGCAGATAGCTTTCAACCTGGAAATCAGCGTCAAAGCCAAAGCTCTTGGCGTCCCTGTCTTGCAGCCGGCGACCAAATTTCTCAGTCAGCCCTTCTTCGGAAAGGTACGTGATATGCGCGGCCATGCGCGCCACAGACAGACCCGCTTCGGGACCATTGCCTTCGCTTGCGTAGTATTCGCCTTCCGCCCAAGCGGGATCAGCCATGATGGCTTGGCGACCAACTTCGTGAAATGCGATGTTCTGCGCCGAGTGTCGCGCGGTCGAGGCAATCACCAGAACTCGCTCCGCGCGCGCAGGCCAATTGGACGCAAGGCTCAGCGCCTGCATCCCCCCCATCGAGCCGCCGACGACACCATGCAACACCTCGATTCCCAGCCCATCGAGCAAAGCTATTGTGCCGCGCACCATGTCGCGAATGGTGATCACGGGAAAGCGCATACCATAAGGCTTGCCGTCGCTCGCGGCACTCTTTGGACCGGTTGAACCCATGCAGCTGCCGATGACATTGGCGCAAATCACGAAGTAACGATCAATATCGATTGGCTTTCCTGGCCCGACCATGCGCACCCACCAGCCCGGCTTGCCGGTAATGGGGTGATCGCTTGCCACATATTGATCACCGGTTAGCGCGTGGCAGATCAGGATCGCGTTGGACTTATCCTCGTTGAGCTCGCCATAGGTCTCATACGCGATCTCGGCGCCGGAAAGGCTGTGCCCGCTGTCGAGCGGAAGTGGCTCACTGAGATGATAGGTGTTGGAAGTCTGCGTCACGCGGCGGCTTTACCACTTAAGGAACGGGTTTCATGACGCTGTGCACAAGCGCGCCAGCGGGGGCAAGACCCATTAGCCACTGACACTCGTCGGTGAATGGGCTTGTAGAAGGGCCATTTTTTGTCCAAGCGCGGGAAGCAACACAACTGATTGCCGCATAGTTCCAAATACAGGCCCGTTCTCTGGTCATGACCACTCAGCCCAGCCCAAAACCTTATATCCTTGGCATTCACGCCTACGTGCCGGGCAAGGCGACGTCGAGCGATGGGCGTCCGCTTGTCAAACTGTCGGCAAACGAAAACCCGCTTGGCACCAGCGATGCGGCTTTGGCGGCTCTGGCGGAATCTCGCGCACAGGCTGCGACCTATCCAGATCCTGACTCCAAGGCTCTTCGCGGTGCGCTCGCTGAAAGGCACGGTCTTGATGCAGAGCGGATTGTGTGCGGGACAGGGTCGGACGAGCTGCTCAACCTAGCGGCGCAGGGCTTTGCTGGGGCAGGGGATGAGGTGCTGTTTTCGCGCTATTCCTTTTCAGTCTACGATATCGCCGCAAGGCGTTGCGGCGCGGTTCCGGTCGAGGCTGAGGACAAAGACTTCACCGCCGACGTGGATGCGTTGCTCGCTTCAGTGAGCGATCGGACCAAGGTCGTCTTCCTCGCCAATCCCAACAACCCAACGGGCACATGGCTTCCTTCCGAAGAGGTCGAGCGCTTGCATGCCGGATTGCCCGGAGATGTGCTGTTGGTGATCGACGAGGCCTATGGCGAATATTGTGCGCCAGAACATCAGCGCGTCGGGTTCGACCTGGCCGCACAGCACGACAATGTGCTGGTCACAAGGACCTTTTCCAAGATTCACGGACTTGCGGCTGAGCGGATCGGCTGGGCGACCGGCGCGCCCGCAATCATTGATGTCCTCAACCGGATAAGAGGACCCTTCAACGTTACGTCTAGTGGCCAGAAGGCGGCTCTCGCAGCGATTGGAGACGACGCCTTTGTCGAGGCCAGTCGTTCGCACAACGCTGCCGAACGCGCGCGCTTTGTCGAAAGCATCGAGGCGCTGGGCAATCACGGGCTGGTCGCCGTGCCGAGTGCAGCCAATTTCGTCCTCGTCCGCTTCACTGGAGAAGTTAAGGCGCTGACCGCGCTCGATGCTCTGGCAGAGGCTGGCTATGCTGTGCGGCATCTTCCATCGCAGGGGCTCCCTGATGCGCTGCGTATAACGATTGGGCAATCGGACGATATGGAGCGCGTAACCGCGTGCCTGCGTCAATTGTGCGGAGAAGCACCGTGACCATTCGCTCGGTTGCGATCATCGGTCTTGGGCTGTTGGGCGGCTCGATCGGCCTTGCGGTGAAGGCGGAGACAACCGGCATCTCGACCAAAGGCTATGACCGCTCGCCTGACGTGCGGGAAAAGGCTGCCAAGTTGGGCCTTGTCGGCAATGTATGCGACACGGTCGAAGAAGCCGTGCGCGGGGCGGACCTGGTGATCCTGTGCGTTCCGGTGGGGGCAATGGAAGAGGCCGGGCAAGAGCTGGCCCGGCACGTTGCCCAAGGCACAATCATCTCCGATGTCGGCTCTTCCAAGCAAAGTGTAACAGAGGCGCTCGCTCACACCTTGCCGGGCCACACTGTGATCCCAGCGCATCCAGTTGCGGGAACCGAGCAAAGCGGGCCCGAGGCGGGCTTTGCCGCCCTTTTCACCAATCGCTGGTGCATCCTGACCCCGCCAGCTGGCGCCGATGAAGCCGCCATCGCTGCATTGACCGAGTTCTGGACAAAGCTGGGCTCCAAGGTCGAGATCATGGACGCAGAGCACCACGATCTGGTCCTTGCTGTCACCAGCCACATTCCGCACCTTATCGCGTTTACGATCGTCGGCACGGCAAGCGATCTTGAGGACGTCACTCAATCGGAAGTGATCAAATATTCTGCTGGGGGTTTTCGGGACTTTACCCGAATTGCAGCCTCGGATCCGGTGATGTGGCGCGACGTTTTCCTCAGCAATAAAGGCGCCGTCCTCGAAATGCTTGGCCGCTTCACCGAGGATATCACCGCGCTGCAACGAGCGATCCGATCAGGCGATGGTGAGACGCTCCATGAACTGTTCAGTCGCACGCGTGCGATCCGCCGCGCGGTTATTGAAGAGGGCCAGGACGACGACCGCCCCGATTTTGGACGCGAGGATCACGGGTGAGTTTTTGTTGGGCGCGCTAACGCCTGCATGCTGAGCGGGTGGCACCGCCAGATCCGAACAAGATTCATGCGCTTGCCGCGCGCGACCCTTCCGGCATCTTCGCATCAGAATTGAGCGCGTTGATCGCACGGTGGACGCGGTTTTCCATCTCCTCGCGGGGAAGGCCTGATGGGATCATCTCACCCACGCGATATGTGATGGTGCCAGGTTGCTTGATTAGCCGGTGATAGGTCGGACCGCTATTGACCGCGATGGGTACGACCGGAAGGCCGAGCAGCTTGTAAATCCCGGCAAAACCAGATTGCAGAGCAGGCTCTTGTCCATGCGGCACCCTGGTGCCCTCAGGGAATATGACCAGCGGCCGCCCCTCAGCGGTTCTTTGCTTCGCTGAGGTCAGCATCTCACGCAGCGCCCGCGCGCCCTTGTCGCGCGCAACGGGTACAAGGCCGTAGACGCGCGCGGAATAGCCCCAACCCGGGATCAGGAAGAGCTCACGCTTCGCAAAAACGGTGGGAAATGAAAACAGCCGCGGCATGTCAATCGCTTCAAAAAAGCTCTCATGCTTGATAGCGATCAGCACAGGTTCGTCTGGGATCACGCCTTCCTGAACGATCTCAATTCCGAGCAATCGCCGCACGCACCAACGGTGCCAACGCCCCCAAAGGGCAACGACCTTCTTCAGCTGCTCGCGCCCGAACGGGATCGAGAGCACCGATGCCACCACAAGCACCGCGCTGAACCCGTAGAAGACGGGGTAGAAAATCAGGCTGCGAAGAAAAGCCAAGCGATACGCCTCTTTCAAAGGGCTCCTATTTATTGAGCCTCAATACCCCAAGAGGCCAACGATGAAACTGGCAATCAGCTTGTGATATTCAAGGAACAGGCTGGCAAGGCTCGGCTGCGATTTGACCGCATCGCGCACCACTGTCACCGACGATGGCAGCGTCCGATCGAGTTCTCCGGCGGCGCGACGCATGTGCCAGTCGGTCGTGACGAGGCGGAGTGAAGTGATCCGATTGGTTGCGACCCAATCTGCAGTTTCGGTCGCGTTCGAACGCGTATCAACGGCGACATAATCGAGGCTGATGCAGCAAGTCATAGCTTCCTCATCGACGTCAAATTCGGCTGCGAATTCTTCTGGAGTCACTTCAGGATCGACCCCGGTGACCAGCAATTTGGGCGCGAGCCCTTCGTCGAGCACTGCAAGCCCTTGTGCGATCCGGCCTGCGCCGCCTGTTGGGACGATGACAGCGTCGGTCGAAATGCGACCAGCGGGTTGCGGTAAAGTCACTGCAAACAGCAGGAAGCCTAGGGCCCAAGCCAGCAAAAGACCGGCACCAAGATAGCGGATGATCGACATGGCTTCCCGTGATGTTCCTACAGCATAGCCTTTAGCGCAAAGCCGATCGTTATACGCCCTGTTATGAGCGCAAGCAGAACGCCTGCGACAGGAATGGCTGCGATGACGAGCCAATCTTGCCAGCGCAACCCTCCACCGCCGACCATCCCGCTGTCGAGAGCTGCAAATTGCTGGCCAAGCAGCCAGACGGCGCCGAGGCCCAAAAGTAGCCCCAAAAGGGCTCCGAATGTTGCATCGCGCAGAACCGAGCGCTGGAATATCTGCGTCACCTGTGCATCGGTCCCACCCAGCAAGTGAAGGATCTCGACCGTTTCTTCATGGTTCGCAAAAGCGCTGCGAGCAGACAGCCAAACTGCAGCGCCCGTCGCGAAGGCGATCAAAGCGATCAGAGCGAGCGCGAGGTATTGCAAGGCTGCCAGCGCCTCATAAACGGGCTGGAGCCATTGCGACTGGGCATCGATCCGCGCTTCTGCTCCCAAAGGTTCGAGCGCATCATCTAACGCCCTTTGCAATTGTGCTGTTTCCTGCGCATTGGCGGTTCGATTGAGCTCGACGTCGATTAATGCGGGTATTGGTATATCCTGACTTGCGGCACTCGATCCCAGCCAAGGCTCTAGCAGAGCCTGCAATTCCTCTTCGGACACCACACGCACTGATGTGACTAATGGATCGCTTGCAAGGGCGCTAGCAGCGGCCTTCGCCTGAGCGTTACGTATGTCGGCATTCGCCTCGACAATCTGGACAGTCACCGCATCAGACAGATCTGCGCGAGCATTTTGCGCAAGATTATTGAGCGACAAGCCCCCCGCCGCTGCGATCACGACCAAAGCGATCAGAATGGCGATGACCCAAGGTATGGGTCCACCAAAGCGAGTTTGGGGCAGCAAGCGCCCGGTTAACTTGCGACCGATGGGTGCGGCGCTCATCGCCCGTTCCTCTGAGACAGGAGGCGCGCTCATGGCTTTGCCGCTCCAGAACGGTTCGATGCTGGCTTGTTGGGCCGGCTCTTAGGGGAAGGTCTCGGGGTTGGCTGCGGCGGATAGCGCAGTGCTCCAGTTGGGTCCGACAGACGCCCCTTATTGAGCCGCATGATGAGCGAATCCGGCACTTTCTGGAGCAAATGCACGTCGTGCGTTGCAACAATCACGGTGGTGCCGACCCGGCGGTTCAACGCTTCGAACAACCGTAAGAGTTTGAGCGCCATGTCAGGATCGACGTTACCGGTCGGCTCATCCGCGATCAGCATTTGTGGCCTTGCTATCACCGCCCGGGCGATAGCAACACGCTGTTGTTCGCCGCCCGACATCGTCGCCGGGATAGCTTCAGTGCGGTGCGCAAGGCCAACCCATTCGAGCATGTCGTCGACTGCTCTCTTGACCTTTGGCTCTTCGGTTCCAGCCAACCTCAATGGAAGCGCGACATTGTCAAAGGCGGAAAGGTGCTGCACGAGCCGAAAGTTCTGAAACACCACTCCAAGCCTTCGGCGGAAGTCTGGCAAACGCGCGCGTGGAAGTGTTATCATGTCCTTACCGAACATGCGGACACTGCCGCGCGAGGGGCGCTGGGCGAGGTATAGCAGCTTCAAGAGACTGGTTTTTCCAGCTCCACTGGCTCCTGTGAGGAAGTAGAAACTGCCTGGGAATAACGTAAACGAGACATCGCTCAGCACTTCCGCATCAGTGCCATAACGCAGGCCGACATTGTCGAATTTCACAATTTCGGAGGGCCTCTCGCTCATGCGGCGAGGATTATCAGCGCGATTTGACCGGGGGAAGCCCAGTTTATGAGCTATCGCCCGCGAATTGACGGGTTTGAGCGACGATTTGCGCTGCAATGTGGAAAAAGGACCCGATATGGCGGGGTCTGAGCAAACCTCCCTTGTGCGCACTCTTCGCGTGACTAATGCTTGATCGGTCATGATCATATCGTGTCCAGCGTGCTCGACCCGCTATGTGGTCCCTGAAAGCGCCATTGGCGCGGAAGGGCGGACTGTGCGCTGCGCGAAGTGCAAGCACAGCTGGTTTCAAGAGCCCAAGCCACTCGATCTGACCGAGAGTGTCGAGCCAGCGCCAGCTCCTGCACCCCCGCCAGCAACCCCTCCTAAAGCGGCGGCACCCGCGCCTGTGAAACCGCAGGAGCCAGCGGAGGCTCAAGGCCAAGCGGTTGAAAGCGAATCTGAGCCTGCGCCGCCTGTGCCTGAGCCGCGCGAAGAGGCGGCGAGCCCCTCGGTTGACCATTGGCGGACCGAAGATCGTCCAACAGCAGTGCCTCAAAGCTCAATTGCAGAGCCTGAGGCAGCTACAACACACGCACCCGCAGAGCCTCCACCCGCGCCTTCTGATGGGGCGGAGCCTGTGAGTGATGCCGGCAGTGCGCCGCATAGCGATCCTTTAGCCGATGCCCCTCCCATCGACGGACCCGCCGAAGAAGTGCGCGAGGCGTTTGCCGACGACACCGACGAAGTGTTTGATGAAGACGAATATGTCTACGACCCGGCCGAATCGCAGTTCAATTACCGCCCGCCATTCTCCCAGCGCCGCAATTCACTCAAAATGTGGACGATCGCGGCGGCCATCTTTGCGTTGCTCGCGACCGGGACTGCCTTTGCGGTCAATCAGTACGGCCTGCCCTCGTGGTTGCCAATCGCACAACCAACTTTCGGGATTGGCAAAGCTGATTTGGTTTTGAATTTCCCTGAATCGCAACAACGTCCCGAAACGCTAGACAGCGGCGAAGAGATTTTCCGCGTGCGCGGCTCGATTGAAAATACCGGACGGCAAAGCATTACAGTGCCGAGCCTACTGATTGTGTTCCGCGATGCGCGCGAGAAGAACGTCTATTCTTGGGTCGTCGTGCCCTCCAAGCGGGAGTTGGCACCGGGAGAAAGCCTCAACGTAACCGAAGCGGTAACGGATATCCCTGCATCAGCCAGAGCGGCGGAAATCGGTTGGTCTCCGAGCTGAAGAGCGGGCTATTTGCTGAGCCTGTCTAGCTGAATTCGACCCAGATTGTACCGGCCGAATCTCGGCTCCGTTGAATGCGCTGTGCCGGAGCATTGGCCCGCTCTTCAGGCCCCGCTTCCAGCACTAGGCTGATCCGTTCTGGCGCCAGCACGCGCACTGTCGCGGTGACACGCTCTGCGACCGGGGCCGATGGACTCTGGTTGCTGGGCAAGCTTGCTACAGGCGATGTGCTTTGTGCAATCAAGATTAGTGCAACGGAGAAACTCATGGCTGATGGTTACCGGCGAGTTTACCATCTTTACAAGCAATGCATTTACCCAGTCCCGGTGCGGGACAATGGTAAGCGGGGAGCTTACGCGCTGCGCTCATGAGCTGACTTGCAAGAACATTCAGCCGTGCTCGCACCAAAGCTCTTGCGCGGTATGTAAGGGGTTGCTAGGGGCGCGCTCCTACCAAGGGCGAAGCGCACTGCTTAGCTCTGAAACCGAGTGCGGTCGTGGCGGAACTGGTAGACGCGCAACGTTGAGGTCGTTGTGGGCTAACGCCCGTGGAAGTTCGAGTCTTCTCGACCGCACCAAATTTTCTTAGGCAAGTCCGAACAAGCCATCATCGCCCGCTGGCGTTGAGCAAGGTGGCGCCGATCAAGGATGCCTCGACTGCGTGGTTAGTGTTGGCAGTTGGATCACCAGAGCCAGACGTACAGTCCCACGAAGATTGCGATCGTTATCGCCGCCAACGTGTTGAACAATGTGCTGGTTGCAAAGGCGATGTCCGAAAGCTTGACCGTGCGCTCTTGCTCGGGTGCTGCGGTCATTCGGGAGACTAAGAGGGCGGCAATCAGCGATACGACGAACACCGCCCATATCCGAATGATGAACTCCAAGTCCGGAGTTGCAAACTTCAGGAGGACATTAAGCGCGACCGAGCCGATTAGGGCTGTAAAGGCCCCGGCAGTGTTGGCACGTTTGTCGAAGAAGCCCAGCAGAAACACAATAACTACGCCCGGCGCGATAAAGCCAGTGTATTCCTGAACCGTCTGAAACCCGCTCTCAAACCCGCCAATAAAAGGACGGGCAAGAACGAGCGCAATGATCATCGCGCTGAATGCTGCAACTCGGCCAACCGTCACATAGTGCTGCTCAGGCTTGCTGGGGACAGCGGCTTTGTAGAGGTCCATTGTGAAGATCGTCGAGATCGAGTTCATCATCGATGCTAGCGATGAGACCACCGCTGCGATGAGAGCCGCAAAGACTAGCCCACGCAGGCCAGCAGGCGCAAAGCTCATCAGCTCCCCATAAGTGCGGTCTGACTTCGCTGCTAGCGCAGTGTTATCGAGCAAGCCTTGCTGCGCGAGAATCACTGCTGCGATGCCAGGCACAACGACGATGAATGGAACGAGGATTTTGAGGAAGGCGGCAAAGGCCAGGCCCTTTTGCGCCTCTCCCAGGTTCTCCGCACCCAGTGCGCGCTGGATGATATATTGGTTGAAGCCCCAATAGCTGAAGTGGAGCACCCACAGACCGCCCAAGAGGGTCCAGATGCCGGGAAGATCGCTGTAAGCGGGATGCTCAGGCTCTAGGATCATCTCAAAGTGGCCCGGCATCTCCTGCATCAGATAACCAAAGCCCGCGACAGCTCCATCAGCGGGCAGCGCGTCGAGCGCGAACCAGGTGATGGCAAGGCCGCCCAGGACTAGGATCACCACCTGAATAATGTCGGTGAGAGCAACCGCCTTGAGCCCGCCATACAGCGAATAAAGCGCCGCAAATCCGGCAAGCGCCATCATGCAATACATGATCCCCCATCCGGTCAGCGACTGCACCGCTAGCCCGCCCAGCCACAGCACGGTCGTGAGGTTCACAGCGGTATAGAGCGCAACCCAGAAGACGCTCATCAGGTTTTTGACACCATCACCGTAACGCTGCTCAAGGAACTGCGGCATTGTGTAAATGCGGCGCTTGAGGAAAATTGGCAGGAAGTACTTGGCGACGATCAAAAGGACGATCGCGGCCTGCCATTCATAGGCGGCAATCGCGACACCGACGGCAAAGCCTTGCCCTGATTGCCCGATAATCTGCTCGGCGGAGATATTAGATGCGATCAGCGAGGCGCCGATGGCCCACCATGGTAGGGCGCGCCCGGCGAGGAAGTAATCCTCGGTATTCTTATCATGGCCCTTTGGTTCACGGCTGACGAACAGAGCAATGCCCAAGAGCGCGAGTGCGTAGCCCGCGATGATGATGATATCGATTGTCTCCAGCGCCACCTGGCCTCTCCCCGTTTATGATTATCCCTTGCGCGCTCGGCCTGTCCTTAGAACGAGCACTCCGTCGTTGCGGCTGTTTCCTCACGCGTAATCGCGCTGACCTGGATTGTGAACGGGCCTTTTGACGAGAAGGTCAGCGTGTCCCCGGTTTCCCCGAGACAAGCGCTAATGTCGCTCAGCAAGCGCCCGAAGCCGAGCGTAAAGAACGTGCTCTTAGCGAAGTGCTCGCTATATAGACGGCCCTGACCGCTATGCTTGCGATTATCGCCACTTTTTTGAGCGGGGCTTTGCCCCATTTCAGGGCTTCACCCCACTTCAGGGCTTCGCAGGGCGATCCCAACACTTGGGAATTTTCACTAAATGCGTGGCTAGGGCACAATTGGACTTTCTGATCCGAGCTCAAAAACCCCGGAATTCCGGGGTTTCTTAAGTTTGGCACGCCTCCTGCAGAAATGAGATCATCCAAAGGGCAGAACCCGAAGGCACTGAAATTCAACTCTAGGAGATACCAAAATGTTTGCATCAACCACCCAGCAGAACCTGTTCGCAGCCGTCTTTGCAGCTTCGATCTCAGCCGTTCTTTTCGCCAGCACCATCATCCCTGCAAGCCCCGCTCTCTTCGCCTGATTTGCGGAGCGCTTTTAAAACAAGGAACCCAAACAATGATCACCGCCAACAACGTTTTCGCCGCTGTTCTCTCCGTCGCTATTTCAAGCGTTCTCTACGCCGCGACGATCATCCCTGCGAGCCCCGCAATGTTCGCTTGAATTCCCTAGCGCTTGATCCGGCGTTTTATCCGGCTCAGCGCTTGGGGAGTGATCCCGATATAGGCCGCGAGATCCGCTTGTGAGACCCGGTCCAACAGCGAAGGCATCGTCTCTTGCAACAGGCCAAAACGGTCCTCGGGGGAGAGACACAGCAGTTCAAATTCACGCCGTTCCTTGCGCTTTCCATAGGCTGACAAGAATTCGATCAATGCCCCTGCCAACTGAATGTCACTGCGTGCAGCGTCAGCCAATTGAGAATAGGGCAGAGCGACCAAATCGCTATCTTCTACCGCGACGAGGCTGAAGGTCGCGGCTTCCGCATCCATCAGCGCCACCATCGATCCAATAATCGATCCCTCTGGCTGGAAGGACTTGATATGCTCCTTCCCATCGGCGCGAATGTAATAAGCCTTCAAGAGGCCGTTGCGGACCATGAAAACCTGCGAGCACAGATCGCCTTGCATGAAGACATGCCCGCCTTCCTTGACCCTCATCGCGGTACCGTGCTTTGCGACAAGTTTTTGAAAAATCGACAAATGAACCTCGGTTAATTACGAGCGGGTCGGTCTGGGCAATAGCCCAAGCCCATGAAACTCAACAACAGAACAATCGTTCTGACCGGCCCGAGTTCCGGAGTCGGATTGGATCTCCTGAAGCAGCTAGCAACGCACAATCGTGTGATCGGCCTGTCGCGTCGCCGCCCGCCCGACGAGGCGATCGAAGCGTTGACGCACTACACCCATATTACCCTCGATCTGGCTGAAGCTGACAGCGTCGCCGAAGCCATCGCGACTATCCGAGGCAGCCATCCCGACGGCATTGACGGCCTGATCAATTGCGGCGCTGTCCAGTTCACAGCTCGCTTTGTCGACGAGCACTTTGAGCCCGAGAGCATTGCGCGCGAAATCGCAATCAACTTGGCCAGTCCAGCCCAATTGATTGCTGGCTTGATAGATCCGCTCTCTCGCACCCCGTCCCCTTTCATAATGAACATCAACTCCGGACTTGGCCTCGTGCCCAAGCATGAATCCGCAATTTACTGCGCAACAAAGGCGGCGCTCGACAATCTAACGCGCGGTCTGCGTCCGCAGCTGAAGGCCAAGGGGATTGCAGTCCAACAAGCTTTCCTCCCGTTGGTTGATACGCCGATGACCGAAGGGCGCGGGAGCGGCAAGCTCACTAGCGGCGACGTTGCCGCCCAGATCATCCGCGCAATCGAAACCCGCACGCTCGATACGGACATTGGGAAGGTCAAATTGCTGCGTTCGATCCAGCGCCTCTCCCCCTCACTTGCTCATCGCATCATGCAGAAAGGTGACGCATGAAAACCCTCTTGAAAGTCATGATTACGCTCGCCTTGATCTTTGCCTCCACCTTCATTCTTGGCCGCGCGCTTGGTATCCTGACCGAGGATAATGTTCGCCTGTGGCTTGAAGCTGCCAGCGACGCCTCCGCATGGATCGTCTTCGCGGTCGTGGTCAGCCTTCTATTCATCGATCTGTTCGTTGCTGTGCCGACGCTGACGATCGTGATCCTGGGGGGGTATTTTCTCGGCTTTGAGCTGGGCTTCCTTGCCGCCATGGTCGGCTCTGCTTTTGCCGCTTTTGGCGGTTATGCGATCTGCCACCGATGGGGCGATGCGGCGCTTGCCCGTGTCATCAAGGATGAAGCTCGACGCGCCGAGATGCGAACCTCCTTCGATGCGCATGGGCCAGGCATGATTATGCTTGCCCGGGCGGCGCCGATCCTGCCCGAAGTCACCGCTTGTATGGCGGGGCTGACAAGGATGGGCCTGGCGCGCTTTACGTTGTTCTGGGTCATCGGGACCTTGCCATATATGGGCATCGCCGCCTTCGCCGGATCGATCAGTACGCTCGAAGATCCCATGCCAGCGATCTACGCGGCCTTGGGGCTTTATGGAGTGATGTGGCTGGGCTGGCTGATCTATCGCCGGGTGCGGATGCAGCCCCAGTGACGTCCACTGGCGCTATTCGGTGCGCAGGGCTTCAATTGGCGACAGCCGCGAAGCTCTGACCGCCGGATAGCTGCCGAACAGCAGACCCAAAAAGGCCGAGAAAGTGATCGCCCCCAGCGCAACCCCGATGCCGATTGGAACGGGGAAGTCAGCATAGGCAGTCAGAGCCATGCCGCTTACCCATGCAAAGATGAGGCCTATCCCGCCGCCCAGGACACACAAGACGGCCGCTTCGACCAGGAACTGATTGCGAATGTCGCTCCGCCGCGCCCCAAGCGCCATGCGCAGGCCGATTTCGCGGGTTCTTTCTGTCACGCTCACAAGCATGATGTTCATGATCCCGATCCCGCCCACGAGCAGCGAGATCGAGGCAATCGCGACCAGCACAGCTTGCAAGATGCCGGTGATGGTTTGGCTTTCCTCCATGAATTCCTGCGTTGTGCGAACGCGGAACGGATTGATCTCGCCATCCTGGACCCGGTAGCGATCTTCCATCACATTGAGAATGTCGTCTTTGCCTTGCGACAAAGATGCTCCATCCTCGAACCCGACAAAAGCGAGCTGCAAATCATCGGGGCCGGGCAGGGTGTCGCCCACGAAGCGCTGGCGCATGGTCGAGATGGGGATGATCAGCGTGTCATCATTGTCATCACCGAAGGTTGACCCTTTTTCCTCGAGCAAGCCGATCACTTGAAACGGCACGCCGTTGACACGGACATTCTCACCCACCGGGTCGAACTCGCCGAATAGCGTCTCTGAGACAGAGCGGCCCAGGACGATTACGCGCGCAGCGGACCGCACGTCTGTATCGTTGATATAGCGTCCCCGGTCGACCGGGTGATTGGTAATCAAGCCAAATCCGGGCGTCGTTCCCACTCCAGTGGTAGACGCGCTGGTCCCGGCTACCAAGACCTCAACGCCAGAGCGCAATTGTGGCGCTGTGGCGACAATGCCGGGGACTTCGCGCTCAATAGCTCTGAGATCGCGCTGCGTCAGCCGGCCTCGATCAAAGGAGCGGCGCGGCCCTTCGTTCTCTGGTTCGGGTATTAGGATCGCCATGTTGGATCCGAAGGAATTGATCGAATCCATAACCGAAACCTGAGCGCCATTGCCCACTGCAACCGCCAAGGTCACCGCGAACACCCCGATCATGACGCCGAGCATCGTCAGGATTGACCGCATCAAGTTGGTACGCAGGGCAGTGATCGCAATCGCGATATTGACACCCCAACTGGCGAGAAAGCGTGCAGGACGAGAAGGTGCAGCAACTTCGGTCATGAAGCGGTCTCTTCTGCGGGCGCGTTTTCCAAAGCCACGGTGCGATTGGACACCGGACGGTCTTCAATAACCTTACCATCGCTGAACCGGATGCGGCGCTTGGCGTGGTCGGCAATGTCCTCTTCATGTGTCACGACGATCACCGTAATGCCATCGGCGTTCAGTTTCTCGAAGATCGCCATGATCTCTTCGCTGGTGCGCGTGTCGAGCGCGCCGGTCGGCTCATCGGCGAGCAGCATCAAGGGCTCCGTCACCAGCGCGCGGGCAATGGCGACGCGTTGCTGCTGCCCGCCTGAAAGCTTGGCAGGCGTGTTGAGCAGACGATCGCCAAGCCCCATGTCGATCAGCTTTTGCGTTGCCTTCTCACGCCGCTCCTCCGTGCCAATTCCGGCATAGATCAAAGGCACCGCGACATTGTCGATTGAAGAGGTCCGCGCGAGCAGATTGAACTGCTGAAAAACGAAACCGATATTGGTGTTGCGCAAAAGTGCGAGCTCATCGCTCGACATATGCTCAGTAGGCGTGCCGTCGATCATCACATGACCGCTGGTCGGGCTGTCCAGGCAGCCAATCATGTTCATGAAGGTCGATTTGCCCGATCCACTGGTCCCCATAATCGCGACATATTCGCCGCGATCGATCGTCAGCGAGACGCCATTGACGGCATGGATGACTTCACCGCCCAGCTCATAGGTCTTGACGAGATCGCGGGTCTCGACAAGCGCATCTTCGTCAGGCTTTGAGGATCGAGGGGTCGTCATTATGACCGCCTAGCCACCGCTGTCGCGCAGGCTGCGCGATCGGATATAGACGTCCTGACCTTCTTCAGCGCCGCCCGTTAATTCGACATAATCCTCGCCCGCGAGGCCTGTCTCTACGGGTATGCGTCGCGGCAAATAGGGGTCTTCTCCGGGCACCCAGACATACGCTTGCTTGCCGCCATCTGAGCTTGCATCATCCGAGTTTTCTCCCCCGCGATCACCGTCGCGCGGGATAAAGCGTGTAGCAGCGACCGGCACGCGCAGAACGTCTTGTTTGAGCCCGGTGATGATATCGACATTGGCGGTCATTCCCGTGAGCAAGCGGCCATCGGAATTGTCGACGTCAAGGATTACAAGGTAACTCACTGCCGAGCCCGATTGCGTCGCCGACTGACGGATTTGCTGGACCAAGGCTTCGAAGGTGTCTTCGGGGTAGGAATCGACTGTGAAGCGAACTTGCTGACCTTCGCGAACCTGGCCGATATCCGCCTCATCCACTGCCGCTTCGACCTGCATCCGGCTGGTGTCAGCTGCGATGGTGAAGAGGTTGGGGGTCTGGAAGTTGGCAGCAACCGTCGTCCCCGGTTCGACCAGCTTATCGATCACAACCCCGCTGGTGGGCGCGATGATGCGGGTGCGTGAGAGATCGAGCTGGGCTGACTGAAGCTCCGCCTGGCTTTGCGAGATCTGAGCGCGGGCGCTTTGAGCCTGGGCTTGGGCTGAGCTGAGCGAGGCTTTTGCTGCGACCAGAAGGTTCTCAGCCTGGTCAAGGCCGGCGGTCGAGACAAAGCCATTTTCCGCCAATTGAGCGCGGCGCTCAAACTCGCGCTGCTGCACGGCAACATCGGTTTCAGAGCGCGCGATTGAGGCTTCGGCTTGCGCCAGACTGGCGCGGGCCAGATCGACTTGCGCGCGCGCTTGCGTGACTCGGGCGCGGGGCCGCGTCGCATCAATTTCTGCCAGCAATTGACCGGCCTGAACGGGTGAGTTGAAATCGACGTAAACGGCTGTGATCTGGCCGGAAACTTCCGCCCCTACATTGATTGTGTTGAGCGCCCGTAACGTACCGCTGGCGGAGACAAGACGCGTGACTTCCCCCTCGCTGACGGGCTCAGTGACATATTGGTAGTCGCGCTCGTCTGAGCTGAACATAGCGCCGATCAGCAGCAGCAAGACCACCGCTATGATAGCGGTGATGATGGGATGGCGTTTGATCCAACCGAGCAGTCGTTTCAATTCGCTAGACCTTTCTTAGCAGCGCGCGCCCAGCGCATGTCCAAGCATGCGATAGAACGGTGCATTATCATGCGCCAGCGCTCAGTGTGTCGCTCAACGAAGGGCGTGGCAATTTGGTCGAGCAGAGCCGCGAAATGCGTTTGGAGCGTTAGCCTTTAGCGGTTGCCCGCGCGTCGAGCCACTGCGCGGCTTTGACTCCAAATGTGATCAGGAAAGGCACAAGGACCAGGCTTAGTGTCACTTTGGCGATGGTCTGGCCGATTAAGAGGTCAGTGATGTCAAACTCGCCATAAAAGGCGAGGGTCACGAAGATCACCGAATCCACCGCTTGGCTAAGCGCTGAGGCAATCGCCCCGCGAATCATGAGGCCAATCGTCGAGCCTTCCTTGTCTCCCCGCAGTCGATCGAAGATCCAGATATTGAGCAGCAGCGAGACAATATAAGCGAACGGCCCTGCCAGCATGATACGCGGGGTCTGCCCGAGAACACGCTCAAAAGCTGAAAGGTCTTCCGCGCGGAAATCGACCATCTCGGGCGAGGGTGGGAGACCGAGCACCATGAAGATGATCGCTGCCGACAAAGCCAGAGGCAGGAACCCCCACCAAACAAGCCGCTGCGCGATCTCTTTGCCATAGAGCTGAGCGATTGTGCTTGAGATCACCACCAAGAGCAGGAAGGCGAAAATCCCGCTCTCAACCGCGAGCGCGGTCGGCCACAACTGAACCTGCTTAAAGGCGATAACACCGGCAAGGATCGTCATCCCACCATACAGCAATGTGAAAACAAACAGGCCAAGCGGCATGTTGGCTGTTGAGCTTTCGGATGGGCTTGCGGGCGGATTCGCTTTGGCTTCGGTCATGCTTGCGGGGTTAAGCGAGGGCTTGCCAAAAGGGAAGCGAGGCGCGCCAAGCTGTCAACTGCCTTGGCCAACCAAGCTCTTGCGCGCGCGAACGCAAGCTGCCACGCCTGTGTGCCAATCGGGGTGAGCGGCCATCAGCCAGCGCCCGCACAATATTGTTTTAGCGATTGGGGCAAAATCGGCCGTGTCTGAAAGCGTAACTTCCATCCTTTTCAGCTGCCTCGGGATCGTTGCGATCCTTGGCATCGCCTTCACTCTCTCAAACGGCAAACGGCGTATCAATCTGCGCGTTGTCGGAGCCGCCTTTGCCTTGCAGGCCTTCATGGCCTTGCTGGTTCTGCGAACCGATGTGGGTGTGGCGATCATTCAAGGGCTTTCAAACGGCGTGATCGCACTGCTCGACTTCTCGGTTGTCGGGATAGAGAGCGTCTTCGGACCAATGGCGAGCAACCCCTTCGCCAACACATTTGTAATCGCGGCATTGCCGGTAATCGTCTTCTTCGCTGCAATCGTCTCGATCCTCTATCACTTGGGCATCATGCAGCGACTGGTGCGCTGGGTCGGCGGTGCGATTGGTTGGATCACCGGAGTCAGCAAGGTCGAAGCTTTGGGTAGCGCGGCCAATATCTTTGTTGGCCAGTCGGAAAGCCCACTGGTCGTGCGTCCCTATCTTGCCGCGCTTCCGCCAGAGCGCTTGTTCACTTTGATGACGGTCGGGATGGCCGGTGTCGCAGGGACCATCCTTGCCGCCTATGCCAGCTTCATTGGCAGCGAAGCGGTGCCTTTCCTGCTTGCCGCGGCCTTCATGTCAGCCCCTGGCGGCATCCTGATGGCAAAGATCATCATGCCTGATCGACCGGATCCTCTTGCAGAGGAACCCAGCGTTGTGACGGCTGCCGCTGGCGCTGCGAAAGCCGTTGCGTCTGATGACCAGACGCGGGTGACTATGGTTGGTACCAACGGCGAGGAGGTGGAGCTTCCCCAATCCCGCATCAGTGCGACCGGGCCCGCTTCCATCAAAGAAGCCGGCCGTCCGGAAGAAGTCGCCATGGCCGAAACATTCGAGGAAGGGCATCGTCCCGCCAACATCATCGAAGCCGCCGCTCAAGGCACGCAGACCGGGGTCAAGCTCGCGGTGGCGGTTGGGGCAATGGTGATGGTGTTTGTCGCTCTCGTGGCGCTCGCCAATGGGTTTCTCGCCGGGGCTGGCAGCTGGATCGTTGCAGGCGCGGCTGGCATTGGCATGCCCTTTGGCCCGGAGACAGCGGAATGGCTGAGCACGATCAGTTTCCAGAAATTGCTAGGCTATATTTTCGCGCCGGTCATGTTCCTGATTGGCATTCCAGACTGGGAACAGGCCCAGATCGCCGGAGGCTTGTTCGGCACTAAGATTGTGCTCAACGAATTCGTTGCATTTATCGATCTTGGCGCGATGACGGGCGGTGAGTTGACCGAGCGCAGCCGAGCCATTGTCACCTTTGCCTTGTGCGGCTTTGCCAACTTCTCTTCGATCGCAATCCAGATGGCGGTAACCGGGGGGCTTGCTCCCAATCAGCGTCCGGTGATTGCGAAACTGGGGCTTAAGGCGCTTGCAGCGGGAAGCCTTGCCAATCTGATGAGCGCAGCGCTGGCGAGCATCTTCTTGCCGCTTTAGCGTCGCGGGCCTAAATGACGGTCCATGACAAAGATAAACATCGCTTCCGTATCGCTAGCCCAGCCGCTTGAAGACATCGCGGATGAGCTTGGCCGCAGCTTTGGCGAGTTTGGCTTCGCCGTGGTGCGCGACCATGGCATCCCGCAAGAGCTGATCGACCGGGCTGAGGCCACCTCCAAAGCCTTCTTCGCGCTCCCAGATGAGCTCAAGCGTGGCTACAAGATCGAAGGCGGCGGCGGCGCGCGAGGTTACACGCCCTTTGGAACCGAAAAGGCCAAGGATGCAGACGTCTTCGACCTGAAGGAATTTTGGCATGTCGGACGTGGGCTGCCGCCTGGCCATGACCTCGCCGAATATATGGGCCCTAATGTCTGGCCTGATGAGGTCGAGGGTTTCGAGGAGACCTTCAGCGAGCTCTATGCCGCGTTTGAGAGCACGGGACTGCGCGTACTTGAAGCGATTGCGCTCCACCTTGGCCTCGACCGCCACTTCTTTGCCCCGACGGTCGAGGACGGCAATTCGGTCATGCGCTTGCTGCATTACCCACCGCTCGGCGCCGACGCACCCGAAGGCGCAATTCGCGCAGCCGCGCATGGCGACATCAACACGATCACATTGTTGCTCGGTGCGGAGGAAGCGGGCCTGCAATTGCTGACCAAGTCAGGTGAGTGGCATCCGGTCTATGCCGAAGAAGGATCGCTGGTGATCAATGTGGGTGATATGCTCGAGCGGCTGACGGCAGGGACCTTGTGTTCGACCACGCACCGTGTGGTCAATCCAAGCGGCGCAGGCGCGCTGCGGTCGCGGTATTCGATGCCGTTCTTCCTGCACTTCAGGCCTGATTACATGATCACGCCGCTGGAAAGCTGCGTTGCCGCCGCAGATGCGGCACCCGAACCGGCGATCACGGCGCATGATTTCCTCCAGCAAAGGCTGCGCGAGATCAATCTCGCCTGAGTAGAGGCTGGGCGACTCGAGGCGACTCGGATCGGCGCTCTTGCATTGTTGGTGCAATCCAAGCCGCGAGGTGGAATAAGTGCGTCAATTCGTGGTCTCTCGAAAAAACAGGACTCTCGTTGCGCGCATGCAACACAAACGCCTTTAGCCTAGGAAAACTGCGGGTTTAGGCCTGTGCAAAGCTGTGGACAATTCTGGGTCCAAACGGGGCCGGAGCAGGTGTCACACAAGTGTCATAAAAGTGTCTCTTTTGTGCAGTGCGGCGTCGCTAGCGCCGCGCGGGTAAGTTTCACTCTCTCCACAAGCGATCAGGGGCTTCGTTCCATGAAAATCAAATATCTTCTTGCAGCAAGCGTTGTCAGTCTGACAGCAGCAGCGACTATTGCCACGCCTGCTCATGCCCAGCAGATTACCTCAGGTGTTGAAGGCACCGTCAGCGATGAAAATGGCAATCGCATCGCCGGTGCGACGATCGTCATCACCGACACTCGTACGGGCGCAAGCCGCACTTCGACGACGGGGCCAAACGGCCTTTTCACTGAGAACAACCTGGTTTCTGGGGGCCCTTACACTATCACGGCAACCGCTCCGGGCTTCGAAGGACAGACCGTTGAGGGCCAGTCACTGAGCGTCAGTGGTCGGCTTCGTCTCACCTTCAGCCTTACCGAAGGTGGCGCGGGCAACGTGATCGTTGTCAGTGGCACGCGCGTGCAAGCTGCAACGCAAGCCGTTGGCCCAGGTTCGGCATTTGACCTTGAAACGGTCGAAGGCTTCCCAACCATTTCGCGTAACATTGTCGACATCATTCGTATCGACCCGCGTGTTAGCCTAGACCGCAATGACGAAGTCGACCGTATCAGCTGTATCGGTGCGAATGACCGCTCGAACACCTTCACCGTCGACGGTATTGTCCAGACCGACGTGTTTGGTTTGAATGGCACGCCAACAGCTTCGCGCAACACTTTCCCAATCCCGTTTGACACAATTCGCCAAACCTCGGTTGAATTCGCACCGTTCGACGTGGAATATTCTGACTTTACCGGTTGCGCGATCAACGTCGTTACCAAGTCAGGTACCAACGATTTCAGCGGAACGGCCTTCTTCACTTACACTGACTCAGGTCTCCGCGGCGACCAGGCGGGTGATGCCGTGTCTCAAGTCTCGCCCTTCAATGACAAGCGGTGGGGTGCGACACTCGGTGGTCCGATCATCAAGGATCGCCTGTTCTTCTATGCCGGCTACGAAGAGACAGACCTTGGTCGTCCGAACGACCTCGGTCCGACCGGCGGCGGTTTCCCGGTCGAGTTTGAGTTTGTAACCCAGGCACAGTTTGATGAGTTCGAGCGTATTGCTCGCGATGTCTATGGCCAGGATATCTTGGGCTATCCGGATGTACTTCCAGAAACCAGTCAGCGCTATTTTGGTCGTCTCGATGCGTACATTACCGATGATCATCGTCTCGAAGTGACCTACCAGCGGCTCGAAGAGCAGAAGGTTGAGCGCGATGCCGGCACCAACCAGATCACGGGTCTGGCGAGTTTTGAGGACGAGGGAACGTTCTCGGACTACTATTCCGCTCGTCTCTATTCTGATTGGTCTGACCGCGTTTCGACCGAGCTGCGCGTTTCGCGTGCTGAGGTCGACGACGTTCAGGGCCCGTTTGCCTTCGGTGAAGCGCAAGCGGCAAATCCGACTGTCCGTCTCGCTGTTGGCGTAAATCCTGTCGATGGCCAGACATCGGAGAACGGCATTCTCACGACAGGCCCGGGCATTTTCCGTTCGGCTAACCAGCTGAATACGAAGATTGATCAGGCTCGGTTCTTGATGAATATCGATGCTGACGAACATCAGATCAAGCTCGGCGCAGAGGTCAACGATCTGGAGGTGTTTAACCTCTTCGCGATCAATGCGACTGGTACGATCTTCTTCCGCAACTTGCAGGATTTTGAAAACGGTGTCGTTGCAAGCGGCTTCTTCTCAAGCGTGTTTGGCGACCAAGACGATCTTGCTGGCGGTGCGTTGGGTGGTGCGACTATCGCTGCATCGGCGACAGGCGATATCAATGATGCAAGTGCGACCTTCACCCGCCAGATCTATTCGTTCTATGCTCAAAATGAGTGGCAGGCGACCGAGCAGCTGAACCTGACCGGTGGTATCCGAGTTCAACTGTATGATGGTGAGGGTACTCCTCGTCCAAACCCGCTATTCGTGCAACGGTTTGGCTTCAACAACGCGGTACCGTTTAGCGCGCTTGACCCGGTTATCCTCCCTCGTTTCGCTGCTACCTATGAATTGTTCAATGAAGGGTTCTTCAGCGATACGAAGATTACTGGCGGTGTCGGCATCTTCTCCGGCGGTGACCCGGTGGTGTTCTTCTCCAACGCATTCTCGAATGATGGGTTTGCGTCGGCGGACGGCGACACATTCGACGATGCATGCGATGGACTTCTGGACGCCAATGGCAATTTCAGCGTGGTTGAGAACGGTCAGTTCACCGGCTTCCCGCAATGTGCCTTGGACTCGGCTGTCGACGCTGCAGCAGCTGGACGCGATGATGTTCAATCAACAGACCCAGACTTCGATGTTCCAACCGTCGTTCGCGCCAATATTGGTGTCGATACGATGCTTGGTGCAGAGAGCGGTTTCTTCTCGAACTGGAACCTGCGCGCCGACTACATCTACTCGCGGTTCAATGACACTCTGGCAATCAATGACCTTGTTCAGGCCGTCAACCCGAGTGACGGGCTGAACGGTTTCACAGTGGACGGTCGACCAATCATCTCAGCGCTTGATCCTCTGAACGATGGTTGTGATGCTCAGCTGGTTGGAACCGGCGGTGTTCCGCCAACCTTCACCAACCTGACTGACGCTTGCTTCGGTTCGCGCCTTGATGACTTTAACCAGCTCACCAATGGCCCGAGCTTTGATAGCCACGTTGCCTCATTTGTACTCTCGAAGCGGTTCAGTGAGGGTCTCTTCACCGAGTCGGGCAGTGTTGACCTGAGCTTTGGCTATGCTTGGCAGGACTCAGAGAATACCCGGAACTTCTTCGGTGCAACCGCAAACGGCAACTTCGAAGACACCGCTGCGTTCGACTTCCAGAACCCGGCAATTTCGACTTCGAACTTCCAGACGCGTCATCGCCTGACTGCGACGCTTAACGTCGTTGAAGAGTTCATCGATGGCTATGACAGTCAGCTTGCGGTCTTCTTCTCGGCGCGTTCGGGCCGTCCATTCAGCCTCACCTTCAGTGGTGACGGCTTCCAGGACGGCACTTCGGGTGACCGGAACGCACTGCTCTACATCCCAACTGGCAGGGACGATCCAAACGTTTCTCCACTGTCGAACCTGGATGAAGTAGAGGACCTTGTCGACTTCCTCGCCACCAGTGACCTTGGGTCGAAATGTGATTTCACTCCGGGTACGACCATTGGACGTAACACTTGCCGAAACGACTGGGTGTTCGACATGGATCTTCGCCTGAGCCAGGAAATCCCTGGTCCGGGGGCCTTGTTTGGCATGGATGATCGGATCCAGCTCTTTGCGGACTTCGACAACTTCCTGAACTTTGTCGACAGCGATTGGAACGTCTTCCGCAACCGCGACGACGAGGACGGCCTCGTCGACTTGATCGACAGCGACGGTATCGACGATCAGGGGCGCTACATCTTTAATGACCTCAACCTTGATTCGGCTGGTAACATTGATGAGCAGGAACGCATCGGGTTCACTAACTCGGTTTGGCGTATCGTGCTCGGCGTTCGCTACTCGTTCTAATCGTCAAGCGATCCGCTTATCGAACAAGCAAGCGGCGGGGCCTTTGGGTCCCGCCGTTTCTTTTTGCGCCAAGGGGAAATAGCTTCCCGTGAGCTAGTCGCTGGATATCGGTGCGGCGTCCTTGGGATCATCCGCAAGGCTCAGCAGCTCAAACGCCAGCGCCTCCCGCACTCTTGAAGAGAGGCGCATGCGGATCGCATTTTCTAGCGCAGCCGCTCGATCGCCCAGCTCCGGCTCGCCAAAACTTGCTGCCGTGCCAGCAAGCTTGTGCACCAGCCTTGCCAGCTTTTCGTGCGTTTCCCCGCTCGTATGGTCGTCGACGAGTTCACCGCTTTCAAGCGCGTCTCGAACCGCTTCGATGGCTTCACCGCGCCTCTCGTTCCAACGGCCGAGCAAGCCAGCTGACAGGCTTTGTGGCGCAGAGCTGGGCCGTTCAGACATTGGCTGGCCCAGTCGAACGGTTGCATGAGCAGGGCGCGATGTGTCGACGATCCCGGCATCAAAGGCCCCGGTTTCCAGAATTCTGGGTTCGAGAACCGCTCCTTTCGCTTTGCTGACGTCAAGTGCCCTGGCTGACGGTTCAAGCACATCGCGTTGCCGAGCCTGTGTCAGCGGCTCTGCCTCAACATCATCTTCAATAATGCGGGTGGGCAGCCAGCGTTGCAACGCGCGAGCGAGGTCGGAGAATACCAGCGGCTTGGCGAGGTGGGCCTGCATGCCTGCATCGCGCGCCGCGGCAATGTCTTCGGGAAAGGCGTTGGCAGTAAGCGCAATGATCGGAATCCGGTCCGGCCCGATCCCATCGGCTCGGATCGCGCGGGTCGCCGCATAGCCATCACACCCCGGCATCTGGATGTCCATCAGTATGAGGTCATAGGGTCGCTGGCGCATCACCGCATCGATCACCATAGCAATCGCTTCATTTCCATCATGCGCGACTTCGACGCTTTGCCCGCAGCGTTCGAGCATCTCGATCCCGAGTAAACGGTTCACATCGTGATCCTCCACCAACAAGACACGCGCAGATTGTGGGAGAGCTGTCGGCTCAATCGCTGTGTCTGAAACCGGGGCGTCCGAGGGCGGATCGATGTAGTGAGCGGGCAAGGTGAGGCGGAAGGTTGAGCCCACGCCAGCCTTGCTTTCAACTGAGAGTGTGCCTCCCAACAGCTCGGCCAATTGACGGCTGATTGTGAGGCCCAACCCTGTCCCGCCAAAGCGGCGAGTGATGTCGCTTTCACCTTGGGTGAAGGGGGCAAAGATCGCCTCCAGCCGCGATGAGCTGATCCCGATCCCGCTGTCGCGCACTGTGATGGTGAACTCGCTCGAGCTCTGTTCAAAATCGATATCGACGCCGCCATTTTCGGTGAACTTCACCGCATTGCTGATCAGGTTGAGCACTATCTGCCGGAGCCGCAACCCGTCAGTCATCACCCAGGGCCGGGCGGATTTGGCGTCGCAGCGGCGGCATTCGATCTGGCAAGCTGGCTCGGGAGCGCAAGGCGCGTGGAAGTGCAACCTCAGCCCCTTATGCTCGGCCGCGGTTCGGTGCAGCGCCGCGCACTCTGTGATCGTCTCAAACAGATCGACAGGCTCGCGGTCGATGACAATCTGCCCCGCTTCGATCTTGGACAGATCAAGGATGTCATTCAGCAGCAGCATCATGGACCGACCGGACTGCACGATCATCTCGGTGTGATAGCGGCTATCCTTATCCAGATCGCCCTGCAGCATCAGCTCAGCAAAGCCGAGCACGCCGTTCATCGGTGTGCGTATCTCGTGGCTCATATTGGCGAGGAATTCGCTTTTCGCATGCGCGGCGTTTTCAGCATTGCTGCGCGCACGGGTCAGCTGCGTTTCGAGCTGAACTCTATCCGTCACGTCGCGAGCAGAAACAACCACGCCGTTTCGTTCACGGGTGACCGGGTCAGTGACCACTGCGCAGTCAGCTTCGATATAGACCGGTTTGCCCTCAGCATCATCGAGGTAGCGGCGATAAGTCAGTCGTTCTTTGTCGCTGTCTCCCAAGAACAGCCGATCGAGCAAGGCCGTGATCCGCCCTTCGGATTCGGGATGGCTGCGGCGCGTGATGGAATGACCGACCATCTCATCGGGTGAGCGGCCGAGCACTTGAGCGACCGACGGTGAGGCATAGGTGCATTGGCGTTCCCTATCGATCCAGAGCACTGCATCGGTGATGCTCTCTGTTAGGAGAGTCAGCTCGCTGCGATTGCGGGCGAGCTCTGAAGTCATGCGCGCGCGGCCATATAGGATCGCTGCGATGGGTAGTCCGGTCATGAAGTTGGTGGCGAAGAAGGACTGCAGCAGGTGGCTCTGTATCTGCCCGTCTCCGGCGAGCAGCGCGATCGGACCAACCCCTGTGAAGGTCATCAACATGGCGACCACGGCCAGCGCCGGCACGAACAGTGCTGCGCCCAAAGGGCCGGCTCGAAAAGCAATCAAGAGCGTGACCGGAGGCACAAGGAACAACAGCGGATAGAGGTTTTGTGCAAAGACGAAATAGGCCCAGATGAGCCCGCCCAACATCAACAGACCGCGCCGGATTAGGCGTGATCTGTCTGTAGGATCTTGGCCGCGCCAAGCCTCAGCTGCGACCAGAATCGCCGGGACGATCAGGATCATTCCAATACTGTCTGCCAGCAACCAAAATGTGAGCGTTCCCCAATCAGGAGCAACCGCAAAGGCGGCGACGAGGCCGAGCGAGGTTGGTCCGACCAATCCGCCGCATTGCAGGATCGGACTTAGGTTGGTGAGCAACGGATTGCTGTCCGCTTGATTGGAGCTTGTGCGGCGAATGAGAGCGGTCACCACAGTCACGTCGACCACATGCGCAAGCGCAAATATACCCGCTTTGCTGACTGCGTCTCCGGCGCCCGAATGTGCCGCGAAGGCTGCTGCTCCTACCGCGATCAGCAGCGGCACTTCATTGCGCAATCGTGCGAGCAAAAGCAGCGCAACGATTACGGCATTGGGCACCCAGATGCTCGCAAGCGTTGGGTGAATGGCCCAGAGCCTAAGTCCAAGCGAGGCAAGCAGGAAATAGCCAAGTCCCGCTGCAAGCGCGAAGCCAATGACCCGATGGTCAAACCCATTTGCCTTAATGGGAAGCAGTGCGGTTAGTGACTTTAGGGCATCGGTCAGGCCGCTTAGCCGCCAAGGATTGGACAGAGGAGACAAGTGCTCAGGATCGCCGGGTGTCCCGCTTTTGCCAGATATCGCGCAGGACGCGTCGCTTCGCACATCCTGACCTTCAGGAGCGAAATCGCCTTCACGCTCGGCGCCCTTTGCGCTGGTGGTCCAATCGGCTTCCATCGGGCTCAACCCGCTTGCTCCATCGAAATTGCGTGCAGAGATGGTATTGAGGACGGAGCGGCCCGTTAGGGCCCCGCCTTCGACAGGATTGCACAGCGTTCGGTTTCACCATGACACAGGATAAATGAGCAAAGCCTCCAGCCAATATAAGGGAAAGCCCAAGGGACCGCGCTGGCCGCTTTTGACAGCTATTGCGCTGTTTCACGTCTTTGCGATCTATGGGTTGGGACGGCTCTTCGCCCCTGAACTGACAGCATCGGTGGAGCGCGACGTGGTCAGCGTTTTCGATGTCATCGTGGCCGCGCCTGACGACCCACCGCCACAAACTCCGCCAGAGCCCGATGAAGGCGCAGAGGGCGCGGCAGGCGAGGAGGCGGTGCCTGCGCCTGTTACCGCGCCCAGCTCTCCGATCGAGCGTGAATCGGAGCCGCTGCCAACGGTGACTTCCACCGGTAGCGAAACAGTCTCAGGCGCGCGTGAAGAGGGGGAAGGCAGTGGCGCGCGGGGTGCGGGTGACGGCACGGGCAGCGGCAATCAAGGTTCGGGTCAAGGGAATGGCACTACAACCCGGCCCAGTGTTCGCTCGGGAAGCTTGGACCCACGGCGCGATTTTCCAGTCCCTGAAGGTGGGCGCTCGACGCGTTTTGGCACCTCGGTCACAGTTGCCTTTACAGTGACCCGAGATGGGCTTGCGCGCGACTGCTCGGTGGTGCGCAGTTCGAGCGACCCAGAGACCACCGCGCTCGTGTGCGGATTGGTCATCGAAAAGATCCGTTTCAACCCGGCGCTGAGCCGGGCTGGCGATCCGGTTGAGGCGCGATATGGTTATCGGGTCGATTTCCGCGCCCGTTAACCGCATCCAAGTCGATGAAAAGCCCAGAAAACCTTCGAAGAATGCCACCAGAATGGTGGCGTCTTCGTGGTCTCTTAACTGACATTATACGCCCTCAATGGTAAACCATGGTCATGGAGCAACAGCGCTCATCCGATCCTGTGATCCACCCCGTCATTTTGTGCGGGGGCAGTGGCACTCGGCTTTGGCCGGTGAGCCGCCCTGCGCGCCCCAAACCCTTCCTGCCGCTACTCGGTGAAACCACATTGTTTCAAGCGGCTGTCGCTAGGGTTGCGGGCGATGCACGGTTTGCTGCGCCGATGATCGTGGCGGGCGCGCAGCATGCGGACCTGATCGAGCAGCAAATGGGCGAGGCCGAACATCTACTAGTGATCGAGCCTGAGGCAAAGAACACCGCACCAGCAATTGCTCTGGCTGCCGCTTTGCTACCCGCAGAAGATATCCTCCTCGTTTGCCCAAGCGACCATCACATCGCCGACGAAGCGGCTTTTCGCAAAGCCGCTCTCGATGCCGCAAGTTTGGCTTCGCAGGACTATCTCACTGCATTTGGCATCACTCCCACGCGGGCTGAAACCGGCTACGGCTACCTGCGGCAGGGGGGAGCGATCACGGGCGGCTTTGCTATCGCAGAGTTTGTCGAAAAACCCGATCAAGAGCGTGCCGAGCTCTACTTCAAGAGCGGCGAATATAGCTGGAATGGCGGCATCTTTGCCTTCCGCGCTGGAGCTTTGCTTGACGAACTTGCCGAGCATCGACCCGCCATGGCCGCGGCAGTGCAGGAATCGGTCGCCAGGGGGCGTACGGAGGCGGGCGCTTTCTACCCCGATCCGCAGGCCTTTGGCGCGATTACGGGCGAATCGATCGACTATGCGGTGATGGAGAACACGCAGAACGCAGCGATGGTCCCGGCAGATATGGGGTGGTCGGATATTGGCAATTGGGCGTCGCTGCATGACGCTTTGCCGCATGACGAAACGGGCAATTCGGTGCGTGGCGAGGTCGATCTAGCGCAGTGCACGAATGTCCTTGCGATAAGCGACGGCCCGCGCATCTCGGCCGTTGGGCTTGAGGACATTTGCATCATCGTAAGCGATGGCGAAGTTCTGGTGACCACCCGCGATGGCGCGCAATTGGTCGGAAAACTGCCCGGAGCATCCCCGCTATGAACCGGATGATCAGCGCACCCTTTCGCCAACTCCCAACCCGCCTTGTCGAGAAAGTCTGGGGTCGCGACACCCTGCCGGCGCCTTTCGCCGAGCTCGCGGATATGCGTGTCGGTGAGATTTGGTTTGAGCCACCCCCTGAAATGCCCGATCTGCTGGTCAAATACCTTTTCACCAGCGCCAAATTGTCGGTTCAGGTCCACCCCTCTTGCGAGCAAGCCTTGCCGGATGAGGATGGCAAGGAAGAATGCTGGCTGGTCCTCGATGCTGAGCCCGGCGCAAAGCTTGCAGTCGGCTTTAATGAGAAGCTCGAAGTGGATGCGGTAGAGGCCGCCGCGCGCGATGGCTCAATCGAAGAATTGCTAACCTGGCATGAGGTCCAGCGCGGCGATCTTTTCTACCTGCCTGCAGGCACCGTCCATGCGATTGGACCGGGATTGTCGCTGCTCGAAGTCCAGCAGAACTCAGACACCACCTTCCGCCTTTATGATTATGGCCGCCCACGCGAGCTTCATCTCGAACGCGCTCTGACCGTTGCTGATCGCAGCCCTTATCCTACGCGCTTGCGCAGCACAGTGGCTGAACGTGGGCAGGCTCTCATCGAAGGGCCGCACTTTCGCCTCGACCAGATCACTGGCGCGCCTGATGAAGCTGTTTGTAAGGCCTATCCGGGTGCTGTCCTCGTTCTGCCTCTGGTCGGGGAGGTGCGCAGCGACGATGGCTTGCTTGTGGCAACGGCGGGTGAGTGCCTCTACTCAGCAAGTATCCACGCGCTCGATTTTAGCGCTGCAGAGGTGACTTTGCTCACGCGCAGCACTTAGGCCGCCCGTCGTTTCGGTCGCACAGCAGTTTGAGCACAGACGCCGCATTCTTGGCCTCAAACACCGGCATGACCTCTCATAAACCGTAAGTGTCAGGCAGCGACAGTCAGTTCGAGCGCCTCAGCGATTTCGTCGCGCCCATATGGCTTGCGCATGATGCCAAGGGCCCCAAGCTTCTCAATCTGCTCATTCATCTGCGAATAGCCGGTTGCCAGAACGAAGGGGATCGACCGGCGATTGAGCTCTTCGATCACGGGCAGGCTGGATTCGTTCCCAAGGTTGAAGTCGATGATCGCGAAGTCTGGTGGATCGTTGGCGATGGCGCTCAGGGCCCCGTTGGACTGACCTTCAATATCCACCCGGTCGACGCCCAGAGATTTGAGGCATTCCTCTGCGTCGAGAGCGATGATGATATTGTCTTCCAGCACCAGCACATGATCCGGGCGCAGCGCCCGACGTTCCGCTTCACCCGGTTCCGCTTGACCCAATCCCACGGCAAGATCGTCCATTTGGGCAGTTTCCGAGACGGCCTCGGCTCCAAACTGCACATATTTTGACGGGATTACGAAATCGCCTTCGAGACCGGTGAGCTTGAAACGCAAGTCGGCCTTGCCTTTCAGCTCATAGGGTATTGATCGTTCGATGATGGTCGAACCAAAGCCGCGCCGTGTGGGAGATTGGACCGGCGGCCCGCCCACTTCGCGCCAGGAAATCGTCAGGTCGCTGTCTTCATTAGCTGCGACCGTGACATCGATCCGCCCGTCATTGCCCGACAATGCGCCATATTTGACTGAGTTGGTGACCAATTCGTGCACCACCAAGGCGATCACCGTGTAGGCTTCCGGTTTAACCTGGACCTCGTCTCCCAAAATGCGGAAACGGCCCGGCTTCTCGCTAACATAAGCAGCAAGTTCGGTGTCGAACAGCGAGGCGAGCGGGGCGGGCGACCAATTCTGACGGGTGATGTTGTCATGCGCATTGGCCAAGGCGGCGATGCGCCCGCCAATGATCTGTGAGAAATTCTCCACGCTTAGCGCTTCATCCTTCGACTGCGCGACAAGGCTGCGGATGAGGTTCAGGATGTTGCGCACGCGGTGGTTGAGCTCCGCGATCAGCAGGTCCTGCTGTTCCTGTGCTCGGCTGCGTTCGCGCATGATCTCATCGCTCATGCGCAGCACCACTTCGAGCAAAGTGACCCGCAAACCTTCAGCGATAGCAAGTTCATCATCGCTCCAAGGCTCGCTCGCGCCTTCTACCGTTTCAGCCCATGCCGCAAAACTGCTGCGCGGTTCGAGCCGGTCAGTGCCCGGTATGAAGTTTTTCGCCGGATTGCCGCCCCACCGTACGGTCTGATTAAGCGGCTCGCGCCACAGGACAAGGAATTCGCGAGGCGAACGAGAGATTGGCAAGACAAGCGCGCCAGCGACCACATCGGCGAAGTCAGCGGCTGCCGGGATGACTTCTTGCAGCGCATCGCTCGCTAAAACCATGTCAGTTGGAGCCGCACTGAGATCCCCAGTGAGTGCGCGGAATTGCTCAAGGCTCGGGGCGCTCCCGCGGGCACGGTATTTGCCGCCCATCCACACCGAAACCCCGTCATGCGGAATGATCTCACCCAGATTTTCCTCGATCAGTGAGATGTCGTGGATGAGCGTCGCGTCTCCTGCAAAGCTCTGCAGCAATTTGTCGTGCAGCTGGCGCGCTTCGATCCGCAAGCGTTCGGATTGCTCGATCAAGATGCGATCCAGCATCAGCGAGAAGACCTGGCTGTACATCTCTGCGACGGTCCGCAAAGAGCGCGGCGGCAAGAATGCGCTGTCGTGGTGGCAAGAGATCAGCCCCCAAAGCCGGTCCTGCCGGACGATAGCGATCGTTAAAGATGCAGCTACGCCCATATTGCGCAGATATTCCAGATGCACGGGTGCTGAAGACCGCATGATGCTCATGGAGAGGTTGAGCGGCTCTGCCTCATGCGAAAGAACTGGAGATTGCTTGCTTTCAATATTGGCGATGACCCGAATACGATTGCGTTTGAAGAGCTCGCGCGCTTGGGCTGGAATATCTTCTCTGGGATAGCGCAGGCCCAGATACGGCTCGAGTTCTTCGCGCTTATCCTCGGCGATCACTTCCCCGCTGTCATCGCGGCGGAAGCGGTAAATCATAACTCGATCATAGCCCAATGCCTGTCGCACCACGCGCGCGGCCTTGGTGCATAGCTCACCGACATCGCTGACATTTGAAAGCCGCGCAAGCATTGAACCAGCGGTCGCCAGATGGCTTTCGAAACTGTCGCCCGAATGGGGCTCAAATTCGAGTATCAGACCGGTTTCGACCGCATGCAAAGTGCAGTCAAAGGGCGGCAGATCATCGCGCAATTGCAAGCCAAAGGCATGCTCAACTGGATTGTCGTCCTGTATCGATTGCGCAGTTTGCTGAAGCCGCTTGAGCGCTTCGGGCAGAACATAGTCGCTCAACCTTTCGCCGAGCAGCGGATCCGCATTAAGCTCGAGCAAGGCGCGGCAATTGTCCGAATTGTGAGTGATGACCCAATCATCGCTGATAGCGATCAGCCCGCCAAAGCTTTGCACCGAGCCGATCTCGTGGATTGGTTCACGATCACATTCGGTGAGATCACTGACACGGTTGGCGAAGTTCATCGCGCTGACTTCACGAAGCCGCGGCGAGTGTCTCAGTGCCCGCCTGCTGGCTCATTGTGTGAGTGATGAAGTGATCAAAGACCGCGCGCGCGCCGCGTCCAGCGGCGTCTCTATTGTCGTTCGGCACAGGTTGCTCGATGCGAGCACGCAGGCGTTTCCAGAATGCCAGCATCGCATCATCGCCGAGGAATGCATGCGGCCAATGCGCTGCCGGTTCGCCGCGTTTCTTCAGCTCTGCGAGGATTGAGCGGTTGCCAAGCGAGGAGCCGGCGAGCACCCAAGCCGCCCCCAGAAAAGTGGCGTCATCGGCGTCGTCCATCGCAAAGTCAGCGTCGCTGGAAGGCAGATTGGCCCCCAGTTCGGTAAGATCATTGGCGATCAACCCTGTTTGGCGGGGCGGTCTCAGGTCGACAGGCGCATGGGCTTCGAGCCATGCCTCAACTGGCACACGCGCCGCGTGCTGCAATTGCAAGAATCGGGCGTAGTCGTCCGCTTGCTCCCACCCGCCTTGATCGCGCATGGCATGGTCAAGCTTATCGTGCGAGTGCGCGGTGGCCGCTCGCAAATATTGTCTCAGCGTTTGGTCTGAACCTGCCATCTGCCTTCTTCCGCCTGATCCTTCCCTTGTGTCGTGCACATTTCTGACCGGGCAGTGGACGCCAATCCTGCTGTCAGTCAGTCATTACACAAAACCCGTCCATATCACCTTACACCGGAAAATGAGGGCGGGCAATCGCCTACAGCGTGCGAGAGTTGGTGCGAGAACGGGACGCGCTTCTAGCACAAGGGGCGGAGGGTATGGCGCAAGGCGATCAGCTCTTTTCGAGCAGTTTTCCGCCATGTTTGCGCACCGCACGTTCCAGCGTGCCGCGCAGGAAGCCGAGGATGGCGGGCAGGTCGAGCTCAATCACCACCGTATCTTCGCCGATGTCGATCCCACCTTCGATTTGCTGACCTGCGGCGAGGATATGCAGGTTCATGCGATCCTCATGCGGCCAAGAGGTCTCGACCGTGGCCATGCCCGGCGGGAAGTAGCTGCCGATTTCATGCGCATGGGCGTGCATGCGGCGGCGCACTTCCTCCGCGCCAAGCGAGTGGGGAAGCGAGACCCGCATCCTATCGCGGCGCCTTGGCGGGGTCGGCGGACTTCTCGAAATCCGGGAGCGGCACGCCTGAACCCTGATCGGTGGAGCTGCCACGCAAGTCCGCTAGCAACTCATCTCCGCCATAGCGATAGTCGAGATAGCGCGACTTGATTGCGAGATCGTCGAGCGCGCCTTCAGCTAAGCGCCGGGTCACGCGGTCAACTTCGCCGGAAAGTTTGGTGAGGCTTTCAACCAAGCGCTCATCCGCGGTGCCGCCTGCATGCTCTTCCTTGCGCAGATGCTTGGGGATCTTGCGGTAATTGTCGATCGTCTCGGGGATATACTCACCCACCAATTCGCGCACTTCGCTCATGGCTGGATGCTCTTCATCCATCCGAGCCAATTGATCGCCCAGCGAATCGAGCTGGACGCCAAGCTGATCGAGGATCGCCACCGCAGCAGCGGGTAATTCTTCGCGCTGCGCCTCAAGCCAAAGCTCGGTGCGGGCGACCATCTGCTTGGGATTGCCTTGGCCCAGATCAACGCGCTTGGGGATCTTGACCTTGGGGAATTTGGTGAAGACATAGGCTGCCGCCATTACGGCAAGAGCAACCATCATCACCCCGGTAAACCCGATTCCATTAAGCACGATGCCCGCGACCGACGCGCTGACCAAAATCGTCAGCACCGCGCCCGCAAAATACTTTGCGCGGTTGATCCAGTTCTTGCGCCGCTCCTCCTTGATCCCAGCCCATTTGGGAGGGCCAGGCCGATGCGTGCCGCCGTCTTGCTGCACTTGCAGACTTCGCTTGGCGTTGGCGAGGGTCTGTTCGGGGGTCTCTTGCACCTGGGCGGTCCTGCTCAGCTATCCAGCGCCAGCAGTGAAGGGTCAGCGGAGACTTTCTCCTGCGCCTGAGCTTGTCCTTCAGCACGGGCGATGTAGCCCTTCGACTTCTCGACCTCATCCGACAGCACAGTCACAGTCTGTTTCATCGAGTCGAGCGCGCGCAGCTTGAAGTCGTCGACCTCGTCCATCGTGTCATAGATGTTCTGGAAAGCGCGTTGCAGCGTCTCCAGCGGGATGGTCGAGCTTGCCGCTTGTTCGTGGATCGTCGCGGTGTTCTCGCGCAGCAACGTGCTGGTCGAATCGATGATGTTGCTGGTCGTTTCATTGAGCGAAGTGATCTGGTCGAGCACCAGACGCTGATTGGTCATCGCCTGCGCCACTGTCACTGCGGTGCGCAGCGCGCTGACCGTGGTGGTGCCAGCGCGGTCGACGCCTTTGACAAGCTCAACATTGTTCTTCTTCACCAGATCGAGCGCTAGGTAGCCCTGAACGGTCACCGCCATCTGCGTCAGCAAGTCTTGCGTGCGCTGACGGACATAGAACAGCGCCGATTCGCGCAGCGCCTTCGCCTTTTCCGGATCGCTTGAATCGAGCTCTATCGCCTTCGCTTCAAGCCGCGCATCAAGCGTCTTGGCGATGTGGATCATCTGTTCCAGCTCGCCCATCGCGGCCCATAGCTTTTGCCGCTCGACATCGATCTCGGCATTGTCCTTGTGCAGCTCGATCTTGCCGGATTCGAGCGATTTCAAGATGCCTTGGATGTGGTCCTGCGAGGATGAATAGCTGTCGAAATAATTCTTCAGCTTGCTGCCAAACGGGATGATGCCGAACAGTTTGCGCGGTTCAAGCAGACGTTCTTTGCGGCCCGGATCGAGCTCTTCGACGGTGCGGCGCAGCTCAGCGAGGTCCTTGCCGACGCTGCTCTCGTCATCCATCGCGCGCACTGGCCGGTCGAGGAAGCGGTTCGACATCGCGGCGGCTGCGCGGATCTGTTCCTGACCCATACGGGTGATCTGATCAACTTTCTGGCCGAATTCAGGCGAGTTGGAATCGACAGCGACAAGCTCAGTGACAAATTGATCGACCTTGGTGTCGAGCTTGGATTTGTCGTCCTCCGACACGGGGACCAGCCCCGCGGCTTTCTCGATTTCGACCGCTGGCACAGGGTCGGGCGGAGTCAGCGTAAAATCGGTCGCTTCTTTGGTAGCGGTAGCGATATTGGCTTCTGGTGTTGTTTCAGTGCTCATGCGGTCCGTTCTACTCCCTGGCTGATGCCGTAAGGCAAATGCCTGCGTGTCACCTCAGCGATACGCTTACTGTATTAGTGATCTAAAACACGTGTTTCAAGCTCCGAGCAAGCTAGCGCGTTTGTGCCGGATAGGCCACCGGTCTGCCAAGATGTGCAATTTGATTGGTGTTGGCATAGAATTGAGAGTAGTGGCGCGCCCTTGATTGTGAAAGAACCCAGCATAGTGAGTGAAGAAACCAAACCGACGCCTTCCAGCTCTGGCTACACTCCTGTTCAAGCCAAGACCGGCGCAGCAACAGATACAGATGGCATGTCTATCACTCGCGTTCTGTTCAGCGTTCGACGCTGGTGGCGAGAGGATGTGGTTGGGACAGTTGATCAAGCGCAGGTGATTGAGAAGCGCCGCGCCGAATGCGCTTTGTCTGAACGCTATCTGTTCATGACCGCGATGAGCGCCGGGATAGCGGTGCTTGGCTTGCTGCTCTCGTCACCGGCGGTTGTGATCGGCGCAATGTTGCTCTCACCGCTGATGGATCCGATTATGGGGCTGGGATTTGCGCTGGCGATTGGCGACTATCAGTGGTTGAAAAAGTCTGCCCGCTCTCTCGCCTGGGGCACGGCGATGGCGGTCGGTTTGACAGCGGTGCTGGTCTATCTTTCGCCGATCCAGACAATCACGCCAGAGATCGCCGCGCGTACGCAGCCCAACCTGTTCGACCTGTTCGTTGCGCTCTTTTCAGCGCTTGCAGGCGCCTATGCGATGATCCGAGGGCGCGAAGGCACCATTGTGGGCGTGGCGATTGCGACCGCCTTGATGCCGCCGCTTGCGACGGTCGGCTTTGGTCTTGCGACCTGGAACTGGACGGTCTTTTCCGGCGCGCTGCTGCTCTATGTCACCAACCTCATCACCATCGCGCTCACGGCGCTGGCAATGGCGAGGCTCTATGGTTTCAAGACCTCTCTGAGTTCACGCCAGTCGGTCTTCCAGAACTTTGCGGTTGCAGGTGTTTTTGTCGGCCTTTCGATTCCGCTGGCCCTTTCGCTGCAGCAGATCGCGTTTCAAGCTAACGCCCAGCGGATCGTGCGTGCGGAGATTGTCGAGAAGTTCGAAGCCAGCTCCATTCTCGATGAATTGCAGATCGAGTTTGGGACCGAGCCGGTGACGGTGAGCGCAAAGATGCTGACTTCGGTTCTGCGTCCCGACGCAGAGGTGGAGATTGAGCGCGCGCTACAGACAAGGCTGGGTCGTCCGGTTGAGTTGACCTTGGACCAGCTAAAGGTCGATACCAGTGCCAGCGCTGCAGAACGCGCGCAGCTGTCAGCGGCGCGGGCAAGCGAGGAAGCGGCCGCACTGCAACGGGCACAGACGCTCGCGACGCGGCTTGCGCTGGTAGCTGGCGTGGCGGAGGACCAAGTCACAGTCGACCGCACTCGCCGCCGCGCAACGGTGCGGGCCGAAGTGCTCGATGGCGCGACACTGGCGGCCTACAAAGCGCTCGAAAACCGCATTTCAGCGAGCGAGCCCGATTGGGTGATCGAACTCCTCCCGCCGATTGTCGACTTGCCGCAAGAGATAGACTTCGGCGAAGATGGTCCCACACCCGAAGGTGCACAGGCGCTCGCGGTGATCGAGTGGGCGGCACAGCGCATCGACTTGCCGATTGTCCTGGTCGGCCCCGAGGACGAAGCCAGCCAAGCCGCCGAACTCCTCGCCCAGCGCGACGTTAGCGTCACAACGCGCCGCGCCTTCGGCGACCTGCGCGCGGAATGGGGTGAGCAGTAGCGATCATGGCCCAGTGGACAAAACTGCGCGGCAATGAGGCCGAGGCAGCTAACCGCGGGGAAGTGAGCGCCTTACTGATCCGGCTTGGCTATCAAGTCTACCGGCCTGAAGCAGATGTCGATGGCATCGATCTTGTTTTGCGTCAGCCCTTTGGTGAGCTGATTGACGTCCAGCTCAAGTCGCGCCTGACGGTCAACAAACCTTTATATGGTGAGCGTAATATCTGGATGCTCTTTCCAGATCGCCCTTGGGACGCAAACATCGTGCGACGCTGGTTTTTGATCCCGCATGACAAGCTGTTCGGTATTATAAAAGAGCGTCACGGTCATGCGGCAAAATGGGATGAGACTTGGTCGGCAGCGAAGCCGGCACGAGCTATTCTTCCACTTCTTGAGCCCCACAGGCTGAAAAACACCTCGGCCTAAGCCGCCAGCTCCAGCGGGACGATTTCGCCAGACAGATAGAGCTTCTTCGCCTTAGCGCGGCTCAATTTGCCGGAGCTCGTGCGCGGCAGAGTGCGGGGTGGAACCAGCTCAACCACGCAGCTCATGCCGGTGATAGAGCGGACCTTATCGCTGATCTGCTCGCGCAGTTTCTTGCGTTCAACAGGGTCGGCAACGCGGCAATGGACGAGGACGGCTGGGGCTTCTTCGCCGCCCTCAGTTTCAACCGCAAAGGCGGCGATGTCGCCATGGTTGAAGCCGGGCAGCTGCTCAACCGCCCATTCGATATCCTGCGGCCAGTGGTTCTTGCCGTTGATGATGATCATGTCCTTGGCGCGGCCGACGATGAATAGGTAGCCGTCGGCCAGATAGCCCATGTCGCCTGTGTCGAGCCAATCGTCGCCATTCTCATCAGCAACCAGGCAATCAGCGGTCGCTTCGGGGTTGCGGAAATAGGAGTGCATGACGCTGGGACCCTTGCACCAGACCTTGCCGATCTGATGATCGCCGCGCGCGTCCCCCATTTCTCCTCGGATCTGCACTTCCATGTCGGGCAGCGGTTTTCCGCAATTGACGATCGCGCGGTAGCGAGCAGGGCGCGAGATATCGCGCGGCGTGCCAGACAGGCGCTCTTCCTCGACCAGCTCGACCCGGATACCCTCGCCTGGCGGCATGACTGTGACTGCAAGCACAGCCTCTGCAAGTCCATAAGACGGCGTGAAAGCAGAAGCCTTGAACCCAGCATCTGCAAAAGCGTTGACGAAGCTCTGCATGACGTCGGGTCGGATCATATCTGCGCCGTTCCCCGCAATGCGCCAGCGCGAAAGATCGAACCGTTCGGCGACATTGGTCTGGCTAGAGATACGGCGCGCGCAGATATCGTAGCCAAAAGTCGGCGAATAGGAGGCTGTGTTGCCCGGATTACGGCTGATCATGTCGAGCCAAGCCAGTGGACGGCGTGCAAAGGCATCGGGTTTGAGCAAGTCGACTGAGAACTGATTGGCAATCAGCGACAAGAAACAACCGACCAGGCCCATATCGTGATACCATGGCAGCCAGCTCACGCAGCGGTCGCCGGTGCTGAGGTTCATGCTTTCGGCATGGCCGTAAAGATTGTGCAGCAATGCTTCGTGGGTGACCGCTACCCCTTGCGGGAAACGGGTCGAGCCAGAGGAGTATTGCAGGTAGCAAATGTCCTGCGGATCGGCCTCAGGCAGTTCGCAATCTGGTGCAGGGCGCTGAGCGAAGTCCTGCCAGCTTTCTGAAGCGCAAGACTGGCGCTCAGCAGCGGCGGCGGCCATCTCGCCGATCTCTTCAGGGTAGATCAGGATTGTTGGGTCCGAGCTTTGCAGTTGAACCGCGAGCTGATCGATATAACTCTCTTTCCCACCGAACGTCGTAGGCAAGGGAAGGGGGACCGGCCATGCGCCCGCATAGACACAGGCGCAGAACAGCGAAGCAAAATCTGGACCGGTTTCTGCGATAAGAGCGACGCGGTCCTTCGGCTTGATCCCCATGGCAATCATGCGCCGGGCCATCGCAAGCGCATCCTCGCGCATTTCGCTGTAGGGATAGACCCGTTCCAACTGACCGCGCATATCGTGGAAGTTAAGGCCCTTCTTGCTGCGCGCTGCGTAGTCGATGGCTTCGTTGAAGGTTGCAAATTGCGCACGAATGCGCGGCAAGTCGCAATCGTTTGGTGTCGGCGTCAAAGCTGCGTCGATCATATGGTCAGCGATACCCGTCATTTGCTGCGCGATCCCCCGCGCGTTATCTGTGATGCCCATCCGAAATCAAACTGGGTCCGTTTCGGTCCATTTTTCCCATTTGATAAGGACTGTGGCACGAATAAGGCAAAATGGTTTCAAGAGAAAGCAAATCGTCATCACCTGGTAGTGATTATGGCTCGGATGAGCCTGACGGAAATGGCCGTTTCGCCCGTGCGCGCGCAGGCAAAAAGGCGAGAAAGCGCCGGCCTCTTGATGATGTGATGCTTAAAGATCTTGCGCTTGCCTATGTTGCGCGGTTTTCCACGACTGGAGCCAAGCTGGAAGGCTATCTCGCGCGCAAAATTCGCGAGCGCGGCGTAGCTGAGGACGAAGATGGCCGGGTGCAAGAGCTCGATGTGACCGGCCTCGTTACCCGCTTGATAGAACTCGGCTATGTCGATGACGACGCCTATGCGAGGGCCAAATCGCGCGATTTGACCGCGCGCGGCTATGGCGCGCGGCGGGTGGAGCAAGCGCTCTGGGCGGCTGGGGTTGAGGAGCAATTGCGCGAAGATCACACACCTGGTGAAGCAGAAAGCCGGCGCGCAGCCATCTTGCTCGCCAAGAAGCGCCGCTTTGGTCCGTTTGGTGTAACTCCCGAGGATGAGGGACCCGAAGCTCGCCACAAGCGCCGCGAGAAACAGGTTGCCGCGATGCTGCGCGCTGGCCATCAATACGCCCATGCGGGGTTCATCATTGATGCAGCCTCGACGCGCGATGTGGATGAATGGCTCGAAGAAGCCGAAGAGAGCGACGAAAGCGGCTCGTATCAAGGGCCGGACGAAGGATGGGACGGATTGTGATGATCAGAGTGTTTGCCGCCTGTTTAGGATTGGCTGTTGCGGCGTGCTCGCCCGCAGGAAGTGTCGCTCAGGATGCGCCCAATGCGAGAGTTCAGAACCTTCAGGTTCTTGATACATCTGAAGCGGGGATGACGTTGATCGACGTCAGTGTCACCAGCTCAGAAGCCGTCCACATATTCAAGACCGAGGTCGCCGCAACTCAGGCCCAACAAGCGCGCGGCATGATGTTCCGGACCGAAATGGGCGATGACGAAGGGATGCTGTTCCCGTCTTATCAGCCGCAAATGCGCAGCTTCTGGATGAAGAACACGCCGCTCGCGCTTGATATCATCTTCATCGGTGAGGATATGCGGATCATGAACATAGAAGCAGGCGTGCCCTACAACACTAACAGCGTGTATTCGGCGGGCCTGGCGATCGCCGTATTCGAAATCCGCGGCGGACTTTCCGAAGAGTTGGGCATCAAGCCGGGCGATCTGGTCGAGTTTGAATTGCCTGCAGATGCTGCGTTGTAAGCCGCAACCTGTGCTTGAAGCCATCTGCGTTTCGCAGTAGTTGTTCGGACATGGGATTCCTTGGAAAAATCTTCACTTGGTGGGACGGCGCTACGATCGGCACGCATTGGTGGTCAAAGCGGGTCGGCGGAGAGCATGTCGGCACCGATTCGCTCGGCAATAAATATTATCGTTCGGCGGGTAAGGGCGGCGCCAATACCGGCTCCTACACGCAGAAAGAGCGGCGCTGGGTGATCTATAATGGCCCCAACGATTCGAGCCGCGTGCCGAGCGAATGGCACGGCTGGCTCCACGGTTCGTTCGACGATGTTCCTGAGAGCCATTTGCCCCCGGCAAAGATCTGGGAAGCCGATTACACGCCTAATGCCACCGGCACGGCGCAAGCCTATCGCCCGCAAGGCGCGTTGGAACGTGGCGGCAAACGCGCAGCGGCAGTTGGCGACTATGATGCTTGGGATCCCAACTCGGCGGATAGCTGAGTGGTCTCAATAGAGATGCGGCGGTCTTTCCTTTTTGCTCTCCCGGCTTTGGCAGCTTTCGCGCTGGCCGGGTGCGGTGAGACGGCAGATGACGCAGGCGGTCCAGACGGTGAAGCCAGCGAGGCATCGGGTGTTACTCCGCCTCTACTGGCGGACGAAGAGGGCGCTGAGCTCGAAATCAGTTTGCAGACCACTCCGATGGAGGAGCGGGTCGCAACAATTGGCCTTTTGAACAAGCGCAACAATGTCACCACCGACTTCGAGATCACACCCGGCACAGTGGTTGAGGATGGCGCGGTGATCATTCGGCTCGAAGCTTGCGAGCGCACCGCGCCATATGAATTCCCTCAGGAAACGGGCGCTTTCGTACAGGTCGACATTCGCGAACGCGGAGAGAGCGACCACACGCGCGTCTTTTCAGGCTGGTTGTTCAAGGAGAACCCCAGCCTCAACATCGTCGAACATCCGATTTACGATGTTTGGATCAAAGACTGCGCGATGAGCTTTCCCGGCGACGAATAAGCACGCGATTTCGCGGCGCTTTGTGCAGCTTCTTCCATCACCTCGCCATAAGCCTTGGTCAGCGATGCATCGGCCGGTTTCCGCGCCATTTCTAGCAAGTCGAGATAGTCTTTTTGCGGCATCTCCACCGCCCCCATAGTTTCCAGATGATCGGTCATGAACTGGCAGTCGAGCAAGCTGTAACCTGCTCGTCGCAACAACGCGACGAGCCAGCACAGAGCAACCTTGCTCGCATTGTCCCTATGGCTGAACATGCTTTCGCCGCAGAAAACCTGATCGAAGGAAACGCCATAAAGCCCGCCGATGAGTCTGCGCTCGGGCTCGGCATTCTCCGCTTGATCCGCAAGCTCCCAGCACTCGATCGAATGGGCATGGCCAGCGCGGTGGAGCTCGATATATGAGTTTACGATGCGCTCGCTGATCCAGCTTTCCGGATGGCCCGGGCGCGGCGCGGCGCAGGCGCGAATGACGCCTTCAAATGCCTCATCAAGCGTCACTTCGAAGCGGTCTGCGCGCAGCACTTTGCGCAAGGATTTTGACACGTGCAGCCCGTCGAGCGGGATCACCGCCCGATCGCGCGGCTCGACCCAGAAAATGTCCTGATCTTCGCGCTTATCCGCCATCGGAAAAATCCCGCTGCGATAGGCAAGCAGCAGGGTCTCAACCGGAATCGGGGCGCGGAGCGGCGAATGCATAACAAACGTACATTATCAGTGCGCGCCGCTGAAACTAGGAGGGATGCGACAGATCGATCACCTCTTGGGGTCACTTGGCGCCTTAAGGGGCAATTGGCCAAACAAGTGTTGCCTATCGCTAAGCCAGCAGATAAAGCGCGGCTCCCAATGCAGGGGTGTAGCTCAGTTGGTAGAGCATCGGTCTCCAAAACCGAGGGCCACGGGTTCGAATCCTGTCACCCCTGCCATTTCACGCATTTTGGTCTTGCTCACGCCCGTCCGGGCGCGCGATTTGGCTTGCGGTTGCTAAGCAACCGTTGTGAGCCTCAACACAAAAGGGCCGACCAGCGCATTGCCGGTCGGC
>JBCCPG010000001.1:0-513792 GCA_039039885.1 Pseudomonadota bacterium | reverse complement strand
CCGCGACTTACACCGGCGCTTTCACGCAAATCCGTGACTGGTTCGCAGGCCTCCCCGAAGCGCAGGCGCGCGGCTACAAACCGGGGCGCTTCTCGTTCAACGTCAAAGGCGGGCGCTGCGAGGCGTGCCAGGGCGACGGCGTCATCAAGATCGAGATGCACTTCCTCCCCGACGTCTATGTCACCTGCGAGGAATGCGGCGGCAAACGCTACAACCGCGAAACGCTGCAAGTGAAGTTCAAGGGCCACTCGATCGCCGACGTGCTCGACATGACGATCGAGGACGCGGAGGAGTTCTTCAAGGCCGTCCCCCCGATCCGCGACAAGATGCGGATGCTCAACGAAGTGGGGCTGGGCTATGTGAAGGTCGGCCAGCAGGCAACGACCCTCTCAGGCGGCGAGGCGCAGCGGGTGAAGCTGGCGAAAGAGCTTTCCAAACGCTCCACCGGACAGACGCTCTATATCCTCGATGAGCCGACGACGGGCCTCCATTTTGAGGATGTGAGGAAGCTCCTCGAAGTCCTCCACCGCCTGGTCGAGCAAGGCAATTCCGTGGTCGTGATCGAGCACAATCTCGACGTCATCAAAACCGCCGACTGGATTGTGGACCTAGGTCCCGAGGGAGGCGTGCGCGGCGGCGAGGTCGTCGCGCAAGGCACGCCGGAGGAAGTGGCTGAGGAGCCGAGGTCGTTTACGGGTCAGTATTTGAAGGCTCTCCTGAGCAGGCCGCTCGCGCAAGCGAGTGGCTAGTCGAAGGGCCGATGCTCGAGAAGGGCGCGGGGGCGCGGGAGGCTGCGGAGTAGGGAGCGAGCACATTCATTTAGTCGCTGGCAAAAATATTTAGAGAGCTTTGTTAGCGTCGGCTAGGCATTGAATCGGGCCACCCACTGGGTGTGCTCGCGAGAAAATGCTTGTTCTGAGTCGTTGACGAATCTTGAAAATGCTTCCTCAGATGAGGAGTTAATTTTTTGGTGAAGAAGTCCGATTTCGTGTGCGGTCAATATGTATGATGAAGCAAGCTCATTGAACTTCTTGATCTGAATCCAGCCTAGAAATGCAGCTGCTACGACAATCAGTGGTTCAGTTGGTAGAAAACTCCAAGTCGGATTATCGATCCTTATCATGGACGATATGACTGCGAGTAAGTAAGTGCAGATACATGCTGCACTCCAGTAATTTGCACACCTCTTATTGAAGCCGGACTTTTTCGCATACCAACTCCGCTGGTTCTGGATTCTCTGCTCAGCGTAGATCTCGCGTCGCTCTGTGAGCTTTTTCTCGCGCAGTGAGAGCATCTGTGGAGTGACTTGTGGTTTATCACCCCACTCTGCAGGCAACTTACTTCCTGCAAACGTGTTGGCACTCAGGACTTTCTGAATTCGCTCAGCAAACTCAGAGTGCGCCTTCGCAACTGACCCCTCGTCGAATGGTGCAGCGCGCATGGAGAATTTCCATGCAAGCGTTTTGATTGACTCCGCCAGTGCGCGTGCTTGGTACCATACTTGCTCTGGTTTGTTGACATATCGATAGATGAATGACGAGAGGGCTAGAACAAATAGGACCGTGTAAAGGGTAAAGTACCACCCCTCTTCGACTGGCTTCATAGACATGAGGGCGCAGACAATCAGCAATGAATACTCTAAAAAAATAAGTCGAAAATAAGTATTCTGCGACTCTGCTGACAACCTGTCTGCCGACCTGTAGAGCGCAGGTAGGGTTTCGGGAGTTAGCTGTATCACGCTAACCGTCGTATCGCTGATACAATTGAACTCGTGTTCCAAGAGACGATTTCATTGGCAGCGCTAACCACTCTAGTCGGTGTCCGTAGAGCGGCCCATGGTCGCACTGCCAGGATCGGCTTGTTTAGGCTTTCAGCAAAGTCAATTTCGAAGTCAATCCAATTGCTGTGGTTTGTGTACATACCTGCAAGGACAATGACGACTTGAGTTGGTCTAATCTGCTTGCGAAGTTGCTCTTGCAGTTGATACGGCCCTAGTCCTACGAATGCCTTGCTAACCGGAACTGAGTAGTTTCGGTAAGAGAAGTAGCGTGCCGATGTGAGCATGTTGATGAATCGGCTATAGCTCGTGTTGTAAGACCAAGCGTGACTAACAAATATGCGATACGGATTTAGCTGTGGCATCGAACCTCTACCTTTGATTACACACTGTTGTATCTTCAGCTATCAAAATCAACTTCACGCGAATTCGTTTTCCAGAGAGGTGTATGCAGACTTGGTTTCTTTGCTTCGATGCTAATTTGAACCAATTGACAATATATTCATCAACCTCGACCCACAATTTTCCTACACCCCACTTTTCCTATAACAAAACCGGCTCCCAAACCCGCGCTTTTGTTTTGCCTCAAGCGCCGGCGCGCCCGTCTGGGCGCTCAGGCTTCCGCGCCATAAGGCGCGACGGCCGGTCGGCCTTGCGGCGGCTAGCGCCACCGAACCCCGGAGCCACCCATGACCCAACAACTCCCCGTCACCATCGACCACTCCACGCCTGTCCCTCAGCGCTTTGGGCGGGAGGCTCAGGTGGCGTTTCTTCATGCGCTTGCGCAGTGGGGGAATGTGCGGGCGGCGGCGGGGTGTGCGGGGGTTTCGCGCTCGACCGCCTATCGCATGCGGCGCGCTTGTGGGCGCTTTCGCGAGTTGTGGGACACGGCGCTCGTCCTCGCGCGGCCGCAAGTGGAGGAGGTGCTCGCTGACCGCGCCTTGAACGGGGTGGAGGAGACGGTCTTCTATCACGGAGAGGAGGTCGCGACCCGCACGCGCTATGACAGCCGACTGCTGCTCGCCCATCTCGCGCGGCTCGACAATCTCGCGAAGGTGGTGCGCGATGGGGTCTATGACTTTGAATACCGGCTGATGGACCTGATCGACGCGCCGGAAAAGGAGCTCGCCATCTCGGCTTTGGGGGAGCCGGAATTGGGGCCGGATCGCGGGTGAGCGTTTTTTTGCCTCTGGACTGTGTGTCAAGTGTGTCAAACCCGAGGGGAAAGTCCTACAAACCGGATGCGCGCGGGCGTTCTCGATCGAGGCTTTGGCGGGAAGCGTGGTTCGTTAAGGGGTCGCTGCTAAACAGGCTGCCATGAGACACAAACCCATCCTCCTCACCGCACTCCCTCTCACGCTCCTGATCAGCGCCTGCGATGCGCCCGACCCCGATGATTATGGCGGCGGCGCGATTGGTGAGGCGGTGGTCAAATGCATCGAGCGAACAGAGCGGGCCGACAGCGCGATCACGCGCGTGCAATCGGGCGAGATGTGCACATGCATCACCGACAAGACCTTCGCAGCCTTGTCAGGCGGAGGGATGACCCGCGCGAAGATGGAACGCGAAATGCTGAGCTGCGCAAGACAAGCAGGCGTCGAGATCACCGATTAGGGCGGTCTGCACAACTGGCTCTTGGGCTCCTAGGGCGCGACGAGCTCCATTTCGACACTTTGATGTCCGGCCTGGATCATCCCGATCTCCTCGGCAGCGGCCCGGCTTAGGTCGATGGAGCGCCCTTGGATGAAAGGTCCCCGATCGTTGATCCGCACTGTGACGGAGAGGCCGTTGCGTGAATTTGTGACCCGGACGAAGGAGCCAAAGGGCAGGGTGCGGTGGGCGGCGGTCATAGCGCCCATGTCGAAGCGCTCCCCATTGGCAGTGAGGCGGCCATGGAACCGCCGTCCATAGTAAGAGGCAACCCCGGTGCCGAGCGAGCGCAGGACGGTGGGGCCTCGTGGAGGCTCGAAACTGGCGAGATCAACAGCGTCGTTGGGCACGCTCAGGTCAATGGCGGAAGGCGCGCTGCCCGGTGGGTCGAGATGGTCGTCAAACGCCGCAACAAATGGATCGGTTGAAGCGGGCGGAGGGAGCGCGGGTTCTGGCTGGGTCTTGGCTCGATCGATCGCAGGAGCTTTAGGAGAAGGATCCGCTGCAAGATCTGCCTCAGCAGACACGGCCACTTGCGCAAAGGCAGAGAATGGGAGCGCATAGATGCCTGAGCCTAGCAGCACGCAAGCCACGATGCCCCGCGCTGAGGCGCGAAGGGGCGCTTGGCTCAATATGCGATTGTGCTCTCCCATCCGGAGAGAGGCTTACACTGGTGGAGGTAGGGCAGGCAAATAGGTGAACTCAGGATTCGCCGCGGATCAGTCTCGGTTGGGCGTGGCAAGTCAAGGCAGTTTGGGCGATCAATCGCGACAGGTGGCTTGGAATGCAGAGCAGGGAAGCCCAAAAGCAAATGGGGCCGGCATTCCTGCCGACCCCACTCTTACCAGCGCGTGGTCGCTGCGGTTGTGCTCCTCGTCCGGCGAACCTTCCGATTTGCTCTCCTCTCAGCGCGCTTGGCGCTCGGCTTGTTCCGCGTCCGGCTGCGTTCCTTCCGGTCTTCCCCTTGCGGTTCCGTCCTTTGTTACGCCGCCTTGCTTCGCGGACCGTCACCGGCGCTCGCACCGGCATCCGACACTGCTTCGTGACTGCCTTCCCGAGTTCAAGCCGAAGCTCTCTCCCTGGCCGATCAGCCCCTAGTCAGGGCCGAGACCATCGATACCTTAGCGGTCAGCGGGTCAAACACTGCATGTCGGCACTCGAAAGTACTTTCCTACAACTATCGCTGGCCAGTATCGCGGCCTTAACAGTGACGTCGCTTCACTCTTGCCTCAAACAAGTCGGTCTGCGTCCAGTCGAAACCTTCTTCATACCGCCTCTCAGCGAAAGCGTGGACAGTCGCCACTGTATCTACGAGACTTGAAATGCTCTTAAAAACAAGGCCTTGCGGCTTTCCTTTGAGAGCCTTCGTGTTTCGAAGACATGATCAAATTGGCCCCGAATCTGACTTTCGGCAAGCCATGCAACCCCGAGTTTTCCACTTTTGCCCAGATGAGCTGTGGAGGGCGGTGGACAACTCAACGATTCATCGCATATGACAGGTTTGGTCGGGAACCAAATGGTGCCTGCGGGAATATGCGCCAAACAAATGGCTAGGTGCACTTTTAGAAAATTACACTTCTGTGAAATCACCAAAGGAGTCGACTCACGCGGAATCGAGTCGAGTACCGAGTCGCGCTTAACGAACTCGCCTAACGATCGCGTTGGGCAAGCAGCTTCAGGCGCAGCGCGTTCAGTTTGATGAAGCCTTCTGCATCGTGCTGGTCATAGGCACCCGCATCGTCTTCGAAGGTCACGTGCGCCTCGGAGTAGAGCGAGTGCGGCGACTTGCGGCCAACCACGCTGGCAAGGCCCTTATAGAGCTTCAAGCGCACCGTGCCGGTCACCTTCTGCTGGCTCAAGTCGATCGCAGCCTGCAACATTTCGCGTTCGGGTGCGAACCAGAAACCGTTGTAGATGAGCTCGGCATAGCGAGGCATCAACTCATCCTTCAGATGAGCCGCGCCGCCGTCGAGTGTGATTTGCTCGATCCCGCGATGCGCGCGGGCGTAAATCTCGCCGCCCGGGGTCTCATACATACCGCGGCTCTTCATGCCGACGAAGCGGTTCTCGACCAAATCAAGCCGCCCGATCCCGTGCGTGCGGCCGAGATCATTGAGCGCGGTGAGCAGCGTAGCTGGCGACATCGCCTCGCCATTGAGCGAGACGCCATCGCCGCGCTCAAAGCCGACTTCGATGTACTCAGGCGTTTCTGGCGCGCTCTCTGGATGATCGGTGCGCGAGTAGACGTAGTCGGGGGTTTCCTCCCACGGATCCTCGAGCACTTTGCCCTCGGACGAAGTGTGCAGGAGGTTCGCATCGGTCGAGAAGGGCGCTTCGCCGCGCTTGTCCTTGGGCACGGCGATCTGATGTGCCTCGGCCCAGGCAATCAAAGCAGTGCGCGAATTGAGATCCCATTCGCGCCACGGAGCGATCACTTTGATGGCGGGATCGAGCGCGTAGGCGGAGAGCTCAAAGCGGACCTGATCGTTGCCCTTGCCGGTCGCGCCATGAGCAATCGCGTCGGCACCGGTCTCATTCGCGATCTCGACCAGACGCTTGGAGATTAGAGGCCGGGCGATCGAGGTGCCGAGCAGATAATCGCCTTCATAGCGAGCGTTGGCGCGCATCATGGGAAAGACGAAATCGCGCACAAATTCTTCGCGCAAGTCTTCGATGAAGATGTGATTGTCCGGGATACCCATGGCGCGAGCCTTCTCGCGCGCCGGTTCTATCTCTTCGCCTTGGCCAAGGTCAGCGGTGAAGGTCACGACCTCAAGCCCTCGCTCCACGCTCAGCCATTTGGCGATCACGGAGGTATCGAGGCCGCCCGAATAGGCGAGGACTACACGTTTGATGTCGGACACTGCGGAATCCTTTTGGAACAGGTGTCGCGCCGCTAGCAGTGGCTAGCGCTTCTGCAAAGGCCAGAAATCAATCGTAGGGAAAATTCGCTATGCTGGTTGGGCTTTGGCGGTAAAGCGCCAAGTAGGAATGCCAGGCTTCAATTGGATCCTGTTTCCCCATTTCTAACTCGAGCAGAATAAAGTGAATTTGCTGAGCCTTGAAATCGTGAAGTTGCTGCCTAGCATCATAGCCAAGCTTTCCGTTGGCAGAGGGCACGGCTATCGCGAGGGCGGCTAAAAATGGTAGCATCTTGTCGAACACAGTACGTGAGCTGGGGGCTGCCTGCTCCGACGCGTTGTCTCGTGCTTGCCAGATGGCGAGAAACAACAGGAAAAGTATGATCAACCATTCCGTTAGTGCACTGATGGTTGTGTATCGGCGATTGATCTTCTCGTAAAAAGCTTCGCGTTGCAGGCTTTGAGATAATTCAGTGTAAACCACATTGTAGACGGCTTGTTTAGTGCTCGGATCGGCATTGGCAAAGTCTTCATCTCCAATAGCGAACTGGGCCATCGCTGGCGGGGTTTCAACTTGCCTTAATGAGTATTCAGATTCTTCAATCATAAAGAGTATCTGAAAGAGAAAGAATAACCCCACAATTGAGGCTAAGAGTATGGCTCCGAAAGTTGAACCATGTCTCTGCCAGAATGCGCGGAACGCGCTTGTTTTTTTCTCTTCATCTGTATGGTCTTCGTCCATGCGATGAATTCAACAGGTTTAACAGATATTTGCAACAAAATTTGCAGGGCCATCGATTTATCAGTCTTTAGCTTGTATCGGGTCAAGGTGAAAGTTCGATATCCTGGAGATATCTGGGAGGGACTCGCGCATTTGGCTGGGCCCCCGATCTTAGTGCTGGACGTAGCTGCGAGGATTGAATGATGAAAGAACTAACGAGCAATGTGGACTAAAGCGCGTGAAATGGCCGAGATGGCCCCGCCAGAGCGCAATCGCTGGGTCGACTTCTTGCGTGCCATTTCAATTCTCGCGGTAGTGATTGGACACTGGTTGATGGCTGGCCTCTATGTCGATGAGGCGGGCGAGTTGCAGCGCGGCGACCTGCTTAGCGTGTCGCAATGGGCGCATTGGTTGACCTGGGCGTTTCAGGTGATGCCGGTTTTCTTCCTCGTCGGCGGCTATTCCAACGGCGTAAGCTGGAGCGCGACGCTTAGGAAGGCAGAGCCTGGACAGGTCGGCGTCTATCGCGACTGGCTGGCAAGCCGGGTCCAGCGTTTGATCGCGCCGACATTTCCGGTGCTGCTACTTTGGGCTGTGCTCGCCGTTGTCCTGACGCAGGTTGGGATTGACCGCGACCAGATCAGTATGGCCACGCAGGCGGCTTTGATCCCGGTTTGGTTTCTCGCTGTATATCTGCTTGTGACGGCTTGCACGCCGCTAGCTTTCGCAGCGTGGAAGCGGTTTGGGTGGCTGAGCTTTGCGATTTACATCCCGATTGCGGTGGGGGTCGATTTTCTGACCTTTGCCCATGACGTGCCCTACCTGAACTTCACCAACTTCCTCTGGGTGTTCCTCGCAATGCACCAGCTGGGCTTTGCGTGGCGTGAGGGGAAGTTTGAGAACACTGGCGTTTCCGCGCTGTGGTTCCTGGTCGGGCTGGCGGTGCTGGTATCGATTACGGTCTACGGGTTCTACCCGGTTTCGATGGTTTCTGCTCCTGGAGGCTTCTCCAACTCTTTGCCGCCAACGCTCGCTTTGTTCGCGTTGGGAGTGGCACAGACCGGCCTTGTATTGACGCTGGAAAAAGCAGGACGGCGGATGCTTGAAAACATTTCAATCTGGACCGCGACTGTGTTGATGAACGGGATGATCATGACGGTGTTCTTGTGGCACCTTACCGCCTTTGTTTTGGTCATGACCGTTTGCTGGCTAGTGCTGGGTGGGCTTGGCCTCGACAGCGTGCCAGGCAGCGCGGATTGGTGGCTTACGCGGCCCGTGTGGCTGACAATCTACATTCTCGCGTTGCTGCCGATCATCGCAGTGTTCGCTCGTTATGAGCGCAGCTTTCAGCCTATCCGAGGCGATGGTCGAACGGTGCCCAAGGCGCGCGTGGTCGCTGGCGTTTTGCTGATTTGCTTGGGCCTAGGCGCGACGGCTGGCATTACGATCGCGAGCCCAGAAGGCGTCACCGGCCTGCGCATATGGGTGGTCGCCGCTCCGTTTATTGGCGCAGCTTTGCTGGGCTTTGGCCCGATCTATCGCCCTTCGAAACGGGCGGGAAAGCAGAGCAGCTAGGTTACTCCGCTGCTTCTTTCAGCCCTTGATCGAAGCGCCAGCTTGGGACTTCGCCAATCTCTCGCAGGCAAGCAGCTTCTGCCTCCATATATTCGCGCGTCATCGGAATGGCTGAGCGATCCTTCACATATTGCAGCTGCCAATTGACCATCGTCCCGTTACGGAAAGATTGCTCCGCCCCAGCGAGATAGAACAGCCACATACGATAGAAGATCTCGTCATACATCTCAGTGATTTCTTGCTTGTGCATGACGGTGCGGGTGTACCATTCCTCCAACGTGTGGCTGTAGTGGTACCGCATCGCTTCGACGTCCATCACCTGCCAACCGTTCTTCTCGCTTTCGGTGACGAGCTCTGACAGCGCGGGGATATAGCCGCCAGGGAAGATGTACTTGCGGGTCCAAGCATCGGTGTAGCCTGGCGCACCCGAACGCCCACAGCAATGGGAGATCATCACCCCGTCTTTTTTAAGCAAACGGTTGGTATGCTCAAAGAACTGCGGGTAGTGTATTGTGCCCACATGCTCGAGCAGTCCAACGCTAGAAATGCGATCGAACGAGCCCCCTTCATCAGACGGAACATCGCGATAATCCATCAGTTCGAACTTGACCTTGTCGGCAACGCCGAGTTCGGCGGCGCGCTCGTTCGAAAACTTGATTTGATCGGGGGCGAGGGCGACACCAAGCACTTCGCAATCATACATTTTGTTGAGGTAAAGCGCGAAGCCGCCCCAACCGCACCCAATATCGAGCACCCGCATCGGCTTGCCGCCATTGTCTTCAGGCCGCTTGAGGAACATCTTCGAAGCGAGATGCGCTTTTTTGTCCATCTGCGCTTGCTCGAGCGAGGTGTCGAACGGATCCTCACGATAATACGCCATCGTATATTGGCGATCCTCGTCGAGGAAACGCTCATACAGCTCGCGGGTGAGATTGTAGGTGTGCTCCGCATTCGAGCGTGCCGAGGAGCGCAAATTGATCCCATCGACCGCCGCCTTTATCTTCTGCACAACCTTGCGCAGCGGACCTTTCGCCTTGAGCGAATTGTCGCCCAAGCGCTTGGCGTTCATCGTCACCATCAAGATCATGTCGCGGATATCGTGGGGCTCTTCGACAACCAGCCATCCCCACATGAAAGCCTCGCCCGCACCCATTTGCGGGTAGCGGACAATGTGATTGGCCGCCTTTTTGTTGGTCAGCTTGATACGGATCGGTCCGGGCCGACCACCAATTTCCGGGGGATATTCTCCACCAGGGCCGTAGGTATATTCTTGCCCATCGTGATCAGTAACGATGAGTTGGCCGTGCTTGATCGCTTTGCCGAGAAACTTGTCGAGTAGCCACATAAGTAGAGCAGTCCCCTCCTGCTGTCAGGGCTTAGGTTTGACGCGCGATGTGTTACGATGTCAAATGCTTATGTGTGGAGGGAGCTATGAGCAGCAACAAAACTGTGCCAACCGATCAAGCGGTCGCGGACTTCATCGAAGCGGTTGAGCCAGCATCCAAGCGGGAAGATGCGAAGGTTCTGGACGCTCTATTCCGCAAGGTAACGGGTGAGGAACCGGCGATGTGGGGGCCAAGCATCATCGGTTATGGCAGCTACCACTACAAATATGATAGCGGGCGCGAAGGGGATATGTGCCGGGCAGGGTTCAGCCCGCGCAAAGCGAAGCACTCGCTCTATCTTATGGGCGGCTACTGTGATGATGCAGCGTCAAAAAAGCGCGAGGAAGCGCTCGGACGTCTGGGCAAGCACAAGACCGGCGCATCATGTCTCTATGTTAACAAGCTGGCCGATATCGATCTTGGCGTGCTTGAGGAGATGATCGAGGCGGATTGGGAAGCTATGAACCGGGTCTATCCGCAGTAAAGTCGGCTAGATTCCTGCATACCATTGGTAGTCGCCAATATCCTCCCAGAACCCGCCTTTGCCTCCATGGATGTCCTCGAAGCTGGCCACAGCTTCGATGCCGGTCAGATATTTTGCGTGCTTGTAGCCAAGCTGCCGTTCGATCCGCATGCGCAAGGGCGCACCGTTCTTTTCGGGTAGCGGCTCTCCGTTCAATTCGTGCGCGATAATGGTTTGGGGATGATATGCATCAATCAGGTCGACGCTTTCATAATAGGCCCGGTTGTAGAGCGTGTCGGCGCAGCGAAAGACGATGAAATTGGCTTGTGCGCGCAAGCCCGCCGCATCAAGCAGTTCTGAGAGTTGAGGTCCGGTCCATTCGGCAATCGCGCTCCAACCTTCAACGCAATCGTGGCGGGTGATTTGTGTTCGTTGAGGAAGGGCCTTGATTTCCTCTAGGCTCAAGCTGAGCGGTTTCTCGACGAGGCCCGTAACCTCCAAGCGCCAATCGGCAAATCCATTGTCGCGGCTCGCGCAATACTGCGGCGTATCGACTGTGAGAGATCCATTGCCCCGTATATCGGGTGAGCGTTCTTCGGGCGCATATTCGGGGGCAAGCGCCTGGCGGTTGGCAAGAGTTCGATGGGCGGCGCGGTGCCAATCTTCAGCGAGATCAAACAGATCGCTTGCCGGGCCGGTCTCTGCAAGCTGAGTGCAGGCGGCGGCTGGCGCTGCAACCATGCCGGCGAGCAATGTGCGGCGTTTGAGATCGGTCATTGGCGCTTTCCTCCGCTGATCATCGCCCAGGTCTGCCGGATCGGCCCAGATACAAGGACCATCACCAAATGCACCACGACGAAACCGAACAAAGCCCACGCGAATAGAAAATGCAGGCTGCGTGCGCTTTGGCGCCCACCCAGCGCGTCGACCAACCAAGGCGCGGCCGGTTCTAGTCCGGGGCTCATGGCAAGCCCGGTAAAGACCATCATCGGCAAGATCACGCCGAGCACGATCCCGTAACTGATCTTTTGCAGCCCATTGTATTTGCCATCCTCGCTCTCAAACCGTCCGTTGAGATGACCGCGGATCTCAGTGGAAAGCGTCTTTATCGACCAGTCTGACCTGGATGTCGCAATGTCGCGCCAAAAATGGCGATTAATCAGGTTCGCGATCCAAATGCCCAGCAGGCTCACCGCGAAAGCCCAAGCGAAGGTGTTGTGCCAGTCACGCGCCTCGGCAAGATCATAACGCTGTGGGATTGTCATCCAGCTTGGAAAGCGCATGACGATCATCCATGCATCGGCCGGATCATAGCCATAATTCCCCCAATAGAGATAGCGATGTGCGTTTGAGATCGTCAGCCCCGACATGAACAGCACCACGCAGGCCAGCGCGTTGATCCAATGCCAAATACGCGTCGAGAGTGCGTGCCTTTTCGGCATGGAAGACGCCATCACGTTTGCTCCCGCGCCAGATAGATCACATCGCGCGGCTGGCTCAGCAGATGCTGGCCGCTGTCAATGAACAGGCTCGACCCGCTCTTGAGTGCGCCTGTGGCGAGGAACAAGGCCGCATCGACGATCTCGCCTGCGCCAGTCTTGCGTTGCAAAAGATTGAGCCGGTGCGAGACATCGGTCTCACCTTCGGTTTGATCATGGCTTGCGAGGATTGCGCCTGGGGCGATGCCATATATCCGGGCTTGATCATCGCCGCTCGCCATGGCGGACTGCGCTAGCATCGGCACGGTCGAAGCGAGCGCGTGCTTGGACATGGTATAGCTGAAGAAATCAGGGTTGGGGTTTTCCAGCTTCATATCAGTGATTTGAATCACGCAGCGCACAGCAGCGCTTTTCGCTTTGGCAAGAAAGCTCTGCGCCATCAACGTAGGAGAAAGGGCATTGACCTGCATCGCCTCCTTGTTCGTTGCCGGATCAAGATTGGTTGCATCGTCGTAATGAAAAATCGACGCTGAGTTCACAATCACACGCCAGTCGGTAAGGCGGTCAGCAAGATTCTCGATCATGGCGACCGCGGCTTCATGATCGTTAAGGTCGCAGCCGATCGTCTCCGCGCTAGGAAGGGCCGCAGCGAGCGCATCTGCCTCCTTGCTCGAACTGCGATAATGGATCACGACATGCCAGCCCTCAGCGGCAAAACCTTTGACGATCTCCGCACCGATCCGCGTTGCGCCGCCGGTCACCAAAACTTGAGGCTGGGTCATTTTTTCTATGGAGCAGAATTTGGCTGGCTTGCATAGCATACGAGGCGGCGAACGAGGCCTTTACAAGGATAACGCATTCAATGACGATGACGTGCGATCTGGTTGATGTCTTTTGCGACGACCCGTTAAGCGGCAACCCACTGGGCGTGGTGCATGGCGGCGACGATTTGACGCCTGAGCAAATGTTGGCGCTGACCCAATGGCTTGGCTTCTCAGAGACCACCTTCCTGGTGCCGCCAAGCGACCCTGCAGCCGATTACAAAGTTCGAATATTTTATCCTGGTGGAGAACTGCCATTTGCCGGACATCCGACACTTGGCTCGTGCCATTCTTGGCTTGAAGGGGGGGGGGGCGTCCCAGCGCGCAAGGGCACCATCGTGCAGGAATGTGGGATTGGTCTGGTCGAGATCCGAACCAACAACGATGCACTTGCTTTCAAGGCGCCGGATCTGCTCAAGCACGAACCGCTGAGCGAGGCTGAGCGCGATGCAGCGGTTACTTTGACCGGAATAGATGAGGCGGCGCTTGTTGAAGCTGTTCACGTCGTAAACGGGCCGAAATGGCAATTGCTGCGGCTAAAGTCGGCTGAGGATGTTCTTGCAGCACAAGCTGCTGCTAAAGCCGCGCCGGGCACAGATATCGGCCTTGCAGGACCTCACGAGCCTGGCTTTGAACGCGACTGGGAATTGCGCGCATTCTTTGCCGATGCACATGGTCGCTTCGTTGAAGACCCGGTCACGGGAAGTTTCAATGCAGGCGTTGCGATCCACCTTTTCGCTGAGCGTCTGGTCGACGGCTCCTACACCGCGGGGCAAGGCCGTAAGATTGGAGCCAACGGTCTGGTCCTTTGCAATCAGGATGCGAGCGGTGATGTCTGGATCGGTGGATCTTGCCGAATTGTCAGCCGGGGAGGCGTGCTTGCCTAGGCGGACAGCTTTGAGCGCGCCTTTTCTCGCAATTTAGGGGCGAGGGTGGGGAGCTGCGCCAACTGGCTGAGCTCATCTTGGGAGGCCTTGCCTGCCACAAGTGCCTTGAAGGTGCGCTCGATGCTCCAATCGGTCGCCCCTTCCTCGATCCTTTCGAGCGCTTCACCCGCCTGAACCTCGCCGATTTCGAGCACGCGAAAGTACCACCCAGAACGCCCGGTTTTGATGATCTTGGCGACCATGCCTTTTTGGGCAAAGCGATGCTCGATCTTCCAGCATGGCTGGCGCGGCTGGCTGACTTCGATAAGAGCACTGCCAATCCGAAATTTGTCGCCGATGTGGACCTGCACTTCGGTCAGATCGCGCACGGCCAGGTTCGAGCCGAAGGCTCCGGGTTCATCGAGCAAATCGGCGGCGCCCAGTTCCTCGCGCCAATAAGCATGATGGTCGAGTGGATAGAGGTGAAGCGCCATTTCCGGACCGCCATGAACACGGCGATCGGCTTGCTCATCGGGCGCAAAGCCGTCCTCCAGAATCTGTATCAATCCCTCGCGCGGGCGTTTGACAAAGGCACTCAGCTCGGCGCCGTTGAAAGGCCGCGCAGTGCCGGTGCAGATGGCTTCGATTGTCCGCTTCATGGTTTCCTTACAGTCAGAGCCAGCCAATTGCGTACTACGCCGTCAGAGCCGTTACCGGGGTAATGCTGCGTGTCCAGCAGGGTGAAGTTGGCGTCGGTGTAGAGCGAGTGCAAGAGGTCTGGGCCGGGAAGGTTGGTCCAGCGCCCCAATGGGTCGCGACCTTCTTCGGGATGCGCTTCGTCGCGCAATTTGAAATTGGCAAAATGCAATCCGCCGGACTTCAGCGCACGGTGGATGCGGAAAAGCGCATCGGGTAGACCCGAGCGCGGCAGATGCAGCAGGCAAGCATGCGCCCACACTGCATCATATTCGGCCTCAGCTTCCAATTGGTCAAAGCGCATTTGGCGAGCATTGACGCCAAAGGCCTGGTTGGCCTTCCGAACCATCGCAGCGGTTCCATCGGTCGCATCAACCCGAAAGCCGCGCTCCAGCATATGTGACGCATCGCGCCCATTGCCGCATCCCACTTCAAGTACATAGGCCCCGTCTGGCAGCCTATCTAAAAAAGGATCGAGATCACGATGCCGATCAAGCGCAGTGCTGATCGTGTATCGTGGGGCGGCCTCTTCGTAATAGTCGATCGTCTCTTGGTCGAAGCGCACGCTGTTTGCACTCACGAGGCATTCATTACGTTGTAGCGGATGATTTCTTCAGGGGTTAGACAATATCGCGTGCTGGGATCGTCATCGTTGCCCACCGCTTGCTGCTGGTACATCACCTCCGTCAGAAGATCGCGGCTGATACCCATACGGATCAGGAAATCGTTATCCTCGGTCGCGAGCAAAGCCGAGCTTTGCTCGATACTTGCAATGAGCTCTGTGGTCGCCTCGCTGCCGTCGATTACGGCATCGTCAATGATCCAACGGTCAGCAGTGTGGGTGAACATATGGACCATGAATACGCCGCCTTCCTCTACGAAGCGGGGTTGGCCACCCATGAAAAGAAAGTTGCAAGCAGAAAAGCAAGTCCAGCCTTCAGGTATCCGCGTCACAAGACCCGGATAGCTGCGGATGATTCTGCCAGCTTCGTTACCTGCGCGTGCATTACCGCCACGCGACCGCAACCAGATCTCTCCGATCATGGGGTCGCTTTCGAGCTTCTCCTTTAGCCTAACTGGCAACCTTGCGTCGATCCGACCCTCTGCCAAGAGTACGCTGTAACCTTCCTTTGGAACCACGGTGAGCGTCATTGGCGCACCAGAGCCCCAATTGGGCTCAGCCGGACAGGTCGGATTGTCCGGATCAAGCGCCGTCGCACCGGTCAGGACTGTCATGCATCCCAGCGAAATCAATGCCTTGGAGAGGAAAGTTGCTTTCATCGCTTAGGTGTCAGGCGACAATTGTGTAACGCGGCGATCCGGCGAGACGGCACATGCGTTTTTCTGCGCGCGTTTCTTCGCCTTCGACGATGATGACGTCGGTGACTGTTATGCAGTCATTCGAGCCAGAGCTCGCTTCGCGCGAAGTGATGGTCGAGGTGCCGCTCACATCTTCACGCGTATCCGATTCCCACGCCGCGCTTCGCCCGACCGCTGGAGGCACTTCATTGCCTTCCTCGTCGGTGGTCGAGGTGGTGATGGTTATGGTCGCATTGGCGGCCTGCTCTTGTTCTTCTTCGTTGAGCTTGCAAGCGATCTCCTTGGCAAGCGTATCGGTGAAGCTCTCTACGGGAACAAAGGACCCGAGGCCGACGCGATTGGCGGTTCTGCGCCCAGCTCCCCCTAGGATACCGCCGAGAACGCCGCGAGCGACATTCGGACCGTCCTCATCCTCGCAACCCTCCGCGGCCTCAGCGCTCTGTGCGCCGCGGGCAGAATCGCGCAAGAGGTTTCGGAATTGCGCCTGAGCAGGAATCGCGCTTGCAGCCATCGCCAGCACACCAAATGCAAGTGCTGTCGAAGCGATCTTCGATTTTCCGTTGAACATTTTCATCGAGGCCCCCTCCTGTGTTCGCCAATGCTACGCGTGTTGGCGCGCTTCGCCAAGTCTGGAGAGGGAAGAACTAGCTCTCGTCAGCCTCGCGCGCTTCCCGATCTCTTTGGGCGCGGCTTTTCTTCTGAGCTGCGGTTTTGAGCTGTCCGCAGGCTGCATCAATGTCGCGCCCCCGCGGCGTGCGCACCGGCGCGCTGATCCCACCTTCGAATACGATGTCGCTGAATGCCTTGATTCGCTCCGGCGTTGAACATTCATATTCTGCCCCTGGCCATGGATTAAAGGGAATCAGGTTGACCTTTGCTGGCAGGTCAAACTGCTTGAGCAGCCGGACAAGCTCATGCGCATCTTCATCGCTATCGTTTTTGTCCTTGAGCATGACATACTCAAATGTGATCCTTCGCGCATTCGAGGCTCCCGGATAGTCGGCGCAGGCCTGGAGCAAATCCTCGATGCCGTATTTCTTGTTGAGCGGCACGATCTCATCGCGCACTTCCTTGGTAACTGCGTGGAGCGAAACGGCGAGGTTCACTCCGATCTCTTCGCCAGCGCGTTCCATCGCCGGGATAACTCCGCTGGTGGAGAGCGTGATGCGGCGCTTGGAAAGCGCCAGTCCGTCGCCATCCATGACCAGATTGAGCGCATCGCGTACATGGTCGAAATTATACAGCGGTTCGCCCATGCCCATCATCACGATGTTGGTAAGTAGGCGGCCATCGGCGGTGTAGTGAGAACTGCTCTCCGCTTCGTCGAGCCCGTCCATCACGCCCTTGGGCCATTCGCCCAGCGCATCGCGCGCGAGCATCACCTGCCCGACGATCTCGCCTGGTGTAAGGTTTCGCACTAGGCGCATCGTCCCCGTATGGCAGAAGGTACAATTGAGCGTGCATCCCACCTGGCTCGAAACGCACAGGGTTCCTCGATCCGCATCCGGGATGAAAACCATTTCGTAATCGTGACCGTCATCAGTCTGAAGCAGCCATTTGCGCGTGCCGTCAGAGGAATGCTGTGCTTCGACAATATTCGGACGCCCGATCACAAAGCGCTCGGCGAGCCATGGGCGCATAGTCTTGGCTATGTCAGTCATAGCCTCAAAATCTGTGACGCCGCGATGATAGAGCCAATGGAACACTTGCTTGGAGCGCAGTTTGGCTTGGCGAGCATCCAGCCCGGCCTCCGCGAAAAGTTCACGAATGCGCAGTCGCGGCAGGCCGATAAGGTCGATACGACCGTCCTCTCGCGGCGTGATGTCACGCGCGACGGGGACCGGATCCACTTGCCCGGGAATGGTCATGAGTGTCGTATCTGCCATGATTAGGCGCGCATATAGGGGCGCTCGGCTGGTTTGACCAGCCAGCTACGCGCAACCGACCACCGCTGCATCGATAGCGGTAGCAACGCCGGCAAGGTCATAGCGGTCGGTAAAGACACGCCCACGCTCGTCTAGGCCTGACACGCTCATTCGCGTAGCTGAGCGCACGGCCGCGACCACTTCGGCATCCATGCGCATATCTTGCGCCCAGGCATTCCTACCATTCGCGGCCAGTTCAAAGCGCGCCTCTCCAATCCTCAGCGTCACCGCGCTGTCCCTACGCACGCTGCGCGAGAGGCGGATGTGGAGCTGAGTGCGGATATTGGCACTGGGCCAGCTGGCAATGCTCGCAAAGGGACCATCCTCATTCGCGCGCTGCGGTTTCGCGATCGCATAGCAGCGCTCCGGGCTGGCATCGCGAAACGCGGCCCATGAGCCATAAACGCCGAGGCTGTCCTTGGCGGTCAGGGGAGCAGCGAGGAGACCCGCCAATACGATCGGTAAAAGAGCTCTAGCCATAGCTAATCTCCATCACCTCCCAATCTTTAACTCCGCCGGGTAAGCGCACCGTCCGCAGATCTCCGATAGAGGCGCCTTTGAGCGCCTTGGCAATGGGAGAGCTCCAACCGACCAGGCCTTTGCCCGCATCCTGCTCATCATCGCCCACGATAGTGACCGTCCGGCGCGCATCATCCTCGTCCGCAAGCATAACACTCGCACCGAAGAAGACTCGGCTGCGATCGGGCTGCTGCGCGGGATCCACCACCCGGCATGCTTTCATCCTCTTAGCAAGATAGGCAAGCTCGCGATCGATCTCTCGCATGCGTTTGCGCCCGTAGAGGTAGTCGCCATTCTCCGAACGGTCACCATTGCCCGCCGCCCAGCTGACGATCTCGACGATCTCAGGTCGTTCAGTGCCGAGTAAGTGGTCATAGCGTGCCTTCAGCGCCGCCATACCTGCCGGAGTTATCGGGGGTCCGTTTTTGATCGGATGCGGTTCGCTCACCGGGACGAGCCATTAAGGTAGAAAGCTATCGACCGTGCGCGGCAGGCCGGCTTTCTCCGGATACATATGCGAATAGGTGACCGCATTGCCGATGACACGCATGACGTAATAGCGGGTTTCGAAATTGGCGGGGATCTTCTCGATCCAGGTGACCCAGTCGATATCGCCTTTGCGCGGATCGCCATTTAGCCGGAGCCACTGGCGCACCCGCCCAGGTCCTGCGTTATAGGCGGCAATTGCAAGCGGATAGGCACCGCCATAAAGATCCATCCTCCGAGCGAAATGAGCATCCCCCAGCGTGATATTGTATTGCGGATCCGCAGTAAGGTTTGCGCTCATATATTGGATACCAAGAATGCCCGCTTCCTCGCGCGCAGTGCTGCGCAGAAGTTGCATCATGCCGATGGCGTTGGCGTGACTGCGGCGGGTGCGATCAAACTCGCTCTCCTGCCGCGCAATGGCGTGGACCATGGTCCAGTCGTTGACGACCGGAGTGGGAACTGTGGGAAAGCCAATCCGCTCAAAACCAGCTATCCCGTTCGCGCCGGCTTCCATGCCGATAACAACCGCCATTTCATTAAGGCCGGTCTGCGCTGCGAGCTGGTCGACCATCACAAAATCCTGATCGGTCTTTGCGCTGTCTCCGATAGCTTGGAAGAAGCGCCGCTCGGTGCGCCAATCACGGCGGTTGGCTGCCATGGCTCTGATCGCGCGGACCAATGGTCGAGCTTCGAACTCTGCGCGCGCTTCTGGAGTGATCTCTAGCGTGGGAAGCGCAGCAAAGTCGGGCATCGGCTTGCCCATCGCATTGAGCGAAAGCTGGCCATAGTAGTAGTGCGGAAATTCAGCGGCCATTGCGAAGTAGCTGACGGCTTGTTCCTCAAGGCCTGCCTGGCGAGCTGCGCGGCCTGCCCAGTAAAAGCCTTTGGAGCGGGTCAAAGGCGTACGTGCAGCCTTGCCATAACGTAGGAACAGGGGTGCCGCAGCCGCGCCATTGCCAAGCTGCCATAGCGCATTTGTGCCGCCCAGCCACATCAGATCGGTGTAGCGATCGCGCAGTCTGAATGATCCTTTTGAGACGTCAGTGCCTGGCTCAAACAGGTCGTCGATCTTGCTCGCAATCTGCACTGAAGATGTTGCGCCAGCAGCTTTTGCAACAGCCAGCATGTCGCCGACCATTTCTTCTGGATCGTTTGCGGGGGCCGCAAAGTCTGGCCGATTGGCGAGCACGTTGATCGCAGCCTGCGTCTGGCGCTTAGTACGATGGTAATTCACCAGATTATGGACATAGCCCGCGTCGCGCTGCGCATTGGCGGGCACTGGCACGCCGGCTTCGCTTGGCAAGGTCCCCCGCACGAGCGAAAGGCGAGCCATCGCAAGTTCGCGATCAGCGGGGGCAAGATTGATCATCTGTCGCTCAGCCGCAGCAGCTTCACCTTGCCATAACAGCGAATCCATCCGCGCCTTGTGATCGGCTGCGGTCATTTGGCTGCCAAACAGACCCAGAATATAGGCCTCGGCAGGCTCGCTCATGTGACCGCCTCGCCAAGCTGCGCGGCCAACTTCTGCCGCCTCCTCGCGTTGCACCGCGGCGAGCGTAAGGGCGTAGAGCGCGCGTCCATGATTGGTCAGCGGGGGGTTGGCATCGAAGAAAGCCAGCACGTCGGATTGCTCTGGCACAGCTTCGTCCAAAGTGCGCTCCGCCTTGATTCGAATAATTTCGCTGCGAGGAAAATCGGGATAGGCCAGCACGAAGCCCGCATAATCCGCAAAGCTGTATTCCCCATCGCCGTGAAGTCGTTCCCATGTTGTTATTGCTGAACCAATTTCACTGGGCGCCTGCGCGACCAAATTGCTCCGTGCATCATTGGGAGACATTTGCGCCGAAGAGGGGGTGGCAAGTGCTCCCAACGAGGCTGCGGCAAGCGCCGCAAGCGCTACGGGTCGAGAAAGCAAATTGCTGACCATGCTGGACATAGTGCGGATTGGCTCCTTATCAGGCGCTTAACAAGAGGGCAGGGAGCTTCGCGCGAGGCCCCCTGTGGACCTCCTTTATGTGTTCTAAGACAGGGAAAAAGCAATGTTCAGCGGCTCGATACCCGCTCTGGCGACTCCTTTTAGCGACGGATCGTTTGACGAGAGCGCTTTTCGCAAGCTCGTCGACTGGCAGATCGACAATGGCAGCGCCGCTTTGGTGCCGTGTGGAACGACCGGGGAAGCCTCAACTTTATCCAACGCCGAGCATCACCGTGTTATCGAGGTTTGCATCGAACAAGCAGCAGGGCGCGTGCCTGTGATTGCTGGGTGCGGCAGCAATGACACGCGCAATGCGGCTTTGCACATGACCTTTGCTAAGAAGGCGGGGGCAGCAGCTGGCCTTTGCGTTGCGCCCTATTACAACCGCCCGAGCCAGGCGGGGCTCATCGCCCATTTCAGCTATCTCGCCGAGGAGTGCGACTTGCCGATTGTCCTTTACAATGTGCCTTCGCGCACAGTGACAGACATCGAGGATCAGACGGTTGTCGAGCTGGTCAAGATGTACCCAGAGCAAATCATCGCGATTAAGGATGCGAGCGGCGACCTCTCGCGCGTCGCTGATCACCGGATGGGGATCGGGCGGGAATTTTGCCAGCTGTCTGGCAATGACGAGCTATGGTTGCCGCATTCGGCAGCAGGAGGCAGGGGAGCAATCTCCGTCACCGCCAATGTGGCGCCGGCTCTTTGCGCTGAATTCCATGAGGCAATCGCTGCGAATGATCTTAAGAAAGCGCGCGAGCTCAACGACCGCCTTTTCCCGCTGCATTACGCGATGTTTTCTGACGCGTCGCCCGCTCCGGTGAAATACGCACTGAGCCGGGTGCACGACTGGTTCTCGCCCGCTGTGCGCCTGCCCATCGTTGAGGCGAGCGTGGAGTCGCGCAAAGCGGTCGATGCGGCGCTGGAGCACGCTGGATTGGTTTAACGTCCCGCTTGGCATTCGGCGTGCTCGCGCCTATCTGCCGCTCCACCATGGCTCGACCTAAACCAGAGACATTTGATAAGCAGAAGACCGTCGCGGAAAATCGCCGCGCGCGGTTCGACTATGCCATTGAGGAAAAGTTTGAAGCGGGCCTCGCATTGCAAGGGACTGAGGTGAAGGCTTTGCGCGCTGGCCAAGCGACCATCGCAGAAAGCTATGCTGAAGTGCGCGATGGAGAGGTTTGGCTGATCAATGCCAATATTCCCGAATACAGCCACGGCAATCGCCTCAACCACGAACCGCGCCGTCAGCGCAAATTGCTGCTCAATGCGCGCGAGATCGGCAAACTGTTTGGAGCGGTTGAACGCAAGGGTATGACGCTGGTGCCGCTCTCGGTTTACTTCAACAAACACGGCCGTGCGAAGGTTGAGCTGGCTTTGGCCAAGGGCAAACAAGCGCATGATAAGCGTCAGTCGATTAAAGAGCGCGACTGGAAGCGTGACAAGGCAAGGATCATGCGCGACAAGGCATAGAGCGCATCGAGCACGAGAGCCCACTACCGGCTTCTTCAACTCTCCAGTCGCGGGTGCCAGAAAAGGGCCCAAAAATTTTTACCGGTAGGCCAATTCACCCATTGGTCAGATCGGCCGTGATACCCATATCTCCGCTTATGGAAGGACGCTTGCACTTCGGCGAAGGACGCTTGCATTCCTCATGCGCAAGGCGCAGGGGGCTGGCCGAGCTATGAGTGCGCAGTCTACCTCTTCCCCCGGGTTCTTCAGCAACCCCTTCAAGTGGACCAGCCGAAAACTGGGGCGCCACATGCCAAACCGTGAGGAAATGGCGCGCAACAAATATCTTAGGCCAATTGCACACAGGTTTCTATCGCCGGAGTTGTGGCGTTTTACCCGCCGTTCGGTTCCGCGTGGGGTTGCGCTTGGTCTGTTTAGCGCGTTCATCATTCCGGTCGGCCAGATCTTTTTGGCTGCGTTTCTGGCTCTTCCAGCGCGCGCCAATGTGCCGCTTGCTGCGATGGTGACATTCGTCACCAACCCTTTCACGATCGCCTTCTGGGCGGTGGTCGCTAACCGTGTTGGTAATTTTATGCTCCGGATCGATGCCGCCACGGTCGAGATGTCCGCGACCAAGATGGGAACATCTTGGTGGGGCACCGTGGTTGATTTCTTTCAGATGGCAGGCGTAACGGTTGTGGGGTTCTTAGCGCTTGCTGTGGTAAGCTCTGCTCTCGGTTATCTCATTTCTGGCGCGATTTGGCGTTACATGGTTGCACGCAGACGGGCAAAACGTCTGAAAGGGATGGAAGACCGTCTCGACCAGAGGCTCGGTGCCGACTAGGTTGATTGCTCTTGTCGACACAACCGTTATCGCTTGCGCTGTGTCTTTGCTCTATCCCGTTTTAGCGGTAGCCTACTTTTGTGAAAACCGACCTTGCCAAGACTCTTTTGAGTAATCCCGATTTGGCCGCCGAAGGCGCAGTTGGCAATGCTGGATCAGCCAAGTTGCACCTTGTTGGAGTGGGATTTGCGCTCTTGGTGAGCGCGGGAGTGCTCTATCTTGCGACTGCCAACTGGGTTCTGACTTTGGCTTTTGCAGCAGGCCTTGTGGTGCTCCTACTTGGGGCGCTCACGTTTGAGCGGATGGGAAGACAGCAGACCCCCTCTCAGCAGATTACTCCTGACTGGTCGGTGACCGTTGCCGCGATCGAAGCGCAGACCGGCGACGCAGGAAGCGGGCTGGCCATTGCTATCACCGACCGGGCCAACCGGCTGGTCTGTGCCAATAGCCTTTTCGTCGGCAATTTCGGAGCTGAAACAGCGCCGCCAGCTCTTGATATAGACCGCCCTGAACTTGAAGCGATTACACGCCTTGCAAGAGAGGCTTGGCGCGATGGATCAGGAACACTTGCCTCGTTCAATACGGAGCAAGGAAGCTGGGCAATTAAAGCTGCCCGTGCAGGACGGGGTGATGACCACCTAATCTGGACCTTCCAAAAAATCAGGACACCGCAACGCGATGCCCTGTCAGATATAGATTTGAGCGGGCTGCTCGGGACAATGCTCAGCCGCGCTGGGATTGAAGCCGCTATCACAGGTGCAGATGGGGCAGTCCGATCTGTCAGTCCCGGATTCGCAATGCGCGCATCTGGAGATGAGACCGCAACTCTTGTAGGCCAGGACTTCGTGTCCTTCTTAAGGGCCGATGAGCGGGACCGGATCTTTTTTGCGCGCGAAGGCCGCGCAGGGACACCGCAAACTCTGATTGATGTGCCTTTGAGCGAGCCGGTTGCCGCAGGCCAAGCGCCAGGGCCGGATGATGGCGCGACCTTGATGCTGTTGGTTGACGGCGGCGTCGGTATCGGTGGCGCATGGGACGGTTCCTCGCAGGCCGGTGTTGCACAACTCGATGCCTTGCTCGCACAGCTTCCGCTGGGTCTTGCGATGACAGACCGGGATGGGCGCTTTCTCTTCGGAAATGATGCCTTTCTGCGGTCGGTGGAGCGCGAAGGGGCCGGTCTGCCCGCTTTCCCGACCGATCTAGTCGTGCGCGAAGATAAGGGAGCCCTTTCTGATGCCGTGCGGCGGCACGGGCGGGGACCGGCGACAAGCGGCGACATGGCGGTGCGGCTTGCTTCCCGTCCGGATGAGCCTGTCTCAATCGGGCTTGCGGGCGTGCGCGGCCTTGGCGAAGCAGCGGTTCTTTTAAGTCTCGCAGACTCTTCGGAGGAAACACAGCTCAAGCGTCAAGTTGCTCAGGCGACCAAAATGCAGGCGGTCGGTCAGCTTGCGGGTGGCGTCGCGCATGACTTCAACAATGTCCTGACTGCAATCATCGGAACGTGTGACCTTATGCTCTTGCGTCACACACCCGGCGACAGTGACTATGACGACATCCAGCAGATCCGAGCCAATTCAAACCGTGCCGCCTCGCTGACACGGCAGCTGCTCGCCTTCTCACGCCAACAGACCCTGCGACCAGAGATTCTCCAGCTGCCTGACGTGGTCAGTGAAGTGAATCCACTCATCACACGACTGCTCGGGCAGAAGATTGACTATTACGTGCAGCATGACCGCAATCTTGGCGCGGTGCGGGCCGACCCTCAGCAGCTCGAGCAGGTCATCATGAACCTTGCTGTGAACGCGCGCGATGCGATCAATGCGAACGGTCCCCATGGCCGGCCCGTCAATGGCAAGAAACTAGGTCGCATTTCGCTGCTGACCCGCAGTGTTGAAGCAAAGCAAGTCTTGAAGCTAGGCTCAGAGGTGCTCCCACCGGCTGACTACACTGTCCTTATTGTCGAAGATAATGGCGGCGGCATCCCGAGCGAAGTGCTGCCCAAGCTGTTTGAGCCGTTTTTTACGACCAAGGAGCTGGGGAAGGGCACCGGCCTTGGGCTTTCTACCGCATATGGGATCGTGAAGCAGTCAGGCGGTTTTATTTTTGCGGATAATGTCAAAGACGCCAATGGGCGGCTAAAGGGCGCGCGCTTCACGATCTATTTTCCTGTGAATCACGGCGAAGCCCCTCGCCGCAGCGAAGAGGAAGACAATCAAGCCTCTTCCGACTGGTCAGTAGGAGGGCGTATCCTTCTTGTTGAGGATGAAGACATGGTGCGCGCGGTCGCCGAACGCGCATTGTCGCGCGCCGGCTACCAAATCACGGCCTGCCCGGGTGGCGAGGAGGGCCTTGCCGCCATTTCTGCCGACAAGGATTTTGACATCGTAGTGAGCGATGTTGTCATGCCCGGAATGGACGGCCCAGCCATGGTCCGTGCGATCCGCGAAATTAGGCCCGATATCCCCGTGCTGTTCATGTCTGGCTATGCTGAAGAATCGCTTCGCAACGACATTGATATTCCGAATATGCACTTTCTGGCAAAACCGTTCAGTGTCTCTGCGATCAGTGATAAGGTTGGCATGGTAATGCGGTCCGCTAAATCCGCTTAAACTTCTTAAAACCAGATAGATAACTCCCAAGTCGAAAAATTTTTGTTCCGCTCTTGTTCTTTTAGAACAAATCAGATACAAAATGTTTGACAGGGGGCGACATCGGGGTCTCTCCAGTAGCTGGTTAAAACTCGATAACCAGCTCTAGGCAAGTGAAGGAGCGCATGCGATGGCTACTCAATTGAAGCTGGTAGAGAAGGAAAAAGGCGTGGATCGTCAAAAGGCGCTTGATGCTGCTTTGGCTCAGATTGATCGGGCTTTCGGCAAAGGCTCAGCAATGAAACTCGGCTCGAAAGAGGCGATGGAGGTCGAAGCGATTTCGACCGGCTCATTGGGGCTCGATATTGCTCTTGGTATTGGCGGTCTGCCCAAAGGCCGCGTGATTGAAGTGTACGGGCCAGAGAGCTCGGGCAAGACAACTTTGGCGCTTCATGTCATCGCTGAAGCGCAAAAGGCAGGCGGGACCGCCGCCTTTGTTGATGCTGAGCATGCGCTTGATCCGGTCTATGCCAAGAAACTGGGCGTCGATATTGACGAATTGATCGTTTCGCAGCCCGATACGGGTGAACAGGCTCTGGAAATCACAGATACCCTGGTGCGCTCCAACGCGATTGATGTCCTTGTGGTCGATTCGGTTGCGGCTCTGGTCCCGCGCGCTGAAATCGAAGGCGAAATGGGCGACGCGCATGTTGGCCTGCAGGCGCGCCTGATGTCGCAGTCACTGCGCAAGCTTACGGGTTCGATCAACCGTTCGAAGTGCATGGTGATCTTCATTAACCAGCTGCGCATGAAAATCGGCGTGATGTATGGCAACCCGGAAACAACCACTGGCGGCAATGCGCTCAAGTTTTATGCCTCGGTTCGGCTCGACATTCGCCGCACTGGTCAGATCAAGGATCGCGACGAGGTGATCGGCAACTCGACCCGTGTGAAAGTGGTCAAGAACAAGGTGGCGCCGCCGTTCAAGCAGGTCGAATTTGACATCATGTACGGAGAAGGGATCTCTAAGATCGGAGAAATCCTCGATCTGGGTGTCAAGGCGGGCATCGTTGAAAAGTCCGGCAGCTGGTATTCATACGACAGCGTGCGGATCGGGCAGGGCCGTGAGAACGCCAAGGCCTATCTCAAGGAGAACACGGAAGTTTGCGATAAGTTGGAAGCCGCTATCCGCGGTAAAACTGATGAGGTCGCCGAGGAGATGATGACGGGGCCGGACGCGGCCGACGAAGACTGATCCTCAAGCGGGCGCTCCGCTGCGTGTATGCGCGACGTGGAGCAAGACAAGCGCGGGATTTCTCCCGCCGCCCGGAAACACGGAATGCCGGCGTGGCCCGATCCTTTCCCCGAGGGATTTGGTTCGCGCCGGTTTTTCGTTGGCTTTTTCCGATTTGCCTTTTGCAGGCGGCTCTCGCCACACTCATTCGACTTAAACAGCTCTAATTGAAGTGGGCCATTGCCGAAAAAATATGTTCGCTATGGTTCAGATTGAGCCCGGCTGCTCTGCAACATCGACCAAACGAATGACACTGATCGGTGCACTGTGGGTTGTCGCTGGGCGATCGTTTGCCTAACTGCGCTGTATGACTTCGACGAACGATATCCGCCGATCCTTTCTCGACTTTTTTGAAGGCGCAGATCACGTAGCTGTGCCGAGCGCCCCGTTGGTGCCATACAACGATCCTACTCTCATGTTCGTGAATGCAGGTATGGTTCCGTTCAAGAACGTGTTTACGGGTCTTGAGACGCCTCCAGGACCGCGCGCGGCTTCTTCTCAGAAGTGTGTGCGAGCAGGCGGCAAACACAACGATCTTGATAATGTGGGCTACACTGCGCGGCATCACACCTTCTTTGAGATGCTCGGAAACTTCTCGTTCGGCGACTATTTCAAAGAGCAGGCCATTCTCAATGCATGGACCTTGCTGACACGCGAATGGGGACTGCCTGCGGAAAGGCTTCTCGCAACGGTTTACCACACCGATGATGAGGCCTTTGAACTTTGGCGCAAGATATCGAGTCTGCCTGAGGACCGCATCATCCGCATCGCAACCAATGACAACTTTTGGTCGATGGGTGAAACCGGCCCCTGTGGGCCTTGTTCGGAGATATTCTTCGACCACGGTGATCATATTACAGGGGGTCCGCCGGGGAGCCCGGATGAAGACGGCGATCGGTTTACCGAGATTTGGAATCTCGTTTTCATGCAATTCGACCAGTCTGCCGATGGCACTCGGCGGGATTTGCCGAGCCCGTCAATCGATACCGGCATGGGCCTCGAACGTGTCGCTGCGGTCATGCAGGGTGAGCACGACAATTATGACACAGACACTTTCAAGGCGTTGATTGCAGCCTCGGAAGGGCTCACCAATGTGCCTGCGATCGGCGACAACAGAGCATCGCACCGAGTGATCGCGGACCATTTGCGGTCTACCTCGTTTTTGATGGCAGATGGTGTTCTTCCATCCAACGAGGGGCGTGGCTACGTCCTGCGCCGGATCATGCGGCGGGCGATGCGCCACGCGCACTTACTCGGCGCGAAAGAGCCGTTGATGCATCGATTGGTCCCGGCTCTGGTGACCGAGATGGGTCAAGCCTATCCCGAGTTGCAACGAGGACAGCCTTTGATTGAAGAAGTACTTCTTCGCGAAGAGACGCAGTTCAGGAGGACCTTAGAAAAGGGCCTCAAATTGCTCGACGAAGCGACCGGAGACATCGCCACTGGTGGTGAGCTTGATGGTGAGACTGCGTTTAGGCTCTATGACACTTATGGTTTTCCTTACGATCTGACCGAAGACGCTTTGCGGGATCGTGGGATCGGCGTCGATCAGGCTGGCTTCGATGCTGCAATGGCGCGGCAGAAGGAAGCTGCGCGGGCGGCTTGGAAGGGCTCAGGCGAGGCGGCGTTGGGCGAGGTATGGTTCGACATTGCCGAGCGCGAGGGCGCAAGCGAGTTCACCGGATACTCGGCCACTTCGGGCGAGGGTTGCGTGGTTGCCATCGTAAAAAATGGCAGTGAAGTGAGCACCGCGAGCGCCGGCGATGACGCCGTAATCTTGACTAACCAGACGCCCTTTTACGGCGAAAGCGGCGGGCAGACCGGCGACACTGGCGCAATTGCCACCCCTGATGGTTTTGCTGCCGACGTAACCGACACGAGCAAACCACTCGGCCGGCTGCACGCACACCATGCAACCATCCGTGCCGGTGAAGTTTCAGTGGGCGACAATGTTCAGCTTGAAGTGGACGCTGTGCGCCGGGGACAGGTTCGGGCCAATCACTCGGCTACGCACCTAGTCCACGCGGCTCTTCGCAACCAATTGGGAGATCACGTAACCCAAAAAGGCTCGCTCGTTGCCCAAGAGCGCCTGCGGTTTGATTTCTCACATCCCAAGCCGCTTTCGCCGGAGGACATCGACGCGATCGAGGCCGAGGTTAATGCTGAGATCCTCGCCAATGAGCCCGTATCAACAAGGCTAATGAGCCCTGACGACGCGGTCGAAGCTGGTGCGCTTGCGCTGTTCGGCGAGAAATATGGCGATGAGGTCCGCGTGCTCTCGATGGGTCGTGCGGGGACCAGCGGTCGGAACTACTCGGTGGAGTTGTGCGGCGGGACGCATGTCAGCGCAACCGGCGACATTGGGCTTTTCCGTATCATCTCGGAAAGCGCCGTCTCATCGGGCGTGCGCAGGATCGAAGCGCTGACCGGAGATGCGGCTCGCACCTGGCTGGTCGAGCGTGAAGATGCGTTGAAAGCAGCGGCCAGCGCTATTCGTGCAACGCCCGAAGAAGTGCCTGCGCGCATCACCGCGCTGATCGACGAACGCAAACGGCTCGAGAAAGAGCTGGCCGAGGCGAAGAAGGCACTTGCCCTTGGCGGCGGTGGCATTGCGACTGATGGAGCCGGGGCGAACGACGTTGAGGAGATCAACGGCGTGAAGTTCTTCAGCATGGTGATCGAGGGCCTGAGCCCGAAAGAGCTCAAACCGCTTGCGGATGAGAAACGCGCTGAGCTTGGCTCGGCAGTGATCACGCTGATTGCGGCCAACCCAAACGCGAACACCGTTGTCCAATCAGCAACATCGGATCTGGCCGAGCGTTTCGACTCAACGAAGCTTATCCGCGTTGCAACCGAAGCGATGGGCGGCAAAGGTGGAGGCGGGCGTCCGGACATGGCCCAGGGCGGGGGGCCAGCGGGTATCGAGGCAGCCGAAAACGCGATCGCTGCGGTCAAGCAAGTGCTTGCAACAGTCGATGCCTAAGCGGACTATTTGTCTGTCGCACTTGGGCTAGTGCGCAACTTGGGTTTCTCGCTGAGGCCACCTTCGACTTCGATCTGCTCGCGATACTCGTCGCGCTTTTCGTGGATTGAGGCGATCACAGGCCCCATTGGTACGCCAATATCGACGAGCACCGCTTCAGACAGTTGTAGCGAACTTTCGAGCGTTTCCGGAACAGCATGGCTGGCACCTGCTCGGTAGAGTTGCGCTGCATGTTCAGTGTCGCGCGCACGGGCAACGATCAACAGTTCAGGATTGTCCGCTCGCAGTTTGGAAACGAGCCTCTGTGCGAGCACAGGTTCGTCCATGGTTAGGACGACAGCGGGTGCGTTGGTTAGGCCGAGCCGGGTCAAAGCATCCCCTCGAGCTGCGTCTCCGAAAGTGGCTCGGTAACCGTCACGCTTTGCTCTAGCGATGAGATCGGGGTCGGAATCGAGCAGGACGTAGGGCTGCTCGTGCGCTTTAAGCATATCGGCGATCATGCGCCCCACGCGGCCACCGCCAATGATGATCGTGCGTGCATCTTCTTGATCTTCTTCTGGCAGTTCGGGGATCGCCTCGACACGGCGTGCAATTACGCGGCCAAGGCGCGCAAGAAGCGGAGTTACAGTTAGGCCGATGGCGGTCACGACTTGCCAGAATTGGGCTGTCTCAGGGTCAATAACCAGGGCGCTTGTAGCGGCGGCGAGCACGATCAAGGTTGTCTCGCTAGGGCTCGCCATAAGCACGCCTGTCTCGGCCGCGGTAGAACGCCTTGCGCCCATCATCCGGAGCAACACGCCGGTAACGATCGCCTTGAACACCAGAACGCCGACGACCGCTGCAACGATGTTACCGAGGTCCTGCCAAATCTCGGCAAGGTTTATCGACATGCCTATAGTGATAAGGAACACGCCGAGCGCGAGGCCCTTGAAGGGCTCCATAATGCTCTCGACCTCACCGTGATATTCGGTTTCTGCAATCAGCAGTCCGGCGATCAGCGCGCCGACAATTGGCGATAGGCCAGTGGCAGCGGTGGCAAGGCTGGCGCCTATCACGACGAGCAGCGAGGCGGCGAGAAACAGCTCAGGGCTCTTAGTCCGCGCAGCTTGGCTGAACAGGCGCGGAAGCGCAAAACGACCAACCACGAGCAGTACGAGGATCACGAGCCCTCCTTGAACCAGGGTGGTCGTCAAACCGCTCACCCCGTCGCCTGCCGCATTGGGAGCAAGCGCGCCAAGGATGAAGATGATCGGGACGATCATAATGTCTTCGAACAGCAGCATCGAAAGCGCTGCTCGCCCCACAGGACTTTTCGTGCCCGAAATAGGCAGCACAATCGCAGTCGAGGAGAAGGCCAGCGCAAAGCCAAGCGCGATGGCCGCAGTACTATCCATACCGCTATAGGCCCCGAAGAAAGCAGCTGAGATACTGCCAATGATGAGCAGCTCCAGACTGCCAAGCCCGAACACCAGTTTTCGCAGCTGCCACAGGCGGTTGAACGAAAGCTCGAGCCCGATGGCGAACAGCAGCAAGATGATCCCGAAATCAGCGAAGGGGGTTAATCGGTCTGGCTCTGAAATGGTGATCCATTGGAGCCAGTCATATCGGTCGACCATCGCGCCCAGACCGTAGGGGCCGACAAGGATGCCGATCAGGATGAAACCAATGATAGGCGTGATTCGGAAGCGCGCAAAAACAGGAATGACGATCCCGGCAGCGCCAAGGATCACCAGCGCATCGGACATAACCGGGGAGAGGGTCAGTTCGCCTGCCATGCGTCTGGTCTAGCGGTGCCTTCCGATCAAGTCACTGTCGCCTTGTCGCTAATTCGGTCTACTTCCTGCGAAAAGGTAGCCGCCGCGAAGTTTTTGCCAGAAAGCGAAGGAGCGGCCATTCCCAAAGAATGACCGCTCCATAAGACGCTTTTGGAGATGTCGAAGCCGACGTTAAGACCAGCTTTCCATTTCCTTCTCAAGGTTCTGCACGATCGCTTCGAAGAATTGCTCGGTCGTTAGCCAGTTCTGCGAGGGGCCAATCAGTAGTGCGAGATCCTTGGTCATTTGGCCGTTTTCGACGGTCTCGATGCAGACGCGCTCCAAGGTCTCAGCAAAGCGCACCACATCGGGCGTGTCGTCGAACTTTCCGCGATACATCAGGCCACGGGTCCAAGCGAAGATTGATGCGATTGGGTTGGTCGAGGTCGCTTTACCCTGTTCGTGCTGGCGATAGTGGCGCGTGACGGTGCCGTGCGCAGCTTCTGCCTCTACGGTCTTGCCATCCGGCGTCATCAGCACAGAAGTCATGAGGCCGAGCGAGCCAAAACCTTGTGCGACCGTGTCGGACTGCACGTCGCCGTCATAGTTCTTACAGGCCCAAACAAACTTGCCTGACCATTTGAGCGCGGCTGCAACCATGTCGTCGATCAGACGGTGCTCGTAAGTGATGCCGGCTGCTTCGAACTTATCCGCAAATTCGTTGTCGAACACTTCCTGAAAGAGGTCCTTAAAGCGTCCGTCATAGGCCTTCATGATCGTGTTCTTAGTCGACAGGTAAACCGGCCACTTGCGGTCGAGACCGTAATTCATCGACGCGCGCGCAAAGGCGCGGATCGAATCGTCCAAGTTGTACATCGCCATTGCGATGCCCGAGCTTTCAAACTCAAACACTTCGAGGTCGAGATTGGTGCCGTCTTCGCCTTCATAGACGAGGCGCAGTTTGCCGGGGCCAGGGATCAGCGTGTCAGTCGCGCGGTACTGGTCGCCAAATGCGTGACGTCCAACGACAATGGGGTGGGTCCAACCCGGAACCAGGCGCGGCACGTTGTCGATCACGATCGGCTCGCGGAAGACCACACCACCAAGGATATTGCGGATCGTTCCATTCGGCGAACGCCACATCTTCTTAAGGTCAAACTCTTCAACGCGCGCTTCGTCAGGGGTAATCGTGGCGCATTTGACGCCGACACCGTGTTCCTTGATCGCGTTGGCTGCATCGATGGTGATCTGATCGTCTGTCTCGTCGCGCTTTTCGATCGAGAGGTCGTAATACTTCAGGTCGATGTCGAGATAGGGCAGGATCAACCGTTCTCTGATCCATTGCCAAATGATCTTCGTCATCTCGTCGCCGTCGAGCTCAACGACGGGGTTTTTGACCTGAATTTTTTGCATGGCTGTTGCCTAATCCCTCTGGACTGATTCCGCACAACAGAACTGTCTGATGTGATCCCTGTGCGCGCTCTAGCAGAGGCGTGCGTAGGTGCAAGACCAGTTAGACGGCCAAGCGGCCTATCCCAAGACTATCTTCGCGAAGGTGATGATGGTGGGCGTAGGAAGAGTTGAACTTCCGACCCCTGCGATGTCAACACAGTGCTCTACCACTGAGCTATACGCCCACGCTTTCATCAAGCTCTCGGCAATGTGCCAAACCAAGTTGGCATTGCGAGAAGCGGCGCGTTAGCGAAACCTCGAGGGGCTTGCAAGCGATTCGATGCGCCATTGTTGTCATGCCGGACAAACTTCGACCGGCCGGACAGTTTAGTTGGAGGCTTGGCGCTGCTCTTCGAACACGCGTTCTACCTCAAGCACGAGATCGCGCAGGTGAAAAGGCTTGGATAGCACCTTTGCATGTGGCTGTTCGCGGCTGGCGCGCAGCGAAACGGCGGCGAACCCGGTGATAAACATCACCTTGGTGCGCGGAGAGACCTCTGCACAGCGCTGCGCGAGCTCGATTCCGTCCATTTCGGGCATAACGATGTCCGACAGGAGCAGGTCAAACTGCTCGGCTTCGAGCAAGGGCACCGCTTCAGTGCCACGGTCGACACTTTTTACCTCATATCCAGCTTTAACGAGCGCGCGCTCGAGATAGGTGCGCATGGCTTCTTCATCCTCGGCAAGGAGGATTCGCGGTGGTAGATTGACACTCATGAGGCTCATATAGGCCAATTGGCTTAAGAAATCTTTGGCATTTCACCCTCGTGACCTGCTTTGAGACGGCCCGCCAGATCGGGTTATCACACAGGCTTAACGCTGCTCAGAGACGCACAAGGCATTGAGACTTTGACTCCCGTGGCTAAAGCGGGCAGCAACACAGCGATGTCGCCTCCACACCCCTCAAATTCTTACCCGATTTCGCGCCTAACTTCCGCTGGCTCACATGCGGATTTCAAGGTTTATCGCGGTGGGTCAGTGGCAGGATTTGTCGATCCGAGTGCTGTTTCTCATGACGATCAAAAAGGTTCTGCCTTTCTCCATGTGACTCCGCAGGCCATGCCACTTCCGGTTTTGATTGCAGTCCCGCATGCGGGCCGCGCTTATCCTGGTGAGGTTCTGGCCGACATGCGCGATGCAGGGCAGTCGCAGTTGCGGCTTGAGGATCGGCATGTCGACGCTGTTGGGGTCGAGATTGCCCGTGCGACAGGGACTGGGTTGCTTATGGCTCAGGCTCCGCGAGCGATGCTCGACTTGAATCGCTCGGCGCACGATGTCGACTGGGAGATGATTTCGCCCAAACCCGCTGATTTCAAGCGTTCCCAAAGAAATTTGGGAAGCAAGAACGCGAGGGCTCGGAGCGGTTTGGGGCTGGTGCCGCGGCGGCTTCCAGGTTTTGGCGAGATCTGGCGTACGAGACTGCCATTTGCCGAGTTGGAACGGCGGATTGATCAGATTCATCGCCCCTATCATGAATTTCTATCCGCTGAGCTTGCACGGATTCGTGATGAATGGGGCGCAGCCTTGCTCATAGACCTGCATTCCATGCCGCCCTTGCGTCGTCCGAGCGGCGAGCAGTGCGCGCCGGAGATCGTGCTTGGAGACCGCTATGGCGCTTCATGTGACAGCGTTCTGGCCTCAAGAGCGTTTCGTTATCTAGAAAAGCAAGGTTGCTGCGCCTGGCATAACCGACCTTATTCGGGCGGATACGTTCTTGATCGCCATGCCAAGCCGGCGCGCGGGATCCACGGGGTCCAGATTGAACTTTGCCGTTCAACCTATCTTGATGCGGCGCTCTCCGAGCCGGTCGCAGCGCTTAATCCCTTGGCCCAAATGTTGGCTGGGTTGGTGAGGGAACTGGGCGCACAAACCGCAAGACTTGGCTCGGATGGACAACTCGCTCAGGCAGCTGAGTGAAGCACCGGGTACCGCAATATTCAGTCCTGTGCTCTGAAAAAAGCCGCCTCGTGCAGTTAAGGGGGGGATACACGAGGCGGCCAGGTTCAGGGAGGAAAGCGCCCAAAGGGCGCGTCCTGGACGGCTCATGAGGGGGTAGCCATCCATGCACTTAAAATAGGAAAAGGGCGACCTACGTTCAAGCCGCAGGCCGCCCTTAATGCATCGCAATTGGCGGTTTCTAGGCCACCATCAAATAGGATCAGGCGGGGCCGCCCGATTCAGCCTAAATCTAGCCAGCGTTTGGCTCGGGGATTTTGCCCATCGCGTTCTGCTTCTCGAAAATGTTGCGCATCACGCGCAGCGAGAAGAGTTGCGCGTGCATAAGCATCATCATGCCGTTCTTGTTGAGCGTTTCCAGCGTCGCTCCATCAAGCTCCCGAAGCTTTTCTTCGTTGACCATCTGGAAACCGGTGTAGCTGAAAGGCTTATCGGGCATGTCATTGCGAGTGATGTCGAAGCGACCGTCGCGGAGAAGATCGAGCTGCTTGAGCTGTTCCATGAATTCCTTGGTGCGCTGGCCAGCTTCCTCAAAGCGACGGCAGAATTCTAGAACGCCGTCAGTGTATTCGGTCGGAACCTTGTCTGGAAGCTGCTGACCATTTTCCTCATACTTCGCCTTGTCTTCGTCGGTCGGGGCGCGGAACAATGCTTGGCCTTCATCACTCAACCCAACAACTCCAGCCTGCGGATCAAAGCAGAGCGACATTTCTTCGCTGTCTTGCTGCAGTTTGGCGAGGATGAAGGGGTAACGGCTAACGTATGCTGGCGCGTAATTTCCGGTTTCGAACTTATTGTCGGCGTCGACAAAAACGTTGACACCTTCGTTGAGGCCCATGAGCGCAATTGGCAGCGGGTTCTCGCCCGCAGTGAACACGATCGGGTAGCAACGCGCAGCGTCGACGAATTCGTCGCAAGTCAGCGGGATTGCGTGAGTGCTTGCCAAAAAGGAGGCATCCTCAAAGCTCTTCACCTTGAAGGCGCCGTGGTCACGGCTGTTGAGGGGAAGCAGGTCTTTGTAGAACAGCGGAAGTTGCGGCTGCGGCGCGGTGGCCATGAAAACTCTCCGAAATGAGGAAATGAAAAACTGTCTCACAGCCTTCGTAAAAGGCGACCGCTTGCCGTACAAACGCCCACCGCGAAGCCCGCGATGGCGCGCGCTTTAGGCGTTCAAGGCGAGCGGCGCAAGCGCGCAGCATAAGTCATCGGTGGCAAGACGTCTTCAAGCGGGAGGAACGAGTTTGCCGGGATTGAGCAATCCTTGGGGGTCAAGCGCGGCTTTTACCTGCCGCATCATCGCCAACGCGACGGGATCTCCTAGTCTCCCGAGCTCGGCCACCTTCATCTGGCCTATGCCGTGTTCTGCGCTGATCGAGCCGCCCCATTCGGTGACAAGATCGTAGACTTGCGCGCTGACCGCTTTGCCGTCTCCCTCTTCCCAAACGCCTGGAACAGCGCCTTTTGGAGCAAGAACATGAAAGTGGACATTTCCATCGCCGAGATGGCCAAAAGCGACTGCGCGTGTGCCAGGATGGACGCTTTCGATTGCCGGCGTGGCGGCAAGGATGAACTCAGGCATACGCTCCACTGGCACAGAGATATCGTGTTGCATGGCGGGGCCAAGTGCCCGCTCAGCAGCCGAGATTGAATCGCGCAACATCCAAAAATCTTCGGCTTGCCGTTCATTGCTTGCGATCACCGCGTCAGCCAGCAGGCCATCCTCGGCGGCATTGGCGAGGGCGTATTCCAATCGCTCACGCAAAGCTGCGTCATCGCCTTCAACCGCGACGCATTCGATCAGCGCGTTCCAATTGTGATGCTGCGGAAGGGGAGAGCGCGCGTCGGGTAGGTGAGCGAGCACGCTGTCAAGACAATGATCAGGCACGACTTCGAAGCCCTCAAGTGCGTCGCTCAGCGCGCGATCCACACGCCTTAAGAGAGCTCTTGCATCAGTGATTGAGTCAAGCCCGACCCAAGCGGTCGCGCGCGCTCGCGGAGCCGGCAACAAGCGCAAGGTTGCCGCGGTTACGATCCCCAGCGTTCCTTCTGAACCGATAAGTAACTGCTTGAGGTCAAACCCGCGATTGTCTTTCTTGAGCGCGGTTAAACCATTGAAAACACTGCCATCGGCGAGCACGGCTTCAATCCCAAGGACTTGCGCGCGCATCGTCCCGTGCCGCAGCACTTGCGTCCCTCCAGCATTGGTAGAGATAAGCCCGCCAATTGTCGCAGATCCTTTGCCACCGAGCGTCAAAGGGAAGCGCATGTCGACCTCTTGGGCGGCTTCCTGAAAGGTTTGGAGGATCACACCTGCCTCGCACAATGCCTGCCCGGCACCGGCATCGACCGAGCGGATCGCATTCATCCTGCGTAGAGAAAGAATCACCGCTGCGCCGCTGTTGTCCGGAGTAGCTCCCCCTGCCATGCCGCTATTGCCGCCTTGTGGCACGATCGGCACGTTATGCAGTGCGCACAGCTTCACAAGGGCCGCGACCTCAGCAGTGCTTGTTGGCGCTGCCATTCCTAAGGCTGAGCCAGAGTATCGGCCGCGCCAATCAGTCAACCATGGGTCGAGGTCTTCAGCCAAGGTTGTGAAGCCCTTTGAGCCGAGCAGAGCAGTGGCTTCGTGGCAAAAGGTCTCAAATCGGTTTGTGAGCTTCGTCATTGTTGCGCCTATGCCACACAGACCAGCGAATGCACCAGCCTAATGAGTGGGCTGGGGGCGCAGTTAAGCCAGCGTTCAATCACCCTTGCTAGCTCTCGCGTCCATTGTCGCGGGAACGGCGAGTGTTACGAGTTGTTCAATCGCACTCTTTTGTGATCCGTGAAATGCCGGAGGACTGCACGTAGATCCCTATGCCGAGCCTGCTTACCCTAGCGGCCCCCGTCGCCTTGCTGCTGCCCTTGCTGGGGCAGAGCAGTGCAGTCGTGGCAGGTGCTAGGCAGAGCCAAGGTGCGCCTGTCGCTTCGGCCCCCGATTATGAGCAGCCACCCGAAAGCGTGACTGAGCGTTCTGAGAACAGCGAGGTAGGGATCAACCCGCTGGATGCTTTTTACGCCTCGCAAAACACCTATCAGGTTCGCATCGAACAGCGGATGACCATTCGCATCTCGCCGCGTCGTAATACCAACAACAATCGCAATGAACTGCTTGCAGAATTACCCGCCAACGGTTTGCGCACGACCTTTGAGGAACGCGAGATGTCGCGTTGTGTGCCCGTCGCTGGGATTGCGGCGGTACAGACTGGGCAAGGCAACAGATTGCTTTTGTTCCTGCGCGATGAACGTATTGTCACGATCAATCTCGAACGGGCCTGCCGTGCGAGGGACTTTTATTCCGGCTTCTATGTGGAACGCAATGAAGACGGGCAGTTGTGCGTTGCGCGCGATTTGCTCCAGTCGCGCAGCGGAGTAAAATGCGAAATAGAGCGAATGCGGCAATTGGTAGCGGTTGAAGAGTAGGCCCGTCTACTGACAGCCAGACATATCGGCGCAAGAGGGCGCTCCAAAGGCATCTGCGGAGCGAGCCCCTAGGCCGTTCCTTGACTTTTTGCGTGATTTTCTCCAATCGCTGCTCCGCCTTTCAGTGTGGGTTCGCCTGAGCTGGCGGTGTGAATTTCTCGCAGCGGCTTCGCTGCCTTTATCCGGACATTTTGACCCGCATGACCTTTGCCGATCTCGGCCTATCTGACGAATTATTGAAAGCGGTCGACGCCGCTGGATACACTGAGCCCACCGCGATTCAGGCTGAGGCGATCCCTGCCGTGCTGATGATGAAGGACCTTATAGGCATCGCGCAGACGGGCACGGGTAAAACCGCCAGCTTTGTTTTGCCAATGATCGACGTGATGGCATCTGGCCGCAGGCGCGCTCTGATGCCGCGTTCTCTCATCCTCGAACCAACCCGCGAACTCGCCGCGCAGGTCGCTGAGAACTTTGAGAAGTATGGGGCAAATCACGACCTCAAAATGGCGTTGCTTATTGGTGGCGTTCAGATGGGTGATCAGTTAAAAACCTTGAACGAGGGCGTGGATGTTTTGATCGCGACGCCGGGACGTTTGATGGATCTGTTCGAACGCGGGAAGATCCTGCTCAATGGCTGCGAGCTCTTGGTGATCGATGAAGCCGACCGGATGCTCGATATGGGCTTCATTCCAGATATCGAATTCATCTGTGACAAACTGCCGGAATCGCGCCAAACGATGCTGTTCTCGGCGACGATGCCACCCCCTATAGAAAAGCTAGCGAAGAAGTTCCTCAGCAATCCGAAACGGATTGAGACAGCTCGTGCGGCTTCGACCAATCAAGACATCACGGCGTTCAAGGTTCCGGTGAAGTCGCGTCAGAAGCGCGACACACTCGAATGGTTACTTGCCAATGATCACATTGAAACCGCGATCATCTTTGCCAATCGCAAGACAACTGTGCGTGAGTTGAACAAGCATTTGCAGCGACGCGGTTTTGCCAGTGGTGAGATCCATGGCGATATGGATCAGAACTCGCGGCTTAAGGAGCTTGATCGGTTCAAGTCGGGCGAAGTGAATATCCTCGTTGCCTCTGACGTTGCAGCGCGGGGTCTAGATATCAAGGGTGTGAGCCATGTATTCAACTTCGATACGCCTTGGCACCCGGATGACTATGTTCACCGGATTGGTCGCACAGGCCGGGCGGGGGCCAAGGGACGCGCTTTTACCTTCGTCGCTGATGAAGACGCCGAAGCGATCGCCAATGTCGAAAAACTGACCGGTGCCAAGATCAAGGTCTTTGGCAAGGGCGATGTGCGCGTTGAACTGGCCGATCCTGGTGAGAAGGCTGCGACGAGTGACGTAAAGCCCGCCAAGGCTGATGAGGACAAGCCGAAAAAGCCCCGCTCTAGCCGGGCAAAACGTGCCGAAGACCGGGACGCGTCCGATAAGCCTAGCAAAGATCGCAAGAAACGCAGCGCCGAGAAGGATGACAAGTCGCGCAAGACCCACAGGGCCCGCCGCGAGGAAGACGATGAGCCCACTCCTGCAGGCGAGTGGAACGGACCGAAGCCCGGTTTTCTCGATATCGGTACAGGCTAAACCTGCCCGAGGCTGAGGGTTCTGCCTTCATCATCAATGCGTCGCGCGGCTTTGAGAAATCCCATGTTCCCAAGCAAAACTCCGTCAGAGCGGCGAGCCGATTTTATCATCCACGCGATCAGCTTGGTCGGATTTGGCGCTGCGGGGCTCGGGCTGATAGTACTTGCCATGGATCGCAAAGAGACCGGTCTAATCGCGGCAATCGCGATCTATTTCGCCTCGGTGATGTTTTCGATCGGCATTTCCTTCGCCTACCACCTTTTGCCACGGCATGATTTGCGCCCCGTTCTTAGACGCTGGGATCACGCCGCGATCTATCCTGTCATTGCTGGAACATTCTCGCCGCTGCTGCTGCTGGCAGGAACTTGGAGCGCGTCCATAATCTTAGTTATTGTCTGGGCGCTCGCGCTGATCGGCATCATCTTCAAGCTTATCGCGCTCGATATGGACCCGCGGTGGTCGGTCGCATCCTATTTGGGTCTGGGCGCCATTGGCCTGCTCGCGCTGCCCGACTTCTGGTCCGAGCTGCCGATAGGGTCGAGCATCGCAATTGGTGCGGGTGCTTTCCTCTACACGGTCGGCACGTGGTTCTACCGCCAGAAGGAGATGCCCTTTCGATATCCAATTTGGCATGCTTGGGGGACGATGGGCGGTGGCAGCCTTTGTGCGGCGATTTGGATTGCGGTGGCTGACTGAGGTCTAACCAACCACACTCACAAAGCTGTCGATCACGCGCTTTTCGCCTGCTCCTTCGAAGTTGATCGTCAGCTTATTGCCCTCCTGATCGATGACGCAGCCGACACCAAACTTCTTGTGTTCGACCATCGCTCCAATCGCGATGTCAGAGCGGGCAGGGGCAGCAAAGCTCGCAGCACTTCGGCCACTTTCGGCTACGCGCTGTTGTTTGGTCTTATAGCCGCTTTCGATGGCCCGCCGCCACCCCGGGCCTCGGGTAGAGGCGCGTTCTGGTCGGTCCTGCGCAACATGTGCGAACGGGTCTTCATTTTCGCTCCAATTGGCCTGCCATAGCGAGGCACCGCCGGTTAGCGTCGTTTCCTGATCGATATGCTCTTCTGGCAGCTCTTCTATGAAGCGCGATGGAATCGAGCTTGACCATTGTCCATAGATCCGGCGATTCGCTGCGTGTAAGATGGTGCAGCGGCGCCGTGCCCGTGTGATCGCGACGTAAGCCAAGCGACGCTCTTCCTCGAGGCTGGCGAGCCCACCTTCGTCGATCGCCCGCTGAGAAGGGAACACGCCTTCTTCCCAGCCGACACAAAAGACGTGGTCAAATTCGAGCCCCTTTGCCGCGTGGATCGTCATGATCGTCACGGTTTCCTCTTCGTCGCCGCGGTCATTGTCCATGATAAGGCTGACATGTTCGAGGAAATCGCCGAGCGTCTCATACTCCTCCATTGCGCGTGCAAGTTCGGAGAGGTTCTCTGACCTGCCGGCGCTTTCGGGAGAGCGGTCCTTAGCCAGCATGTCGTTGTAGCCGCATTCGTCGAGCACGAGGCGCAGAAGATCTGCCGGGCTTATCTCCTCAGCCGCTTGGCGCCAGGAAAGAAACTGTCCGAGTAGGGCGCCAATCGTTTTGGCGGCGCGGGAGGGAAGCTCATCGCTATCGGCTAATTGCAGCGACGCGGCGGCGAGCGGGAGGCCAGAGCTCCTTGCATGCTGGTGCATGCGTTCTAGCGTCTTTGAACCAAGCCCTCGCTTGGGTTGGTTGTAGATGCGTTCAAAGGCTAGATCGTCCTGCGGCTGTGCGATCACCCTCAGATAGGCGAGTGCATCGCGAATTTCGGCTCGCTCATAAAAGCGAAACCCGCCGATGATGCGATAATTGATGCCGGTTTGGATAAACCGATCTTCGAACTCACGCGTTTGATATTGCGCGCGTACAAGGATCGCGACTTGGTCGAGCGGAGCACCTTCACGCTCAAGACGTTCGATTTCTTCGCCGACTTTTCGGGCCTCCTCAGGCGCGTCCCAGACACCTATGACCTTGACCTGATCACCGCCATTGGTCTCCGTCCAAAGTGTTTTGTCATGTCGCTGCGAGTTAGCACTTATGAGCCCCGAGGCGGCGCCCAGAATATGCGGGGTCGAGCGATAATTCTGTTCAAGCCGGATGACCGCTGCGCCAGGGAAATCCTTCTCAAAGCGAAGGATATTGGCCACCTCCGCCCCGCGCCAAGAGTAGATTGATTGATCGTCATCGCCGACGACGCAAATGTTTTTGCGGGTCTGAGCGAGAAGTCGCAGCCAGAGGTACTGAACCGCGTTCGTATCCTGATACTCGTCGACGAGGATATATTTGAAGCGCTGCTGATATTCGGCAAGCACATCTGTGTGCGCGCGGAAGATGTTAAGCACGTGCAGCATCAAATCGCCAAAATCGCAGGCATTGAGCGCTCTCAAGCGGTCCTGGTAGAGCTGATAAAACTCACGTCCGCGGCCATTGGCGAAGGCTTCGCTTTCAGCGATATCTAGATCAGCAGGGTTAAGCCCGCGGTTCTTCCAGCGGTCGATCAGGCCTGCAAGCTGGCGCGGGGGCCATCGTTTGGGATCCTCGCCATTGTCGGTGATCAGTTGCTTGAGCAGGCGAATCTGATCATCGGTGTCGATGATGGTGTAGTTCGATTGCAGGCCAACCAGCTCGGCATGGCGGCGGAGCATCTTGGCACAGATCGAGTGGAAGGTGCCGAGCCACGGCATGCCTTCTCCTGGATTGCCAAGATGTCCTTCGACCCGCTCGCGCATCTCGCGCGCGGCTTTGTTGGTGAAGGTGACGCATAAAATCTCGCTCGGCCAAGCGCGGCGCGTTGCAACCAAATGCGCAAGGCGCGCGGTGAGTGCAGCGGTTTTGCCGGTGCCTGCCCCTGCCAACATCAGCACCGGCCCCTCAGTTGTCAGGACAGCCTCACGCTGAGGCGGATTTAGCTGCGCAGCATAGGCCGGGACATTCGCTTCATTAGCGGTTTGAGAGACAATATCAGACATAAAGATGGGGTGAACAATTAGAGAACAATGGGTCGAGAGGCAAGGTCGCATATTGGGCCGTTGGGCGCACTATCTGGCAGCGGCATCTCCCCCGCTTTTTCGCTCTGCTTTCGACTCATCCCGTTTCGCGAGCAGCTCCCGCCCAGCCGTGCGTCGACTGGGTTGCAGGACTTGGCGATCACTTTGCTGAGAAAGGCGCAGGTGTCATGGTGTGATTGTTCGTCGCGCTTGGGAACCACCAAAAAGGAGAATCCCAATGCACAAACTTTCAAACCCCAAGACCAAGCGCCATTCTCATTTCTTTCTGATCGGCGTCGCCTTTGTCGCGATTGCATATGTCGCGACGGCGCCAGGCTCCGCTCAGGCAAGCAATCCGCTTGTGGATGCAGTCTCGCAAACGGCGATGGCTGGCGATCCTTCAATGTCAGAGGCACAAAAGGTTGAGCACGACAGCTGGACCGCCGACAAGCAAGCCGAATATGCCGCGTGGCCAGCAGAGACGAAGGCCTACTACTGGTCTCTTTCATCCGAGCGCAGAATGATGTTCTGGGCGCTTGCTGATTCGGACAAGATCGCGCTCACCGCAATGACCGGGCCGGAACGTGACGCGGCTTGGGAACGCATTGAGGCGCGGGCCGGCCCTGCGCCCTCTGCGGGCTAAACAGCGCTCGCGAGCCGCATGAGCCACAGTTTGGCCTTGCCGACCTTGCGCTCGGCCTCAAAACTTAGACCCTTGATCTGAGGTGTTTCTTTGACGCTCGTTTCAAGCGCGATCCATGTCTCTTCGCCGATCCAGCCCAGCCGCAGCAGGCGGTCGAGCGCCACCTCGCCCGCATTTGTGTGGTAGGGCGGGTCGGCGAGGATAAGATCACATGGTTGGTGAGCCGCCCTAAGCGAGGTCACCGATCCGGCGTCTACATGGGCTCTCGGCCCGGCATTGAACGCTGCTATATTGGCGCGGATCGTATCGAGCGCTGTGCGGTCCTGCTCGACAAAAAGACAATGCGCCGCGCCTCGTGAGAGCGCTTCTAATCCCAGCGCACCAGAGCCGGCAAACAGGTCGGCTACGCGCAGTTCTTCAAAGCTGCCAAGTCGGCTAGTCAACATCGAGAACAGTGTCTCTCGCGTACGGTCGGCTGTGGGTCTGGTGGCATCACCCTTAGGCGCGATGAGCTTCCGACCGCGCCATTCCCCTGCGATGATCCGCATTGCTATTTGCCCTTCTTCAGAGTCGCGCGGAATCGGTCGAGATCGCCGGTGCGAATGCGCGCAGCTTGCCCGCGTCCCAGGTCGCCGAGCAGGAAAGGTCCATAGGCAGTGCGGATGAGGCGGTTCACTTTGAGGCCAAGATATTCGAGCACCCGGCGCACCTCCCGGTTCTTGCCTTCGGTGATGCTCATCTCGATCCACTTGTTCTTTCCCGATGAACCTTGTTCGAGGTTGGCGTCGATCGAGCCATAGCGCACGCCTTCGATTTCGACGCCTTCACTTAGATCCTCGAGCTGTTCCTGCGATACGTCACCAAAAGCGCGGGCGCGGTAGGTGCGCGGGATACCTGAGGATGGAAGTTCCATCTGCCGTTTTAGACCGCCATCATTGGTGAGCAGTAAGAGACCTTCTGTGTTCAGGTCCAGTCGGCCGATTGGCATCAGTCGCGGCGCACCTTGGGGCAAGGCGTTGCGCAAAGCTGAGTAGATCGTCGCGCGCCCCGCTGGATCGCGCTCTGCTGTGATCAGGCCGGTTGGTTTGTGAAAGGCGAAGAGCTGTGCAGGCTCTGGCCCTGCCACCGGCTTGCCATCGACGCTGACGCCTTTGAGTGAGGTGAGAAACGTCGCGGGTGTGGCGACCGCCTTGCCGTCGAGCGAGACGCGGCCTGCCTCAATCATGCGTTCGATTTCTCGCCGGCTGGCAACGCCCGCGCGCGCAAGCAATTTGGCGATGCGATCACCCTCGGGGCGGTCCTCGGACTTCTTTGGATTGGTTGGCATGCGCGGCCCTTAAGCCCTCAACGCCTCCTGCACAATCGCATCGAAGCGCGCGATACCGCCTTCGAGTGTGCCGAGAGTGAGTTCGGAGACCGCTCCACTCTCCAAACCCTGTTGGCCGAGCTCTGCTGCGCGGAAGTCTTCAGAGGCAAAAACGCCTCCATCTAGGAGATTCCAGGACCTTTCCCAATGATCTCGCGCTTTGTCGGTCGTTGGTTCTTCCGGGATCAACATAAAGTCCTCTACCAGCGTCAGATCGTGAGCCTGGGGCATCAGAACCATCACATTGACGTAATCAGGGCTTGGCACAATCACTGTCGCAGGGAGCAGCTGATAGGCGAAAGTGATGACGCTGCGCATCACATCCATATCGTTAAGGTCGAGGCCTTCCATTTCTTCGAGCCGGCCAACAGCAGAGCGCAAATGCGGCCCCACCGCATCGCCGGCCGTCACTCCATCCTTGAAGAACGGTCCAATCGTGTCGGCGTGCAGCCGGGTGACATGGTAGCTTTCGAGAAAAGCATCCATGATCAGCTTCCAATTTCCTTTGACCGTGTGGGTCTTGCGGCGGAAGAGATATGTTTGCGGCACACCGAAAGCATCGAAGTCCTCGCTGACCTTTGCAGCGTCAGCAAAATCTGCGTTCTCATCCGGTGCAAACCAGATCAAACCACCGGCTTCAAGGCTTGGAAGCTCGACAAGTCCATGCTCGCTCTTGTCGAGGCCGGGAAAGGTCTCAGGCCGGGGGAGGGCCAATAGATCCCCATCCAATTTGTAGGTCCAGGCGTGATAGGGGCACACCAAGCGCTTGGCGCATTGCACTTCTTCGCCTTCGACCAGTCGAGTTCCACGGTGACGGCAGACATTGAGAAAGACATGCGCCTGTCCCTTAAAGTCGCGCGTGATGAGTAAGGGGCGGCCCGTCGCATCATGCGGCACTGCCATGCCCGGCTTAGGCAGCAGCGCGCTGGGCACGAGAACCTGCGGCAGTCGATCAAACAGTGCGGCTTTCTCACGCGCGAAATGAGCAGGGTCGGTGTAGCGGTGAGCAGGCACCGTCTGTCCCGGCTCAGCTTCACGCGTGACGCCGGTCGCCACCGCCTCAGCCAGCGCAAGCTGCCCCTCAGTTGGTCGCAAAACCGGCTTTTCCTTGGGTAAATCTGTTGTCGGAGCGTTCATGACGGCTTCCTTATCCCTCTCATCCAGGGCTAGTGTTGCATCAAATCTGTGAACAAGCAAAGGGTGTGATTGGATGGACGAAGCGGCAGCGAATGAGGAGCGGGGGCTGCTGGGCTCGATCAAACCATATCTTGAGAAGGAATCGCTCGCAGCGTTCTTCCTCGGCATATCCTCCGGCTTTCCGTTTGCTCTGCTGGCTGCAACCCTGACGACGCGGCTTGCACAGGATGGGATCGAGAAATCCACCGTTACGGCCTTCACGCTGGTCTTTCTGAGCTACAATTTCAAATGGCTATGGGCTTGGATAGTCGATTCGATCAGGCTTCCGATCATCGGCGAGCTTGGATTGCGGGTTTCGTGGATGCTTGTGGTCGGAGTGCTGGTGATCGCAGCAGTCTTCAACCTCGCATTGGCGGACCCCAATGAGGACATCGCTTGGGTTGCGATATCCGCCATCATGCTCGGCGCGGCGGGCGCGACCTTTGACATCATCATCGATGCCTATCGGATCGAGACACTGAAGCCCTATCAGCTGGGCGTGGGCTCAGGGATGAGCCAATATGGCTGGCGGATTGGAGCGGCAGGCGCAGGGGCCTTGGCCTTGGTCGTCGCCGCGCGCACCGATTGGTCGGTTGCCTATATGGCGTGTTCGGTCTTTGCTTTGCCCGCGATGCTGACCGCGCTGATTCTGGGCGAGCCACCGCGTCACCGTCCGCCCGCTGAACGGACGACCATCGGCGCCAAAGCTCGCGCAATTGCTGACCCGTTTATCGAGTTCCTCAGCCGCAACGGTGGTTTGCTCGTGCTGCTGTTTATCCTCGTCCATAAGATCGGCGACACGCTGGCGAACCTCACCTTCCGGCTGCTATTTGAAGACCTAGGCTACACCAATGACGAGATCGCTATTTACGATGTGGGTGTGGGTTTCTGGGCGCTAATCATCGGCGTGTTTATCGGCGGGATTATCTACGCGAAGCTTGGGCTGAAAAAGTCGGTGCTGATCGCCTTGATCCTAATGGCGATTTCGAATGTCAGCTTCGCTGCGCTCGCTGCAGTTGGGCACTCAAATATTGGTATGGCCGCCGCGATCGGATTCGAGAACTTCGCCAGCGGCTACGGCGGCGTGGTTGTGGTCGCGTATTTTTCGGCTCTGTGCGATCTGCGCTTTACTGCAGCGCAATACGCCCTGATTTCAGCGGGCGCGAGCATCGTTGGACGTTTGCTAACTGGGACGACTGCGGGTGGGCTGATCGAGTGGATGGGCTATGTGAATTTCTATCTGCTCACGACCGTGCTGGCTTTCCCGGGTATCATCCTGTTTTGGTGGATGATGCGCACTGGCCTTGTCGACGAGGCGATGGGCACAGCGGGCAGGGAAGAGGCCCCGGCGAAGGAAGCCTAATCCGGCACCTCATCATTCAAGCGCAGCGCCTCGCCCGCGAGGTAGAGTGAGCCTGCGATGAGGATGGGAAACCCGTCGCTTGGCACGTTGAGCAGCGCGTCTTCGAGGTCGGTACGGGCCATGGCCAGCTCGCCAAATGCACTTGGCGGGTGATGGTCATGACCGGTAACTGGCACCACTGACAAGGTACGCACTCGGCCTTCGAAAGGATCGAGCAAAGCGCGCGGGTTCTTGTTGTCGAGCATGCCAAGAATGAGGTGGAGCGGCCCTTCAATCGCCTCTGCTATCGCTTCGCCCGCGCTGGTATTGTGACCTCCGTCGAGCCAGACCTTCTGGTCCGCTGCAAGGACCGTGAGTGGGCCATCAGACATGAGCTGCATCCGCGCGGGCCATTGGGCTTTGCGCAGGCCGTCTGCCATAGCCGCCTTGCCAACCTCAACCTTGCCCTGAGACCTCAGGATCGCGATGGCTAAACCGGCATTCTCTACCTGGTGAGCGCCGGGCATCGATGGGTATGGCAGATCAAGCTCATTTTCAAAACTGTCCCGGTAGTAGAGCCAATCTCTCAAACCGCCGCTATTGTCACAATACCAAGACGACTTGTCAACGAGCAGCCCGTGGCCGAAAGGCCTGTGTAACGCTCCGCTTGTGGCGGCAGTTTTAGCGATCTCTCCCTGCGCCTCAGTTGGATAACGCGAACCCATCGTAACCAGCGGCACGCCCTTCTTCGCAATCCCCGCCTTCTCAAACGCGATCCGCGCCATCGGCTCTTTCGGCACGCCTTCCTCCGGCGCCAAGAGGAACTTCTCGTGATCAAGCCCAAGAGCAGCGATCCCGCATGCCGCTACCGCCTCAGGCTCCAGCACGTTGGTGGCATCGAAGCGGCCTCCGAGGCCTACCTCGACCACACAGGCGTCTGCGGGCGTGCGGCTGAAGGCGAGGAAGGCGGCGGCGATGGTGACTTCGAAGAAGCTGGGGCTGAGGTCTTCTCCAGCATCCAGCACCTCCTCCAGCAGTTCAGCCAGCGCGCCATCCTCGATCAGATTGCCCGCGAGGCGGATCCGTTCATTATAGCGCACCAGATGGGGGGAGGTCGTGACATGAACCCGCTTGCCATCGGCCTCCAGCATCGCGCGCAGGAATGCGCAGACCGAGCCTTTGCCATTGGTCCCGGCGACGTGAAAGACCGGCGGCAACTTGCGGTGAGGGTTGCCCAGCCGCTCCATCAATGCGCGGATCGTCTCAAGCCCAAAGCGCCCCTGCGGAACGCTCAGTCTGGAGAGCCGGTCCAATTGTGCCTGAACGCGCGGGTCGTCGGACCGCCCGAAATCGACCATTGGCTCTAAGCTGCCTCAGCAGGCTGCATGTAGTCGAGCACCTGGGCGAGCGTCTCTTTCAACTCATGACGCGGGACAACCATGTCGACCATGCCGTGCTTGTGGAGATACTCTGCGCGCTGGAAGCCCTCCGGCAGCTGCTCACGGATTGTGTCTTGGATCACGCGCTGTCCCGCAAAACCGATCAGAGCGCCTGGCTCTGCAATGTGAATATCGCCCAGCATCGCATAGCTTGCGGTCACGCCGCCGGTCGTGGGGTCGGTGAGGACGACAATGTAGGGTAGGCCAGCCTCCTTCAGACGCCGGGTCATGACAGTGGCACGCGGCATCTGCATGAGGCTCAAAATCCCCTCCTGCATCCGCGCACCACCTGCAGCAGTGACAACCACATAGGCGCAATTGCGGTCGAGCGCCTTTTGGGCGCCTTGGCAGAAGGCCTCTCCCACAGCCATGCCCATCGACCCACCCATGAAGGAGAAATCCTGCACTCCGACAACGGCTGGATGACCATCAATCGTGCCAGAGCCGGTGACATAGGCATCGTCATGCGGACTCTTCGCCCGCGCGGCCTTTATGCGGTCGGTGTACTTCTTGGAATCCTTGAACTTCAATGGGTCTTGCTTGACCTCAGGGATGGGGAGGAGCTCAAAGCCCTCATCCATCAGCAGTGTCAGCCGCGTGTCCGCACCAATCCGTCCGTGGTGGTCGCATTTGGGGCAGACATGGAGGTTCTCTTCATATTCCTGCACGAAGAGCATTTCCTGGCAATTGGGGCACTTGATCCAAAGATCTTTCTCAGTGCTCGTCTTCTCGGTGCCAAAGCCGAGTGAATTGCGGACGCGGGTGAACCAGTTCATTCAAACTTCCTTAGACGCGCGCCTGTTTCATCGCGCTGACCATCGCGGATGTCAGCTCCTGTAGCTTGGCAGGAGCGGATTCGCCAAATTCGCCAACAATATCGACGAAGGCAGAACCGACGACGATGCCATCCGCGACCTTGGCAATGTCGGCCGCTTGTTCGGGCGTTCGCACACCAAAGCCGACCGCGACGGGCAAGTCGGTGGCAGCCTTGAGAGCGCCGACCGCCTCATCGATCGAGCTTTGGGCAGCCTGTTGCAGCCCGGTGATACCAGCGACCGACACATAATAGAGAAACCCGCTAGACCCATCGAGCACCTGCGGCAGACGCGCTGCATCGGTCGTGGGCGTGGCGAGGCGGATGGGGGCAATGCCTTTCTCGCGTAGCGCCGGTCCCAGCTCGCCATCTTCCTCGGGCGGAATGTCGACGCAGATGACGCCATCGACGCCTGCGCCCTTGGCTGACTTGGCAAACCACTCAGGACCCCGGCGGATCATCGGATTGGCATAGCCCATCAGTACAAGCGGAACGTCGGGATGCCGCTCGCGAAATTCGTAAGCGATCTGAAGCACATCGGCTGTTGTCGTGCCCTTGGCGAGACTGCGCAAATTGGCGCTCTGGATCGCAGGGCCATCGGCCATCGGATCGGTGAAGGGCATTCCCAGCTCAATCACATCCGCGCCGCCAGCGACGAGCGCGTCGAGGTTCGCAGCGGTGTCGCCATCGCCAGCGGTGATGAAGGCGACGAAGGCGGCGTGGGGCTTGGCGAAGGCGTTAGCGAGTCGGGTCATGAACTTGATTTAGTGTCCATATTAATGAGTCTCAGGAGGTCGTCGGCAAAGGTAGCGGCTAATCCTGCGCAAGCGCCAATTGATCCTACCCAAAGGAGACTTTGCGCTTCGATCCCCAATGCCGAAAGAACAAGAATACAAATAAACACGGATGCGATAGCCAATGAAATTCTGGCTGTCAGCGTGATGATCCACTGCTTTCTCACATCTCCACTCCCTGGGCATCGCAACCCCCGTCATCACAGCGCAGGCTGAGATCCAGAGCCGCAAGCGCCGCACTCTGCCGTTCTGGACCCCAGTTCAAGTCCGGGATGACGGTTGTGGGGAGGGGGGCAGATTGAAGACGGGTCACGTTTCCCTCACTTTCCAAAGAGCAACTACGGCAAACGCTATCGTCAAGAGCGCGGAAATTTGAGCGATGAATTTGTATATGCGGCGATTGACGTCCCCAAAGCATCGATATTCCGCGGGATCAATCAAGGAAAACCCGGCCCTAACCCGGTAGCAGTCTTGCATTGCCCAAAGGCAAAGCGCGCCTAGTATGGCGAACACAACTGAGATCATTGCTGGAACCTTCCAGCTTGTCTTCACATCTCTACCCCGAGCTTCTCCGCAACGGTGAAGATGTCCTTGTCGCCGCGTCCGCACAGATTCATCAGGATGATCTCGTCTTCGTTCATCTTTTTCGCGCGCTCGGCGACGGCGTGGAGAGCGTGGCTGGGCTCTAATGCGGGAATAATCCCTTCGGTGCGGCATAGGAGCTGGAACCCGTCCAACGCCTCCTCGTCCGTCACAGCAGTGTATTCGACGCGGCCGCTTTCTTTGAGCCAGGCGTGCTCCGGGCCGATGCCGGGATAATCGAGGCCGGCGCTGATCGAGTGGCCTTCGGTGATCTGGCCGTCGGCGTCTTGCAGCAGGTAGGTCTTGTTGCCGTGGAGCACGCCGGGCGCGCCTCCGAGCAGGCTTGCTGCGTGTTCGTCGCCATCGAGGCCGTGTCCGGCCGCTTCGACGCCGAGCATCGCGACTTCGGGATCGTCAAGGAAGGGGTGGAACAGGCCGAGCGCGTTTGAGCCTCCTCCGATGCATGCCACCAACAGATCGGGGAGTCGGCCAGTGCGCGCCAGCATCTGCGCGCGCGCTTCGGTGCCGATAACGCTTTGGAAGTTGCGCACCATCTCTGGGTAGGGGTGCGGGCCTGCGGCGGTGCCGATGATGTAGAAGGTGTCGTGGACGTTCGCGACCCAGTCGCGCAGCCCTTCGTTCATCGCGTCTTTGAGCGTTGCGCCGCCGCTCGTGACAGGGACGACTTCCGCGCCGAGCAGCTTCATGCGGAACACATTGGGCGACTGCCGCGCCACATCTTCTGCGCCCATGTAGATGACACAGGGCAGGCCAAAGCGTGCGCAGACAGTTGCGGTGGCAACGCCGTGCTGGCCCGCACCGGTCTCCGCGATGATGCGGGTTTTGCCCATGCGTTTGGCGAGCAGGATCTGCCCAATGCAATTGTTGATCTTGTGCGCGCCGGTGTGGTTGAGCTCGTCGCGCTTGAACCAAACTTGTGCTCCCCCCAGGGCCTCGGTTAGCCGCTCGGCGAAATAAAGCGGGGAGGGGCGCCCGACATAATGTTCGAGCAGGTCATCAAACTCTGCCTGAAACGCCGGGTCTTGTTGAGCCGCGCGATATTCACGCTCCAGATCAAGGATCAGCGGCATCAGGGTTTCTGCGACGTAACGGCCACCGAACTCGCCGAAATGCCCTCGATCGTCAGGCTGGTTTTTGAAAGTGTTTGGCTGGTTCATATCGAGCGACCGCTTGGCAGAGACAGGCAGGCCTGTCCAGCGATCATGGCTCCTCTCCCGCGTAGTTATACTTGGCTGCTCTAACAGCGGAAATTAGCGGCGCTTGGCTAGTCCCGTCCTCTCTGTCTGAGATCACAATTGGAGGAGAGTGCCATGCGAACCCCCTGCGCCTTAATCGCTGCTGGTCTTGTCTTTTTGTCTAGTCCAGCTCTCGCGGGTAACGGAACGGGCAATGATCATAGCGATGACCATCATGCAGAACACTCTGTCGAGGGCTTCAGGATCGAAGCCCGCGCCGGTGTCGCGTGGTCCGGCAGCCATGATTATCCGGCGATTGCGCTTGCCTTTGGCTATGACCTCGAAGCAGCCGACAAAGTTGTCGCCGGGGCTGAACTGGCGCTTGAGAAGATCTTGACCGAAGGTGAGTTTGTCGAATTCGAGTTCTCGGGACGCTTGGGGTATTTGGTAAGCGACGCGGGCCAGGTGTTTGTTTTGGGCGGATATACAGCAAGCGAGGGAGAAAGAGGGCCGCATGCAGGTTTTGGCTATGAACATCATGTTGGACATGATGGCTGGTATGTCTCTGCCGAATACCATCGGCTCTTCGGCTCATCCCACAATGTCAATTTTGCGCTGGCAGGTGTTGGAATAAAATTCTGATCGCTATGCGGAAAGCGCAGCGGCGCAGAACGCCGCGATCTTTGCTGGGTCTTTCACTCCGGGTGAGCTCTCTACTCCTGAAGCTGTATCCACCAGCGGCGCGGCAGTTGCGCGAATAGCGTGCGCGACATTGGCAGGGTCGAGACCACCGGCAAGGCCCCAAGCTTGCGATTTGTCGAAACTTTCAAGCAGTGACCAGTCGAAGCCCATGCCCATTCCGCCGGGCAACGCGCCCTTAGGTGTTTTGGTGTCGAAGAGGATCAGATCGGCAAGGCTCCGATAGGCGTCAGCAGCCAAGACGTCTGCCGCGTTCTCGACGCTCAGCACCTTCCAAACCGGCAAGCCAAAGCGGGCTTTGATTTCCTCGAGCCGCTCCCGGCTCTCTTTGCCGTGGAGTTGAATGGCGTCGAGTTGTCCGGCCGCAACATTTGCTTCCAGGAGAGCATCTTCGGCGTCGACAAAAACACCGACCTTCGTGACATGATTTGGCGCAACCTTGGCCAACTCACCAGCAAGGTCGGCTGTGACAAAGCGCGGGCTGGGCGGATAGAAGTTGAAGCCCACATGGGTGGCTCCGGCCTCAGCAGCAGAGCTCACCGTGTCAGGGGTTGTCAGGCCGCAAATCTTGATTCGAACCATCATGGACTTGGCTCAGAGCGTTGCCTCAATCGCGCGCGCTGCGGCCATTGGATCGTCGGCGCGGCTGATGGGGCGTCCGATAACAAGCACGCTTGCCCCTGCATCGCGGGCGGCTCTTGGCGTGACAACGCGTTTTTGGTCGCCGGTGCCGGTGCCAGAGGGGCGCAGGCCCGGGACAACGAAGAAGCCGTCTTTCCACTCGGCGTGGACCTTGCCCACCTCTTTGCCAGAACACACAATTCCATCGAGCCCGGCTTTGTGGGCAAGCTCAGCCAAGCGCATAACTTGCTTCTCCGCGCTGCCATAGATGCCGGTGGCAGTGAGGTCGCTTGAATCCATGCTGGTCAGCGTGGTCACGCCGACCACTTTGCACCCTTCAGCCGCAGCTGCCTTGGCATCTTCCATCATGGCGCGTCCTCCACTCGCATGGATGGTCACGATCTTGGGTTCGTAGACATGGATCGCCTGCATCGCGCCGGCGACCGTATTGGGAATGTCGTGAAATTTGAGATCGAGGAACAGCGGCAGGCCCATATGTGCGATTTCATGGACACCATGCCCTCCATGCGCACAGAAAAACTCCAGACCCAGCTTCACTCCGCCAATATGCGCTTTGACCTTGGACAACAGCGCTTTTGCAGGCTCAATCTGCGGGACGTCCAATGCCAGATAGACCGGGTTGCTCATGCGGGCTTTTCGCTAATCGGGCTGTCGCTTGAAGGCGTCAGAGTATCCCCCGTTTTTACCGTGCTTTCCTCAGCCTTATCGACAGCTTTGTCCACAGGAGCACCTGCTGCGTCGACTGCACGACGCTGCGAGAGAGCGCTCGACTTGATCGAGTTTTCAAGACTGCGGATACGGCGGCCCAAGCTCCACTTGATACTACGGTGGTAAAGCCAAGTCGGGATGACCCCCAAAAGCCAAAAAACGAGCGCGATAATGCCAACAGGCCAGTCAAATCCGACCGGGTCATCTGAAAGCCAGATCTTCACCCGCTGCGGTTCGCCGTAATTGAGCATTACAAAGATGGCCACGAAAACCGCCAGCAACACCCAAAGAAGTGTTTTCACAATTTGCACAAGAGTGCCCTTTCACATCGGCCTCGGTAGAGGCCTGCGATCCCTTTTTATGGGGCGAACCTAGGAGTTTTGACGCGCAAGTCTAGCGCGGCTCCTGGCGCAGTCCCCAAACATGCCTCAGAGATCGTCAACCAAATACGCGTGCGAAGATCGTGTCGACATGCTTGAAGTGGTATTCGAGATCGAACTTTTCTTCCAGTTCGGTATCACTCAAGGCCGCGGTCACTTCCTCGTCGCCCTTGAGCAAATCAAGCAGCGAGAGCGAACCATTTGACTCCCACACTTTCATCGCGTTGCGCTGCACCAGGCGGTAAGCATCTTCGCGGCTCACTCCTGCTTGGGTCAGCGCCAATAGCACACGCTGGGAGTGCACAAGCCCACCCATCGCATCGAGGTTTGCCTGCATACGTTCAGGGTAGACGAGCAGCTTGTCGACAACGCCGGTGAGCCGCGCGAGCGCGAAATCAAGCGTGATGGTCGCATCGGGGCCGATGAACCGTTCGACCGACGAGTGCGAAATGTCCCGTTCATGCCACAACGCAACATTCTCAAGCGCAGGCAAAGCATAGGCGCGGATCATACGCGCCTGACCTGTGAGATTCTCGGTCAGAATCGGATTGCGCTTATGCGGCATCGCCGAGGAGCCCTTTTGCCCCTTTGAGAAGAACTCCTCAGCCTCAAGCACTTCGGTGCGTTGCAAGTGACGGACTTCAACCGCAAGCCGCTCTATCGAGCCGGCGATCACGGCAAGAGTCGCAAAATACATCGCGTGACGGTCACGCGGGATGACTTGAGTTGAGATCGGTTCTGGCGTCAGCCCGAGTTTCTCTGCGACATAGGTTTCGACTTCCGGATCGATATTGGCGAAAGTGCCCACTGCGCCAGAGATAGCGCAGGTCGCCACCTCTGCTCGCGCCGCAAACAGTCGGTCGCGGCAACGGTCAAACTCAGCATAGGCCTGGGCAAGCTTTAGGCCGAATGTCACCGGCTCTGCATGGATACCGTGGCTGCGGCCGATTGTAGGGGTGAATTTGTGTTCTTCAGCTCGGGTTTTGATCGCAGCAAGCAGCGCGTCGAGATCTTCAATCAGGATGTCAGTTGAGCGCGCCAATTGCACTGCAAGAGTTGTGTCGAGCACGTCGGAGCTGGTCATGCCTTGATGCATGAACCGGGCTTCGTCTCCGACCTGCTCTGCTACCCATGTCAGGAATGCGATGACATCATGCTTGGTCACCGCTTCAATCGCGTCAATCGCTTCAACATCGATTTTGGGGTTGGTTGCCCACCAATCCCACAACGCCTTGCCAGCGCTCGGAGGAACGACGCCCATCTCACCGAGCTTCTGCGTCGCATGCGCCTCAATCTCGAACCAGATACGATACTTGGCCTCTGGCTCCCACAGAGCTGTCATTGCGGGGCGAGCATAGCGAGGAACCATTGGCGGTAGCTTTCCTATTTGATCGGCAGACTGAAACTGTTGAGGGCGCGGCTATGCGCGCAAAGCGCGCTTGGCAAGGCTTGGTGGCACTATATCACCTGTAACCGGACACGCTACTTGTGCGAATGGAAGGGCAGGAGGAACAACCATGTCGAACGCAGCGTCTGGCGGCGGGCCGCCAACCCACGCGCCTGTCTCGAATTCTGAGCAACTGCAGGAGGAACGTTATCCGCCTTTCCTGCGCGTGACGGTGCGCCGATGGACCAAATGGTATCTCGAAGGGACCGAGACCTTTTGGCCGTTTTCCGACCTAGCGATCCGATTCTTCATCGGCATGTGGTTCTTGCGATCAGGCCTAGTGAAAGCGGCGGATTGGGAGACGGCGCTTTACCTTGCCGCAAACGAATACCCGGTCACGTTCATGAGCCCCGCAAATGCGGCGATGACCGGATTAGCGATCGAGCTGATCGGGCCGATCCTACTGATCGCCGGCTTTTTCACGCGTCCTGCAGCGCTGGCGATGGCGGTGCTGACGATGATTTCGCAGGCGGTCTATATCGGAACGACGACCAATCTGCTCGTGAGTGCGATGCTGATTTGGTACGTCTTTCATGGCCCTGCCACTTTCTCGCTCGACCGAATTCTCGCCGGGGGTTTCAAGGCGAGCGCGTTGCCACTTGCGCGCCCTACGATCATGGCATGGGACTTTTCGCGCGAGCACCTCGCTCCGATATTCATGGCTGTTTTGCGGATTTGGCTGGGTGTGACCTTACTCACCTATGCAGGGGCGATTGAACCTTCGGTGGCGGTGCAGAATTGGTTGCCGACGACGATCTTTTCGGGCTTCCCCGGTTGGCTCGCGATTTTGGTTGCTGTGTTCTTCTTCACCGGTTTCGGAGCCGTCATCGTTTCGTATGGCCTATTTGTGCTGATCGCTTTTTTTATGGTGACCGACGCCCATCCTAATGTGACGCTCTTCCCGTTTCTGTTTCTTGCAATTTACGAATCTAAGGGGGCTGGGATTTTTTCGGTCGATCAGGCGATCCTAAATTGGCTTGAAACCAACATCCTGTTCGACCGCGACTATTCAGAGATCCCCGATCGCTGGCCCCATGTGGTTGTCATCGGCGCGGGGTTTGGTGGACTTGCAGCTGTGGCGCGATTGAAGCGGCTCCCTTTGCGCATAACTCTTATCGACAAGCGCAATTACCACCTCTTCCAGCCCTTGCTCTACCAAATCGCCACGGCGACCTTGAACCCTGCAGACATTGCCACTCCGATCCGAAGTCTGTTCCGCTCTGACGGGAATGTACGGGTCATCAAAGGCGAAGTGAGCGCGATTGATGCGCAGGCCAAACAAGTCACTTACGGTGAAGGCCAAGTGCTCCGCTACGACCGGCTGGTCATCGCGACGGGCGCGACACACAGCTATTTCGGACGCGATGAGTGGGGACCTTACGCCCCCGGGCTCAAAACGATCGAAGACGGCGTTGCAGTGCGCGGCGAGATTTTGAATGCGTTTGAAAAGGCAGAAGCCATCTCTGATCAAAAACGGATTGAGCGGCTTCTCACCTTCGTGGTGGTGGGCGCTGGCCCAACAGGCGTCGAACTTGCCGGAGCAATTGCCGAGCTTGCAAAGGTCAATGTTGAGCGCGAGTTCCGCACAATCGACCCGGCGACCGCGCGCGTGATCCTTGTCCAGTCGGGCGATCGAGTGCTTCCCGCCTTTCCAGAAGAGCTTTCAGGCGATGCGATGGCATCCCTCGAGAAGCTCGGGGTTGAAATTCGTCTCGGCGGACGGGTGACCGAAATCGCCGAGGCGCATGTGCGGATCGGCGAAGATACCCTGATCGAGACTGAGACAGTGCTGTGGGCTGCCGGTGTTACTGCTTCACCTGCAGCCAATTGGTTAGGCGCAACTGCAGACCGCGCTGGCCGGGTTGAGGTTAATGATCATATGCGAGTCATCGACGCGGATGGAAAGCCGCTGGACGATGTCTTCGCGATTGGCGACACCGCGGCAAGCTGTGGCTGGGAAGGGAAGCCTGTGCCTGGCCTCGCCCCCGCTGCCAAGCAGGCGGGGCACTACGTAAGCCGCGTGATCGAGGCGGAGCTTCTGGACAAGGAATGCCCTGGAGCTTTCGCGTACAAACACCAAGGAAGCCTCGCGACGATCGGCCGAAAGTCAGCCGTTGCTGATTTCGGCCGGTTCAAGATGTCCGGCACCTTTGCCTGGTGGCTTTGGGGCCTCGTCCATGTCGGCTTCCTCACCGGCGCTCGCAACCGAGTTACAGTGACGATCAATTGGGCGTGGAGCTTCTTTGCCAAGCATTCCGGCGTGCGGCTCATCACCGAAAAACAGGTCTGATTTAGTTTTGTTCTAGAGCAGACCTTTTGCACGAAGGCTGACATGACCTTCGCGTCCCACGATCACGTGATCGTGCACGGTCACTCCGAGCAATCTACCTGCCTCAGCGATCTTTTGGGTTATTTGTATGTCTGCACGACTTGGCTCGGGGCTGCCGGACGGGTGGTTGTGTACGAGGATCAGAGCAGACGCGCCCACATCCATGGCTTTGCGTATGACTTCACGCGGGTGGATGGCGGCCTCATCGATTGAGCCATCACCGACATGGTGGTCATCGATCAATCGGTTTCTCGTATCGAGGTAAAGCACCCGCACCCGCTCGACGGTCAGATGCGCCATGTCGGCGGTGAGATAATCAATTAGCGCCTGCCAACTGCCCAGCACTGGCTTTGCGACCAATTCGGACCTCGCCATGCGACGCGAGGCAATGGCCACCGCTTTGAGTCCAGCCGCGCTACTCTCTCCAAGTCCTTTGATCTGTTGCAATGCGCGCGGATCGGCATTGAGCACGGCTGCAAGCGAACCAAACCGATCCAATAGCGCTTTTGCGACTGGCTTGGTGTCGCCTCGTGGGATCGCAGCGAATAGCAGGTACTCGAGGACTTCGTAATCAGCGAGCGCCTCTGCACCGCCTTTCAGAAGCCGCTGGCGCAGGCGTTCCCGGTGGCCGAGCCCAGCTATTTTGCTGGAATCAGATTGTGGATCAGCCCGTCCGCGCGCGGATTTCGCGCGCGGCTCCTCGCCAAAATCAAAACTATCTTCAGACTGTGGCAATCTGCGCCTCACCACCAGAGATTTCTAAGCTCATCCCATATTTGCATGGAAAAACCGAAATCATAATTGCCTTTGCAAGGCGATCCGCGCAAGTGAAGAGGCGTATATGCCCGCCGATGACCTGCAATCTGAGCCAGATGAGGCCGTCCCCAAGGGCGGTGGTCAGAGGCATGATACGCGCGGCTATCGCTTGTGGCCACTGCGGTGGCGCTGGCGAATCAGCCTCATCTTGCTTTTGTTTATTGCTATTGTGGCTAGCGCCTCGTGGCTTGGTCGAGAGAAGATTGCCGGCGACTTTATTGACGATGCTTTGGCCGCAAACGGGCTGGAGGCGAGCTATGACATCGTCTCGATTGGCGCCACCCGTCAGATAATCGCCAATCTTGTGGTCGGAGATCCCGCCGCTCCTGATTTCACTGCAGAGCAGGTGGCGCTTGACGTCGCATACACGCTTGGCACACCGAAAATCGGCAGTGTGGAGATCATTCGTCCCCGATTATATGGCCAAGTTGCCGATGGGCAGGTGAGCTTTGGAAGCCTTGACCCTCTCATCTACGCCGAAAGCGATTCCCCGTCCGCTTTGCCGGGGATCAGTCTGAAGGTCATTGACGGTCGCGCACTGATCGAGAGTGAGTGGGGCGCAATTGGCGCAAAGCTCAAAGGGCAAGGGCGGCTGTCTGATGGCTTTGAGGGTATTCTGGCGGTTACAGCCCCTGGGTTTGGGAATGAGGAGTGTCAAGCGGACAGCGCGACGCTTTACGGCGATCTCACCACCCTCAATGGGCGCGCGGTCTTCGACGGCCCAATCCGATTGCGCCAGCTTACCTGCCGCGGGGCAGAGGTGGCGAGCGCTGATCTCGCGGCGCGACTGACGGTTTGGGAGGATCTTTCCTCCATTGATGGCGACTTGGGGATTGAGGCGGTTGGCCTCAGCTATACAGAAGCAGAGATAGCCTCGGTCAGCGGCGAAGCGCGGATGCTGTTTGGTGGTAGCGCAGAGGCTGGACTGCGCCTTGGCCTCAATCATGACCTTACGGCAAACGGTCTCTCCACCGAATTTGGTGGTCTGCGTACAGCGAGACTGGACGGCGACCTTACCGTAAGTGACGATTTTGAGCGGTCAGAATGGCGTGCCGGACTGCGCGCCTCTGGTATTCGGGCGGACAGCTCGGTCACCGGGCTGATTGCCGATGCGCGCGTGGCGGGAGAGGGCACACTTATTCAGCCGTTGCTTGCAAAATTTGAACGCGGGCTTGGTACAGTGTTCGCCGATGGCGAGCTGTCGGGAGACATCATCTTGCGCAGCGACGAGAGCGGCCTTCGGATCACCGTTCCGCAGGCTCGCTTGCGCAATGGTGCGGGCGAAGCGGTTATTGCACTTTCAAACGCCAGCTACGGCAATTTAGAGGAAGGGCAGCAGCTCAATGGCAATATTCTGATAGGTGGTTCGGATTTGCCATTGATCAATGGCCGGATCGAGCGGCGCGTGAATGGCGACCTCGGCTTGCGGCTGACCATGGCGGAGTATTCTGAGGGTCAGAACTCGCTGGCAATTCCGCAGTTGGACCTGCGGCAAAGCCCATCGGGGCGAGTCAACTTCAATGGATTTGTGCAGGCGGGAGGAGATCTGCCGGGCGGGGTTGTCCGTGGACTTGAAATGCCGCTCGAAGGTAGCTGGGCGCCGCGAACCGGATTGTCTGTTGGTCCGCGTTGTGTTGCCGTGAGCTTTGCCGAGTTGCAATGGTCCGAGCTGGCGCTTTCTGGTCGGAGCATGCGGATTTGTCCTGAAGGAACAGCGATGCTGCGGTACCGCGATACCCTCGAACTCACGGCGTTTAGCGAAATGGTTGATTTTTCAGGATCAGTCGGCTCAAGCCCAACAAGGATCACCGCCGATCGCGCTAACCTTGGCTATCCTCATACCTCCAGTATCGTCGGCTTACGCGCTGTCATCGGGGAGTCGGATAACGCGGTGCGCTTGAGTGCGACCGAACTCGACCTGGCATTTGGTGAGGAAATCGGCGGTACTTTTGCAGGTGGCAACGCCGCGCTTGATATCGCGCCGCTTGACATCAGCGAGCTGGAGGGCGCTTGGAGCTTTGCTGAAGGCGTTCTGAGTATCGAAGATGCGACCTTCTTGCTCACCGATCGACCCGGAGAAGAGAAAGGCGCCGAACCTCGTTTTGAGCCTTTGCTCTCGAATGCAGCAGCACTCAGGTTTGAAGAGAATGCGATCTTAGCCACGGCCGATTTGCGCCATCCCGATACCGGCATCCTTGTTAGCGAAGTCACAGTTAGTCACGACCTTGGCTCTGGTGCAGGCCGAGCGGATATCGATGTTCCGGGAGTGGCGTTCACCCCAGGCGGCTTCCAGCCAGAGGATCTATCAGGGCTCGCGCGGGGCGTATTGCTCTTGGCTGAGGGTACGGTAACCGGGAGTGGCGCCATCTTCTGGGATGGAGATGAAATCGAAAGCGAAGGCCGTTTCCGAACCGACGATTTTGACTTTGCCGCAGCCTTTGGCCTGGTTGAAGGCGTCCGAGGGGAAATCGTCTTCAATGATCTTATCAATCTGACTACCGCACCCCAGCAAGTGATCGAGGTCGCCGCCGTTGACCCCGGAATTCAGGTCTTTGGCGGACGCATTGTCTACTCGATAACCGACGGTCAGCTCGTAACGGTCAATGACGCGCGATGGCCTTTCATGGGCGGGGAGCTGATCTTGCGCCCAGTTGAGCTCAACTACGGTGTGGGTGAGGGCCAGAGCTATATCTTTGAAGTGGTCGGGCTCGACGCAGCCGCTTTCGTTGCGCAGATGGAGATGGACAACCTTGGTGCCACGGGCATCTTTGACGGGACCATACCTATTTTCTTCGATGCTTCTGGCAGGGGGACGATCGAAGGCGGTTTGCTCATCGCGCGTCCTCCTGGAGGTAACGTCGCCTATGTTGGAGAGCTGACATATGAAGATATGGGCCAGATGGCGAACTTTGCTTTCCAGTCGCTACGGTCGCTTGACTACAATCAAATGAGCGTGGAACTGAACGGCACAATTGGCGGCGCGATCATCACCAAAATCCGCATGGATGGTATTCGGCAGGGCGAAGCGGCGAGCCGCAACTTCGTTACGCGCAGGATTGCGAAATTGCCAATCCGCTTTCTCGTCAATGTTCGCGCCGAAAACCCCTCAGTCCTTGCATTCGCTCTGCGCGGACTGTTCGATCCTACCCTGTTCAACACCGCTGCTGGGAGAAGGAGTTTGGGTCTCGATTTAATAGAGGTCGAAGAATCTTCCGATGAAGCCATTCCAGAGGAGCCCGTCGATGAATAACCGGGGTTCCGTCCGTTCAACCTTCAGAAAGCGATGATCTGCGATGAAGTATATGAAAATGACCCCAAGCTGCGGTGATGCTACCCATTATACAGAGGGCGGCGAGCTTGCTGGTAGGGGAGCAGCTATGAGGAGCGACTTTGGGATCGGTTTTAAAGGGTTGAGCGCGCTTGCAATTACGGCGGCGCTTCCAGGATGCATCAATATTGCCGCTCCAGAAGAGCCGATTGTGATAGAACTCAACATCAACATCCGGGCCGAAGTGCTCTATCGCTTGGCAGACGATGCCGAGGAAACGATTGATGAGAATGCTGACATTTTTTGATCGGCAAATGGCTGTCTAGCCAAGCTGTTCAAAGGTTGGAGGAAATACGCGTTATGACCATCGTCCGTAAATCACTGTTGGCCGCTGTTGTAGGCGTCATTGCCGTCACAGGCTTTGTTGCGCCTGCCTTAGCGCAACGCGACCCTGCATATGCCGCTGCTCGCGCAGCGGGCACCATCGGCGAGCAGATCGATGGCTATCTCGGCATTGTCGGGGCAGAGACGCCCGAGTTGCGCGATCTCGTTAACGGCATCAACATTCGTCGCCGCGCCGTTTACCAGCGTCAGGCGCGCGCCAATGACGCGACGCTTGAGGAATATGCGACGACTGCGGGGTGTGAGGCCATTGCGCGTACCGCCCCGGGTGAGAAGTATCAGGCGCCCAACGGGACGTGGAGAACGCGCACCGCAGCGCCGCCAGAGCGCTTGGCCATTTGCCCGTAATTGCCTGGTCAACGCATCGGCGTGTGCGGAAACTGCATCACCTCACCATTGACTCCAGAATCACCCTCTTCTAGGGGGCAGTCGCCCTTGGCGGGCAGCTTGTTGTCACGTGTTTCGCATCCCCCTAAAGGAAGCATGCATGAGCGACGAGAAACCCGCCCAAGAACCCATCGCTGAGGATGCGCGGATCGACGCGCTCGAAGAGCGGCTCAAAGCCGCACGCGAGCGTGAAGAGGAACGCAACCAGCCAAAGGTGCAAGGGGTCGACGCGAATTATCGCAGCGGCAACCGAGTGCTTGCGGATCTGCTTGGTGGAATGCTTGGTGGCAGCGTGATGGGATGGCTCTTCGATTGGGTCTTCGATACGCTTCCATGGGGTCTGTTGGCTGGCCTTTTCCTTGGGATAGGCATTGCCTTCAGAAACATTATTCGCGCGGCAAACACACGCCCTGAGGATCCCGGCAGGGGCCAATAACCAGGGCGCGTTTTTACAGGTACTAGGGATAAGAGATCGTGGCAGCCGAAGAAGGCAAAGTCGATCCGATGAAGCAGTTCCAGATTGAGCCTTTGCTCGACTTGGAATTCGGTGGCTTCAATCTGGCATTCACCAATTCCGCTCTGTGGATGGCGATAACCACTGTGCTGATCTTTGTATTCGTCGCGGGCGGCATGAAGCGAGAGTTGGTACCCGGCCGCTGGCAAATGGCGGTAGAGACCTTCACTGGCTTTATCGACGACATGTTGGAGGCAAATATTGGCAAAGAGGGGCGCAAATATGTGCCCTATGTGTTTAGCCTGTTCATGTTCATCCTCTTTGCGAACTTGCTGGGTCTGTTTCCCGTCGGCGTAATTCCCGGCGTTCACGCCTTTACCTTCACTAGCCACTTCACCGTGACGGGTGTGCTCGCCGCAATTAGCTTCTCGATCGTGCTGATCGTCGGCTTTTGGAAGCATGGTATCAAGTTTTTCACCCTGTTCGTGCCTCACGGCACGCCGGTAGCGATGGTCGTGCCGATTTTCTTTATCGAGTTGTTCTCATTCCTCATCCGCCCCTTCAGCCTCGCGCTGCGTTTGTTCGTGGCGATGATGGCGGGTCACGTTTTGCTCAAGGTTCTGTCTAGTTTTGTAATCGACGGAGCCAATTATAGCATTGGAACGACGCTTATCGTAGCGATCCCGAGCTTTGTTTTGATGGTAGCAATCAGCGCGCTCGAAATATTGGTCGCAGGCATCCAGGCCTACGTCTTTGCTCTGCTTACGTCGCTTTACATCAACGACGCCGAGCATCTTCACTAGTTCTCGTAACTTACTTATCCAACAGAATTGATTTTTAAGGAGTTTTTACAATGGAAGCAGAAGCAGCCAAGCTCGTCGGCGCAGGCCTCGCAGCAATCGGTGCCGGAATGGCCGCGATCGGCGTGGGTAACGTCTTTGGGTCTTTCCTTGAAAGCGCGCTGCGCAATCCTGGCGCCGCAGACGGCCAGCAGGGCCGCCTGTTCATCGGCTTTGCCGCAGCTGAGCTTCTCGGTCTGCTGGCATTCGTCGTTGCGATGATCTTGATCTTCGTCGCCTAAGCATTCGATCTTTTGGCGGGGGCAGCCATAATGGTTGATCCCCGCCCAAAGTTCTCAATATTGAACCGCGGACACAGTCCATGCCTCAAATAGCTCAATTGCTCGATACGTGGTCCAGCCAGGTTTTCTGGGTACTGGTCTTCTTTGGCATCACATTCTTTTTCATCGGTCGGGGCATGGTCCCTAAGGTGATGGAGACTGTGGGCCTGCGCGACAAGCAGATCGCTGATGACCTTGCTGCTGCCCAGGCAGCTCGTGATGCAGCGGACGAGCAGGAAGAGGCATGGCGTGAGCGTGAAAATGCCAACCGTGCCAAGGCGCAAGGCCTGATTGCTGAGGCCAAGGCTGATGCGGCTACGAAGGCTGAGAAGAAGCTTGCCGCGGCGCAGAAGCGTCTCGACACCAAGCTTGCTAAAGCAGAGGCTGATATTGACGCGGCGCGGACCGCGGCGATGGCCGAGGTTGAGGATGTGGCAGCCGAAGCTACGCAAGACATAGTTTCGCGTCTCGCCGGCACGAAGGTTGATAAGAGCACTGCTCGTGCGGCCGTGAAGAAGGCGCTTGCCGATGTCTGATTTCGCATTCCTCCTTGTGGCTGATGGCCCTTCAGCGTTTGGGCTTGATTCGTACCAGTGGGTGTCGATTGCGATGCTCATCCTGATCGGTATCTTCGTTTGGAAGAAAGTGCCGGGCATGATCACCGGCGGTCTCGACACCAAGATCGACGAGATCAAGCAACAGCTTGACGAGGCGAAGTCGCTGCGAGCTGAAGCAGAGGCGCTGCGCGACGAATATGCCGCCAAGATCGCATCGGCTGAGAAAGATGCGGAGGCGATGATGGAAGGCGCTCAACGCGAGGCTGACGCCATTCTCGAAAAGGCTGAAGCAGACAGCTTGGACATGGTCGCGCGCCGTAAGCGCATGGCTGAGGACAAGATCGCTGCAGCAGAGCGTGATGCAGTGGCCGGCGTGCGGGCAAGTGCTGCCAACGCGGCTGCGGCTGCGTCCCAGGCGATCATCGCCGAGAAACATGATAGCGAGGCTGATAAGGCGCTCGCGGATGAGGTTATCTCGTCTCTTTAAGCCGAGCGTTTGCAAGAGCATTTGGAAGGGCGGTCCTGCGGGGTCGCCTTTTCTGTTTCACGCCTTTGATCAGTCACCCGGGTTGAACACGACCTTGCCTACCAGCTCGCGATTTGCCATCGCTTCGAAGCCCTCACGCCAGCGTGAAAGAGGCAGGCTCCGGTCGATGACTGGGCGAATGCGTCCATTTTGCGCTAGCTGCGCTATTTCAGCGTTGACTGCTGCTCCACGTTCTGGAAAGCGGCGTGCGTATTCTCCGGCGCGAAGACCCACGATGGAGAAGCCCTTGATAAGCGGGATGTTGGTCGCGATGTCGGCAATGCGTCCGCTTGTGAAGCCGACCACAACAAGTTTGCCAGCGAAGGCCACACAGCGGGTAGCCTCGTCGAACACGCCTCCGCCCACGGGATCGAAGACGACGTCGCACAGAGCGCCGCCTGTGAGCGACCGAACCTGTTCCCGCCACCGCCCTTCGGACAGGATCACCTGGTCCGCACTGCTGCGCTGCATAAGGCGCTCGAGCTTGGCCTGAGATCCTGTAGCCGCGATCACCTTAGCACCCAGCGCCCTGGCTAGATCCACCGCGGCGAGGCCGACCCCGCCGCTCGCGCCTGTCACTAGCACCCATTGGCCCTCTTGCAGGCCGCAAAGCTCTACAAGACCTGTGTAAGCAGTCGAGTAGGCAGCACCCATCGCAGCGGCCTCAGCATCGTTCAAGGCAGGCGGTATGGGCGAAAGGCTGGGTGCAGAAACACATGCAAACTCTGCGAAGGCCCCGGTTTTGTTGCCGCCCATTACCCGGTCGCCTGAGGAAAGTCCGCTGTCGCTGTCTGCTTCGACCACTTGGCCTGCAAACTCGAGCCCGCTGGTGAACGGCACACTGGGTTTGAACTGATACTTGCCCTGCGTCATCAAGAGGTCGGGGAAGTTGAGCGATGCGGCTTGAACCTTGACCAACACCTCTCCCTTCGCGCGCTGTGGCGGCGCCGTGTCAACAAGCGCAACACCGGAGAGATCCTCCGAAAGGCTTTCCACTCTCAGAGCCTTCATAGACCGGCTCTAAAAATTGTCCTTGGCGGCCCTGAGCGCTGCAAAGGTTTCGTGCGGGGCATTGCCGCCCCATTTGGCAGCCAACACCGGATCATCAGCCCGCAAGAACGGATTGGTGGCGAGCTCGCGGCTGAGGACCGTGGGCACCGTCCATTCCCCTTTCGCGCGCTTGGCGTCTATTTCGGCGATATAGTCCTGAAGCTCGGTGTTTTCCGGATCGGCGTGGATCGCGAACTTCGCGTTGGCCTGCGTGTATTCGTGCGCGCAATAGAGGGTGGTGGCCGTCGGCATCCGGCGAATGCGATCTAGACTGTCCCAGAACTGCTTTGGCTCACCTTCAAACATGCGCCCGCAGCCCAGTGCAAACACCGCGTCCCCGACGAATGCGATTCCCTCTTCTACAATATGGAATGCGATATGGCCGTTAGTGTGGCCCGAGACATCGATTACGTCAGCGCGGTGCTCTCCGAGGTTCACATTGTCCCCATGAGCAACAATCCGGTCGATGGGGGAGAGCTTCGCAACTTCTTGGGGGGCAAGCACCCGTGCGCCGGTTTTCTCGACAATCTCTACGTTTCCACCAGCATGGTCAGGATGCCAATGCGTGTTCCAGATATGAGTGATAGTCCAACCCTTGGCCTCTGCCTGTTTAAGATACTCCTTGGCATCTGGTGTATCGATTGCGGCAGTTTCACCGCTGACCGAATTGTGGAGGAGAAATCCGTAATTATCGGAGAGGCAGGGGAATTGGTGGACCGTAAGCATAGCCAATAGATACTCTTCAAACCCGCAATAGAAAAGGCCCGCCTGCATTGCTGCAAGCGGGCCCTTCTAAACGCCTTCGCTAATAGCGACTTAGTCATCGCCCTTTTTGAGAGCTTCGCCGAGGATGTCGCCAAGCGATGCACCGGAATCGGACGAGCCGAACTGTTGCACTGCTTCCTTCTCTTCGGCGATCTGACGTGCCTTGATCGAGAAGTTGGGCTTCTTCGAACGGTCGAAACCGGTGACCATGGCGTCGACTTTTGCACCGACCTGGAAGCGGTCTGGACGCTGTTCGTCACGGTCGCGCCCGAGATCCGAGCGCTTGATGAAGCCGGTTGCGCCATCGTCGCCAACCTGCACTTCGAGACCGCCATCGCGGACTTCTAGGACAGAAACAGTGACCGTTTGGCCCTTGCGCAGCGAGCCTGCTGCGGCTGCGCCAGCTTCGGTTGGAGCACCTTTCTCAAGTTGCTTCATCCCAAGGCTGATGCGCTCCTTCTCAACGTCAACGTCGAGCACAACGGCTTTGACTTCTTCACCCTTGCGGTGCAGCGCCAGCGCGTCTTCGCCCGAAATACCCCAAGCGATATCCGACATGTGGACCATGCCATCGACGTCGCCATCGAGGCCGATGAACAGACCAAATTCAGTGGCGTTCTTGACTTCGCCGGTGACTTCGCTGCCAACTGGGTGCTTCTCAGCAAACTCGTCCCAAGGATTGCGCTGAGCCTGCTTGAGACCGAGCGAAATGCGGCGCTTGTCGCTGTCCACCTCGAGAACAATAACGTCGACTTCCTGAGAGGTCGAAACGATCTTGCCAGGGTGCACGTTCTTCTTGGTCCAGCTCATCTCCGAAACGTGGACGAGGCCTTCGATCCCTGGCTCAAGCTCAACAAAGGCACCATATTCGGTGATGTTGGTGACGTGACCAGAGAGCTTCATGTCGACGGGGTACTTCGCCGCCACGCCATCCCATGGATCGCTTTCGAGCTGCTTCATGCCTAGGCTGATGCGCTGTGTTTCGGCATTGATGCGCACGATTTGAACCGTCACGGTGTCGCCGATGGCAATCACTTCGCTCGGGTGGTTGACGCGCTTGTAGCTCATGTCAGTGACGTGGAGCAGGCCGTCAATGCCGCCGAGATCCACGAATGCACCGTAATCGGTGATGTTTTTGACCACACCGTCGATCACCTGACCTTCGGCCAACTTGTCGATCAGCTCGCTGCGCTGTTCAGCGCGGGTCTCTTCCAGCACGGCACGGCGCGAGACAACGATGTTGCCACGGCGACGGTCCATCTTGAGGATCTGAAACGGCTGCGGCACTTCCATCAGAGGAGTGACGTCGCGCACTGGACGAATGTCGACTTGTGAACCGGGCAGGAAGGCCACGGCTCCGTCGAGGTCAACGGTGAAGCCGCCTTTAACGCGGCCAAAGATGCGGCCTTCGACGCGCTTTCCTTCGCCAAACTCATTCTCGAGTTTGTCCCAGGCGGCTTCGCGGCGCGCGCGGTCGCGGCTGAGCATCGCTTCGCCGTCGGCGTTTTCAACGCGGTCGACATAGACTTCGACTTCGTCGCCGACGGTCAGGCCGTGGTCGTCTTCGCCGCGTGCAAATTCTTTGAGGTTGATGCGGCCTTCGCTTTTGAGGCCTACATCGATGACGGCGTGTCCGGCTTCGATTGCGGTCACAGTGCCTTTTACGACGCGGCCTTCAAAGCCTCCGTCATCGGCGCCGCCAAGTTGTTCGTTGAGAAGCGCTTCGAAATCGTCGCGCGTGGGGTTAGCTGCAGATGCCATAGGTGTGGCGTATCCTGTTTTCGTTTTGCTACCGGCCACCGGTTGTCCGGGGTCTTAAACCGTCGCCGATCGCACCATTGCGAGGACATACGGGGCAAGAGGCCGATCTCTGCACGGGGCCGAATGCACACCGTACAGGTCCTTTCGATCTAAGATGATCATAAGAACGGGCGCGCGCCTAGGCGATACGCGGGCCAATAGCAAGGGAAATCCCTCCCGAAATGTATGGGTATGAGCTAGGCTTTGCCCTCGAGAAGCGCGGTCTCGACAGCTTCCAGGACAGTTTCGAACGCTGCCTCACGGTCGAATGAGGTGGTGTCGATCACCATCGCGTCTGGTGCGGCCTTAAGCGGTGCGTCCTTGCGATTGATGTCGCGGGCATCGCGGGCGACAATGTCTTTCTCAATTTCTGTGAGTGGGATCTCTTCCTCTTGGTCGAGCTTCTTTTCGATCATCTCCAGCCATCGCCGCCTAGCACGTTCTTGCACGCTGGCGGTGATGAAAAGCTTCACCTCGGCATCTGGAGCGATAACAGTGCCGATATCGCGCCCATCGAGCACCGCGCCACCCGGTTGTTCAGCAAAGGCGCGCTGGCGCTTGAACAGGGCTTCGCGGACAACTGGGTGGACTGAGACTTGGCTGGCGAGAGATCCGGTTTCCTCCGCCCGTAAGATCGGATCGTCGAGCAATTCGTCTGGGAAATCGCAAGCCCGCACCGCGTCGCTCGGATCGCTGGGGTCACCGCCATTAATCGCGACCTGCCGCCCAACCGCACGGTAGAGCAGCCCGGTGTCGAGATGCGGCACGCCAAGATGCGCTGCAAGCCTTTTCGCGATTGTGCCTTTACCCGACGCAGTGGGTCCGTCGACGGCGATAATCATGAAAACGTGTCCTTGATCTTGCGCGGGGTCATTGCGCGCGCCTCTTTGATGCGCCAGCGATTGTGGAGGAAGAGCAAACCCGCACCAGCCGCCAGGAGATTGATGCTGAGCGAGGGCCAGTCAACGCGCCACTCATTCCAGAACAAAGACGATCCGATAGCAAATCCGAACAGCACTAGCGCAGCCAAGACCCGGCGTCGCACAGTGCGTGATCGGAGCACGGTAAGGATCATTCGCTGTTTGTGTCGCTTGCCTTGTTCAGACGCAAGGATTTCGAACGCAGGGCCTTGAAAAGGCCGAAAGTCGCGATTGCAGCCCAAAACCCTTCGAGGACGAGGCTCGGCCAATTGGTGTGTACGAGCAGACTGATCGTCAGCAGTGCGGCTCCGGCGAGGTTCGTGCCGTGGAGGATGTACGGGTTCGGCTCATCAACATAGGTGAGATAGGCATAGGCACCGATAATGCAGGCGGTACCAACAAAGCCGATGGCGGAGTATGTATCGAGGGTGGCGGTCATGGCGCAGCGCTTTCAAGCAGTTCGTTGAAGCCGGGAAAACTCGTCGCGATCGGGGCAACGTCATCGATGGCCACACCCTCACGGCTCGCTAGCCCTGCGACAGCCATGCTCATTGCGATGCGGTGGTCGAGCTGGGTTTTGACGCGGGCGTTTGAAGTGCCTCTCAGCGGCTCTCCGCCAGTCCCGGTGATTGTGAGGCCGTCTTCTTGTTCCTCAACCATAGCGCCAGCGACTTGGAGCGCGGCGGCCATGACGGCGAGGCGGTCGCTCTCCTTTACCCGCAACTCTTCAAGCCCGGTGGTACGTGTTGTCCCTTCGGCAAGCGCCGCAGCTACGAACAGGACGGGGAATTCATCGACCATGCTCGGGACGATGGCTGGGTCGACCTCGATGCCCTTGAGCGGCGCGTGGCGGACGCGCAGGTCAGCGACAGGTTCTCCGCCGACTTCGCGTGGCGAAAGCTCCTCAATGTCCGCGCCCATCTGGTTGAGCACTGTGACGATCCCCGCGCGGGTCGGATTGAGGCCGACATTCTCGATCACAAGGTCGCTGCCGGGCACGATGCTGGCGGCGACAAGGAAGAACGCTGCGGAGGAGGGATCTCCCGGCACTTCCACATCCATTGGCTTGAGGTCGGCCTCGCCATGGATTGAGATAACTCGTTCTCTCCCTTTGGCCCCGTTCACCTCCTCGATATCCAATTTGGCGCCAAAGCCTGCCAGCATCCGCTCGGTATGGTCGCGCGTTGCCACCGGCTCGATAACTCGAGTGATGCCCGGTGTGTTGAGGCCAGCGAGGAGCACGGCGCTTTTCACCTGCGCGCTTGCAACGGGTAGGCGATAGGTGATCGGAATTGCGGGCTGAGCACCGCGCAACATGCACGGTAGGGTCCCGCCCTTAGAGGCTTCAAAGCTCGCGCCCATCTGGCTCAATGGCTCGATCACGCGGTTCATCGGGCGGCCCGAGAGGCTCGCATCGCCGACAAATGTTGCTGTCAGGGCATGGCTTGCCAGCAGTCCCATCATGAGCCTCGTGGATGTGCCCGAATTGCCCATATCGAGCGCGGCACGAGGTTCCAGCAAACTGCCAAGCCCAGCCCCGTGCACGCTCCAGGTTCCTTCGCTTGAGCGCGTGATCTGGGCGCCAAGCTGGCGCATGGCAGCGGCAGTGGCGAGCACATCCTCACCTTCGAGCAACCCGGCAATCCGGCTTTCACCCACCGCAAGGCCAGCAAACATCAGCGCGCGGTGACTGATCGACTTGTCACCGGGCACGCGCAAACGGCCCTTCAAGGGGCCGCTTTTCGTAAAATTGTGAGGCGTAGGCATGGGCTCCATAGCGCGCCGGTCTTTGACAGCGGCTCCCCCTTCTGGCAAGCGCGCGCCGCTCATAAAAACGCACTCGCCCGAGGCGCTCTTGATTCCCGCGCTTGAATGTGGTCGAGCCCGCAACCATAACACCGTTTCCAAGAGCCCGCTTACGCCGGGCCAAACTCAAGGATTAACCCAAATGCCAAAACCAGAATGGGGAACAAAACGCACTTGCCCGCAAACGGGTGAGCGCTTTTACGACCTCGGCAACGACAATCCGGTGACCAGCCCCAATGGCCACCAATGGTATCCCGAGCCCGTGCTCAAGTCGAAGCAGCCGATCCCGATCGATGATCCTAACGCCAAGAAAGACGGTGATGCGGATAGCGATCTTTCCGGTGAAGCAGATGATGAGCTGAAAGACATCGAGAACATCGATGACGAAGAGGACTCTCCCGACAATGATGTTGACCTCGGCGGTGACGACGACCTCGGCGTGTCCAAGGGTAAGGGCGACGACGAAGACGAAGACAATTAATCCTTGCCTTTCGCGGGGACCGCTCATAAATCGCGGCTCCCTTGCGAAAGCGGGGATTCGGCCTTATTTCTGATGGGGTCACGACACGATGAGATGGGGCCTTAGCTCAGCTGGGAGAGCGCAACACTGGCAGTGTTGAGGTCAGCGGTTCGATCCCGCTAGGCTCCACCATCGAAACAAATTTTAGAGTTGTTCAAGGGAGCAATTCGCACGCTGGCCGACGAGGTTTCGTCCGCCGGCGTTTTTCGCGTTTAGTCCGGATCGACGATCTGGCGAGGAGTTGAAGACGATGTTTGACAATTTGTCCGACCGCCTTGGCGGTGTCTTTGACAAGCTCAAAGGCCGGGGAGCTCTCAAAGAGCAAGACGTGCGCGATGCAATGCGCGAGGTGCGTGTCGCTTTGCTTGAAGCCGATGTTGCCTTGCCGGTCGCTCGCCGCTTCATCGACGCGGTCACCAAAAAGGCTGTGGGCCAAGATGTGCTCAGGTCGGTCACGCCCGGCCAGCAGGTCGTCAAGATCGTCCACGACGAACTTGTTGCGATGCTGTCGGGCGATGAGACTGACGAAAGCGGCGTTTCTGAAGGGCTCAACCTGGAAGCCAAACCTCCAGTCGTTATCATGATGGTTGGTCTCCAAGGCTCGGGTAAGACGACCAGCACAGCCAAGCTTGGCAAATTGATCCGCGAACGGTACGGCAAAAAGGCGATGATGGCATCGCTCGACGTCAACCGTCCCGCAGCGCAAGAACAGCTCGCGGTTCTGGGCGAGCAGGTGGACATTGCCACTCTTCCGATTGTTGCCGGTCAACAGCCCGTCGATATCGCGCGCCGCGCAATGGAATCGGCGCGGTTGCAGAACTTTGACGTGCTCTTGCTTGACACCGCTGGTCGCCTTCACGTTGACGAAGCACTGATGGCCGAGATGAAAGCGGTTTCCAGCGTCTCGGCTCCGACCGAAGTGCTGCTGGTGGTTGACTCGCTGACCGGTCAGGACGCGGTGAATGTTGCGCAGAGCTTTAGCGGTGAGGTCCCACTTACCGGCGTCGTTCTCACCCGTATGGACGGTGATGCGCGCGGCGGCGCGGCGCTGTCGATGCGTGCAGTCACTGGCAAGCCCATCAAGTTTGCAGGCACAGGTGAGAAACTCGACGCGATTGAGCCCTTCCGACCCGGCTCGGTTGCCGACCGCATCCTCGGCATGGGCGACGTTGTCAGCCTGGTTGAAAAAGCTGCCGCGACGATCAAGGAAGAAGAAGCCGCGAAGCTTGCCGAAAACTTCGAGAAGGGCAAATTCGATCTCAACGATCTGCGCATGCAGCTGCAGCAGATGCAGAACATGGGCGGCCTCGGCATGCTCGCTGGCATGATGCCGGGCATGAAGAAGGCCAAGCAAGCGATGGCTCAGGCAGATATGGACGACAAGGTGCTCGTCCATATGGATGCAATCATCACCTCGATGACGGCCAAGGAGCGCTCTAATCCCGCGCTGATGAATGCCAAGCGCAAGAAACGCGTTGCGGCGGGGTCGGGCACCGATGTGCAATCGGTGAACAAGCTCTTGAAGATGCATAAGGAAATGAGCCGCGCGATGAAGCAGCTCAAAAAAATGGGTGGCCTCAAGAGCCTGGCCGCAATGTTTGGCGGTGGCGGAGGCATGCCGCCTGGAATGGGAGGCCCCGGTGGCCCCATGGGTGGTCTTGGTGGTCCAGGAGGCGGCGCAGGTGGTCTTCCGCCTGGTATGCCTCCAGGTCTTCCAGGCCTTGGCGGACCCAAGAAGAAATAATCTCACAAATCACATGAATTCATACGGTTAAACTCGAAAGGTAATCATTATGGCAGTTGCAATCCGGCTTTCTCGCGGCGGCGCGAAAAAGCGTCCTTACTACCGCATCGTCGTCGCTGACTCGCGCAGCCCGCGTGACGGCAAGTATCTTGAGCAGATCGGCACCTACAATCCGCTTCTCGCCAAGGATTCGCCTGAGCGCGTGAAGCTCGACGAAGACCGTGCGCGTCACTGGCTCGGCGTTGGCGCAACCCCTTCGGACCGCGTCCTGCGTTTCCTCGATGCCGCTGGCATCATGGAGCGTCCGGCTCGCAACAATCCGAACAAGGGTAAGCCTGGCGAAAAGGCAGTCGAGCGCGCTGAGGAGAAGGCCGAGAAGCTGAAAGAAGCTGAAGAAGCGGCTCAGGAAGCCGAAGCCGCCGCTGAAGAAGCACCCGCTGAAGAAGCTGCTGCAGAAGAAGCAGTTGCTGAGGAAGCCCCAGCTGAGGAAGCTCCAGCGGAAGAAGCCGCAGCCGATGAGGCGCCAGCAGATGAAGCTGGTGACGAAGAAAAGGCCGAAGGCTAAGACACGGCTGTGGCCGCCTCGTCTGACTTTGGGCCAGACAAAGACCCCGCGCCCCGGTTGGTGGAATTGGCTGCCATTACCGGGGCGCATGGCGTTTCGGGCGACGTTCGCTTGAAACTGCTGGGTGAGGGCATTGAGGCTCTGCGCCAGCACACATCGTTCAATGACGGCAGTTTGACCCTAAAGTCATTGCGATCTGACAATAAAGGCGGTGCGATAGCTTGCTTTGCCCAGGTTTCAGGTCGAGCCGCGGCGGAGAAACTGCGCGGCATTGTCCTCACCGTCACGCGCGATGCTCTGCCCGATCTTGCCGAAGACGAATATTACCACGCGGACCTGATTGGCCTTGCGGTCAAAACCGACAAAGGGAACTCGATTGGCCGCATCACCGCTGTCCAGAATTTTGGCGCCACCGACATCATCGAGATCCTGCGCGAGCCGCCTCCCGCAAAGGGCATGAAGTCGATCATGGTGCCTATGACCAAGGCCGCTGTCATCGAGTGGGATGACACACGGCTTGTCATTGCCGAGGATTTCGCCGACCAGTAGGGGTATGGAAGGCCGCCCCGACACCGCTCTCAACTCTGAGCTTTGGAAGCGCCTCGACGCTCATACAATTGGGCCCGAGACGGCGACGCTCTCCTTTGCAGCGCGGCTCGCACGTGAGAACCGGTGGGAGAATAGCTTCACGCAGCGCGTTATCGGTGAGTACAAGCGCTTCTGCTATCTTGCGGTGACAGCTGATGAAGAGGTCACGCCATCGGATGCGGTGGACCAGGTCTGGCACCTCCATTTGACCTATAGCCGCGACTATTGGGGTGAATTCTGCCCCGAAATCCTTGGCGAGGAACTTCACCACGGCCCAACTGCTGGGGGAGCGGCGGAAAGCTCACGGCTCTACGATCAATATGCCGCCACGCTTGCGCTTTATGAAGACGCGTTTGAGCAGATCGCGCCGCCCGATATCTGGCCTGCCGTGCAGCGCCGATTTGGGAAGGACCCCAAGGCATTTCGCGTCCATCCCGAGGATGTCATGGTTCTCGAACGTCGGTTTGCAGTGCTCGGAGCTGTAGGCTGGATCGCGCTGGGCGTGGTGATCGCGGTGCTTATTGGAGTGGCGATCTGACGCGGGAAGTGGCGAGGTCAGAGGCGGTTGCGGGCAGTGACTTGCGCTTGTAAGCGGCATCCATGACCATTCTCAACGTCGCCATCTGCCAAGCTGCTCCGATCCCGCTCGATTACACCGGGGGGATCGAGAAGGCGACCCGCCTTGCTCGCAAAGCGATCGAGGGCGGGGCGCAGATGGTGGCGTTCGGAGAGACCTTTCTCGGTGGCTATCCCCTGTGGCTGGATGAGGCTCCGGGAGCGGCGCTCTGGGACCATCCGGGGACCAAGGCTTGCCACCGGATCATGCTGGAGCAAGCCATCGTGCCGGGCGACGAGCGCCTGCTGCCCTTGCAGGAGCTGGCCGATGAGAGCGGCGCGGTGATCTCCATTGGTGCGCATGAGCGGCTGCGGCAGAGCCTCTACAACAATCAGCTGTTGTTTCGTCCGGGCCAGGAACCGCTCGACCACCGCAAGCTGGTGCCCACCCATGGCGAGCGCCTGATCTGGATGCGCGGCGATGGCTCGACAATTGGCGTGCACGAGGCGGAGTGGGGCCGAACGGGCAATCTTATCTGCTGGGAGCACTGGATGCCCTTGGCCCGCGCCGCGATGCACAATCTGGGCGAAAGCGTCCATGTGGCCGCTTGGCCAACCGTGCGCGAGGAATATGCGCTCGCGTCTCGCCACTATGCGATGGAAGGGCGCTGCTTCGTCATGGCCGCAGGTCTGGTTCAACACCGCGACGATCTGTTCGACGGGCTCGAGCGCGTCGGTGGCGATGCCGAGGCGCTGGCACTGTTCAACGCGATTGAGGGCGAGCAGCTTAACCGAGGTGGCTCCATGATTATCGCCCCCGATGCGCGGGTGCTGGCAAAGGCCGGGGAGGGCGAAGTGATCCTCCACGCTGAGTTGGATCTAGGCGAGATCGGACAGGGTCTGGCGAGCCTTGATACGGACGGCCACTATTCGCGGCCCGATGTGTTTGAGCTCAACGTCGATACGCGGGCGAAGGATGGGGTGAATTGGGAAGATCGATCTTGATCGATCTCTTTGTTCTTTATGGAGCCTTCGTCGCTGTATTCGCGCTAGCTACACTCGCGGTCAATCTTGGTTGGAGCCGCTTACTGGGAACCCACGCAGGATATGGTTTTTGGGCGGCAAGCCTGATCACCATTCCGGCGCTATCCGTCCTTTACGGCATCTATTCTCATTCAAGCTATGCTGGGTGTCCAAGCGATGGGCAATTCGGCTACTATTGTGAGAGTCGCGAGGAGAACCTCTTGAGCGTCGGGTTCCTGAACTTCCTTCTCATCCCGCTCTTTAGCCTTTGTGTCTCGATCCCGGTGACTATGTGGTTTGTGAAGAGAAGCTCGAAGAAATGACCTTCGCCGCTACCATCCTCACGCTTTACCCGGAGATGTTTCCCGGACCGCTCGGCACCTCGCTCGCCGGTAGGGCGCTGGAGCGGGGCGATTGGTCGTGCTCGACCGTCAATCCGCGCGACTTTGCCTCGGACAAGCATCGCACCGTTGATGACACGCCCGCAGGCGGCGGGGCGGGGATGGTGCTGAAGGCGGATGTGATGGCGCGGGCTTTGGATTCAGTTCATCCCCCTCAATCCGCTCACCCTGAGCTTGTCGAAGGGTTGCACTTCTCTTCATCCGGCGGCGCAGAAGAAAAGGACAGTGCTTCGACAAGCTCAGCACGAGCGGTATCTGGTGCGGTGCCAATCCTCGCCATGACCCCGCGCGGGAAACCCATCACGCAAAGCCGCATTCGGGAGATCGCCTCCGGTCCCGGAGTCACCCTCATCTGCGGGCGGTTTGAGGGGTTTGACGAGCGGTTGTTCGATGCTCGGCCTCAGATCAAGCAGGTCTCCCTAGCCGACATTGTCCTCTCAGGCGGAGAGACCGCGGCGATTGCGATACTTGATGCTTGCATTCGGCTGCTTCCCGGCGTAATGGGCGCGGCTCAAAGCGGGGCTGAAGAGTCGTTTGAGGACGGCTTGCTTGAGTACCCGCAATATACCCGACCTCAAGAATGGGAAGGGCGCACGATCCCCGAAGTGCTGCGATCGGGGGATCATGCGAAGATTGCGGCATGGCGCAAAGCCAAGTCACAAGAGATCACTCGGTTACGCAGGCCGGATCTATGGGAACGCTATAGTGGCGATCCGGTCCAGTCTGCCTCTGGCGCGCGGCGAAAAAACAAGGAAACGGACCAGTGAACCTGATCCAGCAAATCGAAGCCGAAGAAATCGGCAAGGTTGAAAAAGAGATTCCCGAATTCCGCGCGGGCGACACTGTGCGCGTCGGCGTGAAGGTGAAGGAAGGCAACCGCGAGCGTGTCCAGAACTTCGAAGGCGTAGTCATCGCGCGTTCGAACCGCGGCATGGGTTCCAACTTCACCGTGCGCAAGATCAGCTTTGGCGAAGGCGTGGAGCGTGTTTTCCCGCTTTACTCGCCGATCCTCGATTCCATCACCGTGGTTCGCCGCGGTGTCGTGCGTCGTGCGAAGCTGTATTATCTGCGTGGCCGCACCGGTAAACGTGCGCGTATCGCCGAGCGCCGGGACAACGCCCCGAAGGCTTAGGCCTTCCACAGATGGCGTAGGCGTAAGTCTCGCTGCCAAATGAATTCCACAAGGGCGGTCCATTGCGGGCCGCCCTTTTTGGTTGGTGCTCTTGCCATTTGCCCCTGCGATTGCGAGGAGCACAAGCCATCCAGCCAAAACGAAATTGAGAGGGCCTTCCTTGAAATGCGCTTCACGATACTCGCTGCTGCGGCCATCTGCCTGCCAAGTCTCGCCGTCGCGGACGACCATATGACCGGCGATTCCCTCGAGCTGACTTTTGAGCGCGTATTTGCCTCGCCTTCCTTGAATGGCCCCGCTCCGCGCCAGGCGAAATTCTCGCCTGACGGCAAGTACCTCACTCTCCTTCGCAACCGTGAGGACAACGCTGCGCGCTATGACTTGTGGGGATATGAATTCGCGACCGGCGAGTGGACGATGCTGGTCGACAGCGAAGCGATCGGGACGGGCCGTGAGCTTTCCGAAGACGAGAAGATGCAGCGCGAGCGGGCGCGTGTCGGCAACCTTGCCGGCATCATCTCCTACCAATGGGCAAGCGACGGCTCTGGCGTGCTGGTCCCGATTGATGGTGACCTCTACTTCGCGGGCCTGGACGGTGAGGTCACCCGCCTTACCGACACTGAGGAAAGCGAGCTCAATCCCTCGCTTTCGCCGCGTGCAGGCTATGTTTCCTTCGTGCGCGACCGACAGCTATGGGTCGGCAAAGTCGGAGACGAAGCCGCTCCGATTACGCCCAAAGAGGACGATACGATCCGCTGGGGTGAAGCCGAATTCGTCGCTCAGGAAGAGATGAGCCGTCTTACCGGATATTGGTGGAATGGCGATGATACGCGCCTTGCGGTGCAGCGTACCGACGAAAGCCCGGTGGGGATTGTCACTCGAGCAGCTATCGGCGCGACGGGTACGCAGGTGTTTGATCAGCGTTATCCTGTGGCCGGCTCGGACAATGCGATTGTCGAGCTGTTCATTATGGACCCCGATGGCGGGAACCGTGTGAAGGTCGATCTTGGGGACAACACCGATATCTACATTGCTCGTGTGAATTGGGGGCCGGACGATTCTCTCTATGTCCAGCGCCAAAACCGAGAGCAGACCGTGCTCGACATGCTCAAGGTCGATCCCGCCACCGGCGAGAGCGAGGTCTGGTTCACGGAACGCGCCGCGCGGGAGGACTATTGGATCAACCTATCGGACAATTACCGTTTCTTGTCGGATGGGGGCCTTTTATGGTGGTCAGAGCGCAGCGGTTATGGGCAATTCTACCGCTTTGATGGAGAAACCTGGACCACGCTTACTGCCGGCACTTCGCCCGCTAGCGCTCTTGTCGGCGTGAACGAGGGGACCAACCAGCTGTTCTACACTCGCACCGATGATGTGCTGACCCAGCAGGTCTACGTTGCCGACCTTAGGCAAGAGAGCGAGCCGACGCGGCTCACCGATCCCGATTACACCAATGCAGCTACCATGGACCCGACAGGCCAGACGCTTCTGATAACCCGCTCTTCCCCCGATCAACCTCCGCAAAGCTATCTTGCAACGCGTAGAGGTTCTCAACTCGCTTGGGTGGAAGAGAATGCGTTGGTCAAGGACCATCCCTACACGCCCCATCTTCTTGGCCATACGATGCCTGAGTTTGGCACTGTCCCAGCAGAAGACGGCACCGAGCTGCATTACATGATGCTCAAGCCAGATATGGAGCCGGGTAAGCAATATCCTGTGTTCTACTACCACTACTCGGGTCCCGGCCCGCAGATCGTCGATCGCGGTTGGGGCGGAGCGCTCGCTCAGGCGGTGGTTGATCGCGGTTACATCTGGTTTGCGCTCGACAATCGTGGGACAGCCAATCGCGGGGTCGATTTTGAGCAGCCACTCTACCGCGCGATGGGTGGGGTTGAAGTGCGCGATCAAAAGACCGGTGCCGAGTTCTTGAAAACGCTCGACTATGTCGATCCGGATAAGATTGCGCTCTATGGCTGGTCCTATGGGGGCTATATGACGCTGAAGCAGCTGCAGGCCGATCCAGGTCTTTATGCGGCCGGTATCTCGGGCGCTCCGGTAACGCGTTGGGGGCTCTACGACACTCATTATACAGAGCGTTACATGGGCGACCCACGTGAGGTGCCTGAGGCGTATGAGGCCGCCAGCGCCATTCCCGATGCGACCAAGATCAGCGATCCGCTGCTCCTGATCCACGGGATGGCGGATGATAATGTGGTGTTCGAAAACTCGTCCGAGCTGATCAGCGTTCTGCAAGAGAACAATGTGCCGTTCGAGATGATGCTCTATCCCGGCTACACCCACCGCGTCTCAGGGCCACAAATCTCGCCGCATCTGTGGAACACCATGTTCCGCTTTTTGGAGAGCCACGGCGTTACACCACCGGAGTAATCAGTCGGCGAGCCACTCCATGGCAACGCGCGCCACCTCCTGCGGCGCTTCGACCTGCGGATAGTGACCAACATCAGAAATGAGATGGTGCCGCGCATCCGGCACCGCTTCGCGCCATTTATCGTAGGCGTGCTTGCCGGAAACCGGGTCGAGTGCTCCGTTGATTAGGCCGATTTTGTCTTTGGCTTGAACGAGGGCGGCTTCCCAGCGCGACTTATGCGCTACTCGGTCAGCGATATAGTGCAGCAGCTTGTGGGTAATCCTGTTGCCGCCTTTGTGGCTTATGAATTCCCAAAACGCATCAAGCTCAGTCTCGCTCGGCTGGGTGTCAGGCCCGAAGACTTCTGAAAAGCTCTTGCCGAAACCCCTTCGGCTCATGAGCAATCCCAGCAGAAATCCGAAAGGCGACACACCCAGCTTCTGTATGGGACGCGGGCGGTGTTGGTCGGGAAAGATACCGCCATTGAGGAACACCATCTTGCCAAGGCCGCTCGCGCCGGATCGCTCTTGCTGGCGGGCTAGCAATTCCTGCCCCACCGACACGCCATAATCGTGCACCAGTGCTTCGAACTCGCCAATTCCAAGATGGGCGAGAAGGGCCTCTTGGATGTCGGTTTGAAGGTGGATCGAATACCCAGAGCGTGGCTTGTCCGAAAGACCGAATCCCAGCATGTCGCATGCGATCAGCTGATGCTGCTCTCCGAGTTTCTCCCAGACAGGCACCCAGTCCCATGCGCAGGTCGGAAACCCATGGACCAAAAGCAGCGGCCGCTTTGCTGGATCTCCGCCTGTCCAATAGGCAATTTTGTGCCCTCGAAAGTCGAACTGCTTGGCCTTTGATCGCCAGTCTTTTGTATCGACACTCACATCTTTCCCCTTGCTATCCTAGGCTAGTCCCGTCAGCGAGGCACGCAACACTTGATTAAGCGGAGTATGTGAATTGGGTTACCGGGTGGCAGTCGTTGGAGCGACCGGCAATGTCGGGCGCGAAATGATGCAGATCCTTGCCGAGCGCGAGTTCCCGATTGAGGAAGTCGCCGCCGTCGCGAGCGGCCGTTCTCAAGGGACAGAAGTCGAACTTGGCGACACTGGCAAGATGCTCAAATGTCAGAATATTGAGCATTTTGATTGGGCTGGATGGGATATTGCGCTGTTTGCCGCGGGCTCTGGCCCAGCCAAAGACTACGCTCCAAAGGCTGCTGCTGCCGGCTGCGTGGTGATCGATAATTCCTCGCTTTACCGGATGGACCCCGATGTGCCGCTGATCGTCCCAGAGGTGAACCCGGACGCGATCGACGGCTACTCGGCGAAAAATATCATCGCCAACCCCAATTGCTCGACCGCGCAGTTGGTAGTTGCATTGAAGCCGCTCCATGACGCAGCGACGATCAAACGCGTTGTTGTTTCGACCTACCAGTCGGTTTCGGGCGCCGGCAAAGCGGGTATGGACGAGCTCTTCGAACAGAGCCGTGCGATCTTTGTCGGCGATCCGGTAGAACCAACTAAGTTCACCAAGCAGATCGCCTTCAACGTGATCCCGCATATTGACGTTTTCCTTGACGATGGGTCGACCAAGGAAGAGTGGAAGATGATGGTCGAGACCAAGAAGATACTCGACCCCAAGATCAAACTAAACGCCACTTGCGTGCGCGTGCCGGTTTTCGTGGGTCACTCCGAAGCGGTGAATGTCGAGTTTGAAAAAGAACTGAGCGCAGAACAAGCGCAGGAAATTCTGCGCGAAGCGCCCGGTATTATGCTGGTCGATAAGCGCGAGGATGATGGCTATGTCACGCCGGTCGAAAGCGCCGGTGACAGCGCGACCTACATTAGCCGCGTTCGCGAGGATCCGACGGTTGAGAACGGCATCGCCTTGTGGTGCGTATCAGACAATTTGCGCAAAGGTGCTGCTCTGAACGCAGTCCAGATCGCAGAGCTTCTCGGACGGCGTCACCTTAAGAAGGGTTAAGCAGTTGCCTGCCCTATCAAGAGCGCAAATGGCGATGATCGCAGCGGTTGCGATCGGCGTACCATTCAGCGCGTGGGGGGCGATTTATCCGACCAACACCTGGCTTCAAGTGGGGCCCGTCGCCTTCCTGATTCCGGTCGCCTACTGGGCTTTGCGCCGTTATCCGATCAGCGACCGCTCGGCAGCCTGTATTGCTGCATTCGTCGTCCTTCACCTATTCGCGGCCCGTTGGTCTTACAGCTTCGTCCCCTATGACGCTTGGACCGACGGAGCGATCAGTGCTGCCTTTGGATGGGAGCGCAACCATTTTGATCGGCTCGTCCATTTCCTTTTCGGGATGCTTGCAATGCCGGTGATGGTCGAGCTGGGCGTGCGTTACTGGGAAATGAGCCAGCGTCTCGCTTGGGTTTTTGCGGTCAGCTTTGTGCTGGCAGTCGGCGGCCTATACGAGATTTTCGAATGGACGCTGACATTGACGCTCGCGCCAGAGGATGCAGGCGCATATAATGGCGAGCAAGGCGATATTTTTGACGCGCAAAAGGACATGGCACTGGCAGGCTTGGGAGCATTGCTGATGGTGCCATGGCTCAGTAGAACTGCTTGGTGGAGAGGATGACAATGGGAATAAAGGCTCTCGCGGTTTTGGCTTTGGCGAGCGGCCTTGCGCTCGCGGCTTGCGACAGCAACAATGTGCCGTCACCCGCAGAACGCCTTAACAACCCTAATGCTTCGGTCGATGCCGATATGGCGAGCGGACTGGTGCTCCTCAATCCGCAAGGGTTGAGCGTTGGTGCGGAGAGTTTCTTTTTCGCCGCAGGAGAGGCTGAAGTGACTCGGGCGCTGAACGATTTGTTGGGTGAGCCAGGGGCGCGGGTCGAGCAAGACGAGTGTGGTGCAGGACCGATGACTTCAGCAACCTTCGGCGAGGCTATCACTGTGAACTTCCAAAATGGCACTCTGGTCGGGTGGAATCTTTCAGGGCAAAACGACCGCATCGGGACTGTTGGAGGTTTCAGCATAGGCACGCCGCGCGCGGCGGTCGAAGTAGCGGACGGTTTCGACCTCATTGAAGGCAGCACTTTGGGTGAGGAATTCACCTTCGGAGCAGGCTTTGCAGGCTTTTTTGAGGCTGGCGAGGTTTCGATGCTTTATGCTGGCACCCAATGTTTCTTCCGCTGACTTGGATCGGGACAACGTATGGCACTTAAGGCAGATCTCTTTTTCAGTTTCCGTTCGCCCTATTCCTACCTTGCAGTTGGACGGTATCGGAGAATAGCAGAGGAGTATGACGTCGACATCACGCTGCGCACTGTGATGCCGATTGCGATCCGCGACCCAGACATCCTCTTCACCGGCAACCCAGCAGCCCCGCGCTATATCGTGATGGACTGCATGAGAGCAGGGCAGTTCCTCGGCATCCCCATCAGCTGGCCTCGCCCTGATCCGGTCGTACAGAATCTCATGACGCGCGAGATCTCGGATGAGCAACCGCATATCTTCCGTATTTGTCGTTTAGGCCAGGCTGCCACGCGCCGCGGCAAAGGGCTTGCCTTTGCAGCGGAGGTTGCCCCGCTGATCTGGGATGGCAGCGTTGAGGGGTGGAACGAAGGAGATCACCTCGCCGGAGCTGCCTCACGCGCGGGGCTCGATTTCGCTGAGCTGGAAGCAGAGGCCGAGAGCGACGCTGTTGCACTCGACGCTGAGATCGCCGCAAACCAAGACGCGCTTGAGGCAGCGGGCCATTGGGGCGTGCCAACCCTGGTCTTCGACGGCGAGCCTTTCTTCGGCCAAGACCGCGTTGAGATGGCGCGGTGGCGCATGGAGCAAAAGGGGCTGACGAAGAGGTGAAGCCTGCCCATTTCAACAGCTTCGACGGCACCCGCCTCGCTACTCATCGCACGGGTGAGGGGCGGCCGGTCGTGTTGCTCCATGGGCTGTTTTCTTCAGCTCACATGAATTGGATCAAATGGGGGCATGATCAGCGCCTTGCAGATGCCGGTTTTGAAGCGATCATGCTAGATTTCCGGGTGCATGGCGATAGCGAGGCTCCGCAAGACACCTCAGCCTATCCGGGCAATGTGCTCGTGCGTGATGCTCTTACGTTGATTGAGCATTTAGGGCTCAAACCGGCGGCATACGATCTCGTTGGCTTTTCGCTTGGAGCGCGAACTGCTCTCCATGCATGCGCTGCCGGAGTGCTTGCTCCGCGCAGGTTGGCGGCCTGTGGAATGGGGCTTGAGGGACTAGCGGAATGGGAGCGGCGTGCTGCCCACTTCAAGCGCGTCATTGATGAATTTGATACCATCAAACCGGGCAGTCCGCTCTACGTCGCTCGCACTTTTCTGAAGTCGCAGGGCGTGGACCGAGTGGCCGCGCGCCTCTTGCTCGACGCGATGGAGCCGTTTGATCTCGACACACTTGCGAACATCACCATGCCCACCGCTGTGATTTGCGGGGATGAAGATCAAGACAATGGCAATGCGATGGCGCTCGCCGAAGAGTTACCCGACGCCCGCTTTTTCCAAACCCCTGGGTCGCATCTCAACAGCGTCACCAAGCCCGAGCTTGGCGAGGCCATCGTGGAGTTCTTGAGCGAATGAGCGAGAAAGTCGAAGTGAAGTTGTGGCTTATCGGCGTGCTGATGCTCGTGGCTCTTATCGCAGTGTTGCAAACACTCACGGGCGATGGCCCGTATGGGATTGTCGACCATCAGGCCGCAGCAAGGGCTGACAGGGTCAATGAGATTCAAGGGGCCTGGAAGCAGGCCGGTCACTTCGGACTTCATACTGCTGGCATGGTCGGAGATCTGATCTTCATTGTGGTTTATTCGCTTGGCACCTGGCGCGCTGGGCGTGGGCTGAGGGCTCAGAGCGGTGGCTTTGCACGTCTCGTCGGAGCGGTCGTTGGCTTGAGTGCCGTTGTCTTTTTTGCGACCGATATCTGCGAAACATCGCTTCAGCTTACTCAGATGGTGATGGATCAGGGAGTTGAGTGGATGGCTGCCACCGCTGCATTCATGCAACCCATCAAGGTGATAGCGTGGATCGTGAGTTTTGTTTCTGTCCTGCTGGGCCTTGCTGCAGCGCGTTTCTCGCGCGGCAAAGCGGCCTGATCAGGCGGTTTTGAGGTTGTCCGAAAAGCTCACCGTGTAGGCTTCGAGATTGCGCACGTTCTCGGCGAGCGCCTCTGCGGCCTTGTCGAGCTCAGTAGATAAATCGCTAGCAGCAACTGCGCGCTGCGCCAGAGCAGAAGTCTGTTCAGCCATCGCGTCGACCTGACCAGCAGCGCTGCGCGCGAAATCCTGAATGGTGTCTGCCGACTGCCGCTGTGTGTCTACATCGTAGCGGATCGAACGGGCAGCTTCTCCAAGCTCGCCGATCGCTGCGTCGATCGCTTTAAAGCTGCGTTCTGCCTCTAGCGTCCCGGTGCGCACACCGCTCAAAAAATCCTCGATCTCCTTGGCGGCTAAGGCGGCTTGATCAGCGAGGATCTTGACCTCTTGCGCAACAGTGCTGAAGCCTAGCCCAGCATTGCCTGCAGAGACCGCTTCGATCGTCGCGTTCAGGGACAGTAAGTTGGTGCGCTCAGCAATGCGGGCGATCGCGCGCGTAGCCTGGCTGATTGTGCGCGAATATTGGGTGAGGGCTCCGATAGCTTCACCACCACCGCTTGAACGCTCGGTTGCAACACTGGTCAGCTCGCTTTGTTGACCAGCATGGACCGCGACTTCAGCGATCGAGAGCGATAGTTCGGCGACCCCAGCGGCGACAGTGTTGGCTGCCTTGCTGGCCGCCTCGGCGCTGCCTGCCACTTCGCGCGCTTCCTGCCCTGCTTGGTCTGCAAGTATCTTTAGCGATCTTGCGCTGCCTTGGAGCAAGTCGGCCGTGTCAGCGACTGAGGCAGTGACGGCGATGACCGATTGTTCGAACTGTGCGGCAACGTTTTCGTATGCGGCTTTACGAGCTGCCATGATTTCGATCTTCGCGCGCGCGCTGTTTTCGCGCTCGGTCTCGAGCTCGGAATTGGCGATCTTGAGCGCTTCCTCGCTTTTCTTAAGTTCCGCTGCCAGATCATCTGAGCTGCAGCGAAGCTCAGCCAGCCGTCTGTACGCGTTGTGCAAGCTGTATGAACACCACGACATCAATGCACCTGCGATTAAGAAGATGGCGGCGTGAAACAGGATCCTGTCAGCGCTACTATCGCCAAAGAACTCCCATTGCGGCGCGAAAATAGCGAGCAGCGCGTGGTGCACCAAGATGATGGCGCAGGCCGCGATGATCGGACGGATGTCGCACAAGGGCACTAATGCAGTCAGCGCGATCAGGAGCAACAGATGCATATCCATCTGCCAGACGCTGCCTTGCAGGGCGAACAGCAGCACCGTGGGTTGTATCGCGACCACGAAGCTCATTGTGATGCGAGCTGCACCATCTGTGCGTCTGAAATAGGCGTAAAGCGTCGGCACCATACTTATCGCAGCGCTGACAATTGCCGCAGACCAGGCGAAGACACCCCCTACGAGGGCCATTACAGTAAGGCTTACTGTTATTGCCCACGAACCGACCGTGATCGCCTCGAGGCTTTTCATGCGCAGGCTATCAGGAGCGGCGCTCATAGCGTCGCACTTCGCCGTGGCGCGCCTTGATCGGCACTTGTTGCGGTGTTCCAACCCATGTCAGCGGGTATCGCCGAATTTGGTTAGCGGTGTTTTGGTCTGTGACTGCGTAACTTACCGGTCAGGGAAAGCCCCGCTCACTGCGCTTTAGCGGAACGGTGGTTCGTTGAAAGCGCGCAGCTTCCGGCTGTGAAGTCGGTCACCTTCGTCGCGCAGTTTGGCAACCGCCTCTAGGCCAATCTGCAAGTGAGCGGCAATCGCTTCCTCATAAAATTTGTTCGCCTGGCCCGGCAGTTTGATTTCGCCGTGCAGCGGCTTGTCAGAAACGCAAAGCAACGTCCCATAAGGCACGCGGAACCGGTAGCCTTGTGCCGCGATCGTGGCGCTTTCCATTTCGACCGCAATCGCGCGACTTTGTGAGAAGCGGCGCGCAGAGCTGGCGTAATGAAGCTCCCAGTTGCGGTCATCGGTGGTGACCACAGTACCTGTGCGCATGCGCTCTTTGATATTCGCGCCTTGAACCCCGGAAACGGACTCAGCCGCACTAGCTAGCGCGAGCTGTACTTCTGCAATCGGCGGGATGGGGATTTCTGGCGGCAGCACGTTATCGAGCACGTGATCGTCGCGCAGATAGGCATGAGCCAGAACAAAATCGCCGATCTTCTGGCTTGAACGAACGCCGCCGCAGTGCCCGATCATCATCCACGCATGCGGTCGCAACACTGCCAAATGGTCGCAAATCGTCTTTGCGTTGGAAGGGCCGACGCCGATGTTAACAAGTGTAATGCCTTTGCCGTCGTCTCTGATGAGGTGATAGGCGGGCATCTGATGTTTGCGCCACGCGGTGTCGTTTAGCTGAGCCTGTGCGTTATCGGTACACTCACCGATATTGAGGCCTGCGGCTCCCTTCAGCCCCGTATAGCCGCCGTCGCAGATCTGCTGCGCACCCCAATTCACAAACTCATCGACATAGCGGTGGTAGTTGGTGAACAGGATGAACTCCTGAAAATCCTCCACCTTGGTGCCGGTGTAGTGTGCAAGGCGCGCAAGCGAGTAATCGGTACGCAGCCCGTCAAACAGCGAGAGCGGCATATCTGCATCGTCGTCAAATTCGATTCCGTCGGCGAGCTCATCCCCGATCAGCGACAGATCGGTGGAAGGGAAGTGTTGGGCGATATCTTGCGGGGCGATTCCGCTCATCGCCGCACCCGCCTCGCCGTCCAGCACGTACGGGAAGGGGATCTCTTGGCGCGAACGGGTAACACTGACATCAATTTCGTATTCGGCTGCGATTAGGTTGAGCTGCTCCGTCAGATAATCTGCAAACAGTTCAGGCCGCGTGATCGTGGTCGTATACGTCCCTGGCATCTCCAGCCGCCCAAAAGCTCGGCTCCGATCCTTGGGGTCACCCACTCCCGAATATCGCAAGGTCAGCTGCGGATAGGCATAACTGCCATCCTGACGTTTGCGTTCGGGTGGGATGGTGCCATCGGTGCCAAACGCGATCACATCGGCGCGCAAAGTCGCGACCGCTTCATTGTAATGCTGCTGCAATTGTTCGAGAATTGTGGGGATTGGGGTCATTCAAATGTCCTTCTTATCGTTAAAACTAGTGCTTCTTTGAGGCTTTTACAAAAAGTGCGCGAAAGTCGTGTGACCCTCGCGCCCTTTTTCGTGTGGCAGACTTTAGGATGCAGCCGATCAGGCGTCTTTTTCCTCTTCGGCCGGAGCCTCTTCAGCCTGTGCTTCTTCAGCTGCGGCCTCTTCAGCCGGAGCTTCTTCAACAGCTGCTTCAGCTTCGGGCGCTGCGCCTTCTTCGAACAGCTCTTCGGGGATCTCACCCGGCTCAAGACCAGCATTGTCGATCTTGGTGTCAGCTGCGGCTTCCTCGATTTCCTTCTGCTCTTCTTCGAAAAGCTGGGCGAGGACGTCGATGCCTTGGGTCTGAAGCTCAGCTTCGTCATCGCTGCGAGCGACGTTGGCTTTCACGGTGACGTGCACCTCGGGGTGCAGAGCGACGGTCACGTCGTGCATGCCGATCGTCTTGATCGGCGCGCCCATGATGACCTGCTTCTTGTTCACGTCGTGGCCTTGCTCAGTCAGACCAGCGACCATGTCGCGGACGTTGACCGAACCGTAAAGCTGACCGGTGTTGGATGCAGCGCGGATCAAAATGACCTCGGCGCCTGCAACCTTTTCACCAGTTGCCTCAGCAACGGTACGCTTCTCAGCATTTTCCTTCTCAAGACGCTCACGATTGGCTTCAAAAACGGCCTTGTTGGCGTCGTTGGCGCGCAGGGCCTTCTTCTGCGGGAGCAGGAAGTTGCGAGCATAGCCATCCTTTACGGAGACAACATCGCCAATCGTGCCGAGCTTTTCGATACGTTCAAGGAGAATGATATCCATGGGTTCGTCCTCCTACTTTACGATGTACGGCAGCAGGCCGATGTGCCGTGCGCGCTTGATCGCTTTGGCGAGCTCACGCTGCTTCTTTGCAGAAACGGCGGTGATACGCGAAGGCACGATTTTGCCACGCTCGGACATAAAGCCCTGAAGCAGGCGTACGTCCTTATAGTCGATTTTGGGGGCGTCCTTGCCGCTGAACGGGCAGGACTTGCGGCGGCGGAAAAACGGACGGGCCATCAGTCGCGCTCCTCTCTTGGCTCACGACGCTTACGGTCGCGGTCATTCTTGCGCATCATCACAGATGGACCTTCTTCGTGCTCGTCCACACGGATGGTCATGTAGCGGATGACGTCTTCATTGATACGGGTCTGGCGCTCGAGTTCCTCAACCACCGAGCCAGGGGCGTCGATGTTGAGCATCACGAAGTGAGCCTTGCGATTGCGGTCAATTTTATAAGCGAGGGACTTAAGGCCCCAGGTCTCGGTCTTGGTGACCTTGCCTTCGTTCGCTTCGACGATTTCGGTCGCCGTGGCCGCCAGCGTGTCAACCTGAGCTTGGCTCAAATCCTGACGCGCGAGGAAGATATGCTCGTACAGAGCCATCTCGCGTTCCTTCATATTGCATGCCGATCGTTGGCTGATCCGCGGGATTGCGGGGCCCCTCCGACTTTCTTGGATAACCCCTCCCGAAGAAAGGGTTGCGCGCACATAACGGTTTTGGCGCTGAATGCAAGTCTTGTGAATGGCCGCAGCTAAGGGCAGGCGAGGTGCTTGGGCATCGGAAAAGAGGGGTTTTGCATGCCATCAGGACTGGTAGCGTTGCTCGATGATGTCGCTGTGATCGCGCGCGCTGCGGCAGCTTCGGCTGACGATATTGCGCTTGCGGCGAGCAAAGCGGGTTCCAAGACGGCGGGAGTGGTGATCGACGACGCGGCGGTCACGCCTAGCTACGTCACGGGCCTTTCTCCCGCCCGCGAGCTACCCATCATTTGGGCGATCACCAAGGGGAGTCTGTTCAACAAGCTGATCATCCTCTTGCCCGGGGCGATCCTGCTATCGGAGTTCTTACCCTGGCTGATCATCTGGCTGCTCATGCTGGGGGGTGCTTTCCTCTGTTATGAGGGGGCCGAGAAAGTGATGGAGAAGCTTGGTGGGGCGAAGCATGGCAAGACCGTCGAGGATCAGATCGAAGATCCGGTTGCGTTTGAGAAGCAACGCATTGCTGGGGCGGTTCGGACCGACCTGATCCTGTCGGCGGAGATCATGGCGATTGTGCTCAGCGAACTCGATCTGCCGACTTGGTGGGAGCGCGGCTTGGCACTCGCACTGGTTGGATTTGTTGTGACAATCGTGGTCTACGGCACCGTCGCTGTGATTGTGAAACTTGACGACATCGGTCTGTCGCTTGCCCAAAGTGGCAATTCTGCAACGAAGAGCTTCGGAGAGGGACTTGTCGCTTTTGTTCCCAAATTGCTGACCGCCCTGGCGTTGATCGGGACGGTTGCGATGCTTTGGGTCGGTGGCGGTATAATCATTCACGGCACGCATGAAGTTGGCTTCCACCTCTTCTATGACCTTGCCCATGGTGCGGAATATGCGGTGGCGGGTGTTGCAGGATCTTTATCCGGCATCGCAGGCTGGATTACCTACGCAGCGGTATCGGCGATATTGGGCTTGGTCCTTGGAGCGGTGATTGCTTTCCTGCTGCATAAGGTCCTCGGCTACGAGGGAGCGCATTGATGAGCGCCGATGTGCCTGTACTCTACACCTGCGCGATGTCGCGGGGCCTTCGCGCGACCTGGGCGGCAGATGAAGCAGGGGTCGAGATTGATCTCAAAATCTTGCCATTCCCGCCGCGCCATCTCGCGCCTGAGTATCTTGAGATCAATCCGCTTGGCACCGTGCCATTGCTGATCGACGGGGCGAGCGAGATGACCGAGAGTTGTGCGATTGCTCATTACCTTGCGACCGTGGGGCAACCCAATGAATTGACAATTGGCCCAGGCGAGGCGGATTACGCCGAATATCTCGACTACACCTATCACGCTGACGCGACGATCACTTTCCCGCAAACAGTCTACATGCGCTTTGCCGTATTCGAGAAGCACAAGGGCTGGGAGGAAGCAGGCCAAGCCTACGCCAAATGGTTCTACAAGCGTCTGGTGAAGATTGAACGCCGGTTAGAGACCCGCGAATATCTTTGCGCTGACCGGTTCACCGTTGCCGATATCTGCGTTGGCTATGCTTTGGTTCTGGCCGGGAATGTCGGACTGGACGAAGGCATCCCTGACAGTCTCAAAACCTACCGTAAGCGGCTGACGAGCAGAGAGGCCTATCAGCGAGCAGTCACGCGCGAAGAGGCTGGCCGAGACGCTCTCAACAACACATAGCTTCAACCGTCTTTTTGAACGGTCAAATCGGCCCCACACCTTGTGCACACCGCATTTGGCCAGAGCACCACGAAGATTCCGCGAAAAAACAGGTTCTTGCCGCAATCAGGGCAGTTGAAAGTGAGCATTCGTGCGTTAGCCATCACAAGGCCGACAATCGCGATACCGAAGGCAATGGTGGAATGCCCAAAGGTCCGGTCCACCAACAGCACAAACAGGATCGATAGAACCAACGCTCCTGCCATGAACCACGCGTGGCGCACCGCGCGGTAGTAGACCGTCTCTGGCGCTGGGACAGGTGCGCTCATTTGAGTCGCTCGAACACGTCTTTTGCGAAAGTCGACAGAGTGTCATCGCGCGCACCCATGATGACGATGCGGTCTTCGGGCTTTGCGAGTTCGACCATGCGGTCGCCGCAATCGCTGCGATCAGGGATGTGTTCGGCGCGCATTCCATTGTCGCCGCTATTCTCTCGGATCATCGCGATAATTCGTTCAGTTCCTTCGCTTCGGTCGACAGTGCCTCCAAAGTAAACCGGATCGCACATGATGACGACGTCATCCGGATCAAGTTCGCGCGCAAACGTCTCGGCGAGTTCGTGCCCCATCTGTTTGAGCGGCCCATATCCATGCGGCTGGAAAAACGCGATCACACGTCCAGACGTCGATTTGAGCGTCCGCAAGGTGGCGGCGCACTTCTCCGGATTGTGGCCGAAGTCGTCGATAACAGTGATGTTGCTTGCGCTCGTGCCAATGACGTCAAAGCGCCTTCCCAACCCAGCGAACTCGCGCAGGGCATAGGTTGCGCTTTTCACCTCAAGCCCCGCAGCGCTGACTGCGGCAATCGCGGCAAGCGCGTTCGAAAGATTGTGTAGGCCGGGCATCGGCAGAATAAGCGGGTACGCCTCACGCTTTCGATTATCGATCACAGCCGCTCTGATACCCAGCGGTGACTGGTCAATCGAGTCGGGTTCGACAGTGATGTCTGCACTTTGATCGTGGATGGCGAACGTGACTTTTTGTTCTGCCCCCTCCGCTAGGAAACGCGCTTCTTCGTTATCGAAATTGACGACGGCCCAACCAGATTTCTCAAGATAATCACCAAACAATTGCCTGAGCTCCTCGATCGATTTGTGATCAAGGCTGACGTTCAAGAGCACGCCGACGCTCGGGCGGTATAGCGAGATCGACCCATCGCTTTCATCGACTTCGCTAACAAACAGCCGCCCGCTGCCAACCCGCGCGCTGGCGAAAGGGTTTTGCTCGCTTGCAAAGTTCTTCATCACCGCGCCGTTCATAACGGTCGGATCATGGCCGGCTTCCTGAAGTATCCAGGCGATCATCCCGGTCACGGTCGACTTGCCCGAAGTACCGCCGACCGCAACAGAATACTCCGCGTCGTTGAAAAAGTTCGAAAGCAATTCTGCCCGGCTCATCCGAGTGCTTCCGATCTCCTTCGCACGGGCGACTTCGGGAACGCTGTCCTCAACCGCTGCAGAGGCAATCAAGATCTGGTCTGGAGAATCCATGCCGCTTCCATCTTGCGGGTGCAGCGCGAAGCCATTCTCGGCCAACCAAGCGAATTTATCGGGGGTGCGGCCCTGATCATAGGAGCGATCGGAGCCTGCCACCTCATGCCCGAGACCTTGGGAAATCTGTGCCAGCGGCAGCATGCCTGACCCACCAATGCCACAAAAGAAAAGCGGTCGCCCCGCCACCTGCGCAGGGGTCTCAATTGGGTCAATTGTCGAAGGGGGCGATGTCATAGTCATCAAGGTTATGGACTTGCATCAAGGCTTACAAGCGCCATAGGCTGCGCAAATGGCGAATATCGCGATTTGTGCACCGGCAACACCCATTACCAGCGATCATGCTGCGGCTTTTGACGCGCTGATCGCAGCGGAGTTTCCGGGAGTCACCGCGACCTTCCACGATCAGTGTTTCGCCTCGCACGGGCATTTTGCGGGCGATGATCTGACACGGCTTTCAGCACTGCTCGACTGCGCTAACGACCCCGCATTCGATGTCGTATGGTTTGCCCGTGGCGGTTACGGATCGAACCGCATTGCCGAGGCGGCAGTGGCGCAGATGAGCCAAGACGCGCGGCACAAGACTTATATCGGCTTTTCGGATTGTGGATATCTGCTTGGCGCACTTTATCGCGCTGGCATCGGACAATGTGCGCATGGCTCGATGCCGGTAAGCGCGCGCTCTCAATCAGGAGCCGAGGCGGTGAAGCGCGTGCTTCGTTGGCTTGGTGGTGACAATTCGGGCCTTGAACCGAGCCTTGATGGCGCAACGCCGACGGCCGCGTTCAATCTCATCACGCTTGCGATGCTGACAAAGACCCCGGTTATGCCGGACTTGTCCGGCCATGTCGTTATGGTCGAGGAAGTTAGCGAGCATCTCTACGCCGTCGATCGCTTGTTCTTTGCGCTCGCTGGCAGCCTCCCGCGCATCGCAGGCCTCAGGCTTGGCGCGATCACTGATGTGCCTGTCAACCACGTCGAGTTTGGGCAAAGCGCAGAGGAAATCGCGCGCTTTTGGTGCGACCGCATGGGCGTTCCCTATCTCGGCCGCGCCGAAATCGGCCACACCTCTGCCAACAAAGTTGTGCCTTTCGGACTTGCGGGCCCGGCTCGCTCTGGTTAGCGGCTCGCTCTATCAGTAAGATTGCGAGTGCGACAGCTCACGATCACCAGCAGGGGCACCAAAATGACCGCATTCGTTTTTCCAGGGCAGGGCAGCCAAAGGGTCGGCATGGGGACCGAACTGTCCGCCGCCAGTGCCGCTGCGCGTGAAGTGTTCGAGGAAGTTGACGATGCGCTGTCGTTCAAGCTTTCTGCGGTCATGGCTGAAGGCCCAGAGGATCAGCTGACCCTCACCGAAAATGCCCAGCCCGCGATCATGGCAAACGCTGTTGCCACTCTGCGAGTCCTGGAAAAGGATTTCGGTGTGAAGCTGACCGAACGTGCAACCTGTGTCGCCGGCCACTCATTGGGCGAGTACACGGCTTTGTGTGCGGTGGGTGCCTTTGATCTTGCGACCACAGCGCGGCTTTTGAAGCTTCGCGGGTCTGCCATGCAAGCGGCGGTCCCAGTAGGCGAGGGCGCTATGGCGGCGTTGCTTGGTGCTGACATAGAGAAAGCCTCCGCGCTCGCCGCAGCTGCTGCCGAGGGCGATGTCTGCGAGGTCGCAAATGATAATGATCCGATGCAAGTCGTGATCTCTGGCCACAAGCCGGCGATCGAACGAGCGGTTGCGATGGTAAAGGATCACGGCATCAAGCGAGGAATTCTGTTACCTGTTTCCGCTCCGTTTCATTGCTCGCTTATGCAGCCTGCTGCCGAGCGCATGGCTGAAGCCTTGGCCGAAAGCCCTTTGGCTGATCTGGCAGTGCCCATCTACGCTAACGTTACCGCCGCTAAGACCTCCGATCCCAGCGAGGAGCAGGAATTGCTGGTCAAGCAGGTCACTGGCCGCGTGCGCTGGCGTGAAAGCGTCATTGCGATGCGCGACGAAGGGGTGGAGCGCTTTGTCGAGTTGGGCGGGAAAGTGCTCGGACCTATGATCGGCAAGATTGATCGTGAGGCGCAAGTTTCCAGCTTGGTGACGATGGAAAGTTTGGAAGAGTTCGCGAGGGAGAATTCATGATGCGCTTGGTTCTGATCCTCTCCTTGGCCTGCGCTCTGCTCTTGGCCCCGTCAGCAGTCCTTGCGCAACATGAGGTTCCGGAGAGTCTAACGTGCCTTGAGAGATCCTATACAGCGCAGCAAAACGCTCGCATCAATGAGCTGTTGCCGACTATGATGCCGGAGGATCAGGCGCAGAGCGAAGAATTGGCAAGTTACGCTGCCAGTGCCGCGCAGATTTGTGGGTCGCGATACGGATGGAACAGAGCCCAGCACGTCAATGCGGTCGTCTATGAATTCAGCCGATTGCAGGAATACCGCTTTCGAAATTACGGACCACTTTCACCTGAGCAGCTAGCTGGCTTCGACATGGCTCTTGCTGCTGGCGACAGGAGTGAGTTGTGGTCCGCGATGGAGTCGCAGATCAATGTCGCCGCCGACATGAGCGAGAGCGCGAATGACAGCGATGCTGAAGGCCGAGAAGCCGACGTTGTAATCGGCGAGTTTGCGGTTGAGGTCGGCCTCGAAACTGGTTCCAAAGCAGAACAAATGGGTGAATTACTGGGTTACATGGCGCTCCAGCGCTGGGCCCGTCAGAAATTTGCTGAATAAACAAGAAGTGGGTGAGGAGCCTGAACATGTTTCGATTGGATGGAATGAACGCATTGGTGACCGGCGCAAGCGGCGGGATCGGCTCTGCGATCGCGATCGCTTTGGCCAAGCAAGGTGCACGAGTTGCTCTCTCAGGCTCGAACGGCGACAAATTGCGCGCTTTCCGCGAACAATTGATAAGCGAAGTTGGCGGTGATCACGTCGAGATCACTTGCAACCTGTCCGACACGACGCAGGTCGAGGAATTGATCCCGGCGACGCTTGATACGCTCGGCGGGGTCGACATCGTGGTCAACAATGCAGGGATCACGCGCGATGGCCTGGCGATGCGGATGAAGGATGAGGATTGGGATCAGGTTGTCTCGATCAATCTCGAAGCCGCCTTTCGCATCATGCGTGCAAGCGCTCGGCCCATGATGAAAGCGCGCTTTGGCCGGATCATCAACATCACCTCCGTCGTTGGCCATACCGGCAATCCGGGGCAGATGAATTATTGCGCCGCCAAAGCGGGTCTCACCGGCATGACGAAAAGCTATGCGCAGGAAGTCGCCAGCCGCGGCATCACCGCCAATTGCGTCGCGCCGGGCTTCATCAGAACAGCAATGACTGGAGCGCTCGATGAAAAGCAAGCTGAAGCCATTAACGCGCGCATCCCGATGGGCCGGATGGGCGAGGGCAGCGAGATCGGAGCAGCGGTGAGTTTCCTCGCGAGCAAGGAAGCCGGTTACATTACTGGCGAGACTGTCCATGTGAACGGCGGAATGGCGATGGTGGGCTAATTTCGACAGCGCCTTATCCCCAAGGGAATCCGTTCGAACGCTCTCGCGAACTTGCTCGCATTCCCCTGTTCGCTAGAGTTTTGCGAACAAGGGAGCATCCCGCGGGCGATTCCCGCTCTTAGGGGCGCCCCAGAGGACAATGACGAAACACGAAAGCGATAGGTTAAGCTGATGAAGGCTACGATCGAACGCGCGACGCTGCTGCGTTGCCTCTCCCATGTTCAATCGGTGGTGGAACGCCGGAATACGATCCCGATCCTCTCCAACGTCCTGATTGACGCATCCGATGGTGGCAGCGTCAAAGTGATGGCGACCGATCTCGATCTGCAAGTGGTTGAAACGATGAGTGCGGCCTCTGTGGAGACCCCGGGGGCGATCACTGTCTCGGCGCATCTGTTGTTCGATATCGCCCGTAAGCTTCCCGAAGGCAGCCAGGTCAGCCTCGAGACCGCTGAGAACCGGATGGAGATCAAGGCTGGGCGCAGCCGCTTCAAACTCCCTACCTTGCCGCGCGATGACTTCCCGGTGATCGTCGAAGGCGATTTGCCCACCTCTTTTGAGCTGCCGGCTCGCACGCTAGCTGAGATGATCGACCGCACGCGCTTTGCAATCTCGACTGAGGAAACGCGCTATTACCTCAACGGGATCTTCTTGCATGTGACCGATGAGGATACGCCTGTCCTCAAGGCCGCTGCGACCGATGGTCACCGTCTCGCGCGGTTTACGCTGGCGCGGCCCGACGGTGCCGAGGGAATGCCCGATGTTATCGTCCCGCGCAAAGCCGTTGCCGAGCTGCGCAAGCTGCTTGAAGAGGCGCTTGATGGCGCGGTGCAGGTGGACCTGTCGGCTTCAAAAGTCCGCTTTACGTTGAGCGGCGAGGGCGGGGTTGTGCTGACCAGCAAGCTGATCGACGGGACCTTCCCCGATTACAGCCGCGTCATCCCGACCGGCAATGACAAGCTCTTGAAGGTTGATCCCAAGCTCTTTTTCGAAGGTGTTGATCGCGTTGCGACCATCGCGACTGAGAAGACCCGCGCGGTGAAGATGGGGCTCGACACTGACAAAGTGACACTCTCAGTGACTTCGCCCGACAACGGCAACGCTGCTGAAGAGCTGATGGGCGATTACAAGAGCGATGGCTTCGAAATTGGCTTTAACGCCAATTATCTGAAGGATATCCTCGGTCAGTTTGACGCTGAGGAGATCGAGCTTCACCTCGCAGATGCGGGTGCGCCGACTCTGATCCGAGAGGATGAGAAGAGCCCCGCGCTTTACGTCCTCATGCCGATGCGCGTGTAATGCGTCTTTGCGCGGGCTTTGCGGCGGCAAGCACTCTGCTTGTGGCTCCGCTTTCCGCGCAGGATGAAGACCAACCTCCGGCTCAACCACCGACTCAACACGCGCCGGCTTTCGCGCCAGAAGAGGATCTCGACTGCGCGATCTATGTCAGCGCGCTCATTGCGGAGTCGCAGGTTAAGATGACGCCTGAAAGCCGCGCAGCCTTGACGGGCGCTTTCACCTATTTTGTCGGTCGTTATGAATCGCAGCGAGGCAATTTGCGTGCACAAATTATGGTCGACCGCTATCCCATTTACGCTGAGCGTGACCCGCAAGAGGTGCAGCAAACCTGCTCAATTCGCGCACGCGCTTTGGGTCAAAGGCTTGAGAGGGTCGGACGGGCCATAGCGGAGGCGGACGGTGATCAGGCCTCAGAGCCGTCACCTGAATAAGACGCGCGATGTCCACCGATCAGGTCACAAGCTCTGCGTCTCAGGTCCGCATATTTGGGACTGTTATCTCGACTTACACCAGGATCGTGGAGATCACCTGCGAAGAAGTTGGACTGCCGCATATGGTCATTCCGACCCCGGCGCGATCGCCCGGAAACCGCCATCCCTTCGGTAAAGTGCCGGTTGTCCATGTCGATGGGCTTGAGTTGATAGAGAGCGTCGCGATCACGCAATATCTCGATAATCAGCATGGGGAAGGGCGGCTCCAGCCCGGCGATCCGGTAAAGCGCGCGGTGATGGATAAGTGGGTGGCTCTGGCCAACAATTATCTTTTCCCGCTGTTCGAAAATGGCCTCGTTATGCCGTGGATCATGCACCGCGTGGTTGGGGAGCCGCTCGATCATGACAAGATCAACCGCGCTCTTCCTCAGATCAGCCTCACATTGGGCTATATCGAAGGCGAGCTTGATAGTGATGGGGCCTGGACGAGCTGCGGCGACTTCACATTCGCCGATGTGTTTATCTACCCGATCATCCGCGGGCTGGAGCTTACCCCGCAAGGAGAGATTGGCATCGCTCAGTGCGACCGTATCTCGGCTTGGCTCAGAACGTGCGAAAAACGCGCTTCGATCACGGCAACACAGTGGGAAAGCGAGTCTTGATCGGCTAGGCCACTGACAAAGGAGAGGAGATTTTCATGACACTTGCCCAGGTCCACGTTCGCAAGGACTCCATCGCAGACACCAAAGTGGTTTCATCAGAAGTCGGCGCGCTTGCCGATGGTGCGATCCGGTTGGAGGTGGAGAGTTTCTCTGTCACCGCCAACAATATCACCTATGCGGTGGTAGGCGACGGCTTTGGCTATTGGAATTTTTTCCCACCAAAAGGCGGCGAGGCCGAGGGTGCAGGGGTGGTCCCAATGTGGGGTCACGCCAAGGTGATCGAGAGCAATCACGACGAGTTTTCTGTCGGCGAGCGGGTCTATGGCTATCTCCCGATGGGCACGCAGCTTGATGTCATACCGGGCAATATAAGCGCGGGTTCGTTCATGGATATGACCGATTATCGTCAGCCTATGAGCCCGGTTTACAATCAATATTCGCGCCTTGCTGCCGATCCCGAGCACGATCCGGCGCGCGAGGCAGAGCGGATGATCTATGGCCCGCTGTTCAAGACCGGTTTCCTGATCGAATACTTCATGCGCAATGAGGACTGGTTCGGAGCGGGCGAAGTGATCCTCACCAGCGCCTCTTCCAAGACCGCAATGGGCTTGGCCAGCGTCGCCAAGCAGAATTCACCTGATATCAAGCGCATCGGTCTCACCTCGGCTAGCAATGCCGACTTTGTTGAGGAAACCGGCCTCTATGACGAAGTCTACGCCTATGATGAGATCGGCCATCTTCCGATACGCGACTGCGTAACCGTCGACTTCGCCGGCAATGCCGAGGTGCTGACCCGCTTGCACGAGCATTTCACCACCATGCTCAAATATTCGTGCCTCGTAGGAGCGACCCATATCGAGGCGCGCTCGACCTTTGGCGAGCAGTCGAAGCGACCCGGTCCAGAACCGACTTTGTTTTTTGCACCCGACCATGCGGTTGCCTTCTTCAAGGAGCACGGCCCGGTCGAAGGCGGCAAGCTTGTAGCAGGCTCGTGGCACGGCTTCTTGCAGAGCGTCGAAGGCGCGATCACGGTTGAGAAGCACACGGGGCTTGAGGCCGCAGAGGCAACCTATCGCGAGATGGTCGCTGGCAAGGTCGACCCTGCAAAAGGGATCGTGGTTGAGCCCTAGAAGCGCTTAATCGCGTTTGATCGCGTAGCTCAGGAGGCCATCGAGCTGCGCCTTGTGACGCTCAGCGATCTTGTCTGGTGTGTCATCCTCTGTTGGGATGATGCACCACCCGCCGCCTTTGGCGAGGGTTTCGTCAACGCCTTGTGCAAGCACTTCTGGCCCGGGTTGTGAACGCCAGTGATCGCCGATTTCGTCGGGAGCTTGCCGGGCACCGCCATAACGTTCGGGCCGCGCTTGCGCTGCGTTCCAGATCTGGGTGTTCAAAATGCCGGGGCAAAGCACAGTTACGCCGATCTCGTCCTCAGCAAGCTCAGCGGATAGCGCTTCGCCCACAGCCGCGGTCATCTGCTTCGTGGTGGCGTAGAGCGTGAAAGGCCCTGTCACAGGCGTTACCGAGGCCGAGCTTGCGGTGATGCCGACATGCCTTGGACCTTTGACCTGCTTTAGCGACGGCAGCCAGCTTTGCGCCGTATGGATCGGGCCCATCACGTTCACGCCCATCAGCCACTCAATCGTGCGCGCTTTTGCTCGGCTGACTGTGTCCGCCGTGCCGACGCCCGCATTGATCCAGAGCAATGCTGGCTCGACGCCCTGCGCAATCAGCTTATCAGCAACTCTCTTCGTCTCCTTGCGCTCGGACACATCGCATCCATGCGCGCGCGCGTCGGGTCCGCATAAGCGGGCGGTCTCCTCAGCTTCGTAAGCGTCGATGTCGAGCGCGCAGATGCGCATTCCCTTCGCCGCAAAGTGCTGTGCGAGCCACCGCCCAATCCCGCGTCCAGCTCCCGTGATGACCGCCCAATCGCCCGGCACGGGCGCAAAAGCCTTCACTCCGCCGCTTCTGCGAGCTCGGCGCGTTGCGGGCCGCGGATGAGGCCTCCTGGCGTTGCACCTGTCCAAGTGCCATTCTCAAACGTCACTTCGCCATTCTTGATCGTGGCGACATAGCCGTCGGCCTTTTGCAGTAGACGCTTGCCACCAGCGGGGAGGTCAAATTCGAGCCACGGACGGCCGAGTTTGAGAGCATTCATGTCGATCACGTTGATATCCGCGAGATAGCCGGGAGCGATCACGCCGCGATCCTCTAACCCATAGAGCATGGCAGTGTCGCGGCATTGGCGCTTGATTGCATTCTCAAGTGTGATCCGATCCCCGCGCTTGCGGTCGCGCACCCAGTGTTCAAGCATGAAGGTGGGCGAGGCCGCATCGCAGATCGTCCCGCAATGCGCGCCGCCGTCTGACAGCGAGTTTACCGTGTCGTCAGCGTGCTGGAGCGGGTGGAGGAAGTCGAGATTGCCTTCCGCATAATTGAGGATCGGCAGGTAGATGAACCCGGTCGCATCTTCGCGGCACAGCATGTCATAAGCATATTCTTGCGGATCCACGCCAGCTGCCTGCGCGCGCGCATTGACGCTGGCGGTCTCGTCGGGCTCGTAGTCGAAGTCCGGGTCCATCTCATATTGCAGCGCCCAGCCTTGGGTGATGACCATCACGACGCCGATGATGTCCATCGGAGCCTCCGAATAGTCGTTGGCTTCGGAAAGCAGCTGCTTCTTGAATGCCGGGTCGAGCAGTTTGGCCTTTTGCTCGGCCCAGGGTAGCTCCTTGATCGTCTGCCAGCTGGGGCGGAAGGCGAAGGGGTTCACTGTCCCCTGCCATGCCATGATGATCCCGTTGCCGCGCAGAGCGATCTGCGCGACGATGTTGGCGCCGTTGTCATTCTCGGCTCGCATGGTTTCGATTTGCTCGGCGAGCGGCATTTCCTTGGCAATGCTTTCGAGTGCGGCGAACGTAACTGGGATGCCAGCCTCGCGGCTGAGCTTGCCCATCCACTCAAATTCGTTCCAGTCACGCTGCAAATCGCTTGCCATCTCGAATACAGCGTGGCCACCGGCGTCTTTCGCACGACCCATCGCGTGACCAATCGCGACCAATTCTTCAGGCGTGGCGGTTGTTCCTGGGACGAGCTCTCCATCGACCGATTTGTGGAGCACGGTGCGTGAGGTTGAGAAACCAAGTGCGCCCGCGCGAACGCCTTCTTCGACAATGTCGGACATATCCTTGATATCCTGCTCCGTCGGCACTGCGCCGGGCTGCTCGCGATCGCCCAGAACATAGGCGCGGACCGCGCCGTGAGGCACATGGGTGCCGATATCGACAGTACGCGGGAGCTTCTCCAAAGCATCGAGATATTCAGGGAAAGTCTCCCAATCCCATGTAATGCCCTCGGCAAGGGCCGTGCCAGGAATATCCTCAACGCCCTCCATAAGGCTGATGAGCCATTCGTGGCGGTCAGGCTTGGCAGGGGCAAAGCCGACACCGCAATTGCCCATCACGACCGTGGTGACGCCGTGCCAGCTCGACGGGGCCATCTCCTGGTCCCAAGTGGCCTGGCCGTCATAATGGGTGTGAATGTCAACAAAACCGGGCGCTACGACCTTGCCGCTTGCGTCAATTTCGCGTTCGGCAGAGCCCTCGATAGTGCCGACCGCTGCGATCAGACCGTCCTGGATTGCAACGTCAGCGGTGAAGGCAGGGGCGCCGGTGCCATCGACCACGGTGCCGCCACGGATGATGAGGTCAAATTGTGCCATGAAGGTCTCTCCCAATTTCTGTTTGAAACCGACTTATCATAAGGGAGCCAAGGCTGCTATGGCTTCGCGCTATGACAACGAACCCTATGCGACCGAGCGGTGGACCAAGCTGGCAGCCTGACGCAGACAGCGGCATCTCCGTCGGTTTTGTTGAGGCTGGCGAACTAACCTTCGAAGTCGCTCAAATGGGAGAGGGCGATCATCTAGCATTGTGCCTCCACGGCTTTCCCGAACTCCATTTCAGCTGGCGTCATCAGATGCCCTTACTTGCCGAGATGGGCTACCGGGTCTGGGCACCCAATCTGCGTGGCTATGGGGGGACTTCGCGGCCCGGCAAGGTTCGCGACTATACGCTCGATAAACTGACTGGTGACGTAGATGCGTTGATCGAGGCGAGCGGGGCCAAGAAGGTCACTATCCTTGCGCATGATTGGGGTGCGATTATCGCCTGGGCCTTTGCGATCACCCGCAAGACTGCGATTGAGCGGCTCGTAATCATGAACGTGCCGCACCCACGATGCCTTGAGCGTGAGCTCAAACATTCGCATCAGCGCAAGAAGAGCTGGTACGTCTTTGCCTTTCAGCTCCCCATCCTGCCGCAAATGTTCCTTGGCCGCGCTGAGGGCCGAGTGGTCGGTCGTCTGATCGCGGATACAAGCTGCAATCAAGAGCGTTTCGGACCCGAGGTGCGCGCGGTCTATTCCGCAGCAGCAAACCGTCCTGGAGCAGGCACCGCGATGGTCAATTATTACCGGGCCATCGTCCGGCACCGCGACACGCTCCCCTTGGGCGACAGCCGTGTAGAGGTCCCGACCTTGATGATCTGGGGCGAAGAGGACGTCGCGCTGCACATTAGCACTACTGAAGGAACGGAGGATTGGGTGAGCGATCTCACTCTCAAGCGGCTGCCTGGCGTGTCGCATTGGGTGCAGCAAGACGCGCCTGAACAGGTCAATTCAGAACTTCAAAAATGGCTTCCAAGAGCCTAATTTAAAGGGATAATCACGTGATCCGACTGAGTGACTTTGCAACTGCATGCGCCGTTGCCGCGCTGCTTGCTGGGCCTGCGTCTTCGCAGACCGAAAGAGGCATGTGGCAATTGCTGCCTGGCAATGACCTTTCCGCTATGCTCGATTGCCACGAAGCAGAAGGCAATGCCCTGATCTCTGCCCACCGCGGCGGGCCTTCGCCGGGTCTTCCAGAGAACGGGATTGAGACAATGGATGCGGTGCTGAGTGCGATACCAGCGATTATGGAGATCGACGTCGCGCGCAGTCCAGACGGGGTGCACTACCTTATGCACGACCGCACGCTTGATAGAACCACCACGGGAAGCGGGTCAGTGCGTGAGGTGCCATGGTCTGAGATTAAGCAGCTCAACCTCGTCGATAGTGCGGGCTGGACGACCCCCTATCGCGTGCCCACTTTACGCGCAGCGCTCGAATGGTCACGCGGCAAGACGGTGCTCCAGATCGATTTCAAGCGCACCGCCAGCTACGCCGAGGTGGTCGAGCTGATCCGCGAAACCGGCAATGAAAACAACGTCATCCTGATCGCCTATTCGGTCGCGCAGGCGCAAAGGCTGCACGCACTCGCGCCGGAGATGCTGTTGTCGGTGTCGATCAACGACATCGATGATCAGGCTGAACTCGCCGGAGCGGGGATTCCGGACGATGTCATGGTCGCCTTCACCGGGACGCGTATCCCTAGACCGGATCTCTATTCAGAGCTGGATGAGGACGACATCGAGGTGATTTTCGGCACGCTGGGCCGCTCACCGAACTCAATCGACAATGTGATCGACCGGTTCGGCACCGATGAACGCTATGCCGAGATCGCTGAGGGCGGGGCGGATGTCCTTGCCACAGACCGTCCGCGCGAAGCCGCAGCGGCACTTGCAGCAGCGGGACGCTTGCCAGAGGCGGGCGCGTGCGGGGTAGGGCGCGACCGGTGAGCCCTCATAACTTTATATTGATAAGACCACTCATGTCATACCCCGGTTTTTCGGGAGGGAGCACCTCAAGGGCATCAACAAACTGGCCAAATGTCATCTCGAGACGGAAGCACCCGTCATAGGGTGGGAATTCTGGTGCCTCGCTTTTTGGCAATTGCTCCCGGTCACAATTAACCACCTCGCCGCCGGGCTTACTGAGGTCGATTGTCCAGAGGTTACCCAATCCGTCATTGCCAAACACGATTATGTTCCTTGGGACATTCTTGGGTTCAAAATTGTGCTCCTCAAGGAGGTCATAAAGGGTTATAATCCTATAACCGCCGCCCTTTTTCCGTGCGGGGAAAAAGAAGTCGATAACCAACGATTTGCAGAATTCCTCCGTTCTTTGATACTCGTCGCCGTTCACAAAGTGAGCATAGCCTCGATTTCTCAGACATAGATCGTTTGGGAAACGGGGGAACAAGTTGCCAAGGTACTCGCCGTCTCCGCGTACTTCTCCGCCATTGGAAAGCTGAAGAAATTCAACAAAGTCTTCCGGTAATTTGGCGCCAGCACTCCGTTCGACCGGCGCAAGCGAAGCCGGATCAAAAGGAGGACCTTTGACTTCGAAGTGGGACACCAGTTCTTCTAACTTCAATTGCTTGCTCCCTAGAATTCGCCCCTAAGCCGCTGCCAGCTTCTCATCCTCGGTTGCGGGGCGTGCCAGAAACTCCTGAATTGCCTCGACACATTCCTCGCGGTGGCTGAGCAGGAACAGGTGGCCGCCGCCTTCCAGCACCAGCAGTTCGCTATTCGGGATCAGCATGTCGAGAAACTTCCCATTGGCGAGCGGGACGATCGCATCGTCGTCGCCCATCATGATAAGCGTTTCTTGCTTCAGCAGGAAGGGCAGAGCAGGCGCGCTCGTCCAACCCAGCATGCACATCAGCTGATACATGTAGCCGCGCGGACTTGGAGGCTTCAGGCGGGACATATGCCCTTCCTTGCCCGGGCCTGATCCCAAACCCTCGCCATAGAGTGTCTCGAAATTCTGCATCATGAAGTCGGTGTCGATATAGCGCCGCGGATTGGCCATTTTGGTCAGCGCTTTGGGGCTACCCGGCACCATCAGCATTCCTGCGCTGGTAGCGAGCAGCACTAAGCGGCGGACACGTCCCGCGTGCTGCATGGCAAAGTGCTGCGCCATACCGCCGCCCCAGCTGATGCCCATCACATCCACATCGCCAATTCCCAGCTTGTCGAGCAGTTGAGCCGCGGTCCAGCTCATTGTGAAGGGATTATAGGGCATCACCGGATCAGGTGATTCGCCCACGCCTGGCATGTCGAACATGATGAAGGGACGCTCTGGCAAAGCGTCTGCGAGCGGGGCCACCGCTTCGATATTCGCGCCGATACCGTTGAAGAACAAAATGGGCAGATGCTCAGATGGCTCATCGAGCCTCCACCGCGCAACCCGTAGCGTCCGCCCGCCTACCTCCTCAAAGGTGACGAGCGCCTCATTCATAGTTTCGCTCACGTTTCCCGTCCTTTATTCAGCGTATCAGCCGATCCCTGGGCCCTAACGCTGGTCGATCCAAATGGGTGGGAGGCACATATCGCAGATCCCTTGCGACACGTGCCTCCCATAAGCTTTTGATAGGTCTCTCTATCAGACTTCTTCGACGACGTAGAGTCCCGGCGCGCTTTCCCGCGGCGGATAGGCCTTGCTGCCCACATCTTTGGGGGCGGCGACCTTCTTACCCGATCGGGCTTGCATCCACTCCATCCAATACGGCCACCAACTGCCCGCCACTTCTTCGGTGCCTTGCAGCCATTCATCGGCAGTTTCAGGCAGTTTGCCTTTCTTTTTCTGGATGTAATACTTCGCCTTAGGGTTACCCGGAGGATTAAGGATAGCCTGCATATGGCCCGATTGGCTCAGCACATAGGTGATGTTCTTGGAGCCAAACAGCTGCGTTGAGCGATAGGTCGCCTTCCAAGGCGTAATGTGGTCGGTTACTCCGCCGAGGATGAACATATCCGCGGTCACCTTGGACAGATCGACCATGTGATCAGCCATTTCGACCTCACCTTGCTTGGTGAATGCGAGGCTCTCATAGAGTGTCAGGAAGTCGCCCATCAGGCTTGCGGAAAGGTTTGTTGCGTCTGCGTTCCAGAACAAAACGTCAAAGGCCGGTGGGTCCATGCCAAGCAAGTAGTTGTTGATGACGTAGTTCCAGACAAGATCATTGGGTCGCAGCCACGCGAAGCCGCGGGCCAGATCATCCGCCTTGATAATGCCCTTCTTGGCCGCGCGCTGGCGAGCCAGCTGCATACCGTTTTCGCTCACCAGAGCGCCGGCTTCTATATCGGTGTTCTTGGGGTGAAGCACGCAGACCATCAGCGTCAGCGTGCCCAGAACGTCATTTCCGGTCGCTGCCAGCTTCGATGCGAGCACGCTTGCTGTTTGTCCGCCCGAGCAACCGGCTGAAACGTTGACCTTCTTCGAACCCGATATTTCCGAAACGATTGCAAGCGCTTCCTCGCAGGCAGAGATGTAGTCGGCCATGGCCCAGTGGCCCTGGTCCTTGGAAGGATTGCGCCACGAGATAACAAAGGTTTGGAGCCCGTTGTCGACTTGCCACTTGATGATCGATTTCTCGGGCGAGAGATCGTTGATGTACATCTTGTTGATCTGTGGCGGGATAGTGAGCTGCGGGACTGCGAAGACTTCACCGGTGGTCGGCGCGTAGTGGATCAGCTCATACATTTCAGACCGGTGGACGACATTGCCCTTGGACGTAGCGACATTCTCACCAAGCTTGAAAGGACGCTTGTCGACTTGGCTGACCATGCCCTTGTTGTGGACGATATCGTTATAGGCGTTCTGCAGACCCTTGATCAGGCTCAAGCCGCCTGAATTGATGATCTGCTTTTGCGCGGAAGGATTGCCTGCCAGCGTGTTGGTCGGGGCGAGGCCATCGAGAATAATATTGGAGATAAAGTTGGCGCGATTGCGCTCCAGCTCGTCGAGTTCCAAGTCCTCTAACCAGCCGCGCATACCTTTCTGGATCGCTAGGTAATATTGCGCACCCGCGCGGAAAAACGGATTGAACTGCCAAGCCGGATCCATGAAGCGTTTGTCCTTGGGATGCGGCTTCAAATCGCTTTGCCCAGTCATGATCTTGACCATGTCTTCGCCCATTGTGCGCGCGTGCTTCATTGTCCGCGCTGGATCGGTGGCGGTTTCGCGCAGCAGCAATGCAACTGCTCCAACAAAATCCTCTCGGGCAAGTCCCACCAAGGGGCCAAGGGCATTAGTTGATTGCGCAGCCTCGTTCTCGAGCGTGACTTTTTCTTGCGCCATGTTCTCGTTTTCCTGTTTCTTATCCCGTGCCATCACACCGGGGAGGAACCCCCGCGGACTAGGCGTTGCGTTGACTGATGGCGGGAAATTAGCGCGGTTTCAAGTTCGAGCACCGCAATGGGCAGGCAAGCCGGCGGCTGTGGTTAAAAGCAGTTATCCAATCTTTCATCATTGCGACCTAAACACTTGCCAATTGTTTCCTCGATTGGAGTCAAACGGTGCAATGGCTGGCCTGCTTTCACGGCTGACAAAAGGTGGTGCAAGTCCTGCTCAAGGCAGGCATCCGGTCGCGCCTGTCGGCGACAAGGACCGGTCCAAGCTGCTCGCCAGTCTCGAACAGTCTGATCTTGGCTGGTTTTGGGCAAGCGATGCCAGCGGCCGTTTGAGCTACCTTTCGGATTCCGCCGCACAACATATCGGCAAAGCTGCAAGCGATCTTACAGGGCAGACGCTAACCGACGTTTTCGTCACTATCGACGATGCGGAAGGCAATCGCACAGAGCGCCCGCTCCAATTCCAACTCGCTGCGCGCAACTCGATCAAGCCAGTGACTGTGCGGATCGACCAAGGTGAGATGGAAGCCTATTGGGAGATCGCCGGGGTCCCTCAGACCGACAAGAACGGCGACTTCCAAGGCTATCACGGTATCGTTCGCGATGTATCGGATACATTCACGTCCAGCCGGGACGCGGAAAAGATGTCGCGTTACGATTCGCTTACCGGCCTATCGAACCGCCACCGCATGACACAGCAACTCGGCGCGACTTTGACCGCCTTCAAATCTGCGAAGCGGTCTTGCGCGATGATGCTGATCGACCTCGATCGATTTAAGCAGGTCAACGATACGATGGGTCACCCTGCTGGCGACGAGTTGCTCAAGCAGGTTGCTAGCCGACTTCAGCGGGTTATTGGCGACAATTACGAAATCGGTCGGATCGGCGGTGACGAATTTCAGGTCATTATGCCCGACAAGGAAGATCGCGGCGAGCTGGGCGAGCTGGCTGAGCGGATCATTCAGATGGTCTCGCAACCCTACTCAATCAACGGCATGCGTGCTGTAATCGGAGCGTCAGTTGGCGTGGCCGTTGCGCCCTATGATGGCATTGATGAAGATGAGCTTGTAAAAGCTGCTGACCTTGCGCTCTATTCGGCAAAAGGTGGGGGACGCGGAGCATTTCGCTTCTATTCCACTGATCTGAAAGACAAGGCGAATTATCGCCATCAGATCGAATCCGACCTGCGCGACGCAATTGCAAAAGGCGAGCTGGAGATGCACTACCAGCCGATCGTATGCGCCAAGACGCACAACGTGCTTTGCGTTGAGGCCCTAATGCGTTGGAATCACACAGAGCGCGGGATGATTTCGCCTGCGGACTTTATCCCTATCGCCGAAGAGGTCGGAATGATCCGCGAGATGGGTGACTGGGCGCTCAATGAGGTTTGCAAGACCATTCAGACGTGGCCGGGCTCCGTCACTGCGGCGGTGAATGTCTCGGCAGTCCAGTTTGCCTCTGATGATTTCGTTGAGGTTGTGAAGCGCGCTCTTAAGACCACCAAAGTCAATCCTGGCAGGATTGAACTTGAGATTACCGAGAGCGTTTTTGTCGGTGACATGGAGCGCGCTTTGCGCTTGTTTAAGGAACTCAAATCACTGGGCGTCAATCTGTCGCTCGACGACTTCGGCACTGGCTATTCATCGCTTGGCTATCTGCGAGATGCGCCATTCGACAAAATCAAGATCGATCAGAGCTTTGTCCGCGGTTGCTCATCGGAGCACAACAGAAATGATGCGATCATCGACGCGGTCGTCAGTCTGGCCAATGCTCTTAATATGAAGACAGTTGCAGAGGGTGTTGAGAATAAAGACGAGCTCGCCGCCGTCACCAAGAAGGGTGCCACGCTGCTACAGGGCATGCTGTTTTCGCGCGCGATCTCGAGCGACGAAATGGTCGAGAAGCTGACTTCAGGCGATCTGGTCTTCGAACCCCGGGGACCTGAGAAGTATCGCGAAGAACGCCGCACTGAGTTCCGCAAGATCGGACTGATCCATGAGAATGATCGCTACAATGTCTTCTTGCGCAACCTTTCAAAGACCGGTGCCAAGATCGAAGGCCTGCTGGATGTGCCAACCGGCACAGATTTCGTTTTGGATCTTGGTGGTGGCCAGTTGGCTGTCGCGACAGTGCGACGGTCTGAAGGGTTTAGCCAAGGCGTAGAGTTCGAAACACCGCTGATCAGCGATGGCGCCGACGGCCTTTGTACGCGACACCGCGTTTCGCCCTATCAGATTGAGGCTGCTGGCCGCGGATTGCAGGCGCTCAACGATGAAATGGTGGCCGCGATCACTGGTGCTGGGCATAACGGAACCAAGGCTTTCGTCGAAGTCCAGATTACCCAAAACTGACCTAAAGCTCACTGCTTTCTCTGCGACTTCTTAGTTGCTGGAAAGTGAGAGGTTCTCGCCATGTTAATCTCAGATCTTAGCCAAAAAATAACCAACCGGATTTACGGCTGATGAAGGACGCATGAGTTCCACAGCCTCGCAAACGGAATTGAAGGATAGCGTTAGTGCCCCTGAAGGGTTTCTTGTCTTCTAAAGGTAGACTGCGCTTGGGCGCAGGGGCTGAGCTGTCCGACAGCGACAAGCTCGCCATGCTTGATGAGTTGGAACAATCAGGGCTGGGCTGGTTCTGGGCCAGCGACACCGACGGCAAGATTACCTATCTCAGCCCTGCGATTGCTGAACGGATCGATGTGCCACTAAGCGACATTATCGGCCAGCCGCTTGCGAGTGTGTTTGCCCCAGCTGATCGCGAAGGCCGCACCAAGTCTCTGTCGCTCATGCTGGGCGCGCACAAGGCCTTTAGCGGTCACGCTGTTCGGGCCGAAAAGAACCCGGATAAGGCGGTCCTGCGGCTTGCTGGCCAACCGTCATTTTCTGGCAGTTCCTTCAGAGGCTTTCGCGGAACGGGCGCCGACATCACCGACGAATACCACCGAGAGGAAGAGACAGAGCGGCTCGCAAAGTTCGACTCCCTCACTGGACTATCAAACCGTCATCGTATGAAGCAGATCGTTGAGACAACACTCACCGCCTTCAAGGCCGCCAAGCGCAATTGCGCGGTGATGATGGTTGATCTGGACAAATTCAAACATGTCAATGACACGCTTGGCCATGCGGCCGGTGACGAGCTGCTGAAACAGGTTTCCGATAGGCTTAAACGCGCAATCGAAGTCGAGTGCGAGATCGGGCGATTGGGAGGTGATGAATTCCAGATCATCATTCCTGATAAGGACGATCGCGGCGAGTTGGGCGAGATCGCGATGAAGATCGTGACGATGCTCAAGCAACCCTATTCGCTGCAAGAAGGGCGCTGTGTCATCGGGTGCTCCCTCGGCATCGCCGTTGCCCCGCATGATGGTGTGACGATGCAAGAGATCGTCAAATCGGCTGACCTTGCACTCTATTCGGCAAAAAACAGCGGGCGAGGCCAATACCGCTTTTTCTCAGGCGAGCTTGAGAATGAGGCAATCTTCCGTCGCCGGCTCGAAGAGAACCTCGGCGCGGCGGTGCGCGATGAACAGCTGTTCCTCAAATTCGAGCCGATGGTCGATGCCGAGAGCGAAGCTGTTCGCACGCTCGAAACACACATCTGCTGGATGCATGAGCAACGTGGCGAGATTGACGAGATCGAATTTGCATCGATCCTCGATGGCTCAAGCCAGGTTGCTGAGGTCGGCGAATGGGCCATCCGCGAAGCTTGTCAGCAAGCCAGAGAGTGGCCGGAAAGCGTTCGTGTCTCTGTCAACGTCCCCGTGCCACTATTTGCGGCTGAAGGCTTTGTCGAAATGGTTGAGCGCGCGCTTGACGAGACCGATCTGCCCGCAACCCGGCTCGAGCTTGAAATCCCTGAGGCAGTGTTCTTCGGTGATACCGACCAAGTTGATCGTACGCTCGCCCAGCTTTTCAAGCGCGGAGTGCGCCTGACTTTGGACGAGTTTGGCAGCGGCTATTCCTCACTCGCTTATCTCCGCCGCGCTCCTTTTGACCGTATTAAGATCGACTCCAAGCTGATCGCAGAAGCGCAAGAGCACGACACGCGCGATCTTGGTCTGATCAATGCGATTGTGGCTCTTGCCGGCGCGCTTGAGATGGACACGATTGCAGGTGGGATCGAAAGCACCGATCTGTTTCAACGGCTCAAAAAGTGCGGTGTGAAATACATGCAAGGTTCGATCTATGCCGAACCGGTTGGGCGCGACGTAGTCGAAACTGAGCTGATTGGGGAAGCCTGGAAGATCGCACCCAGTTCTGACCGGACCAAGCGCGCACGGCGCCGGACAGTGTTCCGTAAGATTGAAGTGATCCATGACGATCACTCATACGAAGTCACCTTGCGCAATCTGTCCAGAACGGGCGCACTCATTCAAGGTCTCGCTGACGTCCCTAAGGGCACGCAATTTGTCGTTGACCTCGGCGGTGGGCAGCTTGCTGTTGCCACGGTGATCCGCACCAATGGTGATATCCAGGGGCTCGAGTTCGAACAGTCGCTGATCGATGATGGTTCGGGCGGGTTGTGCACTCGCCACCGGGTCAGCCCTTACGCTCTGGCCTCTGCGGGAGCACCGCTCGCTGCGCTTTCCCCGGGGGATTACAAGGCGATGCAGGGTGGCGGTTTGGGCCTATCTGGCAATGCTCCGCAATTCGCCTACGCCCCACCGATCAAGCACGAGGCAGCTTGAGTTGGGACTGCCTGTGGCGGCAGTTGCAATTTTCGCGAATGACAGTTTGCCTTTGCGTCGTTAAATGCGGGTGCAAATGACTGACCTCTCCAAAATTCGCAATTTCAGCATTATCGCGCATATCGACCACGGCAAGTCCACGCTCGCCGATCGTCTGATCCAGTTCACTGGCGGCCTCACCGAGCGTGAGATGTCCGAGCAAGTGCTTGATAACATGGACATTGAGCGCGAACGCGGCATCACCATCAAGGCCCAGACCGTCCGCCTCAACTACACCGCTAAGGATGGCGAGACCTATCAGCTCAACTTGATGGACACGCCCGGCCATGTTGACTTCGCCTACGAGGTCTCCCGCTCACTCGCCGCTTGCGAAGGCGCGCTTCTTGTGGTCGACGCAGCGCAGGGGGTTGAGGCGCAGACCCTCGCCAATGTCTACCAGTCGATTGAGCACGACCACGAAATCGTCTCGGTCATCAACAAGGTCGACCTCCCCGCAGCCGAGCCAGAGCGCGTGCAGGAGGAGATCGAAGAAGTCATCGGCCTTGACGCCTCCGATGCTGTCATGACGTCTGCCAAGACCGGGATCGGGATCGAAGACGTGCTCGAAGCCGTCGTCGCCAAGATCCCGCCGCCCAAAGGCGACCGCGACAAGCCGCTTAAAGCCTCGCTCGTCGACAGCTGGTACGACCCTTATCTCGGCGTCGTTATTCTCGTGCGCGTCATCGAAGGTGTCCTCACCAAGGGCCAGCAGATCAAATTCATGCAAGGCGGCACCCAGCACCTTGTCGACCGCGTCGGCTGCATGCGCCCCAAGATCGAACATCTGCCCGAACTCGGCCCCGGAGAGATCGGCTTCATCACCGCGCAGATCAAAGAGGTTGAGCAAGCCCGCGTCGGTGACACGATCACGACGGTCAAGGGCGGGGCGACCGAGGCGCTTGCTGGCTACAAGGAAGTCCAGCCCGTCGTCTTCTGTGGCTTATTCCCGGTCGATGCCGCCGACTTTGAGAAACTGCGCGAGAGCATCGGCAAACTGCGCCTCAACGACGCCTCCTTCTCGTTCGAGATGGAAAGCAGCGCCGCATTGGGCTTCGGCTTCCGCTGCGGGTTCCTCGGCCTGTTGCACTTGGAGATCATTCAGGAGCGTCTTAGCCGCGAATACGATCTCGACCTCATTACGACGGCCCCATCGGTCGTCTACCGCGTTCACCTCTCCAAATCGAAGACCGAGGAGGCGCGCACTATCGACATTCACAACCCGGCTGACTGGCCGGACGTGAACCAGATCGAGATGATCGAGGAGCCGTGGATCAAGGCGGTGATCTACACGCCGGATGAGTATCTCGGATCGATCCTCAAACTGTGCCAGGATCGCCGGGGAATCCAGACCGACCTGACTTACGTGGGTGGGCGCGCGCAGGTGACTTATGAGCTGCCTTTGAACGAGGTTGTGTTCGACTTCTACGACCGCCTGAAGTCGATCAGCCGAGGCTATGCGAGCTTCGATTACGAGCAGATCGGCCAGCGCGAGGGCGACCTTGTGAAGATGAACATTCTGGTGAACGCGGAGCCGGTCGATGCGCTCTCATTGATCGTCCATCGCGGCGTCGCCGAAGAGCGCGGCCGCGGTATGTGTGAGCGTCTCAAAGACCTTATCCCCCGCCACCTCTTCAAAATCCCCGTCCAGGCCGCCATCGGCGGCAAGATCATCGCCCGCGAGACGATCGCCGCGATGCGCAAAGACGTCACCGCAAAGTGCTATGGCGGCGATATCTCGCGGAAGAAAAAGCTGCTCGAAAAGCAGAAAAAGGGGAAGGCGAAGATGCGGGAGTACGGCAACGTCAGCATCCCGCAGGAAGCGTTTATCGCCGCGCTGCGGATGGGAGAGGAGTAGGTCCTCCCACCATCGGCAAGCTCTACCAAGCGGCGCTACCTTGCCGGACCGTCCCCGATTTCAATGTTCAACCGGTCAAACCGGATCCCCGGATTGACGACCTGATCGAGAATACGGTTGATTTCAGCCGTAGCGGCCGGCGCGATAATGTCCGCCGCAGCAATTTGCAGCCGACCGCTCGGCGTTGCAGCTCCACCGACATTGCAGACGTTCCTGCTCGAATCCGGATTGGGGTCTGCGATACGGCTTGAACAGCGTTCTTCTTGAAGGTCGGACCACATCGATTCCAGATCAGCGTGCTGGACCTTGTTAGGGCAGAATACGCGCTCATTGATTTCGCCTGGTGTTGGGCGCGACGCCGAGTTCGCATAGCCCGAAATGCCCACGACATTTTCGAGCGGATTGCCACAATCGCCTTCTTCATATGCGGCCTCTTGGTCCTCGATGGAGGGGGCGTTGGCCGCCCGGTTTACGGCAGCGCAGAATGCTACACGGCCGTCGACTTGGGCGTCTGGGAGGGGCTCTCGAGTGCTACCACCAGCATCTTGTCCTCCGCCTCTACTGTCTTCAATGAACTCCGCAGCGGCCGTGCCAATAATGACAATTCCTGATCCAATAGCCAGCCCGGCGCCAATGCCAGCAGCGATTGGGGCGGCGGCAACACCGCCAGCTGCAGCCACTATGCCCATTCCCACCATACCAACGCCTGAAAATATAGTGCGCATCCCTGAAAGCACACTGTCGAAGCTCACGAGCTCATTTCCACCACGCCAATTTGGATTTGCCGAGAGCACTCCCGAACACCATTGCACTAAAGCTGCGTCGAAATTGTCGTTCGCATTTGTGGGCAAGGGGCGCGAGCCAATTCGATTGGCAAATGGCGGCGAACCCTTGGAGCACGAATCCATTGTCGCTTCGCCGGGCACTCCAACGCCCAAGGGAATGGCCGAACCTTCACCACCGGATCCAGACGAGAGAGACTTCATACCGGCAGCGCATAGATAGCCGCGTCCAGCACCAAGTTCTTGCAAGGCTTCAAGGTTCTCAGGCGATTCCAGAACCAGCGTCGTAATGCGCCGGTTCACTGCATCGGCCACCTCCATGTAGTCAACCACGCCGTCACCATCCAAGTCGATCCGTGCGACAGCGATTAGTCCGTCGGCGACTGTGAACAGGCCGACATTCTCGCCTGCGGCATTGGTCATGAACTTGGAAATGGAACGCCCATCCTCATGAACGTATGCCAATTCAGAAAACGTTGTCTCTGTTGATGCGTTAATGGCGGTTTCATTGAAAGTAAGCTGGTTCGCACCGTCATAATCCAGTCCGGAGATACGAGCCAATCGGCCATTGCCTTCCAGGCTCGGGTCAAACATCAAGATCGGCGTGTCCAGATATTGCCGCCGACTGCCATAGCGGTCGGCAATGTAGACGCGATACCTTGGTCCGAAGCTACTGTAGGGGCGGTAGGCCAGCGTATTGAACGAGAGTGAGGTTGGTAGCAAAGACCCATCATTCGGTGAGATGCGCAGAGAGCGCTGATTGACCCAGCTGAAATACGGTTTGGGCGTAATCACACTGCCGCGATACTGGCTTTCGCGATCGGTAAACCGATCAGTGAAAGTGGCTATTGTTGCAGGTCTTGTGGCGGTGTCAGGGACAAACACTGATCTGAGGCCGCCAGCAGCTCTCACCAGTTCCTGACGTTGCAAGGTGTGTTCAACATCTTCACCAAAATAGACGTTGAAGACTGCATTATCGGGAATTTCTGATCCATCGATGTTGCGGATGTGCCAGTACCCTTGGCGGTAATAGACTGCCGGGCTAGCGGAGTTGGACACCAGTCTCCCGCGGATCGAGGCCGTGTGGTTCGTCACCAGAATTTGGGCGTTGGGATTTCCGTCCAGTTGCGGATGCCTCAATCTCGTGTTCTCTGGAAGATTGACGAGAATGTTCCCTCGGTTGCGGTTCTGGTGAATATAGCTTCCAGGACGATCGCGCGGAACAGAGATGATGGAGAAACGCTCCCCGGCCTGGAAGGCGTTGTTGTTCAAACTGCGAAGCTTCCATCTGCCGTCTGAATACCAAACGCTGACGGGGCGAGCGGTACTACGCGCCTCGCCGTCTCTTCCTTGATAAGCAACCTGCAAGGCGGCTTCAGGCTTGTTGTTAATCAGAGGATGGTCAATCGTGGTGGTGTAGGCACCCGATGAAAGGGTGGCGCCACGTTCAACCACATGAACAAACGCTCCAAGATCTGCTCTGGCCGCACTTGACGAGAAGGCGAGGAATAACAGGAAGAACGATGAAAGCACTAGAGCGCGCATAATTATTCTCCAAAAGTAATTAACTAACGCGACTGATTTTTATTGTTGGTTCGAATGATGACTATCTACGAGTGCTATTGATTGTATTTTTACGTCAAATTTTTCGGCATTAGCTATTATATTGTAAGTAATGGCTATGCGTTCACTCCCACCCCTCATCCTTGACCGACCGCCATTTGGGCCAAGTCTCCGGTTCCTCCGGGACCTCCTTCTTGCGGTAGGGCTTGGCGTTGATTGTCACCCTGGGCCGCGCCGCCAGCTCGCGCGCCGCCGCATCCTCCGCCTCCAGCCGCGCCTCGTCCCGGGCTCTTAGCTTCTCGTACAGTGCGAAGGCCCGGCGCGTTTCGGGGGAGAGGCGGGCGAAGTCGGCGGCTTTGCGGCGCTCGAAGTCGGCGCGGAAGCGTTCGAGTTTGTCGTCGAGGCTCGCGCGGATTTCCTCGGGCGAGACCTTACGCTGCTCGGCTTCCCATTCCTCACGCCATTGCTTCTTGAGCCGCTCGACCTCCATCTTGCCGATGGCATTGAGGCCTTTGGGCTTGCCCTCTGCAAAGCGCTCAGGCGCGCGGTTTCTCAGCATGAACATCAGCAGGCGGTCATTGTAGCGGCGGCGGGTGCCGACTAGCTTGCCGTAGGAATAGAGCGGCTCCTCCACCCCATTGAGCGCGCGGTCCATGGCAACATCCTCGATCCGCTGGACGCCGAGGTCGAGCGCTTTCTCCCACGCGGCGCGAAATTCCTCTGCACCTTCCTGGCGCCGCAGATAGTAAGCACCGCCCTGGCTCATATTGACGGCCTTGCATGCAGCATGGACCGAGCCGGTATCAGCGAGCGCTTCGATGAAGTCGCGTTGGCGCTCGGGCGTCCAGCCATCGTGGCGCTTGCCCTCGCGCGGGACCGGAGTAAAGGCGGGGAGCTGGCCGCCTTGCGCGATTACCTGGGCAAGGGCTGTTCGGGTGGTGCGGTTGTCTGTCTTCCTCGTCATGGAGGATTATGAACCACAAAAGCGGCGAGTAGGAAAATGCGGGGTGAGGTGCTCCGCTTGTTTCTATCCGCCCAACGCCTCGCGGATCGTGTCGAATATCCCAGCGAGCTCCAGCCCCAATGCCTGGAATGCGATGATCGCTGCGAGCGAGATGAGAGCGGCGATCAGGCCGTACTCGATGGCGGTGGCGCCGTCTTCGTCTTGGATGAAACGAGTGAGCATGTTGGATGTCCCATGGTTGCGACCAGCATCCCCGTCAGAGAGGATGGTTTATCGTCTACCTCAAGACTGCTTAAGTCATGCCGTCGCAACGGGGTTAATGGGCTGATGAGGATTGCGCATATCCTCGCGAACTTCACTTGGCGTTCACGCAGGCGCTGGTTATAGGCTTTGGCTATGATTCAAACGCTTCGGACCCCCCTTCGCAAAAAGATCACGCACAGCGCTCTTGTTGGCGCTGCCATAGCCACTTTGGCAGGCTGCGGAGGCGGCTCTGGCAATGAAGACGTGGCCTATGTCGCGCGCGACGTCGAATCGCTTTATGGCGAGGCGCAGCGCCGGCTTGATCGCGGCAACACGCTGTTTGCGGCGGCTCTGTTCGATGAAGTGGAGCGCCAGCACCCCTATTCGCCTTGGGCGCGGCGGGCTCAGTTGATGAGCGCGTTCAGCTATTACATCGCGCGCGATTACAACAAGGCGATCCAGAACGCGCAGCGCTTCCTCTCTATCCACCCGGGTAACAAGGATGCGCCCTACGCCTACTACCTGATTGCGCTCAGCTATTATGAGCAGATCTCGGACGTGAACCGCGATCAGTCGATCACCGAGCAAGCCCAGATTGCCTTGCGCGAAGTCAACCGTCGTTTCCCGCAGACCGAATATGCAGCTGATGCGCGGTTGAAGCTTGATCTTGTCTCCGACCACTTGGCGGGCAAGGAGATGGAAATTGGGCGCTTCTACCAGCGTTCGGGCCGTTGGCTCGCAGCCCAATTGCGTTTCCGCAATGTCGTCGATCAATATGCAACCACCAGCCACACGCCTGAGGCTCTGTACCGCCTGACTGAGAGCAGCCTAGCCCTCGGCCTGCCCGAAGAGGCTGTGAAATATGCCGCGGTGCTGGGTGCGAACTATCCGGGCAATGAGTGGTACGAAAAGGCGTTTGAATTGGTCGAAGACCACGCCGCCGGTGTGACACCAGTCTGATATCGAACCCTATTTCGTAAATTGTCATTTGGCCGGATGCGCAACCCAACATGGGTTGGCACAGGTTTGGCGCGGGTAGCCCCCTCGCGTTTCCGCCTGAAAACAGCAGTGGATCAAAACTAAATCCGCTGGTCGGCGACTTCCAGCTGCGCCTCAGCTTTGACCCGGCTAGCTGCTTCACGTTTTGCAGAAGCCTTGGAGAAACCCCGACTGAACCACAGATTTTCGTGGAGTTGGCCGGATGGATGATCCGTTACGAGCTTAGCCGCCAGCTGTTGCATCATCCGCTCGCTCGCATCTGAAAATGCCCTCCAAGCGCTCCATCGCCACAAGACATAGATCGCTTTGGGAAGATGCTCATCGTGCGATGGCGATGCCTTTTGAAGCTGAGCAAGCCACCAGGCATTGTCGAACTCGCCCCGTTTCGGCATTGAAGAAACATTGGTCGCCCTTTCTTTCTGCCACTTCTCCAACAGCTCAACAGTCCGATCGAGGCCCGGCATGGACTGGACGATCAGCGTGGCCATCGCCGCCCGCCACCAATAAATCAGCGCGTCCCGTCTGGCGTCAGGATCAAGGTGGGGCAGCAGCGTTAGAATCGCGTGGAGGCTGGTCAAGCCGTGCAGCACGAAGAACTCTCCGCCCGAGCCTTTGAGCGCTGCGGTGATAAGAGCGACGCACTCCTCGATTGTGCCTAAAAGGCTTCCCTCATCAAGGGGAACGAAGGGTGGGGCGACCGAGTTGAGCCCTGCATATAATGGCAATTCGGGGTCATTGAACGCTATGATCCGATGCTGGAAGCTGCCTCTTTTTAACGCCTTATATCGGTCTGTCTGGCTCGCTTCGTGGCTAATCTGAGCCCACCCATTGGATCGGGCTTTCATCAAAATCTCCACACTGGCCGCTATCGGACCTGCTTGAGCATCGCCCCTATGGCAGTGAGCAAACCCAGACGTGTGTCCTGCGAGCGGTTGAAAGGCCGTAGCCATATAAGCAAGGCCTTCAGCGACCATCTCATCGCTGCCAGCATCCAGGCCCCAGCCAGCGTGGATGACAGGGTGGAGTGCCGCGCCAGCGAGACCAGGCAGCAGGAAAGGCAGGAATTCGCGAACGACCTCTTCGCGCCCATTGATGCCAATCCACCGATCGAAGAAATGACGATAGGGGAGATACGCCGTGCGCCCATCTTCGATGAACTTGCGCCAATTGCCGCGAAAGATCGAAGGGCCAGATCGGTCATATGGCCTGGGCGGATCTAGATCCGCCGGCTCGCGCGCAGGCTTGTCTTTGAGTTTGTTGGTGTAGAGATCTTCCCACCACTGCATCTGTTCATCAGACGCATTGATTGCCCCCAGCACAATCCAATTGTGGGTCATGTGGTTGGAAAGATAACCGCCATATTCAATGTCCCAATTGCGTCCCTTTGCTAACCACTCTTGCAAGCCCTCGGGGAAATCGGGCTGAACGTAATAGGCTAAGGTCATGATAGCGCTCCTGATATGCTCACAAAGCAATCTGGGGCGGCGGTGGGGCGAGGTGAATTGGCAGTCTGAGCGAAACTGTTTTCGGTTTGAGTGAATAGTCTCAATCATCCCAATAGGGTGAAGCGCGAAAACGTTCGGCTAGAAAATCTACAAAAACTCGCACTTTTTGCGATACGTGCCGCGCCTGCGGATAGACAGCATACAGCGTTTGCGGTGGCGGAGTGTAAGCGGTGAGGATCGATTTGAGCCTACCCGTCTTGATATCATCTCCAACGATAAAGGTCGGCGTCAACGTCACGCCTCTACCCTGCAAAAGAGCCTCACGCAGCGCGAGGCTGTTGTTGACGTTGTAGCGCCCTTCAATCTCGACTGAGGCTGTTTCACCATGATTGGAAACAGGCCAGCTGCCATGTTGCGAAGACAGGCTGTAAGTCAGGCAAACATGATCCTGCAGATCGTCGGGCGTTCGCGGAATCCCTGCCTTCTTCAGGTAACTTGGCGCGGCGCAAAAGGCTCGTGCGACAGGCGAGAGGGTTCTTGCGATCAGGGTCGAATCTTTGAGCCCGTCGCCGACCCTAAGGCCAATATCGAAGCCATTATCAACGAGGTCGACGACCCTGTCATTCATGACCAGATCTATGTCGACCTGGCTGTAGCGATCCATGAACTCGGAGATGGCAGGCGCCAGATGCAATATGCCAAAGGACATCGGCGCATTGATCCGCAAGAGGCCTCTTGGCTCGCTCGTGGTCGCACTCGCCAGCAAATCGGCCTCGGCAATATCGTCAAGGATCGCGACGCAGCGCTGATAATATTCCTGACCGGCCTCAGTCACGCTGATCTTGCGGGTGGTCCTGATCAGCAGCTGAGTGCCCAAATGCTCTTCCAACTGATTGACATTCTTACTGACAGCCGCGTTCGAGAGGCGCAGGTCACGCGCTGCGGCTGAGAAGCCGTTGAGCTCGACGACCCGCTTAAATACCTGCATCGCAGTGAGCTTGTTCATTGGCCACTTTCAGTTATCAATCGATTGCAGGGCCAGAGCATTATCCAGCGCTTCCACCACCGAGTCGACTTTCCGCGCTTGTATCCTCCGCCAATAACGCCCCTGATGCAAGCTTCTATTAATTCCCAGAGGTAAATAATGTTTTTCCGATTGCGCTGATTGTTCATACCTGGATGTTGGGTCAGATGCCTCCTGCAATCACGAAGAGGGGCGCTTGAAGCCTCTTTCATTCAGGAGTCAGAGGCTATGGCCAACATCGCTTTCAAGATCGTTTTCACATTAACCGGCGTGGTGATGGTGGTGCTGGGGCTCGACAGCGCTCTAGGGGGCCTCAATACGCTGGGTCTCCAGGTTCAGCAGGGCTTCTATTCGGTTTCGGATGAGCAGAACTTCTTGATCCGCGACAACCATATCCGTTTCTTGGGCGGGGCGTGGTTGGGCGTGGGTTTGCTTTATATCGCCGCGGCATTTCGGCCTAAGCAGCTCCGCCAGACTGTGCTGCTGACGGTTGCCTTCATATTCATCGGTGGTCTTGCCCGGCTGACAAGTCCGGATGTGAGCATTGTCTTCAGCACGAATGTTTTGGGCTCATTCCTGTTCGAAATGCTCTACTTTCCCGCTCTCGGTTTCTGGCTCGCCAGGCGCACCGGCCCATCGGCGAGGTTCGGCTGATGTACGCAGCTGATATCTTCAACACGCGGGCTTCGTCAGGCAGTCAATGGGAATCGTCGGCTCCGGCTCTTTCTACCGGCTCGCTCGCGAGAGCGCCGGCGAACGATCCTTATGATGTTGTCATCGTGGGCGGCGGTTTCACAGGGCTTTCTGCGGCGTATCATTTGGCGAGCGAGCACCAGCAATCCGTATGTGTTCTCGATGCCGGGCAGATCGGCAATGGTGCCTCGGGGCGCAATGGTGGGTTCTGCAACGTTTCCCCCATTATGACTTATCAAAAGCTTTTAAAGAAGCTCGGTACATCCGGCGCGCAGGGTTTTGTCGCAGCCCAGAATTCGGGCGTAGATTTCGTCCGAGACCTGATCGACGAACTTTCACTGGATGTCGAAGCGCAAATGGGCGGGACAGCTGAGGTCGCTCACTCGCCGAGCGCGTTTGCAGATCTTCAGGAGAAGTCAGAGCTGCTGGCATCCGTGTTCGCAATGGAAACAGAGGTCTTGGGTCAACGGGCCTTTGCTGAGCGTCTGCATGATGCGTACGGACAATTCGGGGGGCTTGTTACGCCGAACTCGTTTTGTCTCAATCCGCTGCGGCTTGCTCGGGGAATTGCGGAGAATGCCGCAAAAGCTGGGGCGGATCTTGTCGAAGACTGCAAGGTCGAACGCATCTCGAAGGTGGGTTCGCTGCAAGAATTGGAGACCTCGCATGGCCTCGTTCGCGGCAAGAAGGTCATCCTGGCGACCAACGGATATGCCTCTGATAGGCTGCATGCGATCACTGACCGTCGCTTGATGCCGGTCATTTCTCAGATCAACGTCACGCGGCCGCTTCGCGAGCGTGAGATTACTGCACAGGGCTGGGGCGAAAGGATTGGCTGCTCCACCACCCACGGCGCGCACTATTACTACCGTTTGTTGCCCGATAATCGCCTGATGTTCGGCGGCCCCGGTGACTATGCGGGCACTGCCGATGCGGCACAACGAAGCGCGGCGGCGCTTGCGAGAGTAATGGTCGAACGCTTCCCAGCCTTGGTCGATGTATCAATCGAGCGCCACTGGAATGGGATCGTGTGCACGACGCAGAAGTTCTTGCCTTCGGTCGGGACATTCGATGATGATCCGGACCTTCATTACGGGTTTGGCTTTCATGGCAATGGCGTTGCCGCCGCGACATGGACAGGCAGACAGATGGCCAGCGTCTTGGCCGGAAGGTCGACTTATGAAGCTGCTTTTCCTGAAGCCTATCTCGGTCTGCCGAAACGCTTTCCCCTTGCTTTCTTGCGACCGCTTTATCTGCGCGCAGCGATGGCGTTCCGGATCATGCAGGACTGAGCGCGAGCGAGCTTTGAGCGCAACAACAGCCAACATCAGAATCCAACCCGTTGGAAGATAAGGAAGAGCGGAAAATGAACGGCCTTCGAAATATCGCCATGTGCATCGGCCTCATGTTTACGGTGGCTGGCTGCCATCCGGCCGATGATACTCGGATTGATGAGCTGAATTGGATCGACCTTAGCCATACATATGACGAACAGACGTTGTACTGGCCGACCGCCAAACCCTTCTCCCTCGAAACCGTCGCGAAAGGGCGCACGGATGGCGGTTTCTATTACAGCGCTTTCAACTTTCAGAGTTCGGAGCATGGCGGCACCCACCTCGACGCACCCGTCCATTTCTTCGAAGGCGGAGACGAAGCGCACCAGGTCGCGCTTCAGCGCTTGATCGGGCCGGCGATTGTTGTCGATGTGTCGGCGAATACTGTTGGGAATCCCGACTATCTTATTTCGAGGGCTGATCTTCTGGCTTGGGAGGCTGAGCACGGCACCATTCGAAACAACCCCATTGTCCTGTTCAACACAGGCTGGGGGCGCTTTTGGCCAGATGCCGAGGCCTATCTGGGAACATCGGAACGAGGCTCAACGGCGGTTCCTGACTTGCATTTTCCAGGTATTTCAGCGGAAGCCGCGCTGTTCCTGTCTCAGGAGCGGGAGATACGCGCGGTCGGAATAGACACGCCGAGCCTCGATTTTGGTCAGTCCAGAGGCTTCCTTGCCCACCGGATATTGTTTGCGAAGAACATTCCTGGCTTTGAGAATGTCGCCAATGTGGACCAGCTGCCACCAACCGGCAGTCTCGTCTTCGCTCTGCCTATGAAGATCCGCGGGGGCAGTGGAGGTCCGGTGCGCATTGTGGCTGGCGTGGCGAACTGAGCGCTGCGCCGCCGCTTCGCGCTGAAGCGATCAGCCGAGTGACCGACAGGCGCGTCGCGCTTCGGGCGCAATAGCTGTTTGCAAACGAGGCTTCACCTGATGACGCGCCTTTAGCTTTGGGTTAGACCGGGGCCGCAATGCTAACCCGGCTGTCCATCCGCAATATCGTTTTGATCGAAGCGCTTGATCTCGAATTTGCGCGCGGATTGGGTGTGCTTACGGGCGAAACGGGGGCGGGCAAGTCGATCCTTCTGGATGCGCTCGGCCTAGTGCTGGGCGACAGGGCGGAGACGTCTCTGGTGCGCGGGGGCGAGGCCAAAGCGAGCGTCACCGCCAGCTTCGAATTTGCCGCGCTGCCGGGGCCGATTGCTGAGGCGCTCGACGATGCCGACCTTGAGATTGAGCCGGGCGAGCCGCTGATGATCCGGCGGCAGGTTAAGGCCGATGGTGGCTCAAAAGCCTTCATCAACGATCAGCCCGCGAGTGTCGCTCTGCTGCGCGAACTTGCGGCTAGCCTTGTCGAGCTGCACGGCCAGCACGATGATAGAGGGCTTGTGAACCCGCGCGGCCACCGGAATTTGCTAGACCGTTTCGCCGGAACCGATCTGGCAACTCTGGAGCGCCGCTGGACCAGTTGGGCCAAGGCGGAAGCGCAGTTGGCCGAGGCGCGCGCCGAGGTGGAACAGGCCAAGGCCGATCAGGACTTGCTGATCGCGCATTTGGCTGAACTGACCAATCTCGAACCCCAAGCAGGCGAGGAAGCGCGGCTCGCTGAAGCGCGCAGCGACATGCAAAAGGGCGAGAAGCTGTCCGGAGAGCTCGAAGATCTGCGTCATGTCTGGGAGGGATCGGACTCGCCGCTTGCCTCTCTGCGGGTTGCCGCCCGCAAGCTCGACCGAATCGCACCGGAGCACCCGCTGCTCACCGAGGCGCTTGCCGCACTCGACCGGGCGGTGATCGAAGCGGGCGAAGCGGAGGAGAAGCTGGAGGCGGCGGCAGAGGCACTGGTGCACGATCCCAAGGCTTTGGATGAGGCGGAAACGCGTTTGTTCGAACTGCGCGCGCTTGCCCGCAAACATCGCTGCGAAGTGGATGAACTGCCTGAAAAGATGCGCGAAATGCGTTCCCAATTGGATGCGATTGAGGGCGGGGAAGCACAACTCGATGCGCTCGAAGCCGGAGCCAAGGAAGCGCGGGAGGCTTACGAGAAAGCCGCGACCAAAGCGCATGAGGTGCGGATCAAAGCGGCCAAAAAGCTCGACAAGGCGGTGGCGAAGGAGCTTGTCCCGCTAAAGCTCGACGCCGCGCGGTTCCTCACCTCGATCGGCAAGCTGCCCGAGGAGAAATGGGGTGCGAGCGGCTTTGACACAGTTGAATTCCTGATCGCCACCAATCCGGGAGCCGACTTTGCACCTTTAGGCAAGATCGCATCGGGCGGCGAATTGTCGCGCTTCATCCTGGCGCTGAAAGTGGCGCTGGCGGAGAAGGGCGGCGCCGCGACGATCATCTTCGACGAGATTGACCGCGGCGTGGGCGGAGCGGTGGCTTCGGCCATCGGCGAACGCCTTGCGCGGCTCGCAGCTGACGAAGGCCAGCTCCTCGCCGTCACCCACTCACCGCAAGTGGCTGCGCGCGGCGGAACGCACTACCTCATCGCCAAATCCTCCAGTGGGACCGTCACCAAAACGAGTGTCTCGCTGCTCGACGAGAAGGGCCGACAGGAAGAGATCGCCCGCATGCTCTCCGGGGCAGAGGTAACGCCTGAGGCCAGAGCGCAAGCGGATCGGTTGTTGGAGGGGGTTTGAGCCTGACAGCTGTAAGGTCATCGATCATGACTCATCGCAGAAGTGTGACCAGCACACCCCTTGCCGCCGCCACAGTGATGTATTACATGCCTAATACACCTCACGGATAAGAGCGCAAATTCATGGTTATCGACGAAACATTGTTCGCTTTCCTCCTCACTATGCCGCTCCTCGCAGCTTTGGGGCTGACGACGCTGGCGGCCTTTATCCTGATGCCGATCCTGGGATTGGTGTCAGAGTGGAGTTTTAAGCGGATATTCTTCGTCTCCTTCTTTCTGGGCCTCATCGCGCCGGTGATTGTTGGCGTTTCACTCGCGCAATCGGCCAACGAGTTCATTGGGGGGCGGGACCTGCGCGATGTAATCGCTGAATCGATACCCAATGGTGAGCAGCGCTTGGAGCAATGGGAGCAGGCTGGCGAGCGGGCTGAGGAAATCGTCCGCGCCGCTGAAACGGGGGAAATCTCGGAGGAGAACGCCAAGCAGCAGCTCGAAGCGCTGATCAATGAGCAAACCGGCTTCCAGGTTGACCTCGATGATGTGCAGATCGACACAAGAGAGGGTGGCTTGCGGATCGAGAGCCAGTAATACGGAGCGCATGACGACTCCTTCTGACGCTCAGACCGAAGCCGACGCTGCAAACGAACTGATGCGGCTTGCGCGCCAGATCGCGCATCACGACAAGCTCTATCACGCCGATGACTCACCAGAGATCACCGATCAGGAATACGACGCGCTGGTTCGCCGCAATCGTGACCTGGAAGAGGCGTTTCCGCATCTGATCCGAAAGGACTCGCCGTCCAAGAAGGTCGGGCATCAGATCGCTGCCTCGCCGCTGTCCAAAGTGACGCACGAAGTTCGCATGATGAGCCTCGACAATGGCTTCAACCGCGACGAGGTTGAGGATTGGGTGGCGCGGATGCGGCGCTATCTGGCGCTAGACGATGACGCTCCGCTGGCCATCACGGCGGAGGACAAGATTGACGGTCTGTCATGCTCGCTTCGCTATGAGAACGGCCAGCTGGTGCGCGCGGCCACTCGCGGCGACGGGCAAGTGGGCGAGGATGTGACAGCCAATGTCGCCCACATCTCCGACATCCCGCAGTCTTTGCCAGACGGGTGTCCTCCGGTTTTTGAGGTGCGCGGTGAAGTTTATATGTCGCGCGCTGATTTTGCGGCTCTGAATGCTCGGCAAGAGGAGCTGGGTAGCAAGCTCTTCGCCAATCCTCGCAACGCGGCAGCGGGGTCCTTGCGGCAGAAGGATGCGAGCGTGACGGCGAACCGGCCGCTCAAATTCTGGGCCTATGGCTGGGGCGCTGCGTCCGACCTACCGTGCGAAACGCAGCACGCAATGATGCGGATGATTGAGAGCTGGGGCTTCCCGCTTTCACCTTTCCTGACCGAAACCAACAGCGTCGATTCGATGATCGCGCATTACGAGGAGATCGGGCGGCAACGGCCTGATCTCGGCTATGAAATTGATGGCGTTGTCTACAAGGTCGACCGGCTCGATTACCAACAGCGACTTGGATATGTGTCGAAGGCTCCGCGCTGGGCGCTTGCGCACAAATTCCCCGCGGAAAAGGCGCAAACAACGCTGGAAGCGATCGACATTCAGGTTGGTCGCACGGGCAAGCTTACCCCGGTCGGGCGGCTCGCTCCGGTGCTGGTCGGCGGGGTGACTGTCACCAATGTCACGCTTCACAACCGCGATGAAATCGAACGTCTCGGCGTGCGCCCGGGCGACCGCGTCGTTATCCAACGCGCAGGCGATGTGATCCCGCAAGTGGTCGAGAACCTGACCCGAGATGAGGAGCGTGAGCCCTTCATCTTTCCGGACCGCTGTCCGGTCTGCAACAGCGAGGCGGTGGCCGAGGACGAGGACGTCGATGTGCGCTGCACAGGAGGCCTGATCTGCGGCGCTCAACGCACCCAGCGGCTCGAACATTTCGTCAGTCGCAAAGCGCTTGATATCGATGGCTTCGGGACGAAAACCATCGCGCAATTCTTCGAGAAAGAGTGGCTGGAAAGCCCGGCTGACATCTTCCGTCTAAAGGACCGCCGCGAGGACATTCTGGCGCTTGATGGCTGGAAGGAGAAGTCGGTCGATAATCTTCTAGCTGCGGTCGAGGCGAAGCGTGAGCCGGATGCGGCACGGCTGTTGTTCGGCCTTGGCATCCGTCATGTCGGCGAGACGACCTCGCGGGACTTGATGAAGCATGTCCATGAGCTTCCCGCGCTGCGCGTGCTGGCTGAGAAGGCGCGCGCTGGCGAGGAAGACGCGCTGAGCGAGCTCACGGCCATCGACGGGATTGGCCCTAGCGTGGTCGGCGCGCTTGGCGATTTCTTCCATGAGGAACACAATGTCGCTGTGTGGGAGGATATGCTCAGCCAGGTGATCCCGCCGCGTTATGAGGTTGAAACGCTCGATAGCCCGGTCGCCGGCAAAACGGTGGTCTTCACTGGCAAGCTCGAAACCATGTCGCGCGACGAAGCCAAAGCGCAGGCCGAGCGTTTGGGCGCAAAGGCCGCGGGCAGCGTCAGTGCCAAAACTGATCTGCTGGTCGCGGGGCCCGGGGCCGGATCGAAGCTGAAGAAGGCGGAGAGCCTCGGCATTGAAGTGGTGGACGAAGCAGGCTGGGCAGCTATTGTCGAGCAGGCAAGTTAGTCGACTAACTATGGGGGATCACATGAAAGTCTTGCACGAAAGCGAGCGGCTGAGCGGGTTGTTCTTGATGCTGGGCGGTGCGTCCTTGCTGTTTATCATTGTCGAATACATCGTGTTGTCGATGGGAGCGCCGGGTCCTGATCAGTTGCCAGAGCGTGGTGCCTTCTTTTTAGAGCGTTATCCCGCACTTTCGCGCGGCTGGCACTTCGAATTCGCGGCTATGTCGTTGATTGGTGCCGGGGGTCTGATGCGGCTCGATACTAAGGGCAAAGGGGGCTGGGCGCTCGCCACGATGGGAGTCGCGGGCGTGCTGCCGATGTACCCCCTGATGATTGGCGGATACCCACCCGCTCTCGAAGATGTGCAAGCGAGCGTGCTCGCCTATGAAGTGCTAAACGAGATTGCCTGGGAGATCTTCACCGCTGGCAATATGCTCCTTTCGCTAGGCCTTGCGCTGGCCTTCTGGCTTGAATGTGCGCAGCCCGGTCAACGTGCACCGCGCTGGCTCATGTGGGTCGGTTTTCTGGCCAATCTGGCAGCTGGCTTGGGCATGATGGCGATGCACGCTGGCCTGCCGGTGCAAATCAGCCAGGCGGGGCCGTTTGCGCTTCTGGGCTTTTTGGCGCTGGCGGTATTCGGGGCCTTCCAGGCCTTTAAGCGCGTGCCAGCGCCTGAATGAGTGTCCTTCAGAGATTTGCGCCCCATCCCGCTCGCATCGCAAAGGCGTTGCGCGCGCGCGGAGAGACAATCGCGGTCGCCGATGGCGCAACAGGCGGTTTGATCGCGGCGAACCTACTCACCATTCCCGGCGCGCTCGACTTCTTTGTGGGGGGCGGGGTGGTCTATTCATTCCGCGCGCGTGACGTGCTGTTCGACCTCCCGCGAGAAGCTTACAAGGGCATGCGAGGGGCGAGTGAGGACTATGCGTTGCTCCAGGCGCGGGCGATCCGCGACAATTTTGGAGCCGACTGGGGGATCGCGGAAAGCGGCTCTGTGGGAGCCTCGAAACACCCCACAGGCGCTCCGGCCGGGCGCAGCGTGGCGGCTATCGTCGGGCCTTCAAATTTCCACGTGTGCTGCACGATCGAAACCGGAAGCGATGACCGCCTTGAAAACATGGACGCCTTCACGCTTAACGCTCTGACAGCGCTCCAAGACGCTTTGTTCGCGGCAGGTCCGAAGGACTGAAACGAAAAAAATCTCAAGCCGTGTCGAATCCGTCTTGCGGCCTTCGTCTTCTTGTCAGAGCCTTGCCATTGTGGCGCGGCCAATGAGGAAGAGACGACCTATGCAATACATGCTGATGATCCACGAAGATGAGAGCATCTATGCCGGCGACGAAGGCGCCAAGCTGATGGAAGCGACGCTCGCTGGTCACATGGAACTGATCGAAGAGCTGAGCAAATCAGGCCGCGAATGGTCGGGCAACCGGCTCAAAGGCGCCGATACCGCCACCACAATCCGCTACACAAAAGGTGAGGGTGCGGTTCATGACGGGCCTTATGCCGAAACCCATGAAGAGCTGGGCGGCTATTACATCGTCGATGCTGACAATCTCGACCAGGCGCTTGAATGGGCGCGCATGATCCCGGTGCCGGGCAACGGTGCGGTTGAAGTGCGGCCAATTTGGCCCGACGAGGAAATGTGAGCCAATCGATAGAATGAACACGCGTGACGCTCTCGCTCGGCAAATCGCTGATGCACGGCCAAGGGTGGTTGCCGCTCTGGCCGTGCATTTGCGCGATCTTGATCTGGCCGAAGATGCCTTTGCCGAAAGCGCGGCCAAATGCCTGCAGCTTTCTGAGCCTCCCGACAATGTCGCGGGCTGGCTGACAGTTGCGGGCAAACGGCAGGCGGTGGATATGATCCGCCGCCGTCAGGCTGAGGCTCGGGCAAGCGAGGGCGCAGCCCAAGTGGCGGAGCTCAACAATATGGGCGAGATCATCAAACTTCCCGATACTATCGGTGATGAGCGGCTGCGGCTGATCTTTATCTGCTGCCATCCAGCGATTGCCTTGGAAGCGCGGGTGGCACTCGCGCTCAAGGTCATTTGCGGTCTGCCAGTGGCGGAGATCGCCCGGGTCTTCCTGACCAGCGAGGCGACGATGTTCCAGCGCATCACACGCGCCAAGAAGAAAGTGCACGATGCCGGCATCGGCTTTGAACTGCCTCCCCGTAAACACTGGGGCGAGCGGCTTGAGGCAATCCTGCTGACTTTGGAGCTCGCCTATACGATTGCCTATCAGGACGCTGCGGGCGAGCGCTCAGCAATTGATGACGGCGCGCTGAGTGACGAGGTCGCCCGGCTGGCGCTGATGGTCGCAGAACTGCTTCCGCAAGAGGCAGAGGCGCTGGGCCTCGCGGCCATGGTGTTGCTTGCCCGCTCTCGGCAGGATGCCAGGCTCGATCCCGACGGCGCGATGGTGCCGCTGTCGCAGCAGGACACGCAAAGCTGGGATTTTTCGATGATTGAGCAAGCGCGGGCGATGCTTGATCGTGCAGCGCCGCTCAAAGTGCTTGGCCCTTATCAGCTTATGGCTGCGATCCAGCTGACTCATGCACGCAGAGGGTTTGACGGCGAAACCGATTGGGACGCCATCCTGCGGCTTTACGATGCGCTCATGACATTACGCGGCGGAGCGATGGTGGCGCTCAACCGAGCGGTTGCTTTGGGCAAGGCGCAAAGTGCGGCTGCGGGTCTGGAAGCTCTTGAGGCGATGGACGCAGCTGCGCTCAAGAATGCGCGGCCCTATCACGTCGCGCGGGCAGAGTTGCTGATCCAGACCGATGCAAAAGACGAAGCGAAAGAGGCGCTGCAGGCCGCGCTGGACCTCGACCCCCCGCGCGCTGAGAGGCTTTATCTTGAACGCAAGCTCGCGGGCCAGTGACGCTGCTTTAGGGATGCGGCCTGCGTCTAAACCACAAAATAGCCCAATCGCCGCGCTCTAGCCGTGCGACTGGGCGGAAGCCTGCTTTGCGATAGGCGCGGCGCACGGCCTGCTCCTGTTCTCCGGCGAGCAGGCCAGCAAGCAGGATTGAGCCGCGCGGCGCAACAGCCCCTGCGAAGTCCGGTGCGAGCTCTACCAAAGGGCCTGCAAGGATGTTGGCGATCAGCAGATCGTAAGGTCCGCGCATCTGCAGCAGCGGATCCGCCATCCCGTCGGCAATCACCATCGTCATTTCGCCTGGCGCTGATCCCAAGGCGATGGCATTGAGCGCTGCGTTGTCCTCGACAACATGAGCGCACACTGCGTCGATATCAGAGGCGGTGGACTTCGCCCCCGGCCACAAAGCCATAGCTGCAAAGCCAAGCAGACCCGTTCCCGTCCCAATGTCGGCGATGTTGCGCGCGACAAGGCCACGCTGCTTCATCGCGCTTAGCATTTCCAAACAGCCCGCCGTTGTGCGGTGCTGCCCCGTGCCAAAGGCTTGCGCGGCAGGGATCGCGAAGTTGATTGCGCCCGGTTGCGGCTCAAATTCCGGCGTGTGAACATAGAACCGTCCGGCATGGATTGGCTCAACCCCTTGCTGGCTGATCGCAAGCCAATCTTCGTCGGGCAGCTGCTCGATCTCGATCTTCGGAGGTTTGCCGGAGAAGAGCTGAGCGAGCGCGGCAGTCTGCGCTTTCGCGGGCTTTGACGGATACCAGGCTTCGAGCACCCAGTCCTGCGGCCTGTCCTCAGCGACCTCTCGGCCTGAGATCACAAGGTCGAAGTCCCATTCCTCCAACTCATCATGGGCGAGCAACGCATCCTGCACCGCCTTTTTGGGCGCGAAGGCGGAAAGCTTCCACGATGCGCTCAACGCACAAAGCTCGCGCCGTTGGCGTCGAGGACGGCTCCGGTCATGGAGGGCGGGGCGTCGAGCGCGCAAAAGGCGATGATCTTGGCGATCTCTTGCGGCGTTGCGACGCGGCCTAAGGGAATGTCGACAAGCAGACCCGCGCCGCCTCTGCTATCGAGATAATCGCCCGCCATGCTCGTATCAGTAAAACCGGGGGTGATCGCAAAGCTGACGATCCCTTCTGCCGCATAGGCGCGCGCGATTGTCTTGTGCATCGCAACCATACCGCCTTTGGCCGCCGCATAATGCCAATGGGCAGGCGAATCTCCGCGATAAGCGGCACGGCTTGCGACATGGACAAGTCTTCCGCGCACCCCGTCTTCGCCTGCCAGGCCCTTTTGCCAGTGTTGAATTGCAAACCGGCTTAACTGGGCTGCGGCGGTGAGATTGATGCGGAGCGTGTCTTCCCACGCATCGAGCCATTCAATGTCAGATCGTTCAAGCCGGTTCGCCTCGAACAGACCAGCATTGTTGACCAGCGCGCTGATGTCGCCGCCGCTCACGTCAAGCGCCTGTTCCCACAAGATTTGCGCAGCAATCGGGTCAGAGAAATCGGCGGCTATCTGGATATCGTCTCCGTTCGCCAGACTGCCTCGTGTCGCATGGCCAATCACCCGCACTCCGCGTTCAGCCAGGGTAGCCTTGGCCGCCGCGCCTATTCCGCGGCTTGATCCGGTGAGAAGAATGTATGTCATGCAATACTCTATTGCGAATTTTTGTACCGAGAGTCGAGGCTAGCCACCTTGCGCGGACCGCATGTTTCGCTAAGTGAGAGCGGGGCAAAAAATAAATGGGATCAAAATGAGCCAAAGACCGCTTTCACCGCATCTACAGATATGGCGGTGGGGACCGCATATGTTGGTTTCCATCCTTCACCGCGTCAGCGGCGATGGCATGGCGCTTGTCGGCCTTGCTGTGCTGGTCTGGTGGCTGGGTGCGCTTGCAAGCGGTCCAGCGGCCTATGAAACCTTTGTATGGGCGGCGACCTCACCGATCGGATATGTCGTGATGGTCGGATTGACCTGGGCATTTTTCACCCATTTGATGAGCGGACTGCGTCACTTCGTACTCGACATTGGCGCGGGCTATGAACTCGACACCAATCGCCTGTGGTCGATTGCATCACCGTTGATCGCGATTGCTTTGACGGCGGCGTTGTGGGCCTACATCTTCTTTGGCAAGGGGGTCTGACCCATGGGTAGCGGAACCTCGATTGGAAAAGTGCGCGGGCTTGGCTCTGCGCATGAAGGCGCGCATCACTGGCTGGTCCAGCGCACCACCGCAGTCGGCAATCTGGTGTTGATGACATGGCTGTTTGTCAGCCTCCTGATGCTCCCCGCTTATGACCACGCAACCGTGACCGCCTGGCTCTCCAAGCCGATTGCTGCGGTGCCGATGATGCTCCTCATCATCTGTGTCTTCTACCACGCCAAGCTCGGCCTGCAGGTCCTGATCGAGGATTATGTTCACGAGCCTGGCACCAAATTCGCGGCCCTGACCGCGCTCAATCTCGCAGTTTTCGGCGGCGGCGCCTTTGCAATTTTCAGCACCGCCAGCCTCGCATTGACAGGAGCCGCCTGATGGCAACTTCTTCCGCCAATGGCGCCAACGGTTTGAAAGGCGCTTACAAGATTATCGACCACACTTATGACGTGGTGGTCGTCGGCGCGGGTGGCTCAGGCCTGCGCGCCACAACGGGCGCTGCCGAAGCTGGCCTGCGCACCGCCAACATCTCCAAGGTTTTTCCGACACGCTCGCACACGGTTGCAGCCCAGGGCGGCATCGCGGCGAGCCTCGGCAACAATTCGCCCGACCACTGGAAGTGGCACATGTACGACACCGTCAAGGGATCGGACTGGCTCGGCGATCAGGACGCGATCGAATATCTCGTGCGTGAAGCCCCTCAGGCGGTCTACGAGCTGGAACATGCCGGCGTCCCGTTCAGCCGCAACGAAGACGGCACGATCTATCAGCGTCCCTTTGGTGGCCATATGCAGAACATGGGCGAGGGGCCTCCCGTCCAGCGCACTTGCGCTGCCGCAGACCGCACCGGCCACGCCATGCTCCACGCGCTCTACCAGCAGAGCCTGAAGTATGACGCGGACTTCTTCATCGAATATTTCGCGCTCGATCTCATCATGACCAAGGAAGATGGCGTCGACAAATGCGTTGGCGTGATCGCACAGTGCCTAGATGACGGCACGATCCACCGCTTCCGCGCGCAATCTGTCGTCTTGGCGACTGGCGGTTATGGCCGCTGCTATTACACTGCGACCTCTGCCCATACCTGCACCGGCGATGGCGGCGGTATGGTGCTGCGCGCTGGGCTCCCGCTGCAAGACATGGAGTTTGTGCAATTCCACCCGACCGGCATTTACGGCGCGGGCGTGCTCATCACCGAGGGCGCGCGCGGCGAGGGCGGTTACCTCACCAATTCCGAAGGCGAGCGTTTCATGGAACGCTATGCACCGAGCGCGAAGGACTTGGCGAGCCGCGACGTGGTCAGCCGTTCGATGGCGCTCGAAATGCGCGAAGGGCGCGGCGTGGGCGCGGATGGCGACCACATTTACCTTCACTTGGATCACATCGATCCCAAGGTGCTCGCAGAGCGGCTACCGGGCATCACCGAAAGCGGAAAGATCTTCGCCGGCGTTGATCTGACGCGCGAGGCGCTGCCGGTGACGCCGACCGTCCATTACAATATGGGCGGCATCCAGTGTAATTATCACGGCCAGGTTGTGACTATTGGCCCTGACGGCGATCCCGATACGGTTGTACCGGGGCTCTATGCGGTCGGCGAAGCGGCCTGCGTTTCGGTCCACGGCGCGAACCGTTTGGGTTCGAACTCGCTCATCGACCTTGTGGTCTTTGGCCGCGCGACCGGTCTGCACTTGAAAGAGAACATGACACCGGGTGCCAAGCAACGCGAATTGCCAAGCGACAGCGCGGATATGGCTTTGGGCCGCCTCGACCACTTCCGTTACGCGCAAGGCGGTTCGCCCACCGCAGCGATCCGTTCGGATATGCAGAAGGCGATGCAAAAGCATTGCGCCGTGTTCCGCGATCAGGCTCTGATGGACGAAGGCGTCAAGATCCTCGCCGAGCAGAACAAGCGGATGGAGGACATCCATGTCACCGACCAGTCGCTGATCTGGAACAGCGACCTTATCGAAACGCTAGAGCTTGATAACCTCATGAGCCAGGCAAACGTCACCATGGCATCGGCAGCAAACCGCAAGGAAAGCCGCGGCGCCCACGCTCACGAAGACTTCCCCGATCGCAACGATGACGACTGGATGAAGCACACCGTCGCGTGGTTCGACGGTTGGGGCGGCCGCGGTTCGAACATCCGCATCGACTACCGCCCAGTCCACGACTATTCGCTGACCGAAGACGTGGAGTACATCGAACCAAAGGCGCGGGTGTATTGATTATCAGCGGTTGAGGTCCCGAAGCCTGGCATTTAACTTCTCATTTCGGCGTCTTAGCTTGTCTTCGCGTTCATCGGCGAACGAATAGCCGGGTAAGACATACCCGGTCACTGGAGAAAACTCGCTCTTGCATCTCGGGCACTTGGCAGATTTGTAGTCCCTGTCTTGGACCATGAAAACCACACGTCGGTCTTTGTTCAGACAGCTTGGACATGCCGGCCATCCGATCAAGCCATTGCCTTCTTGTTTGTAAAGGTAGCCACCCTTATCAACCAAGTCGGCGAGGTCATCGGAAGTTGTCAGAAGCCGTGCGTTCTCTTTCTCGAGTTCCCTTACCCTTTCCGTGAGCTCAAGTTGACTAGATTTTACATCGATTAGTTGATCCAAAACCTCAAGAAGACGTGCCTTGAGCACCGCTGAGTCTAGCGCGTGATCCGTCTCTTTCAGTGCCTTTACAATGTTGATCGCGTTTGACGTGGCCGAAAGTCCACCTGCTATATCCATCCTAAACTCCTTATGACTAAGAACAATACACGAACATTGTCCTTAGCGATAGTCTAGCATCGTCCTTGCCCACAAAGATTGAGCTCCTTTTCTGGCGACTATTGATTGCCGAGAGAATTGTGCTCAGAAGACTGCCATGCCTAGCAACACCCGATCCTGTCTGGCCTCCTTCCATGGCTAGCTACGCCCCATGACCTTCCGCATCGCGATCCTGGGTGGATATGGCAATTTTGGCGGGTACATTGCCCGTGCCCTCGCGCCTGATCCCAATATTGCGCTGACTATTTGCGGCCGAAACCTCGCCAAGGCTGAGGCGTTCGTCACGGACCTCAACGCCGCCATTCCGGCCAGCGCGGCCTTGGTGGATATTGATCATCTCGGATCGAGCCTGCGGGACATCGCGCCTGACTTAGTGCTCCACACTGTCGGCCCGTTTCAGGGGCAGGATTACCGCGTCGCGCGGGCCGCTATCGAGGCGGGTGCGCATTATTGCGATCTTGCCGATGCGCGGCAATTTGTGTGCGAGATTGGCGAGCTCGATGGGCTTGCCAAAGAGAAAAGCGTCGCGGCGATTGCGGGGGCGAGCTCGGTTCCGTGCCTCACCGGAGCCTATCTCGATGAAGCCAGCAAAGTGATGAATATCACCGAAGTCGATTACGGGATCAGCGCCGCACAGCAGACCAATCGCGGGCTTGGGACGGTGGCGGCGATCCTGTCCTATGTCGGTAAACCCTTCACGCGATTGAAGAACGGAGCGATGCGCCGCGTCTTCGGATGGCAGGGGCTGCACTCACATGTCTATCCGCAACTCGGCCGTCGCTGGTTTGGCTATTGCGATGTGCCCGACTTCGACCTCTTCCCCGCGCGTTACCCCAGCCTCAAATCGCACAGATTTGCGGCCGGGCATGAGACTTTGCCGCTGCACTTTGGCACTTGGCTGCTCAGCTGGGGCGTGCGGCTTCGGCTACTGCCGCAGCTCAGCGCATGGTCGAACTGGTTGTTAAGGCTGAGCTTTCTGTTTGATTGGATGGGCTCCGATGAGAGCGGCTTTCATATGTTCATCAAGGGATATGACAACGACGGAGCACCGGTCGAACGCCGCCACTATATCATTGCGCGCGAGGGGCATGGGCCCAATATTCCTTGTACGCCCGCGATCGTCATCGCTCGAAAGCTGGCGAGGGGAGAGGCGCTGGAACCCGGGGCGCGGGCCTGTGTTGGTATCGTAAGCCTTGATGAATTGCGCGAGGCTCTTGCGCCCTTCAATCTGGAGTGGATCGACCAATGAAGCTCAACCACACCCAATCCGATCTCGCGAAATTTGCGCCCTACAGCTACCGCGATGACCCGAGTGTCCCGGCCTTCGATGAGAGCCGCTCGCTCTTCATATTCGATCATCACTGCGTGCTGTGCACGGGCGGCGTGGGCTTCATCATGAAGCACGACAAGCGCGGGAGGATTGCTTTCACCTCTGCGCAAAAGCCCTTGGGCGAGGCGCTTTGCCAGCATTACGGGATCGACTGGGACGAAAGCTACGTCTTCATTCACGAGGGTAGAGCCTACATCAAAAGTGGCGGCTACTTTCAAGTGGCCCGCGCGATGGGCGGGATCTGGCACCTCCCGCGCATCTTTCAGATTATTCCAAGGCCGATCCGCGACTGGGCCTACGACCTTGTCGCGCGCAATCGGTATAAGTGGTTTGGAAAGACCGAGGAAGCCTGCGCTGTCCTCACCCCCGACCAACGCGCGCGGCTGATTGATGCGGAACTTCCCTCCGCATAAACCACTTTTCGCAATGGCTCTCGCACTGGACCCGCGCTAGGCTCTGAGCTTCGGGGGTCACTTCATGCAATTGCTTGGCAAATTCGACGATCCAGTGGTCGAGACAGCCTATGTCACGAGCGAGCGCGAGGCGCGCGTTCCCGCGACGCGTTTTCTGGCGGCAATCGGGATTGTCACGCTGATCTCCTATATCGGGTTCAACCCGATGCATTTCCCGACCGAAGGTGTGCTTGCCTATAATATGGCGGCGTTCCCTTTCATCGCGGTTCTGGGCGCGATTGTCGGACTGACCTTCACTCGGTTCTATATTGAGCAGCCCTGGATCGATCTTGTCATTTTCGTCGCGATGACGGTGGTGATGGTGATGCTGATCGAAGCTTTGGGCGCGCAGTCGGAGATCACCCAAATCAGCCGCTTTGGCATGGGGATCATCAATTTCGGTATTTTGGTCGTCTTTGCCAGTGTCGGCTTTGTCGCCACGACGCGGTACTTTTTCAGCTGGGCCTTGGTGCTGCTCGTTACCTATGGAGGCTTCCTGTTGGTTGTCGACCGCGACATCGTCAATGTCGTCTATTCCTTCACCAACTTCACGACCTTCTTTACCTTCGCCTGCTTTGTGAACTGGGACATCGATCGCAGAGCGCGGCGCAGTTTCAAGGCGTGGATGGCGCTGGAGGAAGAGCGGGCCAAGACCGAACAGATGCTGTTCAACGTCCTGCCCGAGGATGTAGCCAACCGCTTGCGCAAGGGCGAGGTCGTAGCGGACAGTTTCTCCGATGTTTCGGTCGTTTTTGTCGACATTGTCGGCTTTTCCAAGCTCGCGAAACAGCTCTCTCCAGGTCATCTGGTGAAGATGCTCAATGGCGTCTTCGGGATGGCCGATGCGTGCGCTGAAAAGATCGGGGTGGAGAAGGTCAAGACGATTGGCGATGCCTATCTCGCGGTGGCAGGCGGCACGACTTCGACGGACAATGATGCGGTCGCCGCGATCCGCTTTGCCGAGGCACTGATCGAAAAGGTGGGCGAATATGCGCAGGAGACCCGGATTGATGTCGCGGTGCGCGTTGGCATTCACACCGGTCCTGTGGTCGGCGGCGTGATCGGGCAGAGCCGCATGGCCTATGATTATTGGGGCGACACAATGAACACGGCAGCAAGGCTCGAAGGCGTGGCGGAGCCGGGCGGGATCGCAGTGTCAGAAAGCACCTATTTCGCAGCCTGTTCCGAGATTGATTTCACGCCCGCCGAGTTGCTGACGCTTAAGGGGATCGGCGAGACCAAGGTCTACCGCGTGATTCCGGCGGAATAATCGCAAGGTGGTCCGTGGGTGCGAATGGGCTCTTGACCCCGCGCGAAGTCTTGGGAACATGTCACTCATGATTTCACGCATTCTTATCGGGTTCGCATTGGCCGCTTCTCTCGCCAGTGCCGGTACCGGCACAGCCCTGGCGCAGCAGAGCAGCGTTCAGCCGCCTGCTCATACCGAAAGCTTTCCCAATCTCGGCATGGGCAACAGCCGCGAGGAAGTGCTTGCGAGTTTCGAAGATTCGCCGCGGATGGAGCGGACGGCCTCTGCGCTGGACTTGCTCACGCAGCAGCGGCGATTGGGCCTTGCGCTCAATTCTCTGCAGCCGCAGCGCGCAGGTGTGATCGATGCCTATGTCATCACTGTTGCGCTGGATAGCGATCCGGTCTTCGCTCGTGAAGCACGCGAGACCGGGCGTGTGCTAGCGAGCCGCTATGATGCAAACGGACGCACGATCACTCTTGCTGGCCCGGATGGCACACGCGATGATTTGCCGCGCGGTTCGATCGAAAGCTTGCTGGTCACCCTCGCGCATGTGGCAGAGGTGATGGACAAGGAGGAGGATGTGCTCGTCCTCTACACGACTAGCCACGGCAACCGTTTGGGGCTCGCCTATCACTATGGTGACACAGGTTACGGCGTCCTTTCTCCCGCCACCCTGGCGGGCGCGCTTGAGGAACTGGGAATAGAGCGGCGGCTCGTCATTATCAGCGCGTGTTATTCGGGCGTTTTCGTACCAGCTCTAGCCAGCGACCAAGGGGCGGTGCTGACTGCGGCTTCGGCGCAGCGCAATTCGTTTGGGTGCGAGGCCGAGAATGACTGGACCTTTTACGGCGATGCGCTGATCAACCGCGCTATGCGTCAGCCGCAATCGCTTCAGGAGGCGGTTTCCGCGGCCGGATTGATGGTAGCTGGATGGGAGACGGAGCGGCGCCTGCTCGCCTCGTTACCGCAAAGCGCGATCGGATCGAAGGTCAGCACTTGGCTCGACGTTCTTGAAGCGCGCATGCCGCAAGTGGCAAGCGAACCCGTTGGGCGGCCCGCGACGGGCGAGTGATCACTCTGGCGCGGTAATCTCGATTGTATCCAGCACCCGCCGTGCTTCGATAATCTCAACTGGCTCGGCTAACATCTGGCCGCGCATAATGCCTTGCCCCGCGTCAGGGTCTGCTGGCAGCGAGTGGATGGCGGAGACGACCTCCATCCCTTCTATGACATAGCCAAAAACTGCATAGCCGTTCTGCCACACCGGATCTTCCGCATCCGGGCGGGCGTCGAGGCCGATCTGATCCTGCAGCATGATCGAAAAGTCGCCATTGGCACTGCCTGGTTCACCCATCGCCATGGATAGCGCCCCATTGGTGTGGGTGAGCCCGGTCAGATTGGTCGGCTCATGCGGGATTGGTGGAAGAACGCGGGCCGGGTCGAAGCGCACACCTGCCTGGATCAAGCCATTGGGCTGCGGTTCGCGGTCAAGCTTCATCGCCCGGTAGAAGACAATCCCGTCAAAACGGTCCTCATCCACATAACGCAGGAAGTTTGCTGCTGTGATTGGCGCGCGCTCGGTTTCGAGGCGGATGGTGATGTCGCCCAGCGAGGTTTCGAGCACCACATCCTCGGTCGCGTAATTGATCTCTGGCTCGGGGTCGGGGGCGACCATCACTTCTTCGGTGCGGATCTCAAACTTCATCAGAAGCGTGCGTTGGTCGTCAGAGAAATTGTTGTCCGAAACTATGTAGAGATAGGTCTTCCCAAACTGCTCCCGCACCGCAATTCCCTCGAAATTGTCGAGGGTGAGGGGTGGGGTGAGGACCGCGAGCACTTCGTTCTCTTCTGATGCTGGATCGTAATGAACGATAGCCGCTCTATTTCCTTCGCCCCTGACAAAGCTGCGGAAGAGGATGAAACAGCTATTCTCGTCGAGGCAAGCCGCATCGGTCGGCACCCCTGCTTTCTCAGCTAGAGAAGGGGGCGGGGTGAATTCAAATTGGCGTTTGGTGGGAAAAGTCAGGCAGTTGGGACTTCCCTCAACGTGCCTTTCCAAACAGGCTATTGCGCCTCCCGCCCAAGTCGCAGCGGCTTCAAACCCAGCGTTGGATTCGCTCGGCCTAAGGTGCCTCGTCCATTGATCGGCGACTGGCTCGGCAGTCTCGCTCAGATCTTCATAAATCCAGACGCGATGTTCGCGTTCAAATGTCACAAGCCAATTATTGCCCGCTGGACCACGCGTGATCGCTTCCGCATCTGCGTTCTCGCCCCGCAATCTTCGCCCGCGTTCGTCGAGTAGATCACCGCGCGTAATAGCGAGAATGTCGATCAGGCGTCCGTCAAACTCATCGGGCTCAATCGTAAGCCAGTGACCGTCATCGCTGACTGCATAAATCAGCCCGTCTTCTTCGTACCATTCGAGGCCTGAGATCCCACCGATCCCTTCTTCACCCGGCTCAATCACCACGCCTCCGCGATAGATCAGCTCTCCGATCTCGTCTTGCGAGGGATCCTCGGGATTGAGCGGAACGGGATCAGTGATCGCGAAGATCTCATCTTGGGCAGCGAGCGGCGCGCCAAGGCTCAAAAACGCTGGCGCCAGCAGAGCGAGTTTCCTTGTCATTGATCCGTTGTGATGGACCATTTGCAGAGAAGCAAGCGGGGAGAAGGGCCGTTCAGCCAATAGCAATGTTTACAGGCGTAGTCGTTGTGACTACAGACGTAATCAAGCAGATGGAGGAACGCTTGAGCACTTCTCAAGATAGACCCGCCAGTAACGATCGGCCCGAACGCATCAGCGAAGCAGAACATGCGGTGATGGAGGTCCTGTGGGACCGCGGCACCGCGACCGCTGCCGAAGTTTGCGAGCGCGTTTGCGACACTCGCGAATGGAGCCTCGCCACCGTCAAGACGCTGCTCTCGCGCCTAGTGCAAAAGCAGGCGATCGCGACCGAGCCTGATGGCCGCCGGTTCCTCTACTCACCGATTATCGAACGTGAAGACTATGTAGGCGGCGAATCGCGCCGGCTTGTCGACCGTTTGTTCGGGGGTAAAGCCGCCTCGCTGGTGGCGCATCTGGCAGAGACTGAGGCGCTGACCGAGGATGATCTTTCCGAGATTGAGAAGCTGCTGAAGGAGCTCAAACAATGAGCGTGTTCAGCATAGAGGGATTTCTCCTAGAAACACTCGCATGGACTGCGGCTCTGATTGCGCTTGTCCTTGTTCTTCGCCGTCCGGTGACGCGCTGGTTCGGCCCGCAATTTGCCTATGCTTTGTGGGCGCTGCCCGCATTGCGGCTCATCGTGCCGCCTATTGAATTGCCCGCGTGGATGCGGCCCGCTTCGCAAGAGAGTGCGCCATCTGAAAGAATGGCGGCACTGGCTGCGTCGCCCACCGAAACCTCCACCCCAATCCTCGACCCGACCACACCAATTGCAACTCCAGCCAGTGCTTCGGGATCAGAGGTGGCGGCAACCGGTCTGCCACAGGCGACTACCCCGATGGCAAATGTCGATTGGAGCTCGATAATCGAGCCCCTGATCGGCCCTGCCATTGCGCTTTGGCTGATCGGTGCCGCCATTTTTCTCTACCGCCGCTTCGCTGCCTATTTCGAGCTGCGCCAAGAGCTGCTTGGTGAAGGGCGTGACATGGGTAGCGAGGGTGCGATCCGTCTGATTGAAACGCCTGCCACTCAATCGCCACTCGCCTTTGGCGTCATTGACAAGGTTGTCGCCTTGCCGGTTGGATTTCTTGCGCAACCCGACCGGCGAGCCCGAGACCTCGCGCTTGCGCATGAGATTGCCCACCACAAGGGCCATGATCTGCTGATTAATGTGCTGGTCCAACCGCTCTTCGCTTTGCACTGGTTCAACCCGCTTGGCCGTTATGGCTGGCTCGCATTGCGACGCGATCAGGAGGCGGCGTGCGATGCCCGGGTGATGGCAGCGCAGCAAGCGCAGGACACCGCGCAGACCCGCGAAGCCTACGCCAATCTGATTGTCAGCTACGCCGCCGGGCGCAACCCCATTTCCAGCCACGCTTTGACAGCGCCGATGGCCTGTCCGGTGCTGGGCGAGAAATCGATAATCCACCGTTTGAGGAGCCTGAAAATGAACGACACCCCGAAAAGTCGCCGTCTTGCTGGCCGCGTGATGATAGGAGCTGCAGTGGTAGCTTTGCCGCTGACCGCATCGATCAGCTATGCGGCAAGCGAAGCCCCTGCTGCCCCTGCTGCCCCCGCTGCTTCGAGCGCACCCCCTGCGCCGGCTACCGCGGCAGCATTGGTTGCGGTTCCAGCGCCGCCCGCTCCACCAGCACCACCGCCGCCACCAGCATCCGCTGAAGCGCCCAATGCGCCGACAGCACCTGAGCCGCCGACAGCGCCGCTCGCACCGCAGCCCATTCAGTCAATTGATCCGAATGCGCAGGCTTCTGCCGCTCGAGGCGCGGCAGAGATGCGCCGTCTGGAATCCCATTTGCGACGGATGGAGGTCCAGCTTGCGCGCAGCGGTCAAGAGCTCGATGAAACCGAACGCCGCCTTGAACGCCGCGTTGTCATTTCTCGTGATGGTCAAAACACCGGCACGATGACCGAAGAGGAGATCGATGTCATGATTATCGAAATCCGCGAGGGGCTGGAGGAAGCACGTGCACAGCTTGATGAGCTGCCTGTCATCATCCGCTCGTCCCTCGAAGGCATTGAGGATGCTAAGGGCCGGCGCGTGATGGTCGAAATGAGCTGCGATTCTGACAGCACCGATCCAACAACGACGGTTGAGAATGCCGAAGGCACCCAAATCGTGAAAATCTGCAAGACGCGGATCGAAGCGCAAGCCGTCTCTGGTCTGCGTGAGGCGCGTGACGAGATCGCGAATGACACCGAAATGGACGCAGAAATCCGCGAGCGCGTGCTGCGTGAACTCGACGCTCAGATTGAACGGTGGGAACGCAGCTAAGTTGCGTTGAGCCCAATTACCCCGAATGGTTTGGCGCAGACTATCGAAAGAGGCCGGGAAGCAGGATCAAGCTGCTGCCCGGCCTTTCTTGTCTGATTCAAACCCTTTCACTGTTCCATTTCGAGTGGCCGTTCCCTTGGCCGCGCCGGATATTCGCATCCGCGTTCCATCCCGAGCCCTTTGAGGAAGCCGCGCCGCACCATGCCCGCAGTGATCGCCTCGTTGACCTCGCTCTGGCGCTTTCTCGCGCCCGAAACCTCGCGCACAATCCCGCGGAACGGGATGAACGAGCCAACAACGCTTTGCGCGACACGGCCCCGGCTGATGCGGCGACCTTCTTCATCGATCGCGATATCAAAGTCGTAGCCGAGCACCGTGTCGATCCGCGCAACCTGGACGACAATTGCATTGCAGCTGTCGAGCCCTTCGGTCGCGTATGGGTTCAATGTCGCCTCGACCAAAACTTGCGGGATGTCTTCAGGATCGATGTTGAGCACATCGAGCGGGGTGCGGGCGATATCCTCAACATCAGGCTCATCGCCTGGCATCCGCACTTGCGCATGGGCTGACGCGGGTAGCGTCAGCGCAAGGCACAACGCTGCGGCAAGCGCGAATGTGCGCGTGCGGCCGCGTGACTTAGCGGAAGTCGAGATAGACGTCGCAGGCAGATTCATCAGCAGTCTCCAATCCCAGTCGCAACGCGTCCATCCGTTGCTGGCTGGTTCCGTGGGTAAAGTTGTCCGGATTGATACGGCGTCCTGAATTGCGCGCGATCAGGTCGTCGCCCACCGAAGCGGCGGCGCGCAGGCCCTCTTCCATATCGCCCGGATCAAGCCGGTCGCGGTTCTTGCCCGCCCAAACACCGGCATAGCAATCAGCCTGCAGTTCCATACGCACATTCAGCTGATTGCCGACCTGGGGATTGCGTTGTTGCAAGCTGCGGATCTGATCGGAGGTGCCGATTAGGTTCTGGATATGATGGCCATATTCGTGCGCCATCACATACAGCCGCGCAAAGTCTCCGCGTGTCCCGCTCATCTGCGCAAGCTGATCGAAAAAGCTCGTCTCGATATAGATCCCGTAATCTGCAGGGCAATAGAACGGACCAGAGGCAGAGGTGGTCGACCCGCACCCGCGCGTGTTGATCGGACCCGGCGGATAGAGCACCAGCTCGGGCTCTTCGAAAGCAATGCGAGCACGGCGAAATTCGGGCTCCCAGGTTTCGTTGAGGCTTTGTAATGCCTCGCACGCCTCCATTGCATAAGGCCCAGTCGAGCACCGCTGACGCTCGGTCAGATTCTCGCCTAGCGCGGTTTGAGAGGATGAGGCTGATCCAGTGTTACCGCCGCTTAGCACCGCCAAGGTGTCAGCCGGATCCAATCCGAACGCCACCGCCCCGATGAGGGCGATCACCAAAGCGCCGCAGCCCACGCCGCCAGCTCGGCGGCCTCTGCCGCCTCTCGTATCGCCGCCGCGAACTTTGACCTTTGATGTGTCGAGCGGATTGAGCCGCATCTTGCTGTCTCCCCTAATGCAGCCGCATCGCGTGCCAGTCGGCCTAAGCCCGCCTAAAGCGCTGGACAATAGCGATAAGCGCGGCAAAAGCTGGTCGCGTTACAGTTGCAGGAGTTCAGTGGAATGGACAAGGGTTTAGCGTCGTGCGAGCAGGGCCTTGCTGGCAAGCGCGCGCTGGTGACCGGATCGACTTCGGGGATCGGCCTTGCCATTGCGCGCGCACTGCGCGCTGAGGGAGCCGAAGTGATCCTCAACGGCCTGGGCGACCCAGACGAGATCGCGGCTATGTGCGAAGAACTGGGCACTTCCTTCAATGGCGCTAACCTGCTCGACGTGGCAGCGATTGAGGCGATGATGGAGGAAGTCGGTGCGATCGACATCCTCGTCAACAATGCAGGAATGCAGCATGTCGCGCCGGTCGAAGAGTTTCCGGTCGCCAAATGGGACGCGGTGATTGGATTGAACCTCAATGCGGTCTTCCACACGACGCGGCTTGCCGTGCCTGGAATGAAGGCAAAGGGCTGGGGCCGGATCATCAATACTGCCAGCGCTCACTCGACAAATTCCTCGCCGTGCAAAAGCGCCTATGTCGCGACCAAGCATGCCGTGGCGGGCTTCACCAAGACTATCGCGCTTGAGCTGGCGACGCACGGCGTGACCGCCAATTGCATCTCGCCAGGTTATGTCTGGACGCCTTTGGTGGAGGGGCAGATTCCCGATACGATGGAAGCGCGCGGTATGACGCGCGACGAAGTCATCAACGATGTCCTCCTCGCCAAACAGCCGACCAAGAAATTCGTGCAGCCTGAAGAGGTTGGCGCGATGGCGGTTTTCCTGTGCCGTGAAGAGGCAGGCAACGTAACCGGGGCCAATTGGAGCATTGATGGAGGCTGGACCGCCGAATGACGATGACAGGGGGCTTTGAGGGGCGCTTTCTCCTGCTCATGCTGCTGGGCTTGCTTACAGCAGCCTGCGCGCCTGCGCCCATTGCCAGTGTCCCGCCAGAGGAGCGCGCTGCGATCGAAGCCCGGCTGATGCGCGACATTTCGACGCTTGCAAGCGACGAGTTTGAAGGCCGCAAGCCCGGCACCGATGGTGAGACGATGACCATCGATTACATTATCAGCGAAATGCAGGCCGCAGGGCTCCGTTCGGGCACCAATGATCCCGGCAGCGCATGGCGCGCTCCGGTCGAGCTTATCGGCCTGCGTCTGGACGGCGGAACGGTGAGCTTTACGCGAGGTCGCCAGACAATCGAGCTGCCCGAAACGGACGCAGTGGTGTTCACCAATCGCCGCCGCAATCTGATCAGCGATGCCGAGGCCGTCTTTGTCGGCTATATGGGCGATGAAGTTCCTGCAGAAGCCGTGACTGGCAAGGTCGTGGTGATGCTTGCCGATGCTGGGCAGAGCCCCGAACGGCGCGCTGCTCTATTTGAGAAGAGCCCCGCTGCAATCCTCACCGTGGTTGACACGCCGCAGACGATTGCGCGCTTTGCCAGCGCCATTGGGCGAGAGCGGATTGGCCTAGCGGGCGTGGAAGCGCAATTCTCTGAAGGCTATGTCACCGAACCGGCGATGGTCGAGGCGCTTGGCCGCGAACAATGGCTTTCCCTACGTGAGAGCGCGGATGGCGAGGGTTTCGAACCCATAGTGCTTGAAGAGAGCGTCTCGATCGATGCCACCGCCTTCCGGCGCGAGTTCACCAGCTACAACGTCATCGGCCTGATCCCCGGCGAAGTGCGCGGCGCTGGTGCGGTGCTGCTGATGGCGCATTGGGATCACCTTGGTGTTTGCGCGCCTGATGGTCCGGACCGGATCTGCAATGGAGCGGTCGACAACGCCTCGGGCGTTGCGGCAATCCTTGAGCTGTCGCGCCGTCTCAAGGCAAACGGTCCGCACGACCGCGACATCTATGTGCTTGCCACAAGCGCAGAGGAATTGGGCCTGTTTGGTGCGCAGGCCTTTGCCGAACAGCCCCCGGTGCCGCTTGATGGATTTGTCGCCGCTTTCAACTTTGACAGCGTTGCGATTGCGCCTGCGGGATCACCTGTGGGCTTTATCGGAGAGGGGCTGACGCCGTTGGATGACATTATCAGGGCGACAGTCGAGGATGCGGGTCGCCAACTCGGCAACCGGCAATATGCCAACAGTTTCCTTCAGCGCCATGATGGCTGGGTGCTGTTGGAATCGGGGGTTCCTGCAGTGCTTTTGTCGAGCGCCTTTGCCTCGGAGATCACCTTCGGCCCTTATCTCGCAACCGACTATCACAGCCCGAGCGATGAGGCAGAAGGTCTGGAGCTTGGCGGAGCGGTAGATGATCTGCTGCTGCATGAGGAATTGATCAAGCGAATTGCTTCGACGGCTGACTATACCCCCTAAGCGTCACAATATCGTCGAAAGCAGGAGGCAAGCCCTAGCGCGCAGGGCGAAGCCATCCTACAGGGACGTGCACGATTCGCTCCTTTGACAAGAAAGCTCCCGTGCATATGGATATTTCACTCGGCCTGACCTTTGACGATGTTTTGCTCCGTCCTGCGGAAAGCAGCGTTTTGCCGAGTATGGCCAACACCCAGACCAAGCTGACCCGCGAGATCGCGCTCAACATTCCCGTGCTTTCGAGCGCTATGGATACGGTGACGGAGGCGGATATGGCGATTGCGATGGCGCAATTGGGCGGGATCGGCGTGTTGCACCGCAATCTCGACGTTGAAGAGCAATGCGCCGCGGTGCGCGCGGTCAAACGCTTCGAAAGCGGTATGGTCGTGAACCCGATAACCATTGCGCCAGACGCCGTCCTTGGCGATGCGCAGGCATTGATGGAGCAAAACCGGATCAGCGGCATTCCTGTCACCGATGCGGGCGGCAAGCTTGTCGGCATTCTCACCAACCGCGATGTGCGCTTTGCCGAAAATCCGATGCAGCCCGTGCGTGAGCTTATGACCACTGACGATCTCGCAACTGTGCCCCTTGGTACCAGTCAGGAGGACGCGCGCCGGCTGCTCCATGCTCGGCGGATTGAGAAGCTGCTGGTGGTTGATGATGACTACAAATGCATCGGTCTCATCACCGTGAAGGACATTGAAAAAGCGGTCACCTATCCTGACGCGACCAAGGATGATGCGGGGCGCTTGCGCGTTGCCGCGGCAACCACGGTGGGCGAAGCAGGCTTTGCGCGTACCCAGGCTCTCGTCGATGCTGAGGTGGATGTGATCGTAATCGACACCGCTCACGGTCATAACCGCGACGTCGCCAAGGCGGTGGAGCGGGTGAAGGGCCTTTCCAATGCGGTCCAGGTGGTCGCAGGCAATGTCGCAACAGCTGAGGCCACACGTGCACTCGTCGATGCGGGCGCGGATGCGGTGAAGGTTGGGATCGGACCGGGCTCGATTTGCACCACGCGCGTCGTGGCTGGCGTCGGCGTCCCACAGCTCACCGCGATCATGGAAAGCGCTGAGGAAGCGGCCAAGTCGGGTGTGCCAGTCATCGCCGATGGCGGCCTGCGCACCAGCGGCGATGCGGCAAAGGCTCTGGCAGCGGGCGCATCAACGGTGATGGTCGGATCGATGTTGGCAGGCACAACGGAAAGCCCGGGCGAAGTCTTCCTTTACCAAGGGCGCTCTTACAAGAGTTATCGCGGCATGGGCAGCGTCGGCGCGATGGCGCGCGGATCGGCTGATCGCTATTTCCAGCAGGATATATCGGCGCAAAAATTGGTGCCTGAAGGGATCGAGGGGCAGGTCCCGTTCAAGGGTCCTGCGGCGGACGTGGTCCATCAACTTGTCGGCGGGATCAAGGCGGCGATGGGCTATACTGGCTCTGCGACAATCGACGATCTGAAAACGCGCGCGAAGTTTGTCCGGATCACCAATGCGGGCCTTTCCGAAAGTCACGTCCACGACGTCGCGATCACCCGTGAGGCGCCGAACTATCCGACGCGTTGATCTGAGGGCAGGGCCGTGACGCCTTCCGCACGCGTTCAAGCCGCTATTGAGCTGCTTGATGAGATCATTGAGGCAGCTCGCAATAAGGGCGCGCCGGCCGATCGTTTGATCTCCGCCTATTTCAAGCAGCGGCGCTATGCTGGCTCCAAAGATCGCCGGGCAGTGCGTGATTTGGTCTACCGCGCCATTCGTTTGTGCGGAGAAGTGCCCCATAGCGGGCGCGCAGCCATGTTGGCGGTGGCGACTGAAGACAATGCCCTGCCTGCGCTTTTCGATGGTTCGACGCATGGACCTTCTCCCATCGAAGCGGGCGAGTTTGCGGCGTTTACGGGGGTCGCGCCGGATTGGCTTGTCGACCGGCTCTCTGCCTCCGAGATTGCAAGCAAGGAAGCCGAGGCACTGCTGGGCCGCGCGTCGCTTGATATTCGGGTCAATGCACTGAAAACGGATCGTGAAAGTATCGAGCTGCCACAACCCGGCGAACCGCTTTCTGCGCGCCATGCCTTACGCTACGAAACCGGCACCCAAGTCGAACAATGGTCAGCCTTTCGCGAAGGGCTGATCGAGGTGCAGGACCATGGCAGCCAGTGGGTGTGCGAGGCGGTCCCGGGCCAGCCTGGAGAGACGATCATCGACCTATGCGCAGGGGCAGGGGGCAAAACGCTGAGCCTTGCTGCGCGCTTTGGCAATGCGGTTAGCCTTGTCGCTTCCGACACCGACAAGCGCCGCCTTGGCAATCTTGCGCCGCGCGCACAGCGAGCCGGGGCTCAGATCGACCACACAGTGCTGCTCGATCCGGGTCGTGAGCTGGAGGCGCTGGCCCAGTGGGAGGGCAAGGCCGACCGGGTGCTTGTCGATGCGCCGTGCTCAGGCTCCGGCACATGGCGGCGCAATCCAGAAAGCCGCTGGCGGCTCGATGAGAAAGAGCTGGCGCGGCTTACCAAGCTGCAAGCATATGTGCTGGATGTCGCCGCGAAACTTGTCCGGTCTCAGGGAACGATCACTTTCATCACTTGCTCGCTGCTCGACGAGGAAGGAGCGGGGCAGATCGAGGCATTTCTGGAGCGCAATCCGGCCTATGAGAGCATAAGGGTCGATATTCCCCTTGGTAGAGAGCGCGGTTTGGGCAAGCGGCTAACACCGTTCCATGACGGCACGGACGGCTTTTTTGTCGCAAATCTGCGCGCTGCGTGATAGCGCCTGGGGCGATGGCTGAGCTTTCACCTCTTCGGGCATCCAGTCTTAAGGAGCTTTTGATGCGTTTTGCGCCCGCTGCCGCTGCCCTGTCGCTGTTGTTGGCGACCACGACCAGCGTGACGAGCGCCGGGCCATTGGAAATCGACCCGCGGGCCGAAACGCTCGTGCAAGAGGGCCGCGCTGCGCTTGCCGCGGGCGAGACGCAAGCCGCGATTGACGCGTTTGAGGCCGCTTTTGCGGTCGACCCTGCTTACACTCCCATTTTCATCGACTTGGCCGAGGCAGCCCGGGCTGACGGGCTGCAGGGCAAGGCGATCGTCTATTACCGCGAGGCGCTTGACCGCGATCCCGACAATTTCGCCGCAATATCGGGCGAAGGAGAGGCTTTGGTGGAGAAAGGCGCGCTTGAAAAAGCGATGCGGAATCTTGCCAGGCTTGAAAGCCTGTGCGGATCCAGCTGCCCGGAAACCATGGCGCTCCAAGCCAGTATTGATGCGGGGCCGGCTGCGCGGCTCGCAGCTGAAGAAGGCTCGGCCAGCCCCTAACTTTCGTCCCGCGCCAGAACTACCAACGCACAAGGGAGCGCGCTCATGTTGACGCTGCACCACCTCGAATATTCGCAGAGCTTTCGCATTCTATGGCTGCTTGAAGCCTTGGGCGCGGAATATGAGCTCAAGAGCTATAATCGCGATCCTGAAAGCAATCTTGCGCCTGACGATTACAAGGCGCTTTCGCCGCTGGGGACAGCGCCGGTTGTGACCGATGGCGATCTTGTTCTCGCAGAGAGCAACGCGATTATTGACTATGTAATGGACGGCTATCCTGACAGCCCCTTGCAGCCGGGACCAGGCCATAAGGACCGCGCGCGGCACCTTTTCTGGTATCACGCCTCGGCCGGCTCGCTGATGAACATGCAGGGCATCGCGATGGTGCTGAACCTGCTGGAAATGCGCAGCCCGTGGCCGATCAGCTCGCTGTTGAAGGCGGTGTTCGGCCAAGTCCGCAAAATCTTTCTCAACCCGCGCAACGAAGCGATGTTCAAGCTGATGGATTCCGACCTCGCAAAACAGCCTTTCTTCGGCGGAGATAATCTGACCACCGCGGATATCACTTTGGTTTATCCGATGTACGCCGCGCACGATAAGGGCATGTTTGCAGGCTATCCCAATATCCTCGCCTGGTTCGATCGGATCGAGGCGCTGGAGAGCTTTCAGGCGGCGAGGCTGAAGGATGACCGCGACCGGATCATCTTCCGTTTCGAGAAGTGATCAGATCAGCGGCGCGAACTGCGCCACCACCTTTTCATAAACCTCACGCTTGAACGGGATGATGAGCTTGGGCAGCTCATCTGGAGCAATCCAGCGATAGGACTGAAATTCGGGCGGATCATGCGCTTCCAGGTCGATATCGGCGTCAGTGCCCTTGAAACGCCCCAGATACCAGTGCTGCACCTGCCCGCGATATTTGCCCTTCCACACTATGCCGAGCAGATCTGGCGGAAGATCATAGCGCAAAGGCTCTGACGTGGCTGCGATCACTTCGACCAGATTGGGACCGATGCCGACTTCCTCTTCAAGCTCGCGAAGGGCCGCCCGTTCAGGGTCCTCGCCCTTGTCGATCCCGCCTTGGGGCATTTGCCAAAATCCATGGGCGCGTTTGTCGATGCGTTCGCCGACCAGAACTAGGCCTTCGGAATTGACGAGCATAAACCCCGCACAGGGACGGTAGGGAAGCTCGCTCATCAGGAGCCACTCTCCAAATAGAGCTTCATCGCCGCAACGATCTTCTCAAGATCACCCTGCGCGCTAGGCACAGCTTGGCGCAAATTGGTGAAGGAGTGGGTGACGCCCTTCATTTCGAGGAAGGTGAAGTCCGCCCCAGCATCGGCCAGCGCTTTTGCGTAGTCGCGGCCTGAATCGCGGATGGGATCGAGGCTGGCGGTCACCAGAACGGTCGGTGGAGCGCTGGTGTGATCGCCCAGGATCGGGAAGCCGCGCGGATCTTTGCGATCGGCTTTGTAGGCTGCGTCGAAGAACTCGATCGCCGTCTGGGTCAGGACAAAGCCTTCGGCAAACTCGGCATAGCTCGCTGCACCTTCGACAGCGCTGGCAAGCGGGAAAATCGGAACTTGTAGCGCAACCGGCACGTCGGCGGGTTTTGCTGCGAGCAATTGCCCAACGACAATCGTCGCGTTTCCGCCAGCGCTGTCACCGATAGTGACAATGCCAGAAGCCTTGCGCCCCAATGCCTTGGGAGAGGAAGCAATCCAGCGCGTTGCCGCCTCGCAATCCTCGATCGCGGCGGGGAAGGGGGCCTCTGGCGCACGGCGATAATCGACCGCTACTACGGGCAAATCCATCAGGGCTGCGATCTCGGTGCACAGCGCGTGATGGGTATCCAAGTCTCCGATCACGAAACCGCCGCCGTGGTAGAATGTGATGATCGGGCCTGCCTTGCGCTTTTCGCGGGCGTCATAGAGCCGCAGCGGGATGTCGCCTTCCGGGCCGGGGCAAGAAAGGTCCTCGATCACTGCCAGCTCGCGCGCCGGGCGGTCGGCCATTCCGTGTAGAGCAACGTAAGAAGCTCTCGCTTCCTCCAATGTCATTTCGTTGATCTTGGGGCCATCCATCGCGGCCAGCGCGTCGAGGAATGCCTTCATGTCTGGACGGATGAAGGGGAAGGGTGTGTCGCTCATTTTTGCTCCGACTCCGATCTCATTTTGACGGACCTTTGCACCATGGCTAATCCGTTGCAAATGGATAACCTAACGCATGGCCTGACCGGCGCTGTGATGGCGCAGGCGGGACTCAAAAAGAAGACCGGTTTGGGCGTGATCGCGCTCGTCCTTGGGGCAAACCTTCCCGATATCGATGTGGTCAGCATGCTGTGGCTCGATGGCCAGGAAACACTGGGTTTCCGCCGCGGGATTACGCATGGGCCAATAGGAGTGGCACTGCTGCCGCTGGGGCTCGCGGCGCTCTTGTGGGGTTTTGACAAATGGCAGGACAGCCGGGGTAAGCGGCCTCAGGCGCGCGATCCGGTGCGCTTTGTCTGGCTCTATCTGCTCGGCTTGATCGGAGCGATTTCGCACTCCCTGATGGACTGGCTCAACGTCTATGGCGTCCGCTTTCTCTATCCCTTCGACAAAAGCTGGTATTACGGCGACACGCTGTTCATCATCGACATTTGGCTTTGGGCGCTGCTGATTCTGACGGTCTGGCTCTCGGTGCGGCGCGAGAAAAAAAGCGGGAACGCGGCTGGCACGGCCCGGATCGGTGGGGCGCTGGCATTGCTCTATATTGCCGCGAATGTCGGCATCACCTGGTTTGACAACAACACCGGTGGCAAGTTCGCGCCGCCATATCCTGCGACCTACATCTCCTCGCCCGCGCCGTTTGCGTCTTGGCAGCGCGAGGGGATCGGACAGCTGCCGAGCGGGCGTTGGATCTCGAGCGCTTGGGAAGGCACCGACTTTGGCGAAGGCTATCGCAATTCGGAGCTGGTCCAATGCGAACTCCCGGATTTCACCGAGGCGAGAAAGAAGAACTCCTATCTCGATGCCTTCCTGATCTGGTCGCGCGCGCCCATGGCAGAAGGACTTCGCGATGGCTCCATCATTCTGCGCGATGCGCGGTTTTACGACCCGCGCGCAAGGGAGCGCTTCTCGGTCGCGCTGCCCGATATGCAATGTCAGGAACTCGTTCCCGAATAGAACGCTTAGCTTTCCATGAGTGACACACAATTGGTCTGGCTGCGCCGCGATTTGCGCGTGGCTGACAATCCAGCCCTTTTCGAAGCCGCCAAAACTGGTGCGCCGGTAATCGCTGTCTATGTGCTCGACGATGATCGCGCCAAGACCCATGCTTATGGAGGAGCCTCACGCTGGTGGTTGCATCATTCGCTCGCAGATCTTGCAAACAGCCTAGCGGCTCTGGGCTCGCAGCTGATCCTTCGCCGGGGCGACGCGGTCGAGGAACTGCTCAAGCTCGCCGAGGAAACCGGTGCCAAGACGGTCCACGCCAATCGCCACTACGAGCCTTGGTGGCGCAACGCACAAAAGGCGATTGCTGAGACGCTTAACCTAGAGCTTTACGAGGGCAATTATCTGCTGCCGATGGGCTCGGTGACAACCGGATCAGGCGGGCAGTACAAGATCTACACGCCCTACAGCCGAGCAGTGCGCGCTGCCTTTCCGCCGCGTGATTTGGTGCCCGCTCCTGAGACGCTGAAGGCTCCGGGAACGTGGCCCGCAAGCGATGCGCTGGAGGATTGGCAGCTGCTCCCCAGCCGTCCCGATTGGGCCGGGGGCATGCGTGAATTCTGGCAGGTTGGTGAAGCGGCCGCGCATCAACGGCTGAGCGAATGGGAGGCGCATGTCGACGATTATGATGACCGTCGCAATTTCCCCTCCGAGGACAAAGTGTCGCGCCTTTCGCCCTATCTGCACTTTGGACAGCTTTCCCCGCTTCAGGTCTGGCACCACCTCAAACACAAATCCTCCAAGGGCGCATTTGTCTTCGAAAGCGAGCTGATCTGGCGCGAATATGCGCAGAACACGATTGCGCAATATCCGCTCTATGCGCGCGACAATTACCGCGAGGATTTCGACAAGATCGAATGGCGCGATCCTGAAACCGATGCCGAGGCCGCGCGTGACCTAAAGGCGTGGCAGAAAGGTGAAACCGGTTATCCCGTCGTCGATGCCGGAATGCGGCAATTGTGGAAGACGGGATGGATGCACAACCGGGTGCGGATGATCACCGCGAGCTTCTTGATCAAGCACCTGCTGATCGACTGGCGTCACGGAGAGCAATGGTTCTGGGACACGCTGGTCGACGCTGACTACGCTTCCAATGCGACCAATTGGCAGTGGACCGCTGGCACCGGGGTTGATTCGAATATGTTTGTGCGGATCATGGCTCCGCTCAGTCAGTCAGAGAAGTTTGACTGTGCTGACTATATCCGCACCTATGTCCCTGAACTTTCTAAGCTTGATGAGCCCTATATCCACGATCCCGAGGATCATGGCTGCCGGCCAACGGCCTATCCACCCAAGATCATCGGCCATCGCGAGGCGCGTGAGCGTGCGCTTTCCGCCTATAAGGCAATGAAGGGCGAATAGTCCCCTTGCGAGGGGGCCCGCGGCGCGACTAAGAGAAGCGCATGGGAGCCAGGGAGTTTCACGGAGACGCCGTAAGGGGAGCGCGCCTGCTTGACGCGGGCGAGCGTTTTGCCTCGACTCCGGGTCTGATTTCTCGCCTGATCGCACCCGGCTTTGCCAAGATTATCGACCGCGTTGATGCAGGCCTTGTGAACGGCGTCATGATCGCCCGGCTGCCCGATGGATCGGTGCGCGCACTGGGGGGTCGAGGGAAGGGCTTCGAGGCGGAGATCACAGTCAAGGATTGGCGAGCATTGCTGCGGCTCGCTACTGGAGGGGTCATCGGATTTTATCAGGCCTATGAGGCCGGTGAATGGGAATCGCCTGATCACACTGCGCTGCTGGCGCTGATGGCGGCCAATGTCCGCACTTTGGGCGATACAGCGCGGTCTTCCGGGCCTGCGCGATGGGCAGGGCGGATCGCGCATTGGCTCAACCGGAACAACCGCGCAGGTTCCTTGCGCAATATCTCCGCCCACTACGACCTCGGAAACGATTTCTACGAGCAATGGCTCGACCCCCGCATGACCTATTCGAGCGCGCTAGGACCGCTCGACGAGGGACTCGAAGTGGCACAAGCGCGCAAGCATCAGGGCATCGTTGATCGGCTGGAGGGTGCGCAATCGGTGCTGGAGGTGGGTTGCGGCTGGGGGTCGCTTGCTCAGCGCATTGCTGAGAGCGGAGCGGATGTCACAGCGATCAGCCTGTCTAACGAGCAGCTTGCCTTTGCCCGTGCAAACACCAGCGATAAAATCGACTATCGAAAGCAAGACTACCGCGATGTGCGCGGCGCCTACGATGCCATAGCCAGCGTTGAGATGGTCGAGGCACTTGGCCGGTTTTACTGGCCTGACTTCATGGACTGCCTTGCGCGCAATCTGAAACCCGGCGGCCGCGCTGCGATCCAATATATCTCAATCGCCGATGACCTGTTCGACGATTATGCGAAGAACACCGATTTCATTCAGGCGTATATCTTCCCTGGCGGATTGTTGATCCGCACTAGCGAGTTTCGCGCTCTTGCCGAGAGGCGCGGGCTCGAATGGCGCGATCAGAGCGACTTTGGCGCCGATTACGCCGCGACTTTGAAAGCATGGCACAATCGTTTTGACCAAGCGGTGCGCGAAGGGCGACTGCCTGAGGGCTTCGATGCTCGCTTCATCCGGCTCTGGAAGTTCTACCTTAGCTATTGCGAAGCGGGCTTTTTGAGCGGCAATATTGATGTGCACCAGGTGACTCTGGTGAAAGCCTGAGGGTGAGAGAGAGAACACAGGAGAGGATCAGGGCATGACAGCAAAAGGTATGACAAAAGCACTGCTGAGCGCGGGAATGGCGCTTTCGCTCGCTGGGTGCAGCTATGGCGCGGCCCCGGGCGTTGATGCCGCTCCTGCGCCTCTTGCGAGCGTTGAGCTTGTCACCCCGCCCGAGCGCGATCCATCCGAGCTGCAGGTGCTGTTCTGGAGCGATGAGCAGCGTTCTGCTCGCTTCCGTGAAATGGAAAACTGGTTTGGTGGCCATGAAGTTCCGTCTGCGACCACCGTTCGAGAACTCCCTGAAGGCGCACCGCTCCCGGCAGAAATCAGCGCCAATATTCGCGCCGCTATGGCAGAGACCGGAGCTGCGGGCGTGATGGTCTATCACAACGGCACAGTCCGGTTTGAGGATTACGAGCTTGGTTTTGGTCCTGAACAGCGCTGGACCAGTTTTTCGGTCGCCAAGAGCTTCACCTCAACCTTGCTAGGGGCGGCGGTTGCGGATGGCTTTATTACGAGCCTCGATGACCCGGTGATCACCTATGTGCCGGAGCTGGCCGGTTCCTCCTATGACGGCGTTACTGTGCGCCAGATTGCGACCATGACCAGCGGTGTTGCCTGGAACGAGGATTACACCGATCCCAACAGTGATGTTGCGGCGATGAACACATTTGTCCTTGAATACGGCCCCAACGCCATGGTCGAACAATTGAAGCGTCTGGGGCGAGACGCAGAGCCAGGCACGCAATTCTCGTACAAGACCGGTGAGACCAACCTTATTGGGATGGTGGTCGAGAACGCGGTAGGGCTTAGCCTTGCCGAATACGCTCAAGAGAAGATCGTTGAGCCTGCGGGGTTCGAAGGCGGTCTGTTCTGGATGACTGACCCGCGTGGCGGAAATATTGGGGGCTGTTGTCTCTCGCTCAAACTCGCGGACTACACCCGCATGGGCGTCTTTGCGCTTGAGGGCGACGAGGGTCCGGCTAGCGGAATTGTCCCTGCAGGATGGTTCAATGAAGCGGGCGACTCGCTGGTCGACTTTGGCGACAGCGGGTTTGGCTATGGCTATCAGTGGTGGACTTATCCGGGCGGTTATGGCGCGCAAGGGATCTTCGGGCAATCGATCACGATCATCCCAGAGGCGGGTTTGGTTCTGACGGTGGTCGGCAATTGGCCGACGGCAACCAGCGGCGAATACCGCGCCAAATGGGGCGGCATCGCAGCTCAGATTGCTGCAACAAATCAGTGATGTAAGGGGGGTGGGCTCGCGCCAGCTCGTCCGCTTAAACCGTGTCTGGCGTTAGGCCATCGGGCGATAAACGCCGGTGTTGCTGTAGCGCTGAAGGATGTTGTCGTGCACGATCGGGCTCAGCAGCTCGGTGAAAGCGCAACCCACGATGCAATTATCCCACCACACAACTTCGCCCTGAAGCGATTCGAGGCCGGGAAGGGTCAGCCAGCACATCTGGCCTTCATGCATGCGGTTGATCGAAGCCGCGCTGAAGCCTGAGATTGAAAGATCATGCACCACGCTTTGAAAAGCGCGGCCACCCGACGCCCGCAAGGTCGCCGGAATAGTCAGTCGTGTGCGCGGCGAGCAGCGATCTTCTTGCGCTGCCATTTCGTAACGGTTGTTGTCGGTCGGCATTGCCTCGCAACCCTCTTCAATCAGCTTGTGGTCTCTGTGCCGGTGAACGGGTCCGTCCGTCATTCACCAACTACGCTTGACTGTTCATTGCATAGGAAGGTTAACGAAGTGGTAAGCCCGAAGAAGGATCTGGGGTTCGCTGCGATTTTAACCTTTGAAACGCCCCGGACTCGCGACGATTTGTTAGGATTTTGGTGGCCCGATAGAGGCGCGGGTTAATGCGCGATTTAGTCCACGCGTTCGCGGTGACCGGTGGTGAAGTCGTCCTTCAACAGCTCGACAATGCGCGTGCCGACCGCTTCAGGCGGCTTGACCGATTCGGGTTTCTCACCGGGATAGGCGCGTGCGCGCATCGCAGTGCGGGTGGCTCCGGGGTCAACGATGGCAACCCGCAAAGGAGAGAGTTTTTCAACTTCGGCCCCGTAGGTCTCGAGCAGGTTGTCGAAGGCCGCCTTGGTCGATCCATAGGCCGACCAGAATGAACGCGGAGTGGCACCCACGCTTGAGGTGAGGCCGATAATCCGGCCAGCCTCTGCCTTGCGCAGCATCGGGTCAAAGGCCGCAAGCAGGGCCTGTGTCGCGACGACATTGGTCATGATCGCGGTGTTGAACTGCTTGGGATCAATCTGACTAAGCGGTGTGAGGTCCGGCATATAAGCTGCCGAAATCACGAGTATATCGAGCGTGTCCCAACGGCCTGAGATCGCTGTGGCGAGGCGCGCGACGCCGTCTTTTTCTGTGAGGTCCACCGGAGCAATGGTTGAGGTCCCTCCGGCGGCGTGAATCTGGTCCTCAACCGCTTCCAGCGCCTTTACCTTGCGCGCGACCAGAATCACATGCGCGCCTGCCTCTGCCAATGCGAGAGCCGTGGCAGCGCCAATCCCCTGGCTCGCGCCAGTGACAAGCGCGGTGCGTCCTTCGAGAGGTTTACTGTCAGCCATAAAAGTCCTGTGTCAGTTGGGCCGATTATTGAGGCCCCGAAATCGTCCGCGCTGCCTCAGCCGTTCTCGCTGTCGATTGCAAGCGACAATTGTGCCGCTTCGGCCCGAGCGGTCTCTTCGTCGGTGAGTTTGGTTGGATAGTCACCGGTGAACACTGCATCGTGATATTTGGGCGCATCAGCGTCGCGCCCATGATCTTCGCCAACAGCGCGATAGAGGCCATCAATCGAGATAAACTTGAGACTTTGTACCCCGACAAATTCGCGCATTTCCTCTTCGGACATCTGCGCAGCGAGTAATTCGCCCCGGGTCGGCATGTCGACCCCGTAAAAATCGGGCCACATGGTTGGCGGGCTGGCGACGCGGAAATGCACTTCCTTGGCGCCCGCTTCGAGCACCATATCCTTGATCTTCCGAGAGGTTGTCCCACGCACCACGCTGTCATCGACCAGCACCACGCGCTTGCCCTTCATAAGTGAACGATTGACGTTGAGTTTCAGACGCACGCCCATGTCGCGGATCTGTGCGGTTGGTTCGATAAAGGTCCGCCCGACATATTGGTTGCGCACGATCCCCATTTCGAACGGAATGCCAGAGGCCTGCGCAAAACCGATCGCCGCCGGCGTGCCGCTGTCGGGTACGGGGCAGACCATGTCGGCTTCAACCGGAGCTTCGAGTGCAAGTTGCTTGCCGATTTCGCGCCGCACTTCATAAACCGAACGGCCGCCAATGATCGAATCCGGGCGACTGAAATAGACGTATTCAAAAATGCACGGGCGCGGGCGCAGCCTTTCGAAAGGGCGGTGCGTGGTGACTTTACCGTCTGCAATCACGACCATCTCGCCAGGCTCGATCTCGCGTTCAAACTTGGCGTTGATAATGTCTAGCCCGCAGGTCTCGGACGACAGGACATAGGCATCGCCAAGCTTGCCGAGCACGAGTGGGCGAATACCCAGCGGATCGCGCACTCCGATCAGTTTGGAGCGGGTCATGGCGACGATAGAGAACGCGCCTTCGACCTGTCGCAGAGCGTCCTTCATGCGTTCAGGTATGTTCTTGCCGAAGCTGCGCGCCATCAAATGGATGATGCATTCGGTATCGGAAGAGCTCTGAAAAATTGCTCCGCGCTCGATTAACTCACGGCGCAGGGCCTTTGCATTGGTGAGATTGCCGTTGTGTGCAATCGCCGCACCGCCCATCGCAAACTCACCGAAAAACGGCTGCACGTCACGGATTGCGGTGTTGCCTTTGGAGCCGGCGGTTGAATAGCGCACGTGACCAATTGCGATGGGGCCGGGTAGATGCGCCATGACGCTGGCGCGGGTGAAATTGTCGCGGACATATCCGAACTTGCGCGCTGACTGGAAACCGGCCTGTTCGTCGTAGGAGACGATCCCGCCAGCCTCTTGGCCGCGATGTTGCAAAGCGTGGAGGCCGAGCGCGACGAAATTGGCAGCGTCGGGTTCTCCGATCATTCCGAAGACGCCGCATTCCTCGCGCAGCTTATCCTCATCAAGATCGACCCCAGCAGTCGGCCTATTAGCAGGCTCGATAGCGGGCCCAGTCGAATGACCGGTCGAAGGAACGCTCGAAGAATCGCTCATGGCCGCACCCGCTTGTCGCTGCGTGAATTCGCGCTCAATGGCGTTGTTACGGATCAATTACAAGAGGCCCATGAGATTCGCCGAAGTCCGGTCCCCCGGATTCTTCCCTTTGTCCTGATGCCGCTCGAAATGAGGCTTACGCACAGCGGCAATCGCCTTCTTCATTGTGCCGCAAGATTTCGCGCCTTAGAGCGATTTGTCACACGCAAAGGCCAGTAAGGTTCGCAAAACAGCTGTATGCTTTCTCCCTTCGAAAGAATGATCACCAAGCGGTATTTGTGGCCGGGCAAAGGCGAGGGCTTCATCAAGCTTGTCGCGCTGATTTCGGTCGGTGTGGTGACCCTTTCGGTTGCGATGTTGATCGTGGTGATGAGCGTCATGGGCGGGTTTCGCGCCGACATGCAGGAGAAGTTCTCCGGCCTCAACGGACACGCCATCATCCAAGGCTTTGGCGGCGAGCTGGAAGATTGGGAGGGCGTGCTCGACATGGTGCGCGAGACCGAGGGCGTGGTCAGCGCTTCTCCGCTGATCGAGCAGCCTTTGCTCGCGAGCTATAACGGGCGCGCCAATGCGATCTTTGTTCGCGGGAACACCGCAGAGGATATCTCTGAGCTCTCTGACAAGGTCGTTCTTGGAGACATCTCGGCGATCCAGCCAGGCAGCGGGAGGGTCGCGATTGGAACGCGCCTTGCTGCCAATACGGGTGCCCGCGTTGGCGACACGCTCACGATCATCAACCCGCAAGGGCGTTCCACCCCTTTTGGAACTTCAATCCGCCAAGTCGGATACGAAGTTGGCGCGATATTTGAGATCGGGCTCTACGATTTTGATGAGACTTTTGTGATCATGCCTATGAGCGATGCGCAGACCTTGCTGTTAATGGGCGACACAGTGGGGTTGATCGAAGTCACTGTTACGGACCCCGATGAAGTCGGTTCGATCTTGGGAGGCGTTGAGCAAACCTTGATAGGACGCGCTCAGATTGCGGATTGGAAGCAGATCAACTCCGCCTTGTTCGAAGCGCTCGAAGTGGAGCGTGTAGTGGTCAGCGTGGTGCTGGCGATCATGGTGCTGGTGGCTAGCTTCAACATTCTCTCGATCCTCGTGATGCTCGTGCGCGCCAAGACACGCGACATTGCAATCATGCGAACAATGGGGGCATCGCGGCGAAGTTTGCTCAAGATCTTCATAACGGTCGGCACCGCCATCGGAGCGATCGGCACATTGGGAGGGCTCGCCTTAGGTTTCGGGTTCCTCACTGTGCTCAATCCCGCCGTTGATGGCTTGCGCGACAATTTCGGGATCCAGATATGGGACCCCTCTGTGCGCTTCCTTACCTCAGTGCCGTTCGATGTGAATCCGATGGAGGTGGTGGGCATCGTGCTGCTTGGTACAGGGCTCAGCTTCCTCGCAACGCTTTACCCCGCGCTCAAAGCGTCGAACACCGATCCGGTGCAGGTGCTGCGCTATGAGTGATCCCATCGTCTCATTGCGCGACCTCAAGCGCAGTTTTGAGCAGGGCGGGACCCGCATTGATGTGCTGCGCGGGGTCAATCTCGACATCATGCCGGGTGAAATCGTCGCGCTGCTGGGTCCATCGGGCTCGGGCAAATCGACCATGCTTCAGGCGGTGGGTCTGCTCGAAGGCGGGTTCGAAGGCTCGATTGCTATTGCCGGCGAGCGCGCTGAGAGCCTTCCAAGCGATCAGCGCACGCGGCTGCGGCGCGAGCATCTGGGATTTGTCTATCAGTTCCACCACTTGCTTCCCGATTTCAACGCGACCGAAAATGTGGTGATGCCGCAAATGGTCGCGGGGACCGATAAAAGCGCGGCGGAGGAAAGGGCGAAGTCGCTTCTCTCCAGCCTTGGCCTGGGCCACCGTCTAACCCACCGACCGAGCCAGCTTTCAGGTGGAGAGCAACAGCGTGTGGCCGTGGCGCGCGCGCTCGCCAATCAACCGACACTCGTGTTGGCAGATGAGCCGACCGGCAACCTTGATGAGACCACGTCGGACACTGTGCTCGGCCAATTCCTTGAGCTTGTTCGAGGGGAGGGGAGCGCGGCTTTGATCGCGACCCACAATGAACGTCTAGCCTCTCGAATGGATCGTGTGGTGCGGCTCCACGATGGTGTGCTGACCTAGTGATTATTTCTCGCCGCAGCCCATCAGCTGTTTGTAGATTGACCCTCGCGCGTGTCAGGGCTGTGCGCCACTAGAAGCAAAGTAACGGGAGGGACTTTTTATGCTTTCACTGCTTTATCCATTGGTGTTCTTGCAATCCGCCGCGGTCGAGACGCCACCGCCACCAGCTCCGCCGCCTGCCGCGTGTGCCGGCGAAGAACATGCAGCCTTCGACTTCTGGATCGGCGAATGGGATGTCTTCGTCACCGGGACAGAAATAAAGGCGGGCGAAAACCGGATCGAGAAAGTCTCGTCAGGGTGCGTCATCCGAGAGACTTGGAGCTCGCAAAGCGGCGCGGATGGGTCAAGCATGAGCTTTATCAATCATCGCTCAGACCGCTGGGAACAGCTTTGGGTCGGCAATGATGGGACCCGCGTCGACTTCGTCGGCGGAATGGTCGAAGGCGAGATGGTCCTTACCGGCTATTGGGACGGGATCGGGCCAGGCGGCAGCGATGTCCTCATCCGCATGACATACACCGCGAACGAAGACGGATCAGTCAGGCAGTTCGGAGAAGGCTCGACGGACCATGGCAAGACATGGCAGACGAGCTTCGATTTGACCTACACAGCCAAACAGGATTCGCTCTAAATGACGACAATTGCCGACTTCACCGTCACCACCAATCGCGGTGAGGAGCTCGACCTTGCGACCAAGAAGGGCAAGGTTCTGCTGGTCGTGAACACCGCATCGAAATGCGGTTTCACACCGCAATATGATGGGCTTTAGGAGCTGTATCAGCAGTTCAAGGGCTCAGATTTTGAAGTGCTTGGCTTCCCTTGCAACCAGTTCGGTGCGCAAGAACCGGGCAATGCCGACGAAATAGCGGAATTCTGCAAGGTCAATTTTGGCGTCACCTTCCCGTTGATGGCGAAAATCGACGTCAACGGTCCCGATGCTTCACCGCTCTATGACTGGATGAAGTCAGAGAAGAAGGGCCTGATGGGCTCGACTTCGATCAAGTGGAACTTCACCAAATTCCTGATTGATCGCGAGGGCAATGTTGTGAAGCGCTACGCTCCGCAAGACACGCCCAGCGCCATCGCCAAGGATATTGAAAAGCTGATTTGAGCCAGCCCTAGGCCCAGTGCCAGCGCAAGGGTTTGACCTTCTCGCGAACCAATTTTCCCTTGGCTTCGAGGTCGAGCTGAACCGTTTTGGCCCACCATCCACTGGTCTTGCCCTGTGGGAAGAGGTCGGAGCTGAGGTGAGGTTTGACGGCCTCGACCATCTCGCTTTGCGTGACGCCGGGTGAGGAGCGTGGCAGCGCCTTTTCGAGAGCGGAGAGCATGTCGGCATACTTGGCAGCGTTCACGCGGGTGGTCTGACCCGGCGTGTTGACGTTCTGAACCTCGATAAGCCCGTTCAAAATTCCCTCCCAAGCCGCTTTTTCAACACCGTTCTAGCTTGCCCCCAGCTTTTCCCCAAGCGCCGCGGGCAAACCGCTTGAATGCACGCGCGCGACGCGTACCTTCTGACCATGGCTTTCGCTCCGTTTATTCCCCTGCGCGTTCTGTCGTCTTATTCGATGCTGGAGAGCATGGCCGACCCTAAGGCGATTGCGAAACTCGCGAAAGAACGCGGCTTTCCAGCCATCGCGATTTGCGACCGCAACGGGTTGTACGGCGCGGTGATGTTTGCAGGGGCGTGCAAGGGCGAGGGCGTGCAGCCGATCATCGGCACTCTGCTGGGCGTCGCGCGCGAGGGCTCTGATGGCAAGATTGTCGATTACCTCCCGCTCTATGCGCAGGATGAGGCTGGCTATGACAATCTTTGCCACCTCGTCTCCAAAGCTCACCTTGACCGCCCGTTGGAGCTGGAGCCGCATGTCAATCTCACCGACTTGGAAGGGCATAGCGATGGGTTGATCGCGTTGACAGGGGCTGGCGAGGGTGGGCTCACCCGCTTGCTCGCCGAGGGTCAGACATCCGCGGCTGAAAAACTGATCGAGCAGCTGACGGCTTTGTTCCCTCAGCGGCTCTATATTGAACTCGCGCGTAATGGGGTGAAGGCCTGCGAGGATGCCGAAAAAGCACTGATCGACATGGCCTATGCGCGTGATCTTCCGCTGGTCGCGAGCAATCCTGCCAATTTCGCTGATCCGCATATGCACAAGGCGCATGACGCCATGCTGTGCATTGCCAATTCGACTTACATTGAGAACGAGGACCGCCCCGGTACCAATCCTGAGAGCTTCGTCAAATCAGCAACGATGATGGAGGAGCTGTTTGCGGACCTACCTGAAGCGGTTGCCAACACGCTCGTCATTGCCCAACGCTGCGCCTATGCGCCGCCCTATCGCGATCCGATCCTGCCCAGCCTTGCTGGCGACCTCGAAGGCGAAGCTAAGATGCTCGCCGATCTATCCAAGGCGGGACTTGAGAAACGGCTTGAGCCTTATCAGGACCTCTCTGAGGATGATCGCAAGGTCTATTTCGACCGGCTCGACTATGAGATCGACATCATCGTCGGCATGGGGTTTCCCGGCTATTTCCTGATCGTTGCCGATTTCATCCAATGGGCGAAAGATCAGGGCATCCCAGTGGGGCCGGGACGTGGATCGGGCGCGGGCTCTATCGTCGCTTGGGCGCTGACGATCACCGACCTCGATCCGATCCAGCTGGGTCTGCTGTTTGAGCGTTTCTTGAACCCAGAACGTGTGTCGATGCCCGATTTCGATATCGACTTCTGCGAAACACGGCGCGGCGAAGTGATCCGCTATGTGCAGCAGAAATATGGCCACGATCACGTCGCGCAGATCATCACCTTTGGTAAACTGAAAGCGCGCGCGGTCCTGCGTGATTGCGGACGTATCTTGCAGATGAGCTATGGTCAGGTGGATCGCCTGTGCAAAATGGTGCCCAACCACCCGACCGATCCGTGGACACTGCCGAGGGCACTTAACGGAGCCGCGGATTTCAAGCGCGAATACACAAATGATAATGAGGTAAAGCACCTCGTTGATCTGGCGCTCCAGCTCGAAGGTCTGCCGCGCAATTCTTCGACCCATGCCGCAGGTGTTGTGATCGGGGACCGTCCCCTGTCACAGCTTGTCCCGCTTTACCGCGATCCGCGTTCGGACATGCCTGTGACGCAGTTCGACATGAAGCATGTGGAGAGTTCTGGCTTGGTGAAGTTCGACTTCCTTGGCCTTAAGACACTCTCAGTTCTGCGCAAGGCGGTGGATCTGCTGAAACTGCGCGAGATTGACATCGATCTTGGTGCGCTTCCGCTCGATGACACGGCGGTCTATGACCTTATGCAGGCGGGTAACACCGTCGGCGTGTTCCAGCTCGAATCCGAAGGCATGCGGCGCACGCTGAAGGCGGTGAAGCCATCGAACTTTGGCGACATTATCGCGCTCGTTTCGCTCTATCGTCCAGGGCCAATGGACAACATTCCGCTGTTCGGACAGCGCAAGGCGGGCGAGGTCGCGATCGAATACCCGCATCCCAAGCTCGAAGAGATCTTGTCGGAGACTTACGGCATCTTCGTCTATCAGGAACAGGTCATGCAGGCGGCGCAGATCCTAGCGGGCTATTCGCTGGGCGATGCTGACCTGTTGCGCCGCGCGATGGGCAAGAAGAACCAAAAGGAAATGGACCTTCAGCGCAGTCGCTTCATCGACGGGTGCAAGGAAGTCTCCGATATTGAGGCCAAGCAAGCCAATGAGCTGTTCGATTTGATCGACAAGTTCGCAGGCTACGGATTTAACAAGTCGCACGCGGCCGCCTATGCGCTGCTCGCCTATCAGACGGGGTGGCTCAAGGCGCATTATCCCGAAGAGTTCTACGCCGCCTCTATGTGCTTTGATCTTCATCAGTCGGATAAGCTCAGTGTGTTTGTCGACGATGCGCGGCGCTACCCGGTAGAGCGTGCTGACGGTGCAGGCGTGCTCGTCCTGCCGCCCGATGTGAACGCCAGCGAAGCGCGCTTCACTGTTGAGCAAACCGACGACGGCTACGCCGTGCGCTATGCGCTCGCAGGCATCCGCAATGTTGGTGAGAAAGCGATGGACGCAATCGTCGCCGAGCGTCAGGCGAACGGGAAATTCACCAGCCTCGCAGATTTTTTCGAGCGTCTCCCGCAAGGCTCGATGAACCGTCGGCAGCTTGAAGGATTGATTTGCGCAGGTGCGCTCGACGCATTGGAGGCCAATCGCGGGCAGCTCTTCGCCAATGCCGATATGCTGCTGGCTGTGGCCGATGCCGCGATGCGAGAGCGGTCGAGCGGGCAGGAGGCGCTGTTTGGCGGTGATCTCGGCAGCGACGAAGAGCTGCGTTTGCAGGCGAGCGACCCTTGGCCTCGGGCTGAGCAGATGGCGAAGGAGCGCGAGAATTTCGGCTTTTACTTCTCCGCGCATCCGGTTCAGCAATATCGCGACGTTGCCTCAGCGCAGGGCGCGCGCACCTATCAAAGCCTGATGGATGCCGGCGCGCCGGCGGGTGGCCGCGGTCATGCGGTGATCGCAGCAATGGTCGAAGGGGCAAACAAGGCCAAGACCAAACGCGGCGCCGATTTCATCCGCGGCGATTTCTCAGATGCGTCGGGCCAGTTTTCCGCGGCCTGTTTTGAAGAGGCGATGGTCGACAAGTTTCAGGAATGGGCGGCGAGCGGCGAATGCGTTCTGCTCAATGTTGAGCTCGACAGCCCCAATCCGGGCGAGCCGCCCCGCTTGACGGTGCGCGGCGGACGCCCCTTGTCGGAGGTCACGGGGCGGACTGCGATGATCCTCAAGGCTGACATCTTGAGCGTGGACGCGCTGACCGACCTTAAGCTGGAGCTTGCCGTTGGAGATGACGCGCCGGGTGAAGTGCTCTTGCGCCTCATTCTGGGACCCGATGATGAGGCCTATGTAAGGCTTGGCAGCAATTTCCTGCTCGATGGCGAGCTGGCAGAGCGACTGGCTGAGATTGAAGGCATTGAAAACGTCGCGCTGGAACCTTTGCGCAGGGCAGTGAAGCTCAAACGGGTCGCTTAGATGAGCGCCAATTTCAATCCAGGTGTCGATCAATTGACCGACAAAGAGAAAGAGGCGTTGCGCCTGCTGCTTGTCGGGCATGACGCCAAGTCAAGCGCGAACGAACTCGATATTTCGGTCCATACAGTCAACGATCGATTGCGAGCAGCGCGCCGCAAATTGTCTGTGTCCAGCAGCCGCGAGGCCGCAAGAATTTTGGGTGCTGCCGAGGGGCAGACACCCCAAACTCCACCCCAAAAGCATGCGCATGAAGAAATCGGGATGGGCCAATCGGCGCTGCCCAGAGACAATGCAGACCTCACTAACGAAAGCTCAGATCAGCCCAAAGGGTGGGTCTGGCTAACCGGAGGAATGCTAATCATGTCTATTGCTATTGCTATCGCCATCGCTGTTTCCCTCGCAGGATCGGGTGCACCTGCTTCTGCTCCAGCACAACCTAGCCCGTCTACACAGAGCGAGGCCGAAGGCGCCGTTCAGCAGGCTGAATCTTTGCGTCGCGCTCAGGCTTTCCTTGCCGAAGTCGATGCCGGTGACTGGAAGGCAAGCTGGGAAGCGGCCGGGCCGATTTTCCAGGCCGAAGCCAGTGCTGAAGAATGGACGACTTTGGTTGAACCCGTTCGCAGCCCACTTGGCGAAGTCACTTCGCGTGAGCTTGTCACCGTACAGCGCACCAACACATTGCCCGGCGCGCCCGATGCTGAGTACGAAGTGCTTCAATTCCGCACTCAGTTCGCAGCAGCGGGAAGGCCGTCGATTGAAACGCTCTTCATGGTCAGGGGCGAAGATGGTTGGGAAGTGAACGGCTACTTCATCGCCTGATTGTTAGCGTCCGCTTATGATCTCATCCAGCCGAAGGGGCGGGGCCGTTTGCGCGGTTTCCCGCCCTTTTCATTTCGCTCCAACCACCTGTTGCCAATCGACTTGGCTCGCGCCATTGTCACTGCCGCAATCGCAAGAGAGCGTAGTTTTTGAGGAGAGAGAACCACCATGCAGACGCAATCGCTGGGTGCCATGCAGAACTGGAGCATGCGGATTACGCATGTCATCGACCACGCCGCGCGCGAAGCGGGCACACGCGAAATTGTCACTCGCTGGGCTGATGGCAGCGAGACGCGCACCGATTGGGCGGGCATTCGCCGCGATGCGCTCAAGATGGCGCAGGCTCTGCAAGCGCTCGGGATCAAGTCGGGTGAACGGGTGGCGAGCCTGGCGATGAACCACTCGCGGCACCTGGTCAGTTGGTACGGCGTCGCGGGGATGGGCGGGGTCTTGCACACAGTGAACCCACGCCTGTTCGAAGATCAGCTCGAATATATCGTCACCCATGCCGAAGACCGTGTGCTGCTTTATGACGCCGCTTTCCAACCCATCGTCGATAAGATGAAAGACCGCTGGACCACGGTAGAGCATTATATTTGCTACGATTCGAGCGAACACACGACCAGTTTTGAAGACTGGATCGGCGCGCAGGATGGCGATTTTGATTGGGTCTCAGGCAGCGAGACCGATCCCTGTATGATCTGCTATACCTCCGGCACCACGGGCAATCCCAAGGGCGTGCAATATGAGCATCGCTCGACCGTGATGCACGCTCTGGCGGGTCTGCAACCGGCGGCGTTCAACTTCTCGAGCGCCTCTGTCATGCTCCCGGTAGTCCCCATGTTCCACGCCGCGTCCTGGGGACTGCCCTATGCAGGCGCGATGGCGGGGATCAAATTTGTCTTCTCAGCGGTCAACGATCCGGCTGTTCTGCATGAGATGATGATCAAGGAGGGCGTGACCGATTCCGCCGGTGTGCCGACCGTCTGGCTCGCGCATTTCCAATATTGCGACAAGGAGGGTATCGATCTGCCTCCTTTGAAAGCCGCAACCATTGGCGGCTCTGCATGCCCGCGCTTCATGATCGAGCGGTTGATGAAGAACGGCACCCGCGTTCAGCACGCCTGGGGCATGACCGAAACATCTCCGATCGGCACGGTTGGCGGACCGACCTGGGATTGGGACCAGCTCACTTTCGAGGAGAAAGTCGACAAGACCGCGATGCAGGGGCGCCCGATCTTCGGCGTTGAGCTGCGCACGGTCGATCTCGACGATATGGCGACCGAGCTGCCGCGCGATGGCAAGACTTCTGGCGCGCTCCAGATTCGCGGACCTTGGATCATCCAGCGCTACTTCAAGGCAGAGCAAGATGCGGCCAACAATGAAGGCTGGTTCGACACCGGCGATGTCGGCGTGCTCCACCCCGATGGGACGCTCCAACTCACCGACCGCACCAAGGACGTGATCAAGTCAGGCGGCGAATGGATCAGCTCGGTAGAGCTCGAAAATGCCGCTGTGGGTCACGAAGGCGTGCTCGAAGCCGCCTGTGTTGGCATGCCGCACCCCAAATGGGATGAGCGGCCCGTGCTTTTTGTGATCAAGAACGAAGGCGCAGAGGTCACGAGTGATGATATTATCGATCACCTGAAGCCCTTAATCGCCAAATGGTGGCTGCCCGATGCGGTCGAATTCGTCGACGACATTCCGCACACAGCGACCGGCAAGATCTCGAAGAAAGACCTGCGTGACCGGTTTGCTGACTACAAGTTGGAGGCTTGATCCATGGCTGACCCCTATGTCGAGCCTGACCGGGTGTACATCGACCCATCACCGGCCAATTTTCAGGCCTTCAAGGACCTGCCGCGCGATGAGCCGATCCACATGCTCAACCTGCTGCTCTATCGCGAAAACGCGGAATATCCCGAGGGGCACGAGCATCACGGCAATGGCTGGAGCGGGCGGCGCGCCTATCAGGAATATGGCAAGACCTCTGGTCCGATCTTCTCGCGCGTGGGCGGCTCAATAGTATGGCGCGGCGCGTTCCAGACGATGGTGACGGGCCCCGAAGTGCGCGAATGGCATGATGGCTTTGTCGCGCAATATCCCAATTCGGGCGCCTTCTTTGAGATGATCAAGGATGCGGACTACCAAAAAGCTGTAGTCAATCGCACCGCCGCCTTGCTCGACAGCCGCCTCATCCGCTTCAAGCCGGGCGAAAGCGGAAGCGGCTTTGGCTAAATAGGCATTGAAACCTCTCCGCAAAATCCCTCGTGCAGCGCTGCAAGCCCCGATCGGAGGGGCCGCGAATGTGTTTCGCATCACCAAGGTTTTTGGCCGCGAATGGCTGCGCTCGCCCAAGCAGGTAGGAGCGATCACCCCATCAAGCCGGCGTCTGGCAAGGGCGATCACGGATGGTATCTCGGGGAGGACCGGCCCGGTGATTGAGCTTGGTCCTGGCACCGGCGTCATCACGCGCGCGCTGCTCGCCAACGGGGTGAGGCCCGACGATCTTGCTGCGATTGAGCTGGCTGCGGCTTTTGCGCTCGCGCTGCGCAAGAAACACCCAGATATTCGGGTGATTGAAGGCGATGCAGGCCGGCTAGACAGCCTCTCCCCCTTCGCGCCGGGGACAGTTGGGCATGTTGTTTGCGGGCTGCCGCTTGTTACGCTGCCCAAGGACTTGGCCGAGCGGATTTTGGAGGGCAGCTTTGCGGTGCTGAAGCCTCAAGGCGCCTTCCGCCTGTTCACCTATTCTCCGCGCTGCCCCGTGCCGCAAGCGATGTTGGAGAGGTTAGGTCTGAAAGCGACGAGGATCTCTCGAACCTTGCGAAACCTGCCTCCAGCATCGGTATACGAGCTGCGGCGGGCGGGTTAAGTTCGGTTCGGGTCTGAATTTGCGAAGATTAGCCGTGACGTGCTTGCGAGCGGCGGTCTGTGCCGGTGCGGCGCGCACCTTTCCGGCGGTCAGGGCCGTTAAACCCCTCCTGCTGTTTGCGGCGGTCGCCTGCGCGGCGATCAGTGGTCGAATCCTTATCTGCACCAAGGTTCGAGGTCATAGGAAATCCCCTTTGCTGGGGGGACGCATACAGTGGAGCCTCTCTACAAACCCTTAATTAGGGTTGAAGAGGCGTTAAACACGACAATTACAGCAGCCGCATCTGGCCGCCGACTTCTGGCCGCCTGAATTGCGAGCAGTCGAGTGTTATCGATGCCCGGCCGAAGCCCGCTTTGCGCCGCGCTACGTTAAATCGGGTGCGGAACAGGTCAGCCCAGACACCGCTGGGCTTCATTCGGGTGAAGAAGTTGGGATCGTTGTCACGCGGTCCGTTTGCATCGGAACGGATCGAGCGGACAATGCTCATCACCTTGCTCGCGCGGTCGGGGAAATGGACGTCGAGCCATTCGCGAAACAGCGGTGCAACCTCATGCGGCAGACGAAGCGGGATCCAGCCAACGCTGCTCGCGCCATGCTCGGCTGCGCGCGCAATGATGGCTTCCATGAACTCATCGGTGATTGCTGGGATGATAGGTGAGACCGAGCAATGGATTGGTATGCCTGCTTCTGCAAGCTTCTCCAAGGCAATCAACCGCTTGGCGGGCGAAGCGCAGCGGGGTTCGAGTTTGCTTGAGAGAAGGGGGTCTAGCGTTGTGATCGAGATCGAAATCGCGACCAGCTGGCGTGCGGCAAGCTCTTCCAACAGGTCGAGATCGCGCACAATCCGGTCTGACTTTGTGGTGATCGTCACCGGATGGCGCGCATCAAGGCACACTTCGAGTATCTCTCGAGTGATCTGGTAGCGCCGTTCAATCGGTTGATAGGGATCGGTGTTGGTTCCCAGCGCAATGGGCTTCGGCGAATAGCGCGGTTTCGCAAGCGTCTCGCGCAGCAAGTCCGCCGCTAGCGGCTTAGCAAACAGCTTGGTTTCAAAATCCAAGCCCGGCGAGAGGTCGTGATAAGCGTGGGTCGGCCGCGCAAAACAATATATGCAACCATGTTCGCAACCGCGATATGCGTTGATCGAGCGGTCGAAGGGAATGTCAGGAGACTGATTGAAGCTGAGGATCGTCTTCGGATGTTCCTCGGTCACATGGGTGCGCAATTTGACCGGGGGGCGGTCTTCTTCGGCAAGGCTCTCGACATAGTCTCGCCAGTCTCCATCCACCTCGCGCGTTGCCAGGCCAAAGCGCGTCGGCACCTTGGCCGAAGGTGCGCCTCGCCCGCGTTGAACATCAGGGTGAGCACTGGTTCCCATGATAAGAACAAATATAGAACATCTTTGCGAATGTCACTGGCGAAGTAGAATTTCCCACCCGCACTTTCGTCAGCTACTCCCGCAAGCGGGGCATCAGCTCGACAAAGTTGCATGGGCGATTGCGGCTGTCGAGCTGCTCGGCGAGGATCCCGTCCCAGCCATCCTTCACCGCTCCATTCGAACCGGGCAGGGCGAAGATATAGGTGCCGCGCGCCACAACCGCGCAAGCGCGAGACTGGACTGTGGAGGTGCCGATGGTTTTGTAGCTGAGCCAGCGGAATAGCTCTCCAAACCCGGGGATATCGCGCGCGCCGTCAATCCGTGAAAGCGCTTCGGGTGTCACATCGCGGCCGGTCAAGCCGGTGCCACCGGTTGAGACCACCGCATCGATCCGCGGATCATCGATCCAGCTGTCGAATTGCTCCACCAGAAGGTCAGCGTCATCCTTGACGATCTTGCGTGCAGCGATCTGATGGCCCGCAGCTTCGATCCGCGCAGAGAGAATATCGCCCGACGTGTCGGTCTCTGGTGTCCGTGTGTCAGAAACGGTGAGGACCGCGATGTTGATCGGCGTGAAGGTCTTGCTCTCGTCGATCGCCATTGCGGTACCTTTCCCTACTGCTCGAGTTGCGCTGAGCGTTCCCTAAAGGCTCGAGGGAAAGTTGGCCACTGGCCTTGTGCGAGCGCGCGGCGGGAAGGCGAGGTGGTGCCAGCGGCGCGCTCATACATCCAGTAATTGCGCATGACGATCGCGACATAGCCGCGTGTTTCCCAATAAGGGATCGATTCCATCCAGAGGAGCGGATCGCCTTGATCGTTGATCTCAGTGTTCCAGCGGCTGACGGGGGAAAGACCAGCATTGTAGGCGGCCATGATCTTGGGCAGCAGGCCCTGCGTCGCCGAATGGTCGCGCAGCATCTCAAGATGGCGCTGGCCATAGGCGAGGTTAACCTCGGGGTCGTTCAGGTCTGCATAGCTCGCACCAAGGTTCAAGCGGCGGTTATGATCGCGCGCGGTGCCGGGCATGATCTGCATCAATCCGCGTGCATTGGCCGGGCTGACAGCGCGGGCGCGAAAATTCGATTCTTGGAGGGCGTGCGCAAAAGCCAACGCCGGATCAACCCGCCATCCGTTGGCCGGCTCCCACCGCGCTACCGGAAAGCGCAGCGCTGGATCGGATTGGACGCCATATGGTGCATAATGCGCCATGAAGAGCTGGGTCGAAGGCAGGCCGATTTCTCGGGCAAACCGAGCGAGGGCCTCGTAATCGTAGGCGCGGCCAATCCGCGCTTCGTGTCGCAGCACTTCGTCTGCGAGGGCGGGGCGGCCAATCTCGGCCAAAGCCGCGGCGACACGGACATTGGGCCGGTCTGCGATGGCGCGCCAGTCCGCGCTGGTGAAGCGCTGCGCTGGTGCTTCTGCGGGAATATCAATGCCGAGCTGGTCGATCGCGAGCATGCCATAAAGCGTCTCGTCATATTGGGCAGCGGCGATCAGGTGGTCATTGGCAAGGCCCGGCTCACGGCATCGGACCAAAGCGCGGTGCGCCCAGTAATGTGCTGCGGCGGTCAGTTCGACGTTGGAAGATTGCTGAGCAGCGCGGGCAAAGGCCTCACCAGACAGTGCGCAAAATCCTAGCCGCCAAGCGGAAAGGCCCGCCACCCATTCGCCTTCTGCCACCCACGGACCGGCGCCATCAGAAATGCTGTCCGCAAGCATGAACGCGTTCGCGTCGTCATTCTCGATATAATAGCTCCACGCCACGCGGCGGCGCATTTCGGCGCGCGCTTCGGGGCTGAGCTTGGGATCAAGCTCATTGATCAGAGCATGGGCGCCAATGGGATCGTCATTGACGATCAGTTCAATCACAGCTTCGCGCTCAGCGGGCGTGATTGTGCCATCATCCACTCGGCGGGGAAGAATGCGCTTGGGAGCAGCCGCCTGGCGATTAAAGCTTTGAGCGCGAGGGAATGTCGGCAGGCGATCGAGCCCCCGATTGCTACCCATCCGACCGAGTTGCTCGGTTTGGGGCAGGTCAACCCCCAGCTCAAACCAATCAGACAATTGCTCAGCGGCGACGCGCGGGCTTTTGGCGTGGGTGTAATATTCAGCGAGCGCGACTTGATGAAGAACACTGTCTTCCTGGTTTTCTAGCAAGTCGGTGACGCGGTCCCATTCTTCGCGGTCGATCGCGGCGAAGAGATCGCGGTAATGCTCGCGCTCACGTTCAGAGAGAACTTCGGGAACTTCGCTGGTGGCTTGCGCGCTTCGGTCGTAATAGGCGACCAGGTCTCCTGCGGATTGCGCCTTGGCTGTGGCAGGAACGATTGCGATTGCGCTCCCGATCGCAAAGCCTGCTGCCAACCATGGCATGATGCCACGCACTCTTTGCGGCTTCACAGATTTGCCGACCATTCCAAGTATCTCCGCCAGAACCGGGCTTTGAGAAGGGGCATCGACATGAAGTCGGTTAACCCTTCGCTTACCAAGATTGGTGTGATCACTTGATTCTGGTTTATTTCCCGTAAAGACGAAGCATCTTTCGGCAATCTGTGTCCCAGCAGCGGCAGAATGTTGCTTCCAAGGGCAATAAGGCGCTTCGGCGCCGCAAGACTGATGTGATGGAGCACAACCGCGTCCATCCCTGCGGCTGCGATAGCGGCGGTGTCAGCCATCGGTGTATGCCTTGGCAGAGCAGAGGCGACGTAAACATCGCTCTCTTCGTATCCCATCGCTGCAAGGATCCTTGATAGCAACTGCCCCTGCGGCCCATTCAGCAGGCGCGCGCCATCGTGCTCTTCGGGATCGGTGACGAGCACCATCAGCTCAGCATTTGCAGGACCGCGTGCAGCTACGCGTCCGCGCGGGCCGATTGCATCAAGCCCAGGTGCTTCGAGCCAAAATTGCTGGAACGCAGCCAGATCGCTGGGCGGAACATCGCCAAGCAGATTTGTACGTGCAATTTTTGCCGGTTCGGCTTGCGGTTCGGAAGGCGCCTGCTGCGGCACCGTACTGGGCTGGGCAGGTTTGGCCTGTGCATCCGCTTTAGCCAGCCAATCCGTAACGTCCTCAGAGTAGTCGTGGTCGACCCCGGCCATCCGCCACCATTCTAGCGCAGCTTCAATATCGGCGGATAATGGCGATTGCGGTGCGTTCATAGTCTCAAGCGAGGTCTTGACTGCCCGGTGCCCAGTTAGCAAGGCATTCAGGCACAGTTTTGCGGAGAAATCCGCCAGTTGGCGAATGGCTCGTTGGGGGCAAGCCGCCAGCCGAAGCATAAAGGGATAAGACGAGAATGACCGAACGGGAATCGATGCCATGCGACGTGGTCATTGTTGGCGGAGGTCCAGCGGGCCTGTCAGCAGCGATCAGGTTGAAGCAGCTGAATGAAGAGCTTGAGGTTGTTGTCCTCGAAAAAGGCTATGAGATCGGCGCGCACATCCTTTCGGGTGCTGTGGTCGATCCCAAGGCTCTGGGCGAGCTCTTCCCCGATTGGCGCGATATGGATTGCCCGATGGCGGAAACGCCAGTGACCGACAATTGGCACTGGGTGCTCTCCAAGAACGGTAAGACTTCGATCCCGCACCTCTTCATGCCGCCGTTGATGAGCAATCACGGTTGCTACACTGGATCGCTCGGCAATATGACCCGCTGGCTTGGCGAGCAGGCCGAAGCTGCTGGCGTGATGGTCTTTCCCGGTTTTCCGGCTTCAGAAGTCATGTTCGATGACAACGGCGCGGTCAAAGGCGTCATCACGCAGGACATGGGTATCGCCGAAGATGGCTCCCAGAAGGGCGACTATCAGCCCGGCATGGAGATCGAGGCCAAATACACTCTCTTTGCAGAGGGCGCGCGGGGCCATCTCACTAAGCTGATGAAGGCAAAATACGACCTTGAGGCCAATTGCGAGCCGCAGGTTTATGGCCTTGGTATCAAGGAATTGTGGGACATCGATCCTGAAAAGCACGTGCCTGGCCGCGTGCTCCACACGCAAGGCTGGCCCCTGAGCGAAAGCGGGACATGGGGAGGGGGCTTCCTCTACCATCAGGCGAACAATCAGATCGCTTTGGGCTTCGTCACTGCGCTCGATTACAAGAACCCCTGGGTCTCGCCCTATCAGGAATTCCAGCGCTGGAAGCAGCACCCCGAAATCCGCGCCTATCTCGAAGGCGGCACTCGGGTGGCTTACGGAGCGCGTGTCATCAATGAAGGCGGCTGGCAGTCTGTGCCAAAGCTTGCCTTCCCGGGCGGCGCGCTGATTGGCTGTGCGGCAGGCTTTGTGAACGTGCCTCGCATCAAAGGCAGCCACACCGCGATGAAGAGCGGCATGCTCTGCGCCGAGGCGATTGCGGCTGAGATTGAGGGTCACGAGACCCAGCCGGAGCTTCAGGGCTATGAACCTGCGGTCCGCTCGAGCTGGATCGCCGATGAGCTGAAGCTGGTACAGAATGCTGAGCCCGCTGTGGCGAAATATGGCGAAGACATTGGGGCGGTGCTTGCCGGTGTTGATATGTGGATGCGCACGCTCAAGATCGGGCTGCCGATTTCTATGAAGCACCACGCTGACTACACCATGACGGGCCGCGCGGATCTCTATCCGAAGATTGACTATCCCAAGCCCGATGGCGTCATCAGCTTCGACCGCCTGACCAACGTTGCCTACTCCTTCACCAACCACGCAGAGGACCAACCGGTCCACTTGCAACTGGGTGACCGCGAGCTGCAAAAGGCCAGCGAGCACGACGTCTTTGGCGGGCCTTCAGCGCGCTATTGCCCGGCAGGGGTGTACGAATGGGTCGAGGAAGAGGGCAAGGAGCCGCGCTTCCAGATCAATTCGCAAAACTGCGTCCACTGCAAAACCTGCGACATCAAGGACCCCAACCAGAACATCAACTGGGTGACGCCGGAAGGCGGCGGCGGGCCTAACTATCCGAATATGTGATGGCTGAGGGCGGCGAGGCTGGCGAGATCTGGCAAACGGAATTGATGGGCTTGGTGCAGCGCTTTGCTGTGTCCATGAAAGACAAAGCTGGTTCCAATCCCTGGCTTGATCAGCCAGCGTTGGAATACGCCATGGTCTATTTAATGACCGAGTTATGGGACCAAGGCTTCGAGTCACGCGAGATCGAACAAGCACTGACATCTGCCCTCCAACAGTTGCCGCGCTATTCGGCTGGTGGGCGCTAGTTGCTGCATGTCCCTCATCGAAACCGCCTACGCCAAGATAAATCTCGCGCTGCATGTCCGCAGCCGGCGCGAAGATGGCTATCATGAGCTTGAGACACTCTTTGCCTTCGTTGACGCTGGCGACATCTTGAGCGCCACGCGTGCTGAACAGGATAGCTTGCAGATTATCGGAGAATTTGCTTCGGTTCTGGCGAGCGACGCGAATGGCGATGCCTTCGGAAACCTTGTGGCAAAGGCGCTCTCCGCACTCCCGCGCCCTCAGGGTCTCGACATCACGTTGGAGAAGAACCTCCCCGTCGCAGCGGGGCTCGGCGGCGGCTCAGCAGACGCGGGAGCCGTCTTTCGGCTGGTCGAGAAGCTCCACGGGCTTCCCGATGACTGGCAGACACGCGCGGCCAAGCTGGGTGCAGATGTTCCCTCTTGCGTGCGCTCCGAGATGGCTATCGGAACCGGCACAGGGACGGAGCTCAAACCGGTAGAGAACGACCTTGCAGGCATGCCCGTCATGCTGGTCAATCCCCGTGTCCCGCTTTCGACCGGGGCGGTGTTCAAGGCCTGGGACCAAACCGATCACGGCCCACTGCCCAGCGGCTCAGCGCGCGAAATTGCTCAGGCCGGGCGAAATGATCTCGATACACCCGCCTTTGATCTTTGCCCCGTCATCCCTGAGGTCTTGAGCGAATTAGACAAGGATTTTCCGTGGCTTGCCCGCATGTCGGGATCAGGAGCCACCTGTTTTGCGTTGTATGACACAACGGATGAGCGCGATGCCGCGCAAAACAGGCTGAAAGACGAGCGCCCCGGATGGTGGACGCTCGCGGGGAAATTGAGATGATCGACGGAATGCCGTTCAAGCAGATTGGCGAGCCGCGCTCTGGCGGCTTGGTGTGTGTCAGCGACCACGCCTCCAACTTTGTGCCATTCGAAGTTCCGCTGGGCATCCCATCGAGCCTCCTGACCACGCATATCGCGGTTGATATTGGCGTCGCCGGTGTCGCGGAGCGGATGGCGCGGCGGCACAATGTTCCCGCGCATCTGGCTCAGGTGAGCCGCCTTGTGGTCGATCTCCATCGTGAGGAAGACCATCCCAATGTCGTCGCGACCGAAAGCGACGGGCATTTGATCCCCGGCAATATTGGAGCAGATGTCGAAGCCAGGTTGAAGCAGTATTATCGGCCCTATCACGATGCGCTCGCGCAGTGGCTTGATGCTGCCAATCCTGAACTCATCATCTCGCTCCACAGCTTCACGCCCAAGCTGGAGACCAGCTCTGAGGAACGCCCATGGGAAGTGGCATTGCTCTACAATGAAGACGACCGCGCAGCTCGCCATGCGATCCGGCTGTTTGGAGAGCTGGGGCTGAATGTGGGCGATAACGAGCCCTATTCCGGGACCGAGCTCAACGCGACGATGAACCGTCATGCTGAGGCACATGGGCGGCATTACTGCGCGATTGAGGTGCGTCAGGACCTGATTGCGACCCGAGCAGACCAAGCGCGCTGGGCGAGTATGATCGCCGATGTATGCGGAAGGGTTGCGCTAGCGCTCGACTAGCGGCAGTGCTGTTTCCGCTAATTTGAGCAGGGAAACCGCTAATGTCGTTCGATAAGTCTAAACTGCCCAGTCGCCACGTTTCCGTGGGACCAGAGCGTGCGCCGCACCGCTCGTACTACTACGCGATGGGCATGACCGAGGAAGAGATCGCGCGCCCCTTCGTCGCGGTCGCCAGTGCAGGCAACGATTCCGCGCCCTGCAACACGACGTTGGACCCTCAGGCCGATATCTGCCGCGAAGGCGTCATCGCCGGGGGAGGGACCCCGCGCCGGTTCAACACGATCACCGTCACCGACGGCATCGCCATGGGCCACCAAGGGATGAAGAGCTCGCTCGTCAGCCGCGAAGTCATTGCCGACAGCGTGGAGCTTTCTGTGCGCGGTCACTGCTATGACGCGCTCGTCGGCTTTGCGGGCTGCGATAAGAGCCTGCCAGGCATGATGATGGCGATGCTGCGCCTGAATGTGCCGAGCATCTTCGTCTATGGTGGATCAATCCTGCCGGGCACCTATCAGGGCGAGGATGTCACCGTCGTCGACGTGTTCGAAGCGGTGGGTCAGCACGCTGCCGGCAACTGCCCACTGCAGGAGCTGATCGCGCTCGAGAAAGTCGCTTGTCCCGGACACGGTGCGTGCGGCGGTCAATTCACCGCCAACACTATGGCCTGTGTCGGCGAAGCGATCGGGTTGAGTCTTCCCAATAGCAACATGGCGCCTGCGCCTTACAAATCACGCGAAGAGGTCGCATTGGCTGCGGGCGAGCAGGTCATGAAGCTGCTCGAGATCAATCTGCGTCCGCGCGACATCTGCACGCGCGAAGCGTTCGAGAATGCCGCGAGGGTTGTTGCTGCAACCGGTGGATCGACCAACGCCGCGCTCCATTTGCCTGCGATGGCAAGCGAGGCGGGGATCGACTTTGACCTGTTCGATGTTGCCGAGATTTTCAAATTCACGCCCTATATCGCCGACCTCAAACCCGGCGGAAAATACGTCGCCAAGGACATGCACGAGGCTGGCGGGGTCTATATGGGCATGAAGACACTCTTGGACGGTGGCTTCCTCGACCCCAATCCGATCACGGTGACAGGCAAGACACTAGGCGAGAATATCGAAGAGATCACCTGGAACCCTGACCAGAAGGTCTTCTACGAAGTATCCAGTCCGATCACCCCCACCGGAGGTGTCGTTGGTCTTAAAGGCTCGCTCGCGCCTGACGGAGCGATTGTGAAGGTCGCGGGTATGGAGCGTCTGCAGTTCACAGGTCCTGCGCGCGTATTCGATTGCGAAGAAGATGCCTTTGCCGCGGTCGAAGCGCGCGACATCGCCGAAGGCAGCGTGGTTGTTATTCGCTACGAAGGCCCCAAAGGCGGCCCCGGTATGCGCGAAATGCTCTCCACCACTGCTGCGTTATATGGGCAAGGTATGGGCGAGAAAGTGGCGCTGATCACCGATGGGCGCTTCTCTGGGGCAACCCGCGGCTTTTGCATCGGCCATGTCGGTCCCGAAGCGGCAGAATGCGGTCCAATCGCGCTGGTGCAGGATGGAGACACGATTTCGATCGATGCCGAAGCTGGCACAATTGATCTCGAGGTAGACGAGGCCGTCCTCGATGAGCGACGTAAGGCCTGGACGCCGCGCACCAATGATTACCAGTCCGGCACTCTCTGGCGCTATGCCCAGAATGTTGGGTCCGCGCGCGGCGGCGCTTTGACGCATCCCGGGGCGAAGGCGGAAACCCATGTCTTTGCGGATATCTAAATCCGCCTCAGCTGCGCTGCTTGGCGCTGTGGCTCTCGCTGCTTGCGGTGACACATCGAGCGAGCCTGAAGGGCCAGCGGTTGAGTGTGCGATAGGGCCAGGAGCGGAATTGACTCCGACATGCGCTTTTGAGTCGGTTTCCGACGGTGTCTTCATCATTCACCGGCCTGATGGCGGATTTCGCCGATTTATTGCCGAGAGCACTGGAGAGGGGCTTTCTGTAAGCGCCGCAGATGGAGCTGATCCAATTGCTTCCCAAAGCACTGATCTAGAAGCGGGCTTGATCGAATTCGGACTCACCAATGAAGCCTATAGCGTTGAGATTTCATTGCTCACCCCTTTGACCGTTCAAGCAGGATCGGATGAATAGCGGTCAGGTCCTCACTGCCGAGCAAATGCGCGCCGCAGAGCAGCGCATCTTGGACGAGGGAACCTCAGTCTTTGAATTGATGCAGGTCGCTGCTGGAGGCGCGGCTGAATGGGTTAGTCGGATCGCTGCCGGAGCCAGTGTCACCGTCCTGTGCGGTCCAGGCAACAATGGCGGCGATGGCTATGTCATCGCGCATAAACTGCGTGAAGCGGGTCTCGATCTGACGGTCATCGCACCCACTGAGCCCAAAACCCAAGCTGCGCAACAAGCTCGCGAATTGTGGGACGCGCAAGTTCTCACATCTGGAGGAGGTGTAGAGGGCGGTGTCTTAGTTGATTGCTTGTTCGGATCGGGCCTATCACGGCCCCTGAGCGGAGAGCATGCTTTGCTGTTGCGCGATTTGGTCGCGCGCCACGCCAAGGCGATCGCGATCGACATTCCCTCAGGTGTCGCCACCGATAGCGCAAAGTTGCTCAATGAGAGGCTCCCCAGCTTCGATGTCACATTGGCGCTGGGCGCTTGGAAATACGCGCATTGCATGTTGCCGGGCAGGGCGCTGATGGGCGTGATGCGCCTTGTCGAGATTGGTGTCACGCCAACTGAGGGAGCGGCAAAGCGGGTCGCGCGGCCCAAGCTCACAGCTCCGCACGCAGACGCGCACAAATATCGCAGAGGCCTTGCAGCAATAATTGGAGGCGCAATGCCGGGTGCTGCACGCCTGTCTGCAGAGGCCGCGATGCGAAGCGGGGCGGGTTATATCAAATTGCTCAGCGACGGGCCGAAATCGGGGCTGAACCCGGGCTTGGTTCGCGATGCACGACCGCTCGCTGAAGCGCTCAATGATCCTCGTATAAACGCGCTGCTGGTCGGGCCGGGGCTTGGCCGTGGAGATGCAGCAGTTGAGAGGCTCAAGACTGCTTTGGAGGTCGGCAAGCCCATGGTGCTCGACGCCGATGCGCTCGTGCTTTTGGGACCGAGTGATTTGCCTGAAGAGGCGATGGTGCTTGCCACGCCGCATGATGGTGAGCTGGAACAGCTCTGCAAGACATTCTCGGTTATTGCTGAGGGTCGCCTTGACCGCGCACGTGCATTGGCGATGGCCAGCGGAATGGTGGTGCTCGCAAAAGGGCCAGACAGCATTATCGCGGCGCCCGGCGGCGAAACGGCGATCGCGCCGCCTGCGCCGAGTTGGCTCTCAATCGCCGGGACTGGGGACGTGCTTGCGGGCATTGCTGTCAGCCGGATGGCTGCGGGCGTCGATCCCTTCACCGCAGCGTGTGAGGCGGTGTGGCTTCATGGCGAGGCCGCTCGGCAAGCAGGACCAGCTTTCACCGCACTGGAATTGGCTGAAGCCACGTCGGATGCTTACGCGGCTTGCCTATGAGCGGCTCACCGAAGGAAATCGTGCGCCTGGCAGCGCGGGGCGACGGTGTCACTGCCGCGGGCGAGCATTTCGCCATGACAGTCCCCGGCGATCAGGTCTCGCAAGATGGCTCGATCAAGCGGGGTCCGCGCTTTGTCGAAGCGCCCTGCCAACATTTCGGGTTGTGCGGAGGATGTCAGCTGCAGCACGCTGACGAGGCGCTCTTGCACAGCTTTGTCCGCGACCGAGTGGCCAACGCGGCCAAGGGGCAGGAGTTGGAGATCGAGAATCTGCTTGAAGAGCATCTCTCTCCGCCACAGTCCCGCCGCCGCGCGACGCTCCACGGTTTGAGGACAGCGAAAGGGGCGATACTTGGCTATCGGCAAGCGGGATCGCATTCGATTGTCGATCTTGAGGAGTGTCCAGTTCTCCGCCCCGAGCTCAGCGCGCTCGTGCTGTCTCTGCGCAAGCTGATCTCGGACCACGGTCCCAGGGGCAACGTCGATGTCACTCTGTCCCTTTGCGACCAGGGGGCCGATCTGGGGCTCACCCATTTCCCATTGGAAGGGCTTGCGGCGACAGAGGCCATGCTCGACTTTGCGCGGCAACAGGGTTTGGCTCGGGTGACATTGGACCAAGGGTATGGCGCTGAGACCGTCTGGGAGCCGGAGCCGGTCACTGTCACGCTGTCAGGTCTGCCGGTGGGCATGCCTCCGGGCGCGTTTCTTCAGGCGACTGACGATGCGGAAGACGTAATGCTTGCCGATGCAAGTGACGCCCTTGGCGGCGCTAAGATCGTAGCTGACCTGTTCAGCGGCCTGGGGACCTTTGCTTTCGCCCTCGCGCGCTCGGGGCCTGAGGGGCGCAAAGTGCTCGCCGCAGAGGCAGATCAAAGCGCGCATCTCGCTTGCAAGACGGCCGCCGCCCGAACAGGTGGGAGAGTGATTGCGATCCACCGTGACCTTTTTCGCAATCCGCTGCAGGCAAGCGAGCTTAGCCGATTTGATGCCGTCTTGCTGGATCCTCCGCGCGCTGGAGCCAAAGTGCAGATTGCTGAGATCGCTGCGAGCGAATGCCCTCTTGTCGTCTATGTCAGCTGCAATCCGTCTAGCTGGGCGCGCGATGCGGCGGTTTTGGTGGCAGCCGGCTTTCGGCTCGATCAGGTGCGGCCCATCGGTCAATTCCGCTGGTCCACGCATGTGGAGCTGGTGAGTGTCCTGAAGCGTTAATTCAGGAGCGCAAGGCGGTGAGGATTTGCTGTTCGAGCCAAGCTTCGCTGGCGGGCTCCACATAGGCGTGGCTTGCCCCTTCGCAGCGCGTGATACGGTGGTCGCTTTTATCCCAATTTGCCTCGAACATCTGCGCTGTGCGATCTTCGTTCGCAAGCAGGATGGCAATTGGGCCGCAAAATCCGCTTAACCCCTCACGCATGTTCTGGGCAAGGCCAGTGGGCGTCTCGCTGGAGCGTACGGCGCCTAGCATGCCGCGTGCCAGTTTGCGTAGATTCACCCCGCCGCGCAGCAATCGCCCGATCTCACGGGGGTTTTTGAGCTTCTCAGCGTAGCGAGCGCGGAGCGCTTCGGGCGAGTGGGCCGGTTCTCCAGCGGCATCACCTTCGTCCTCGATCGTCCATGGATTGGATAGGATGAGCCCGTCGCATCCCTCTCCGCTCGATAGCATCAAAGCTGCCGCAGCGTCGCAATTGCCAAAGGCGAAGACCCGTTCCATCTGCGGCACCATGCCTCGAAAGGCATCGAGAGCTGCGCGGATGTCGCCGCTGCTCTTCCTGAAACCGCGGTTCTCGCCTTCGCTGTCCCCAACGCCGCGCCGGTCAAAGCGAAACACCGGAAAGCCTTTCTTGCAAAGGCGTGCTGCGATCTTGGATTGGCCCGAGAATGCGCCCGAGCGGATTTCATTGCCTCCGCTGACCCAGAGCAGCCCAGTGGTGCCAGGCGCGGTGTCGAGCGTCCCTGCGAGCTTAAGGCTTCCGCAGCCGAATTCGAAGTGCAGCCGGCTCATGACGTCGACTCGTCGTTGCCGTTCATGCCTGTGGCGATCATCGTTGCCAGCGCTCGGACTTGCTCTGCATCTTCGTCTGGCTCAGCACGCAGCCAGAGGCCCGCGCCTCCCAGATCCTTGGGAAGGATCGCTTTGTGATGCAGACTACCGGTTGGCTCGGCATGTTCGAGCTGCGCAATCATCTCAGCGCTAAGAGGATATCCAGCCAAGACCAGACCTTCGCTGCGCCCGCGTTCAAGCAGCGCATCCGAGGTTTCCTCGTATCCCGCTTCACGCTGGGTGATGATGCGAGCGCGGATCATGCCTCGTAACAGTTTTGCGCCGGTCTGCGCCGCATATTGGCACCCTGGCAGCATATCCGGTGCTATCATTGCGCCAGCCCGGATCGCAAGAACATGCGTCGCGCTGCACTGTGCGGCGGCTTGCCTCGCTTGCTCGCGCCAACTGGCGATGGTTTGTCCTTGGAGGGGAACCAGGCTCTCATTGCATCCGGGCAAATCAGGGAGGAAGCTGTCGATACCAGCTTGGTCCAAGGCGCGCATGGTTTCGACAGTAAAGCGCCGCATCTTGTTTGCTTCATCAAACCATGCGGAAAGGATCAATACGCGACTGGCACGTCCCTGATCGAAGGAAAGCAGCAATTCTTCGCTGGATTTGCCGTCAGGGAGCGTCGCTTGCCAGCTTGTGATCATCGGCTTTGCGGCTCCGAGGCTTCTTCAGCCCTCGGCGATCTTGCCTTCGGCAAAGGCAAGCAGTCCGCCATAGGTTTCGAGCATTTCGCCATCGACATCATCATCGTCGATCAGAATATCGAGCCGATCTTCCATCTCAGTCAACAGGCCCGCTACTGCCATCGAATCAAGTTCGGGCAGATGGCCAAATAGCCCGCTTTCCGCGTCGAACGCATCGGCCTGTTCAGCATCGATCCCCAGCACATCGGCGATGATCGACTTGAGTTCACTGTCTAGCGCCGCACGGCTCATCGGAAGGGCGCTTCTCGCCTTGTCCGTTGCGTCATGATTGGCGGTTTCGGTGCTCATCAATGTTCCCTCAGACTGAAAAGCGGCTTGCGTCCCGGATTCTTGCGGTGGAGGCGCCCATTAGCGGCGTGGAGGGAGCGGTGCAAGCTTGGGGACGTCCGCTTGGTTCAAGCGCCTAGTGGTTTGACGCGCCAGATCGATCCAACCGCGCAGCGATCGCAGGTCGAGGCAATCGATCCGATAGCGGGGACGGGTCGCACTCATCCAATCGGCCTTGTAGCCCTGATCGCCCGTGCCAAAATCGACAAGTTCAACCGCGTCACGGTCAATTACATGCTCAAACAAAGCCGCGGAAAGAGTGGTCCCGGCGGAGAGCTTTTTGGCGCTTTCGAGATAGGCGAGTTTATGGATGAAGGCGGTGCCATTCTCGACCGTCCAGCACTGTGCGGCAACCGGCGTGCCCTCGTGCCAGGCAATCCCAAACCGCAGACGTCCTGCCACACCCTCTTCCTCGGCAAATTGCCGCAGCATTGCCGGCTGATCCTCCTCCGGCTTCCAGCTTGCCGCGTAAATCGCCTCGTAATGCGCCCAAAGTGTTGGATCGAAATGGGTGAGGACTTGCACCTCAAGTTTCTTTGCCTTGCGTTTTAGCGTGGTGCGAAGCGGACCGGGGCGCTCGGCCCAATAATCCGCAAAGCTGCGTCCTTCGACATTGAGGATATGATTGGTGTCGCATTCGCTAACCTCAACTCTCCAACCGGCATCTGCAAATGCCTTGGCAAGGCGAGTGGCCGAGCGATCTTCGTCGGGCACAGGTTCTAACGTCACCCGGTGGCCGCGCAGTTTCAGCTGCCTTGCAATCTCAACCAGCAACCGGTCACCCTGTTCGCCTTCGGGGGCGAGTTGGCGCCAAGTAAAGCTGTACCAATTGCGCAAAGGGCTGATCCGCCCGGCTTTCTCTGTCAATGCGAGCGCCGCGCTTGCATTGTCATCGCTGGCAATTGCGATCAGCGGAGTAAGACCGGTCTCGGCCAGCAATGCGAACCACTCCGCTCGGTCAAACGGAACAGTGGTTGCAGCAGTCTTGGCCAAGCTCTCTTTTTGAAAGAGCTCTTGCAAGACATTAACCCTGTCGTGATACCGAGCTTCGATCACTTTGTTACGCTGTCCCACTTAACCGTCTCATTGCTTTAGGAAGCCTGATGCCTGTCTCACCTGATCCTGTGCCTCGGCGGCTCGATCACATTGTTGAGTTGGCAGGCGCCGATGATCGCCAAAACGATCCGGCACTCGTGCTTCGCAACGAGGTTCTTACGCATGAGGAGTTAAGACAGCGTGTCGCGTGGTTAGCAGGCTGGCTGGCGCGCGAAGTGCCTGAGGAAGGCGCGCGGGTGGCGAGTTGGGCCGCTAAGGGAGAGCTGACTTGCCTGCTTCCCCTGGCCTGTGCGCGGGCGGGCAAGGTCCATGTCCCAATCAATCCGTTGCTCAAGCGCGCCCAAGGCGCGCATATTTTGAGCGACTGCGGCGCAAAGATGCTGATCGGGACGAGGAGCCGGCTAGATAGCCTTGGCCCCATTGATGCCCCTGATTGTGTGCTGTTCGAAGAACAAGAGGCGCTCGACCAAGCCTTTGGGGCCGAACTCGCAATTAGCTCTTCTACGGGCGATCCCAGCGACTTATGCGCAATCCTTTATACTTCCGGCTCTACCGGACGGCCCAAGGGCGTCATGCTCAGCCATGCAAATCTGTGGCTCGGCGCGGTGAGCGTTGCACACTACCTCAAATTGCAAGAAGATGACGTGACTTTGGCGGTGCTGCCATTGTCTTTTGACTATGGACAGAACCAGCTGCTTTCGACCTGGTATGCGGGCGGCAGCGTGGTCCCGCTGGATTATCTGTTTCCAAAAGACGTCGCAAAAGCTTGCGCAAAGCACTCAGTTACAACGCTCGCGGCGGTTCCGCCTTTGTGGGTGCAGCTAACCGAAGTGGATTGGCCGCCTGAAGCCCTCTCCGCCATCCGCCGGATGACCAATAGTGGGGGCGCGCTCACAATTGAGCTTGTCAGTGACCTGCGGCAGATGTTTCCAGACGCTGATCTTTACCCGATGTATGGTCTTACCGAGGCGTTCCGTTCGACCTATCTCGACCCTTCATTGGTAGATAAGCATCCAACCTCAATGGGCACTGCCATCCCCCTCGCAGAGATCCTGGTGATCGATGATGACGGGAATATCGCTGGGCCCGGTGAAGAGGGAGAGCTGGTCCATTGCGGGCCTTTGGTGGCGCAAGGCTATTGGCAGGACGAAGAGCGCACTGCGGAGCGGTTCAAACCCGCTCCCGAGAGTTCCGAATATGGCGGAACCGCGGTTTGGTCTGGCGACCGCGTGATCCGCGAGGGCAATGGCCTGCTCTATTTCGTCGGTCGGCGTGATGCGATGATCAAGAGCGCTGGCAACAGGATCAGCCCGCAAGAGATTGAAGACGCCGCCATTGTTAGCGACTTTGTTGCCGAGGCGGTTGCGCTGGGTATCCCCGACGAACGATTAGGCCATGCCGTGCATCTCGTGGTTCGAGGGACTATGGTTGAGAGCGAGCAAGCCATGCTCTCAAAGCTACTACGCAAGGAACTGCCCAACTTCATGCAGCCCCAAATGATCCATTGGCGAGAAGCCATGCCTCTCAATCCGAACGGCAAGATTGATCGCACCGCGCTCTACCGCGAGCTTGCCGGGGAGGGCGGGCAATGAAGGTGAAGGCGCTTGGCCCTATTCCGGACGGCTACGGCACGCTCGACGGTCAGCTTGCCATTGGTGGGCGAACGGTCACTGATCTGATCGAGGCTGCAGGCCGGACGCCGCTCTTCGTTTATTCTCGCGCGGTGCTGGACGAGCGGGTCGCCGAATTGCGCATGGCGCTTCCTAACCGGATTGGGCTCAACTTCGCGGTAAAGGCAAACCCACATCCCGATGTGATCGCACATATGGTGCCTTTGGTGGATGGCTTTGATATCGCCTCTTCGGGCGAGCTCGCCATGGTCGAGGCGGCAGGCATTGACCCGGCCCGAGTGAGTTTTGCAGGCCCCGGCAAGCGTGATGATGAGCTTGAAGCAGCGATTGGTGCGGGTGTGACGCTCAACTGCGAATCCGAAGGCGAAGCCGAGCGCTCGCTTGCGATTGGGCAACGTATCGGCAAGGGTCCTCGCATCGCGATCCGCGTGAATCCCGATTTTGAGCTGAAAGGCTCGGGCATGAAGATGGGCGGGGGTGCGAAGCAATTTGGCGTTGATGCCGAGCGGGTCCCAAATCTTGCGCGCTCGATCATTGGGGAAGGGGCCGAGTGGCGGGGGCTCCACATCTTCACTGGCAGTCAGGCGCTCAGTTCAGAGGCCATTGTAGAAACACAGGGTAATGTCCTGAATTTAGCAGTTAAACTCTCCGAGGAGATCGGCGCTCGATTGCCTAAGCTCAATATGGGTGGGGGCTTTGGAATACCCTATTTCCCAGGCGACGAGCCGCTCGACCTTGCGCATGTTGGGTCAGCTCTCGGCGAGCATGTGGCGGATCTGCCTGCTGGCCTTCGGGACACCGAATTGTGCTTGGAGCTGGGGCGATATCTCGTCGGAGAGGCCGGGGTCTATCTCTGCCGCGTGATCGACCGCAAAGTCAGTCACGGCGTGACATATCTCGTCACCGATGGCGGCCTCCATCACCAACTGGCTGCTTCGGGCAATTTCGGCACCGTTGTTCGGCGAAACTATCCCGTGGCGATAGCGTCTCGCTACACAGCCGAGGCAGACGATGTGGTTAACGTAGTGGGCTGCTTGTGCACGCCGCTCGACCGATTGGCTGATGCGGCCGCAATGCCGCGTGCTGACGTCGGTGACATCGTCGCGGTCTTTTGCGCAGGGGCCTATGGGGCAACCGCAAGTCCCTCGCAGTTTCTAGGTCACGGACCCGCTGCCGAGATGCTCGTTTAGAACCTGCTAAGGCGCTGTCCCGAAACGGGATGGGGCCCCATTTCAGGGCATATTCCTAACAATATGTTCACCATTATCGGCGAGAAAGTTCCGGTCACTCGCGATCGGTCCGGCGCGCAGGTCGCTCCTGCCACCCCTGCCGGCCCGAAATCGCGATGCAATTGCTGACCTTGAGGATACGTGTCGATGCCGATTTCCCTAGCCTTTGCCCGCACTTCCGGGCTTGTCGCTGCAACTGTCGCCTTGGCGGCCTGCGGCGCTGGTGGCCCTGAGCTACCTTCTGCCAGCTATACCGCTGAACAGACTGCTCCGACTGAGGAGTACATTATCGGCCCGCTTGATGAGATTACGATCCATGTCTGGCGCAATCCCGAATTGAGCGCAGAGAAAATCCAGGTCCGCCCCGACGGACGGATCACCATTCCACTGGTGCGTGACATGCCCGCAGTGGGCAAGACCGCGACCCAGCTCCAGGAAGATATCCGTGACGAGCTTGTTCAATATATCGAGCAACCGATCGTCTCTGTCATCGTCAACGAGTTCAATTCGACGTTTGATCAGCAGATCCGCGTTGTCGGTTCGACCGAGCAACCTGCTTCGCTCCCATATCGTGCGAACATGACCGTGTTGGACGCGATGATCGCTGTTGGCGGCTTGAGCGAGTTTGCGGCGGGCAACCGCGCCAAACTGCTGCGCATCAACCGCGAAACTGGTGAGCAGAACGAATACCGCCTGCGTCTTTCAGACTTGCTCAAGCGCGGCGATAGCTCGGCCAATGTCATGCTGCGCCCCGGTGACACGATCATCATTCCTGAAAGCCGGTTCTAAGGGGGCTCGCGCGGGAGGATGAACGAGATTTTCGACGAGCTGCGCACAGCGCTCTATTCGGTGTGGCATCGCCGATGGTTGGCGCTCGCCGTCGCTTGGGGCGTTTGCCTGCTCGGATGGCTGGTGGTCGCCATGATCCCGAATTCCTACGAGGCGAAGGCTCGTATCTTTGTCGATACGCGCGATGTCCTGTCCGACACGCTCGACGTTCGGACCAATGGCGAAGACGAAATCCGAGAAGTTCGTCAGACGCTGTTGGGCACCGAAAACCTGCGCAAGGTGATCACCGCCACCAAGTTGGGCGAAGGAGTGGATGGCCAAAGCGCCATGAACACCGCCATCGCCAATTTGGCTGAGAACGTTTCAGTTCAGAGCGAAGAGGACAATCTGTTCTCGATCACCGCTGAAGTGGGCGAGCGCGGGCTGAGCGATTACGACAACGCAGTGCTCGCGCGCAATGTAGTTCAAAAACTGCTCGATCTCTTTCGGGAACAGCACATTGCTGGCGGCCGCGCACAAGTCACAAGCGCGGTGGCGGACATCAACGAACAGATCGAAGAACGGCTTGTTGAGCTCGAAGCTGTCGAGGAGCGCCGGCTTGCCTTCGAAGCGCAATATCCTGATCTGATCGGCGGGTCGCAGGCGCTTTCGACCCGCGTCCAGCAGGCGCGCACCGAACTGCGCGATGTCGAGGCTGATCTGGCTGCGGCGCAAAGCTCCCTTGCGGCGCTCACCAGCCAGATTTCCAACACTCCGCGCACCATCATCGGCGGGCCTGGGGCTGTGGGCCCTGAAGCGGCGCTGGCCCAAGCGCAATCCACCCTGGCTGAACTGCGCGCGCGTGGCCTCACCGATCAGCACCCTGATGTAGTGTCGACGAGCCGCCAGGTGGAAATCCTCACACGGCAGGTGCAAGCGCTGGGGCCGAACACTACGTCAGGCACCCCGAACCCTGCCTATTCCTCGCTCCTTGCACTGCGGGCGGACCGAGAAGCAGCGATCGGGTCGCTGCAGGCGCGCCGCGCCGCGCTTCAGTCGACACTCACTTCTCTTGCCGCAAGTCAGGCCAGTGAGCCGGCAGTCGCGGCTGAGGCCAACCGGATAAGCCGCGAATACGATGTGCTGCGCGAGACCTATGAAGGGCTTTTGGAGAATCGAGAGAAGCTGCGGACCCAAGGCGACGTCATCGACGAAACCGGTCCGCTGCGTTTCCAACTTGTTGATCCACCAGTTGTGCCACAGGCACCAGCAGCACCTAACCGGCCGCTGCTGTTGATTGGAGTGCTGTTTGTCGGCCTCGGTGCAGGAGCTGGCGTCGCTTACGCGCTGAGCCAACTGCGCTCGAGCTTCACCACGTCGCAGCGCCTTGAAAAATCGATGGGACTGCCAGTGATCGGCTCGATCTCGCTGACCCTGTCAGACGCAGCCAGAGAGCTGCGCACCAAGCGGCTTAAGCAATTTGCCGGCGCTTGCGCTGGTCTTGTGGCGGTGCTCGCCATTCTTCTCGTGATCGAGATCGTCTCGGTCGGAACGATTGCGTGAGGAGGGCAGAAAGATGACCGAGCAGAGCAAGATCGATCCCAAGAGCTCTTCAATACTTGAGCGCGCCGATGCCACCTTTGGGTTGGACAAGCTTGGTCCTGCAAAGGTTCCCGCCAACCTGCCAAAGGCGAAGGCGTCGCCGCAAAAACCTGAAGCGGACCCTGCACAGGCTACAAGCTATGCCTCGGCTCAGAGCGAACCTCCGGCGCAGTCTCAACCTGCCGAGCGCATCGTTGGCCAAACCGCTTCGCAAGAGCAGCTGCCGGTTCTACAGCGCCCAGTAGAGCTGTCAGGTCCGCCAGTCGCGATCGACCGCGAGCTTTTGAAAGAGGCCGGAATGATCGTGCCTGAGGCTCCGGTCACCGGTCTGCTGGAAGAGTTCCGCATTGTTAAGCGTGAACTGCTCGCAGATGCCCGTGCCGCGTCGCAGGACGATGAAGCGCGCCGCATCCTCGTTTGCTCTCCGCATCCCGGCGAAGGCAAGACCTATTGCGCGACCAACCTTGCGATCGCTCTAGCAGCCGAGCGGGATGTGGAAGTCATTCTGATCGATGCAGATGTCCTGAACCCGTCGATAACCCGGCAGCTTGGACTTGAGCCTGCCGCTGGACTGATGGACGCGCTCGCCGACAAATCATTGCGCGCAGAGAAGCTCGTCTCTCCCACTGACATTGAGGGCCTGTTCGTCATGCAAGCAGGGTCAAGCAGTGCGCGCGATGCGGAGCTGTTGACGAGCGCGCGAACTGGGGAGGTCTTCGACCGTCTCACCCGCGCAGCGCCCAATCGCTACATCATCTTTGACACGCCGCCTGCGCTGGCTGCGTCTCCTGCCGCGGAACTTGCGGCCCATGTCGGTCAAGCTTTGCTGGTGGTGCGCGCTGATGAAACCAGCCGCGCTGCCTTGGAAGACGCGCGCCAGCTTTTGTCGGCCTGCGGAGACATCAAGCTTTTATTGAATGCAACGCAATTCAGTCCGTCGGGCCGCCGCTTTGGCGATTACGGCTATGGCGGTGAGGTGGAATGACCATGCGTTTCCTCCAAAAAGCTGTGATGATCTGCGGCGCAAGTTTCGCTTTCGTCACGCCTGTTTCCGCGCAAGCGCAGCAGGGCGATGAGCGACGTGCCGTGAGCGTTCAACCCTATATCGAAGTCAGCCAGATCGTCACCGCTGAGCTTTCGCCTGGCGATGACGTGCTGACTTTCACGCAGGTGGCAGCAGGCGTCGATCTCAATGCACAGGGGCGCAATAGCGGGGCATCGGTTTCGGTCCGGTATGAGCGTAACATCGGTTACGGCGATGCGCTCGACAGCGACACGATCAGCGGTGTCGCGCGCGGTTATCTTGGGATCGTCCCGCAAACGCTAACTCTCGAAGGCGGGGCGCTTGCAAGTCGAACCAGGGTCGATGGGGGCGGAGCGGTCTCGGCCAATCCACTTGTGAGCGAGGATGCCACCAGCCAAATCTACAGCCTTTATGCCGGTCCATCACTGACCGAACGTGTGGGCGCGGTTGATATCGCTGGCGTGGCGCGGGTTGGTTACAACAGGTTCGAGCTGAACGATGCGGTTGTTGATGCGGATGGCAACCCGGTCGATGTGTTCGACGACAGCGTCACCTATAACGGACAGATCACTGCAGGCTGGCGTCCCGGTACGGTGCTTCCTGTCGGCTTTGCTGTGACCGCTGGCGGATTTCAGGAAGACATTTCAAACCTCGACCAGCGCGTGCGTGACGTCTTTGTGCGCGGAGATGTGACGATCCCAGTTTCTCCCAGCCTCGCGCTGGTTGGCGGGGTCGGTTATGAAGATGTCGAGGTGTCGAGCCGCGACGCGCTGCGCGATGCCGACGGCAATCCCGTGTTCGGCAGTGATGGCCGGTTGATCACCGACAGCTCCTCGCCGCGTATCCTCGCCTTCGATGTTGACGGGCTGTTGTGGGATGTTGGTGTTCTGTGGCGGCCAAGCTCGCGCACCTCGCTGGAGGCACGTGTGGGTGAGCGCTACGATTCCACGACCTATTACGGCACCTTCACCTATGTCCCGAGCAGCCGCTCTGCGCTTTCAATCTCAGCTTATGACGGGGTGAGCGGGTTTGGCGGCACACTCAACAATTCTCTCGCCAACCTTTCGAGCGATTTTGACGCCTTCCGCAACCCGGTAACGGGTGATTTTGGCGGGCTTGTATCGGGCGGAGAAGGATCAGGCTTGATCAATGCGCTCGGTTCTATCCGCTCGGCAGCGTTTCGCGGACGCGGGATCAATGCAAGTTATCAGCGTCAGGTCGGCAGGCTCACGGCGGCTCTTGGCGCAGGATATGATCGCCGCACCTTCATCGCCGCACCTGGGACTGCTCTCGAAGCGCTCGATGGCGTGACCGACGAGACCTATTACATCACCGGTGGTTTGACGCGAGAGATTGGCCGCAATGCCAGCCTCCAGACCAACGCCTATATCAACTGGTTCGACGCAGCGAATGCCAATGGCGATCTCACCGCGATCGGCGCGTCCGCTGCGTACAACCAGAACATCACCGACCGACTGACCGCTCGCGCTGCGGTCGCTGTCGATTATCTCGACAGCGAATTCAGCGACGAAGACTTTGCCACCGCCAGCGCGCTGCTCGGCCTGCGTTACGACTTTTAAGGGATCCAAGGGAGCTTAACCCGATGTACGATCAATATTACGGCTTTAGCGGGCGACCCTTTCAGCTCACGCCTGATCCGCAGTTCTATTTCGAGAGTGCGACGCATAAGAAGGCGCTCAGCTATTTGAGTTACGGCCTCAATCAGGGTGAAGGCTTCATTGTCATCACCGGTGAGATCGGTGCAGGCAAGTCTACTCTGGTCGCGCATCTGATGGAGCGGATCGATCCTGAGTTTCTCACCGTCGCTCAGGTCGTCACCAGCGCGCTCGATGGAGAGGAACTGATCCACGTTGTGGCGCAGGCTTTTGGTGTGCCGGTAGAGGGACACGACAAGGCCAGCGCTCTTGGTGCGATCGAACGCTTTTTGCAGGAAGAGGCGCGGGAAGGCCGTCGCTGCCTGTTGGTCGTCGATGAGTGCCAGAATCTTGATTTCACGGCGTTGGAAGAGCTCAGGATGTTGTCGAACTTCCAGCTCGGCTCGCATCCATTATTGCAGAGCCTGCTCCTGGGTCAGCCCGAATTTCGTCGGACGCTGGCGAACCACGCTGACCTCGACCAATTGCGCCAACGGATCATCGCGTCGCACCATCTCGAACCGCTCGATGAAGACGAGGTCGAAGCCTATATTCAGCACCGATTGAAGCGAGTTGGATGGGACGAGCGCCCCTTGCTTGAGGACGACTTGCTCGACGCGCTTTATGATGCAACCGCGGGTATTCCTCGCCGGGTCAACCAGGTGATGAACCGCCTGCTCTTGCTCGGAGCCATTGAAGAGCAGGATACGCTTACTCCTGCCATGCTCGAGGCGGTGATGGCCGAGATGAACGCAGACCAGACGCGGGGAATGGGCGAAGATGTCGTCCCTGTGAGCGTGGAGACGATTGCGGATCCGTTTCCGGCAGCGACTGCTCCTGTGACCGAAGTGGTGCCACCTGATGGTGTCCCAGCGGCTGAAGTGGCTGCTCTGCTCGCCGAGCGCGACGCACGCACGGCGCAGCTTGAGTCAGCGATTGGCGAACTTCAAGCAGCGCGGGCAGATCCTGTTGAAGAGCTCGTCGCGGACAATCCCGATCTAAACGACGCGCTTGGGCGGATTGAAGCACGGCTTGAAGAACAAGAGCACTCACTGCGCCATGTCCTCACGATGCTGATCGAATGGCTTGAGGACGATCCATCGCGCGAGGCGGCTTGATCAGATGAATGCGCAAAGCCCGTTCCCACAACCGGACACGCGCCCAGATACCAGGATCCTCAACGGGCTTTCGGTAGACGTTGAAGATTGGTTCCAGGTCGGCGCCTTCGAAGATGTCATCGCACGCGGTGACTGGGACCGCATCTCGATGCGGGTCGAGGACAATGTTGCGCGCATCCTCGACCTTTTTGGTGAGGCTGAGGTGAGCGCGACATTCTTCACCTTGGGCTGGGTGGCAAAGCGCCATCCGGCCATGATCCGTCGGATTGCCGATGCTGGACACGAAATCGCCAGCCACGGCTATGATCACGCCCGCGTGTTCAATTTTGATCGAAAGAGCTTTGGCGAGGATATCCGCATTGCGCGCACCATCCTCGAAGATTGCTCTGGCCAGCGTGTCACCGGGTACCGCGCGCCGAGTTTTTCGATCGATGCGCGCACACATTGGGCGTTTGAGGAGCTTGCTGCGCAAGGCTACGCCTATTCCTCCAGCGTCGCTCCGGTAACGCACGACCATTACGGTTGGCGCGAAGCTCCACGCTTTTCCTTCTTCCCTCTGGACGACTCGGACCTGATCGAAATTCCAGTGACCACCGCAATGTTGGGTGGTCGCCGTGTGGCAGCCGGGGGAGGGGGGTTCTTCCGCGTTCTGCCTTATGCCTTCTCGCGTTGGGCGATCAGGCAGGTGAACCGGCGGGATCGGCGCCCGGCGGTGTTCTATTTCCACCCTTGGGAGATCGATGCCAAGCAGCCGCGTGTGCCGGATGCCTCGATCCGTTCAAAGCTTCGCCACTACACCAATCTCGATAAGATGGCGGGCAAGCTGCGCGACTTGGTCCATGAATTTCATTGGGGCCGTATGGACGAGCTTGCCAATCGCGAATTTCATAAGGCCGTCGATCTTGGCGCTGAGCTTGAAGATGCAAGGGCCTCGGCATGAACGCGCCGGTTGCCATCAGCACGAAGGTCTCCGAGGCGGATCTTGCCGACACCGCGACCGCCCGACGGATCGAAGCGTTTGCCAAAGACCAGGGCGGAAGCCTGTTTCATCGCCCGCAATGGCTGTTCGCAGTCGCCAAAGCGACCGGTCATAAAGCGACAGGACTGGTAAGCGAACGATTGGGCGCGATCACAGGATGGCTTCCGATCACCGAAGTTCGTTCGCGACTGTTCGGCAATGCGCTTGTTTCGAGCGGCTTTGCGGTCGGCGGGGGCATTCTTGCTGAGAGCGAGAACGATGCAAACGCTCTCGGCGAAGCTGCTACACATCACGCACAAGTCAATGGCTTCTCCAATGCCGAATTGCGTGGTGGGCCGGTGCCTGATGGATGGCGGGAAGTTGCTGACAAGCACTGCGGGTTCGAGCGCGCCTTGGCTGAGGATGACGAAGCCGAATTGCTCGCCATCCCGCGCAAATCTCGCGCTGAAGTGCGCAAGGGGCTCAAAATGGGGCTTGAGGTGCGTATTGGGCGCGATGCATCCGATCTCGCGGCGCATTATGGGGTCTATTCCGAAAGCGTCCGGAACCTTGGTACGCCGGTCTTTCCCAAGCGGTTGTTCGAGCACATGCTCGCGGCATTTCCAGAGAGCAGCGACATTCTGACGGTGCTCGCGGATGGAAAGCCAATCTCGAGCGTCCTCTCCTTTTACCATGACAGCGCTGTGATGCCGTTCTGGGGCGGAGGCACATTTGCGGCGCGCGGCGCGCGCGCGAACGAGTTGATGTATTACGAGCTGATGCTGCATGCGCGCCGGCAAGGGATGGAGCGCTTTGACTTTGGCCGCTCCAAGACGGGGAGCGGGCCTTACAGGTTCAAGAAGAACTGGGGGTTTGAGCCTCAACCGCTCAGCTACGCCGCCTGGACCGAGCCAGGAGCACCACCGCGCAATGTTGATCCCACTAGCGCTTCCTATGCGCGCAAGATTGCATTGTGGAAGAAGCTGCCTCTGCCGATCGCCAATGCCATTGGTCCGATCATCGCGCGTGACCTGGTCTAGAGGTGCGAGCGATGGGCGATATCCTCTTCCTAGCACACCGCGTCCCGTTCCCTCCCAACCGCGGTGACACGATCCGCAGCGCGAATTTGTTGCGCAAGCTGGCAGGGATCGCTCCGGTGCATGTCGGGTGCTTTTCAGAGGGCAACGAGCAACAAGCCGACCTTGATGAACTGGCAAGCCTTTCTTCGACGCATTTGGTTGTAAGGCGCTCCAAACCGTTGGTCTTGGCGGGTGCGGAAGCTGTCCTGTCAGGCAAGCCGGTCAGCCTTACCGCCTTTCAGTCGCCCAAATTTGCCAAATGGGTGCGCGACACGATCGCAAGCCGCGATATCGAAACTGTCGTCGTGTTCTCAGGCCAGATGGGCCAGTATGTGCCAGAAGGGTTCGCAGGGCGCCTCGTAATCGACCTTTGCGATGTCGATAGCGCCAAATTTCAGAATTATGCCGAAGCCGGCGACAGGGTGTGGCTCAATGAGCGCGAGGGGCGTTTGCTGGCCCTAGAAGAAGAACGGCTTGCGCGCAGGGCCGATGCGACCATCTTGATCAGCGATCACGAAGCTGATTTGTTTCGCTCCCGCCTCCAGTTCCCGTCGATGGCCTCCATTCACGTGGTCGGGAACGGTATTGATGCGCATGTCTTCGACCCGTCCAAAGCCGAGGTTCAGGAAGACATATCCTTACGGAACGGTCCACACTTCGTCTTCACAGGGCAAATGGACTATCCACCAAATGAGGCAGCAGCTCTGTGGGCCGCCGAGCACTTCCTTCCGGTTGCACGTGAGCGATTTGCGCAAGCGGAATTCCATATCGTCGGACGAGCTCCGACCAAGCCGTTGCTTGCGCTCGAGGGAACCCCTGGCCTCACCATTTGGGGCGAAGTGCCAGATGTTCGGCCATTTCTAGCCAGCGCGACCTGCGTGATTGCACCGCTTCAGATCGCCCGCGGAGTGCAAAACAAGGTGCTAGAGGCGATGGCGATGGCGCGGCCTGTGGTGGTCACACCTCAAGCGGCCACAGGTATCGCTGCGCATGACGGCAAGCAATGGTTGTTGGCCAAGGCCGATGCGAGGCAGATGGTTGAGAAGATTGCTCCGGTGATCGAAGATCAGTCCCGTGCAAAGGCCTTAGGAGCCTCTGCCCGCCAGTTCGTGCTCGATCATCATGGTTGGGACGCCATGCTCGCTCCGTTAGAGACGCTGGTTCGGGGAAGTCGGGAAGGCGATCGCAATGCAGCCTGACACCGCACCCAACTCGGCGGCGGCAGCTCCCATGCTTGGCCGTATCTCTGCGGTCTGGAAGAGGGCGCTTGGGGCGATTGCGCTTGCGTGGGCTTTCGTCATCGCAATGACGTCGCGGGAGTGGGGCGAGATGCTGCACCAATGGTGGAACATCGACACTTACACTCATATTCTGCTCGTCCCGTTCATCATCGCCTGGCTGACCTATCTGAAAGCAAGCGAGCTGGTGCGGGTCGAGCCCAAAGCATGGCTTCCTGGGCTGGCGATCGTTGGCGCTGGGCTCGCGCTTTGGCTGTGGGGAAGGGCGACGGGTATCAATCTGATTGCCCATGCCGGCGCTGTTGGGGCGCTGCAAGGTGTTGTCATCGCGATGATAGGGCCGCGCGCGTCGCTGGTCCTAGCTTTGCCACTTGCCTACGGTGTATTCCTCGTCCCGTTTGGCGATGAGATCATCCCACCGCTGCAAGCCATCACCGCTGAGATTGCGATTGCGCTGACCCATTGGAGCGACATTCCGGCTGTGGTCGATGGGATCTATATCGATACGCCTGTGGGACTGTTCATCGTCGCAGAGGCCTGTTCCGGTGTGCGCTTCCTGATAGCGATGGTCACATTGGCGGTGCTCGTTTGCTTCACGCGGTTCGAAAGCTGGTCTCGGCGCATAGCCTTCATGGCTGCCTCAATCATTGTGCCGATCATCGCCAACGGCATTCGTGCATGGGGAACAATCTATATCGCTCAGAGCCAGGGGGTCGAGTTCGCCGCCGGTTTCGACCATATTTTCTATGGCTGGATTTTCTTTGCCTTGGTGGTCGGACTGATCCTGACGGCTGCGTGGCGCTTCTTCGAGCTTGAGCCTGAGGATTTTGGCTGGACCAGCGATGACGTTGCGGGGTTCAAACTTACGCGTCAGCTGGAAGGTGGGTTCGTAAGTCCGGTGGTCATGATTGCTGGTGTGGCGTTGCTCGCCATCGCCGCTGGGACTCTGAGTGCGATTGTCGCTGGCTCTGCATTGGGCTAACCGCTCAGGCCAATATGTGCGGGATCGCCGGAATCTTTCATGCCCAAACGCCCAAGCCGGTCGATCCGCGCCGGATTGAACGTATGTGCGAGGCGCAGGTGCATCGCGGTCCTGATGGATCGGGAGTGTGGACAGCGCCGGGGGTTGGACTGGGCCACCGTCGCCTCTCGATCATCGACCTCGAAGGCTCGCCACAGCCAATGCACTCGGTTGATGGGCGCGCGGTCATTGTCTTCAACGGTGAAATCTACAACTTTCGCGAGCTGCGCCGAGAATTGGAGCAGGGTGGGGCGCGCTTTGCGACCAATGGCGACACCGAGGTGATCCTTGCTGCATGGCAGCGCTGGGGAATCGATTGCCTTGAAAAGCTCCATGGCATGTTCGCCTTTGCGCTCTACGATCTCGACAAAAGGCAGTTGCTCCTCGCCCGTGATCGGTTCGGGGTGAAGCCGCTGTTCATGACCCATCTGCCAGACGGCAGCATGGCGTTTGCGTCAGAGCTCAAGGGCCTCTTAGCGCACCCTCAATTGCGACGGCGGCTCGATCCGCATGCGCTCGATGCGTATCTGACTTGGGGCTATGTCCCTGACACGCATTCAATCCTCTCCGGAGTAACAAAACTCCAGGCGGGACATTTCCTGCTGCTTGAGCATGGCAAACCAGTGCCAGCTCAGCGAAGTTGGTGGGATATCTCCTTCGAGGCGCGTGAGACCGGCAAAGAGGCAGATCTGTCAGCGCAGCTTGTCCATTTGATGCGCGATGCGGTGCAGAGCCGAATGGTCTCCGATGTTCCGCTTGGCGCTTTCCTGTCAGGCGGCGTGGACTCCTCGAGCGTTGTAGCCTTGATGAGCGAAGCGAGCGCTGACCCTGTGCGCACCTGTTCGATCGGCTTTGATGTCGCTGAGCTCGATGAGACCAACTACGCCCAGCAAGTGGCGGCAAAATTCGGCACCGTTCATGAGGCACGAACAGTCGATAAAGATGACTTCGGTGCAATCGACAAGATCGCAGCGATGTTCGATGAGCCCTTTGCTGATGCATCTGCTTTGCCGACGTGGCGCGTATGCCAGCTTGCGCGCGAAAAGGTGACCGTCGCGCTATCGGGCGACGGCGCGGATGAGGCCTTTGCGGGATATCGCCGACAGGTGTTTCATCACAATGAAGAGCGGCTTCGCAGCGTGATACCGGCGCGCCTGCGCCAAAACCTCTTCGGGCCGCTTGGACGCATTTGGCCGAAAGCCGATTGGGCCCCGCGTCCACTAAGGGCAAAAGCCACACTGCTCGCGCTCGCTGAAACGGGAGAAGCGGGCTACGCGCGCGGCCTGTCGGTTGTGACGTCTGAGGCCCGCGCGTGGCTTTACTCGGACAGCTTCAAGAGCGCGCTTGGCGGGTTTCGCGGTGAAGACGAACTGATCGCGCTGATGCGCGGAGCCCCGGCGCAGAGCGGGCTGGACCGGGCGCAATATGCCGATCTTAAATTCTGGCTGCCCGGTGATATCCTGACCAAGGTTGACCGGACGAGCATGGCAGTGAGCCTCGAAGCCCGCGAGCCTTTGCTTGATCACCGCTTGGTCGAGTTTGCGGCACGCTTGCCCGAGCCGATGAGGGTGCGGGGCACAACAGGCAAATACCTCCTAAAGAAATGCATGGAGCGTTATCTGCCCCCTGACATTCTCTATCGACCCAAACAGGGTTTCGTGACTCCGATTGCCAATTGGTTGCGTGGACCCTTGAGCAACGAGGTGAGGACTATCGCCTCCAGTGACGTGGTCGGGCAGACGGGGTGGTTTTCCGCGAAACGGGTGTCCGAATTGGCTGAAAACCACATCGCTGGGCGAAGCGACCACTCGCGCGAATTGTGGCAGCTGCTCATGCTTGACCTGTCTTGCAAAAGGCTAGGGATCAGCATTTGAGCCCACCTGCTAAGTAGACAGACGCAGGTCAGCCTAATTTAACTGCAAGTTATGTGATAGTATTACCTGTTTTGGATCGAGGTGATCCGAATTGGGACTCAGCTCGTCGTATTCGTGCAATTAATTGTTTGCTTCCTTCCCGAGCGGTAGGTTAAAGTCCCGTTAAAACAGGTGGGGAACACCGGATTAAGCGCCCAAAATTGTCTGGTGCGTCAGGGTCGGAATGGAGTAAAAGGGCATGGACGGTAGCGGCAATAAAGCGGTTCCATGGACTGGCAGCGAAGAGCTGGTTTCAGAGAGTGCTCTTCATGCTTCAATTCCCGAAAAACTATTTTCTCTCAAAGAGCTAGATGTCCTTTATGAGGATCGTTCTGCGACCTTGTGGACCTATATGAACCCGGTCGGACGGCCAAGCTTTACTCCCGCAATGCTCCTTGATTTTGAGCAATGGCAAAAACAAATCGTCAAGGGTTTCGGGCCCAACAAGGTGCCTTTGCGCTACCTGGTTTTGGGCAGCCGTGCAGCAGACGTTTTCTGCTTTGGCGGCGACTTGGAGCTGTTCCAGCGCCTTATTCGCGAGCGTAATCGTGAGGGCCTTGTCGAATATGGGCACCGCTGCTGTGCGATCCTTGACCGTAATATCCGGACGCTTGATATTCCAATGCTGACGATTGGCTTGGTCCAAGGCAGCGCACTTGGTGGCGGCTTCGAAGCGCTGCTATCGTTCGATTACATCATTGCAGAGAAAGGTGCGACCTTCGGCCTGCCAGAGGTCATGTTTGGTCTCTATCCGGGCATGGGCGCGCATGCATTGCTGACCCGGAAACTTGGCTCAGCGATGGCTGACCGGATCATTATATCGAACGAGACGTACACGGCGGAGCAGATGTACGAGCTCGGCATCGTCCACGCTTTGGCTGAACCAGGCGATGGTGTGGGCGCGGTTCGTGAGTTCATCCGCAAGGCCGAACGCCGTCATGCGGGCCTGGTCGGAGCCCGCAGGGCGTCCAAAAAGGTCAATCCTGTCGAATTGTCAGAGCTCAATGAGATTACCGAAATGTGGGCTGATACAGCGCTTCAACTCAGCGAGAATGACTTGAAAGTCATGAGCCGGTTAGTCGCGGCTCAGGCACGCTTGGCTGATAGGATCGGCGCGGCTGCTGCCGCAGCTGCGGCTTGATCCCTGCCTAATCCTCACGCAACTCGGCTCCGTGGCCTAGCGCCATATACTCGTCTGACTGCATTTCATTGAGCCTGCTCGCGGTGCGTTCAAATTCAAAACTGCCATCGCCTGCCTGATAAAGCGCATCTGGCATAACCGCGGCGGTGACAAACAGTTTGACCCGGTGCTCGTAGAGAGCGTCGATTAGAGTCACAAACCGCGCCGCTTCATTGCGCATATCTGGTCCCATCTGCGGGATGCCAACGATAATTACCGTGTGATAGGCGCGTGCAACTGCGAGGTAGTCCGGCGCTCCGCGTGCTTCTCCACACAGCCGCTTGAAACTGAAAACCCCTACGCCTTTCAGAGACTTGGGGACATGCATGCTGCGTTTGGCCCCTATCGCGAGCTCTGCGCTTGGGACATTGGCGGCATCTTCAGGAGCAAAATCAGTCAGCCGGAAGAACAGTTCACGCACCTTGTCGGTCGCTGCCTGCCCTAGCGGAGTATGCCACACAGCCATGTCCCCAATCCGATCGAGCCTGTAGTCGGTCGGTCCATTGAGGCTGAGCACATCAAGTTCGCCTTCAATCAGACCGATAAAGGGAAGGAAGTGCTCGCGGTTGAGCCCGTCTTTGTAGAGATCCTGCGGGGGTCGGTTGGACGTCGTGACCACGGTGACGTCTTGCTTGCAGATCAGCTGCGTGAAGAGGCGGCTCATGATCATCGCATCAGCCGAGTTGTTGACCACCATCTCATCAAAGGCGAGCACACGCACACCTTCGGCTAGCTTCGCTGCGACGGGAGGAATTGGGTCGCCCTCAACGCGCTTGCGAGCCAGCCGCATTTCTTCGTGCACTTCCTGCATGAAAGCGTGAAAATGGACCCGGCGTTTTGCAGTCAAAGGCAAAGTGTCGTGGAACAGGTCCATCAGCATCGATTTGCCGCGTCCAACACCGCCCCACATATAGATCCCTTGGGGGCGTGATTTCTTTTTGCCGAACAATTGTGAAAGCAATCCGCCGGGCTGTTCCGCCGCAATCTCCTTTTGCAGAGCATCGAGGCGTTTGGCTGCCTGTCTTTGGTCCGCATCCTCGCGCAGCTCCCCGCTGGCAACGAGTTGTTCGTAGCGGGCAAGCATATGGGTCATTTTGTGGCAGGAGCGCGGGGTATCATCTTGCGTACGATGCCCGAATAGCTCGCGACCACATCGTCATCCTGTACGACCTGACCACGAACGAAGACAAGCTTGCCCGTCTCACGTACGATCTCATTGAGCGCGTCCAATGGTCTGGTTGGATCGCCCCCGCCGACAAAGTGGGTGGAGAGCTCCAGCGTGACCGATGGGCCTGCATTACCAGACCCGATCGTATGCATCGTCGTGAACATCGAAATATCGATCAGTGCGAGCGTGACAGCACCGTGAATGATGCCTTGAAGATTTTCATGCTTGCGCTCGGGAAACATGCGCAATCGCGCTCTGCCATCGCCATCCACCCGGGTGATGAGCTTGCCCATCACCGCGGTGTTGAAGAGAGTGTCGTCCTTCAGGTTCCAGTGCCGCCAACCCGGATTTTCCGGATCTGGGCCGTGCTCGAACACATCTTCGCCCAACCCCTTTGGCACGCCATCCGGGGTAGGTGCCTTGCCGCCATCGCTCAAATGGCGCGCTCCGCCATCATCTTCTTGGTTTCAGCGATGGCTTTGGCCGGGCTGAGGCCTTTGGGACAGACATTCGCGCAATTCATAATCGTGTGGCAGCGATAGAGGCGGAAGGGATCTTCCAACTCATTCAAGCGCTCCCCGGTCATTTCGTCGCGGCTATCAGCAAGCCAGCGATAGGCCTGCAAAAGGATCGCTGGACCAAGAAACTTGTCCGAGTTCCACCAATAGGAAGGACATGATGTCGAACAACACGCGCAAAGGATGCACTCGTAAAGGCCGTTGAGCTTCTCGCGTTGTTCAGGCGATTGCAGCCGTTCCTTTCCGCTCGGCGTCGGGCTTACTGTTTGCAGCCATGGGCGGATCGAGGCGTACTGCGCGTAGAAATGGGTGAAGTCGGGCACCAGGTCCTTGATCACGTCCATATGCGGCAGCGGAGTGATGCGGATCTCACCCTTGAGGTCCTCGATCGCGGTCGTGCAAGCAAGGCCGTTCTTGCCATTGAGGTTCATCGAGCACGAACCACAGATCCCCTCGCGGCAGGACCGGCGAAAAGTCAGCGTTGGGTCGATCTCGTTCTTGATCTTGAACAGAGCGTCGAGAACCATCGGACCGCATTCGTCGAGGTCGATCTCGAATTTGTCATAGCGCGGATTTTTCCCGCTGTCGGGATCGTAGCGATAGATCTTGAACGACTTGACCCGCTTGGCCCCTTCGGCCTTGTGGATTTTGCCATCACTTTTGATCTTGGAGTTCTTCGGTAGAGTGAAGGTAGCCATTGTGTTCTTACAGATCCCTAGTTGCCCCATCACTACTTAGCGCCTGCACGCAGTGAGGCAAGGCGGCAGTGGTTGAGAGTGTCGCGGCCTGCGTTGCGAGAGGCGCAAGTTCTGTGGAAAGCCGGGATATTCCCGAAGCTCTGAGCGTTCGGGAAGGCAGCTATGGATGTTTCTTTGAAACCAGGACCCGCAACACCGCGTCGTGCGGCCGTTTTTGGCGCGAGCGGTGCGATCGGTCAGGCGCTTTGCCAAGGGCTTATCTCACGCGGCTGTGAGCGGGTCTATGCCGGCTCACGCAAGGGTGTATGGGTAGAGAAGCCAAGCCCGGCAATTGTCCCATTTGCTTTTGATTTGACTGATGAAAGCACGATTGCGGATGCCGCGCGGACAATGCGAAGCGATCCACCACAATGGGTTATTGTTGCAAGCGGGGTACTTACGCTGGAGCACGGCAGTGGGCCTGAGCGGACTTACAAGCGGCTTGATTCAGGCGTAATGGCAGAGGTGCTCGCTTTGAATACGGTTGGACCAGCGATCATTGCTAAACACATGCTCCAACTGCTTCCACGGGCGGAGCCAAGCGTTTTTGCAGCGCTTTCGGCTCGCGTCGGCTCGATTTCGGACAATAGGCTGGGCGGTTGGCATTCGTATCGCGCATCGAAAGCCGCGCTCAACATGCTGCTCAAGAACTTTGCGCTCGAAATGGCGCGGACGCACAAGGATTGTGTCGTTGCTGGACTGCACCCCGGCACCGTCGACAGCTTACTTTCAAAACCGTTTCAGAAAGGCTTGCCCGAAGGCCAACTGACGGAGCCTGCGCAAGCGGCGGAATTGCTGCTCAATGTTCTAGGAACTTTGGGACCCGACCAAAGCGGGAAGGTCTTTGACTATGCGGGCACAGAATTGCCAGCATAACGAGGTCGACTTGCCCTGTTAGACGGCTGCGATCTCGAGCGGCTCTGTCTCTTCGGTTTCGATCGCATCAACCACGCCCTGACGCAGCATTGAGTGGGCAATGATCGTCTCTAGCAGGTCTGGATAGGATAGTCCGGCGAGCCGAGCCGAGCTGCCGAGCACGCGCGGTTCCCAGATATTGCACTGTATGTTGACCTCAAGGAAGGAAATCTCGCCGGTCGCTTCGTTATAGCGCATTTCAAAGCGGCCATAGTCGAAGGGAAACAGCTCTGCGACCAGTGGCGCGCTCATTTCCTGCGCGCGGTCAATGACGTCCTGGTCAAGTTCCTGAACCAGCTTTGCTGCGCTTTCAGCCAGGCCGCGTTTTTCCTCGTAATATCGGATCGCTTGAGGGTCATGGTCGAAGCGCATCAACGGAAGAAATTGCGGTTGCGGGCCTGCGATGACAGGCAGCTCTATGTCGATCCCCTCCATAAACGGCTCGATGATCGCATCGTGACCCTGATCATGAAGATAGCGAACTGCATCCCACAATTCCTCGACCGAATGCACATGACGAATGCCCCATGAGGCAGACGAAGCATTGGGTTTGACGATCAAATCAGACTGAGGGAACCCTGCGGGTAGCTCTAGCGGTTGGTGCCGCCGGATCACCACCCAGTCAGCCGTTTTGACCCCACGCGACCGCGCAGCCCGCTTCATCAGGTGCTTGTCGTCGGCAAGGCCGCGCTGGATTGGGCTCGCTCCAAGATAAGCCAGGCGGTGCTGCTCACATAGGAGTGGGATCGCCATCTCCGAATTGAAGTAGCCTGCGCGATTGAGCAGCGAGAAGACGAAATCCACCCTGGGCTTGTCATGAAGCGCCGCGGCACTGTTCGCAATCTCGAGATCGAGCCCGAGTCCGCGAAGCGTATCGCGCACATGGCAATGATAGACCGCATGATCGCCATCTTCTTCGTCACGCGAACCGTCCGACATGGCGTGTTTGGCGATGAAGAGGACCTTAAGCCGGGCCTTGTCCTCTTGCTTCAGTCTGCTGCGCATTGCGGGCTGAAAGGCAGTTCGACGCATAGAAACACAACCCAGATGAAGATGTTGACCAAGCTGGTCAGCTGCCAGGCGCGCTTTGCCTTCGCAGATAGACGCGTTATAGAAGCCGGGCGCTGACGTACAAGGATTAACCCTGTCTGCTCAGCGTCCCCTTACAACTCCCTGGCGCGCATTATGATCCCTGACACACCCAGAGATGAGCTTTTGCTAAACACCTGCGAATTGATGAGCCTTGGCGGTGATGATCGCATCACGCTCGACGAACGCAGCGGGTTAAACTCCTATGGCTGCGCGCCTGAACCGATGCGGACGCTGGGATATTCATCCTCAACCGCCAGCTTTATCGGTGCGGCAGCCTATGGCTATGTCAATTCGCTCCACGATCAGATCCGCGGCGAGGTGGCCGTAGAGGATCGCAATGCAGCGGATGTTTACGAAGCATACCTCACTCGCGCGGCAGCCCGTATCTGGAAAGTCTATGGCCTTGCTGAAGGCACCGACCTCGCTTTTGGGCCCTCGGGCACTGACCTTGAATACATAGCGCTGGCTTGCGCATTAGAGGCCTCTGCCAAGGTGTGTAACATCGTGGTCGAAGTGGATGAGGTCGGGAGCGGGTGCCAGCATTCGCAAGCAGGCCGATATTTCGCTCCACGCACGGCACTTGGTCGCGAGGTTGAAAAGGGCGACCCGCTACCCGGATTTGAGCCCGACAATATTCGCGTTGAGACAGTGCCCATGCGCCAAGTTGACGGCTCGGTAAGCGACCCAGCGCTCCATGCTGAACAGATCAGGCATGCCATTGCGACTTCCATTGCACATGGCGAACGCCCGCTGTTGCACGTCGTCCATCGGAGCAAAACCGGCATTGTGTTACCTGAATGGGATGTTCTTAACGCGCTCGCCGGCGAGTATGGGTGCGAGCTCGATATTGTGGTCGATGCATGCCAAGGCCGCATTTCGCCGGACTGCCTCCGGCGCTATCTCGAAATTGGTGCAACCGTCCTGGTAACTGGCTCGAAGTTCATTGGCGGGCCTCCGTTCAGCGCTGTTGCGATCTTCCCCAAGGTGATTGCGGAGCGCATGGCTAACGCGACCTCTCTACCTGCTGGCCTTGCACATTTCTTCACGAAAGCTGAGATGCCGGGCCATTGGAAAGCGCGAAAGACCCTCGATCATCAAGCCAATTTTGGCATGTTGCTGCGGCTCGAAGCGGGGTTGTTTGAGCTGGAGCGTTTGCTTGCCCACTCCTCTGATCAGCTCGAGCGCGTGATTTCCGCCTTTGCTGCAGAATTGCGAGCTCTTCCTGATGACCTGCCGTTCGAACTTTTGGAAAGCCCTGCGTCGGGCGATCTGGAGTTTGAACCGCTGCACCCACTGGACCGCCAAAGCTTGTTCGTGATCGCGCTAAAGCCCTCTTTCCTTGGCGATCGACGGATTGACTTTGACGATGCGCGAGCGATCTACCGGATGCTCTATCGCGATTTGTCGGATCGGTTTGAGGATCCTGCGGTCAAGCTTGTGGCGCGGCAGATATGCCACGTTGGTCAGCCCGTGCGCTGCCTGCGTGGAGACCAAGGCTGGCATCCTACCTATCGTCTCTCGCTCAGCGCGGGTCAGATTTCGGATCTGGTGGGTCTCGATGACGAGCTGCTCAGAGCGCGCTTCCGAAATGATATTGCGCGCATTGGGCGCAAGATCGAGCTTGCGATTGATCTGCTTTGTGCCGATCGTGAATCGGTGAAAGGTGAAGCGCAGGTCGTGTGATTTATTGGCGCATGCCCTTGGCGTGCTGAGGAGGGCTCAAAATGGGTATTAAGAGCTGGTACGAACGCACCATTATGCCGAAATTGATCACCTTCGCCTGCAGTCAGGGCCAGGTTATGAAGCGTCGCGCAGCTGTGGTTCCAGAGGCCAAGGGCGATGTCTTTGAATTGGGCTGCGGTGGCGGGATTAATCAGGAATTCTACAACGCCGATGCGGTGACCTCTTATTCCGGGATTGACCCTCATGAGGGTCTGCTTCAGACCGCTCGGCAGAATGCGCAGTCTCTGGGCTTGCACGCTGATCTTCGAGCCGGGATCGGCGAGGAGATTCCCTTCGAGGATGAAAGCTTTGACAGTTGTGTTTGCACTTTCACCTTGTGCTCAGTGCAGGACCCTCAACGTGTGCTGAGCGAATTGCGACGTATCCTACGACCCGGCGGAAAGGCATTGTTTCTCGAACATGGCCGCGCACCTGATGAAAGCGTTGCGAGGTGGCAGGACAGGATCGAGCCGATTTGGAAACCAATGGCAGGTGGATGCCATCTGACCCGCCCGATTACCTCTGCGGTGCGCGCGTCGGGGTTCGAGGTTGAGCCAGTGGGCGAGGGTTACACGCCGGGTGCTCCAAAGTTTGCCGGTTGGATGGAATGGGGCGTGGCTCGTAAAGTCGGTGAGTGACGCAAAGCTATAGAAAAGGAAAAGGGCCGGGAGAGCGAACTCTTCCGGCCCTTTTTATCTGTCCTCGAGGGGTTTGACTGCCGAACTTTCGGTTCTGCTTATTCCCCGAAGGTGCGTTGCCACCAACCGCCGCGTTTCTTGCCACCGTCTGAGCTATCTGACGTATCGCTGTCGGGGGCTACCTGCGCCGCCGGAGTTGCGTCAGCTTTGACCTCGGCTTCTACAGCTTCCGGTTCGGCTTTGGCCTCATCATTTGTTGCCGCTTCGGCCTTCTTTTTGCGAGGCGCGCGTTTACGCTTGGGCTTTTCCTTAGCAGGCTTTTCCTCAGAGGGGGCTTCCTCTGCAGCCGGCGCCTCCGCATCTTCGGCAGGTGCATCCTCGGCCTTCTTCTTCCGAGGCGCGCGCTTGCGCTTGGGCTTCTCGGCAGGCTTCTTCTCAGTTGGCGCTTCTTCGACCGCAGCCTTTTCTGGCTCCCCGGTAGGCGTCTCTTCAGCGGCACCTTCTTCGGAGTCGGCCTCAGGAGCTGAGCCCTCGTCTGAAGCCTCTTCGGCTCCGTCTTTCTTGCGGCGACGTCCGCGTCCTCCGCGGCGGCGACGACGTTTGGGCTTCTCGTCGCCATCCTCGGCGTCCGCAGCGGTCTCGTCCGACGCTTCGCTGTCGCTATCAGAATCTTCGTCTGTAGCTTCCTTGGTCTCAGTGTCGTCCTGCGCGCCATCTTCCTGACGTTTTTTGTTCCGACCACGGCCTCCACGACGGCGACGGCGCTTTTTCTTTTTTGGAGCGTCGTCCTCGTCTTCGCCAAAGTCCTCTTCGGGGATGTCCTCATCATCCTCGTCATCATCGATGATCGGTTCGAATTTGGGCGCTTCGGTCGGGCGCGGACCGGCGCTCGCAACATTCATCTTGGCACCTTCGTCCTCACCTTCCGGAGAGACTTCGACAGAGACACCGTAACGCTGTTCGATCTCAACCAGCTCATCGCGCTTTTCGTTGAGAAGGTAGAAGGCCGCTTCGGTGCTGGCTGCAAGCTTGATCTTGGTGCCTTTGCCCTTGGCTGCTTCGTCTTCGATCAATCGCAGAGCTGAGAGACCTGCGGAAGAGGCCGTGCGCACCAGGCCGGTGCCATCGCAGTGCGGGCAGGGGCGGGTGGTCGCTTCAAGCACGCCAGTGCGCAGACGCTGGCGGCTCATTTCCATTAAGCCAAAGCCAGAAATACGGCCGACCTGGATCCGAGCTCGGTCGTTCTTGAGCGCTTCCTTCATCGCCTTTTCGACTTTGCGGACGTTGGAATTGTACTCCATGTCGATGAAGTCGATCACAACAAGGCCCGCCATGTCACGCAGGCGCAATTGGCGTGCAATTTCGCGCGCCGCTTCGAGATTGGTGTGCAGAGCGGTCTGCTCGATCCCGTGTTCCTTGGTCGAGCGGCCCGAGTTGATGTCGATCGAAACCAGAGCCTCGGTCGGGTTGATGATCAAATATCCGCCCGATTTCAGCTGCACCATCGGATCGTACATCGCTCTGAGCTGATCTTCCGCTCCATAGCGCTGAAACAGCGGGACGGGGTCTGAATAGGCTTTCACCCGGCGCGCATGGCTGGGCATCAGCATCTTCATGAAGGCCTTGGCCGATTTGTAGCCTTCCTCGCCTTCGACGACGACTTCCTCAATCTCGCGATTGTAGATATCGCGTATCGCGCGCTTGATCAGGTCGCTATCCGAATGGATCAGGGCCGGCGCTTGGGAGGCAAGGGTGGTCTGGCGGATGTCGTCCCAAAGCCGCGCAAGGTAGTCGAAATCGCGTTTGATCTCTGTCTTGGTGCGGCTGATGCCAGCGGTGCGGACGATTAGGCCCATCGTTTTGGGAAGCGAGAGATCGGCGACGACCTGCTTCAGTCGCTTCCGATCGCTCGAAGAATTGATTTTGCGGCTAATGCCGCCGCCATGTGAGCTGTTGGGCATCAGGACAGTGTAACGACCGGCGAGGCTGAGATAGCTGGTCAGCGCTGCGCCCTTGTTGCCGCGTTCTTCCTTTACGACCTGAACGAGCAGAACCTGACGGCGTTGGATGACGTCTTGGATCTTGTAGCGGCGACGCAAGGCCATGCGCTTGGCCCGAACTTCGTCGACCTCCTTGGCGCGTGAGCGACCCTTTTGCTGGCCTTTCTTGCCTTGGCGGCGGCGACCTCGGCCACGACGACCACGGCGGGGCTTTTTCTCGCCGTCGTCGTCTGAGGCATCTTCTGATGAAGCTTCCTCCTCCTCTTCGGCTTCTTCTTCGTCGTCGTCGTTGTCGTCTTCACCGTCATCATCAGACGCGCCGTCTTCGATGGTTGCGACTTTGTCCTTTTCCGACGTGTCGATTTCCTCCAACCCATCTTCGGCGAGGTCTTCGGCCAGTTGTTCGGCGCTTTCGTCCTCGGCGTCGTACTCTTCGCCGGGAGAGATGCCTTCTTCCTCTTCCTCAGCCCGCAGACGCGCTTCTTCTTCTGCTGCTTCCGCTTCTTCGGCGAGCAAGCGTTCGCGGTCTTCCTGCGGGATCTGGTAGTAGTCCGGGTGAATTTCACTGAAGGCTAGAAAGCCGTGGCGATTGCCTCCGAAATCCACGAAAGCCGCTTGCAACGAGGGCTCGACCCGCGTGACCTTGGCTAGATAGATATTTCCTTTGATCTGCTTGTGTTCAGCAGATTCGAAATCAAATTCCTCAATCCGGTTGCCTTTGAGCACCGCCACCCGGGTCTCTTCCGAGTGGCGCGCATCGATAAGCATGCGCGTTGCCATGTAATCTTCTCCAAACGCCTATGCTCCGCGCAGATTTGCGGCGGGAGGGGCGTAATTTGTGTGAGTTGTCGACCCCAAGTCGCGCATGGGCGAACTTTGGACCGGTCTTAGTAACTGCGCTGGCCTCGCGTTTCGGGGCGAGCGCGGTGTTCGTGTCTGCTGCGGCGAAATTGCGGAGAGTTTCCGCGCTACGACTCGCGAAAGGCCCAGCGCCTGTGCGGCGGTGGGTAAATCCTTGCGAGGAGAAGCGTCTCGTCACTGCATCAACCTGTTGCGAGGCGGGGCGCTGACCTTGTGAGAGGGAGCAGGCCGCCTGTGTGAATGAAACCTTTTCGCAGCGACGCAAGTCATTCCTACGACTGCTTTTGTTTCGGATAATAACGCTAGCACCGTGGGTTACGCGCCGCAACTCTATTGCGCATTGGGGATGCAACATTCTAAGTCATGCGTGTCATGAGCGTGCGCGTGCTCCTCTTGCTGATTATCGGTGTGCCAACCTTGATTTTGGGTGGAGCGAAACTGATAGGCTTTCAAATACCGGTCCCCGAATGGGGCCGCGACTATGTGCAGCGCTTTCTGCTTGATCCTCCGCCGGTTGAAGTAGAGCCGCTTGAGCTCCCCGACATTCTTGGTCCGGATGATGAAGCTCGTCCTCTCATTGTGCTCGATGCAGGCCACGGTGGGCGCGACCCAGGCGCGGTAAAACGCCTGCCGGATGGAAGTGAGGTCTACGAGAAAGATATCGTCTTCGCCCTAACCGAAGCCGTGCGTGATAAGCTGCTTGCTGACGGACGGTTCAGAGTGGCGCTCACTCGTTCTGATGATGTGCTTGTCCCGCTTGCCTATCGCCCTGAAATTGCGCGACAATTGGAGGCCGACTTATTTCTCTCGATACATGCAGACAGTGCTGGCGAGTTGAGCGAAGTGTCAGGCGCGAGCATTTACACGCTCTCCAACGAGGCTTCGAGCGAAGCGGCAGCTCGTTTTGCTGAGCGGGAGAATGCTGCTGACCGGTTGAACGGCATCTCGATAGCTGACCAATCGGATGAAGTAAGCGATATCCTGGTCGGACTTTCCCAACAGCGCACTCAGGAGGATGCGAGCGAGTTTTCCTCCCTCATTGCGCGCGAAGGACAAGGGCTGATCGACTTTCACCCCGAAACGCGCCGTTCAGCTGCGCTTGCGGTGTTGCGCGCCCCTGATGTGCCCGGCGTGCTGTTTGAAAGCGGCTTTGTGACCAATGATGAAGATCTGGCCAAGCTGGTCACCGAAGAAGGTCGCGATGCCTATGCCGAGGTGCTCGCACAGGCAATCCGCGTCTATTTTGCTCGCCGTTCGCAAACTTAGCCCGAAACGCAAAGCAGGCGCTGGAAATCCCCACAGATCCCAATTAAAAGCACCATTGTAATGACTGCCACCGAACCACAGGCTCTGCCTTTCATCGATTATGTCCGTTATCGCTTGTCGCGCGATACTGGAGCTGCGCTCGCATGGTTTGTCGGCAAGTGGCGCAACAGCTGGCTGTTCAAGATCGGGGCTTTCGGATTGATCCTTGGCGCAGTGGCTTGGATCGGCATGTGGATTTGGCTGGCAAGTGATCTTCCTGAAGCCGAAAGCCTTGCCGAATATCAGACGCCGTTGCCGACTGTGGTGCGCGGGATCGATGGAGAAATCGTCCATTCCTACGCGCGGGAACGCCGGGTCCAGTTGCAGTTTGAAGATTTCCCTGACCCGCTGATTGAGGCGTATCTTTCTGCAGAGGACAAGACCTTTTTCAGCCATGGCGGCGTGGACGTAACTGGCACCGCGAATGCCGTTTGGGACTATGCCACCAAATACGGTTCCGGAGAGCGCGCGGTGGGCGGCTCCACTATAACCCAGCAGCTCGCTAAAATCCTTTTGCTTGGCGATGAATATTCGGTCACTCGCAAGCTTAAGGAGATGATCCTTGCGAGCCGCATCGAAGGCGTGCTGAGCAAGGAGGAGATCCTTGAGCTCTATCTCAACGAAATACCCCTTGGGCGCCGCTCTTTTGGCGTTCAGGCAGCAGCACGTGCCTATTTTGACAAGGACGTGGGGGACCTGGAGCTGCACGAGGTTGCGTTCCTCGCGATCCTCCCAAAGGCACCCGAACGTTATGGCCGACGCGGTCAGGAAGAGGCCGCGATGGAGCGGCGCGACTTTGTGCTCGACCAGATGGAAGAGAACGGCTTCATCAGTGAGGCGGAGCGCGATCGTGCTACTGCCATGCCGCTGGGTCTTGTTACCCAGCGTAGTGAGCGAAGTGCGGATGCAGGGTACTTTCTTGAAGAAGTGCGCCGCCAGCTGATCGCTGATTTTGGCGAGACTTCTGAGGACGGCGAAAACAGCGTTTATGCAGGTGGCCTTTGGGTTCGCACCTCGCTTGATGTCGAGCTCCAAGATGCGGCGCGCGACTCGCTTCGGCGTGGATTGGTGCGCTACCATGGAGCTCGTAGGTGGGCGGGTCCGATCGCGACGATTGACGTGGGCGAAGACAATTGGGCGAGCCAACTTGCAAGCTCCTTCTTGTCGATCAGCTATGAGGACTGGCGCATTGGCGTCGTCACTGCACGCAATGGTTCCTCTGCAACAATCGGCTTTACCAACGGTGACGAGGCCCCTCTCTCCAACCTTCCGCGCGCGCTCAAAGCCGGGGATGTGATTGCAGTGAAGCCGAACAGCGAAGGCGGCGGCTTTGCAGTGGCCACAATTCCAGAGGCGCAAGGCGGAGTGGTTGTGCAAGACGCGCAATCAGGTCGTGTGCTCGCAATGCAAGGCGGCTTTGACCACCGTCTCTCCGATTTTAACCGGGCAACTCAGGCAGAACGACAACCAGGCTCAACGATCAAACCCTTTATCTATTCGACGGGACTTGATCAGGGCATGACACCTTCGACCCGGATCGATAACACGCGCTATTGTTACTATCAGGGGCGAAATCTGGGTGAGAAGTGCATTCGCGGAGGCACGCCAGGCCAGTTCCCGATGCGTTATGGGCTCGAACAGTCACAGAACATTATGACGGTCCAAATCGGCATGCAGGCCGGAATGGACAATGTGGTCAACACGATTGAGACGCTCGGCATCAGCGAGGACCCTGACCCTTATGCAGCGACGGCCCTTGGATCAGAAGAAACCACGGTCGCAAAGATGGTCTCCGCCTATGCCGCGCTTGCCAATCATGGGCGGATCAACGACCCGACGGTGATTGACTATGTCCAGGACCGTTATGGCAAGGTCATCTGGCGCGCAGACACGCGCACCTGCGAAGGCTGCAACATGGCCGAATATGACGGCGCCCCAATGCCGCGTTTTGGTATCAAGGGGCGCGAAGCGATGGACCCGCGCACGGCCTTCCAGACGATGCATATGCTCGAAGGCGTCGTTTCGCGCGGGACGGCTACAGTGCTGAGTGGTCTTGGTCTGCCGCTGTTCGGCAAAACTGGAACCACGTCGGGTCCGAAGGATGTGTGGTTTGTAGGCGGCACGCAGCGGTTGATCGCGGGCGCTTATGTTGGTTTTGACACACCCCGCGATATGGGTGGTTGGGCCTATGGCGGAACGATCGCCGCGCCAATCATCAAAGATCTGATCGAGAGTTCAAAGGATCGCTGGTCCGCGCTTCCTCCGGTTGCTCCTGATGGCATCCGCATGGTTCGTGTCGATCGTCGTACGGGCAAGCGTGTGCTCGATGGTTGGCCCGATGGCACCCCGCGCGCAGACATAATATGGGAGGCCTTCAAGCCCAATAGCGAACCCGATCGTTCTACCCGGCAAGACGAAATTGCCGCTAAACGTGACGAGATTCTCGCGCTTATCCGAGCGGGTCGCGAAGGCGATGTCTTCATCCGTCGAGAGGGAGAGGTTGAGAACTTCGCGGAAGAGCAGGGAGGAATTTACTAATGCGCTTCAACCTGAAATTCTTCGTCCCTGCCGCTCTTGCAATGTGTTTTGCTACGCCTGCGTCGGCAGAATTGCCTGTGGGAGCTGAAGCCCCGCGCTTTACGACTGCAGCGGCAATGGCGGGCCGCGAAATGGGCTTTTCGCTCAACATCGCGCTGCGCCAAGGTCCCGTTGTGCTCTATTTTTATCCCAAGGCATTCACTCAGGGCTGCACGCTGGAGGCCAACGCCTTTGCTGAGGCGATGCCCGAGTTCAAAGAGCTTGGCGCAACTGTTATCGGCATGTCGAACGACGATATTGAGACGCTCAAACGCTTTAGCCGTGAAGAGTGCCGCGATGCGTTCCCTGTCGGCGTTGCTGGGGAAGAGCTGATCGCGGCTTACGATGTTGCGCTGGGCAATTCTGGCCTTTCAAGCCGAACATCCTACGTCATCGCATCTGATGGCCGGATCGCTTTGGTCTATTCGAATAGCGATTTTCGAGGTCATGTGAGCGAGACGCTTGCGGCTGTCCGGGCGTTGTCGGATTAGCGCGCGCAATCGATCACCCGCCACTTGCTTTACAATTGCCGCCCTCGCGTTAAGCGCAATGGCGAGAAGACCCATCCGAAGGAATTTCTATGCGGGCCGAGGCCCAAGCCCATATTGACCGGATCGAAGCCGCGCTTGATCTGGTGCGACAATCGCTCGATTGGGAGCGCGCTTTGCGGCGCCTCGATGAATTGAGCGCGCGCGTCCAAGACCCCAATCTTTGGGACGATCCTAAGGAAGCGCAAAAGATCAGCCGCGAACACAAGCAGCTCGAAAGCGCGGTTGAGACTGTGAACCAGATCTCGTCAGAGATGAGCGACGCGATTGAGTTTATCGAGATGGGCGAAGCGGAAGGCGAGGAGAGCATCGTCAATGATGGGCTCGCCAGCCTCGAAAAGCTTGCCGACAGAGCCGATGCTGACAAGGTCCAAGCGCTGCTTTCAGGAGAAGCGGACGCCAACGATACCTATCTCGAAATCCATGCGGGTGCGGGCGGGACGGAGAGTCAGGACTGGGCAGAAATGCTCTTCCGCATGTATTCACGCTGGGCCGAACGGCGCGGTTTCAAGGTTGAGACAGTTGAATATCAGGCGGGCGATCAGGCTGGTATCAAGTCCGCCACTCTGCTGATGAAGGGCGATAACGCCTACGGTTATGCCAAGACAGAGAGCGGGGTACACCGTCTCGTCCGCATCAGCCCCTATGACAGTGCTGCGAAGCGCCATACGAGCTTTTCAAGCGTGTGGGTCTATCCGGTGATTGATGACGACATCGATATTGAGATCAATCCCGCCGACCTCAAGATCGACACTTACCGCGCCAGCGGCGCTGGGGGGCAGCACGTCAACACGACCGATTCCGCGGTGCGTATTACCCACCAGCCCACGGGTATCGTTGTCGCAAGCCAGAATGATCGAAGCCAGCACAAGAACCGCGCGACCGCGATGAACATGCTTAAGGCGCGTTTGTTCGAGCGCGAAATGGCGATCCGCGAGGCAGAGGCCTCTGGCGAGTATCAGGAGAAGAGCGAGATTGGGTGGGGGCACCAGATCCGTTCTTACGTCTTGCAGCCCTATCAGATGGTCAAAGACCTTCGTACCGGATTCACCTCAAGCTCGCCCGACAAGGTGCTTGATGGGGAGATCGACGGTTACATCTCCGCCGCGCTCGCGCAGCGCGTGACGGGCGAGGCCGTTGATGTAGAGGACGTTGAATAATGCTGGCGCTGCTGTTTCGATGATTACGTTGCGCATAGTCTTGCCCTTCGTTGGGTTAGCGGTTTTGAGTGCTTGTGACGCGCTTGAACCAAGCTCGGATCGGCCTGAAACTGCGCTGGCATTCCCGCTGCCCGATCGTCCGGTTGCAGAGACTCTTTCCAACGAGTTCTCGACAGAGATTGATCGTGATGAACGCGGCGAAGCGCAGGCGGTGATGGAGCTTGCCAATATTGCAGAGGGCATGACCGTCGCAGATATTGGCGCGGGCGAGGGCTATTATACAGTTCGCCTTGCAACCCGTGTTGGCGAAGATGGTCGGGTTCTTGCGCAGGATATCGACCGTGAAGCGCTCCAGCGGCTTGGTCGAAGAGTCGAGCGTGAGCGGCTTGAAAACATCTCGATCAAGCTTGGCTTGTCCGACGACCCTCAACTCCCCGTTGATAGCTTCGATCGCATCTTCATCGTTCATGTCTATCGCGAAGTGACTGAGCCCTATGCGTTTTTGTGGCGGATGTGGCCGGCGCTCAATCAAGGGGGACAGCTGATCGTTGTCGATATCGACGAGCTGGACGGGGTGCGCGGGATTCCGCCCAAGCAATTGTTTTGCGAGTTCGATGCGGCCGGCTTTCGCTTGCTCGAATTTATTGAGCGGCCTGATCTCAAAGGCTATCTTGCTCGCTTTGAACGCAAGGGTCAGCGGCCTGAACCTTCCGCTATCAAAGCCTGCCCCAGTATTGGATCAGAGGGCTAAGCTGGGCGTTGCTGCCTATGTGCTCTTCCCACCTCTAGTGCAGGGTGCTAGGCGCTGCCGAAATTACGAGAAAACAGGCGGGAGCACTGAACGGGATGAGCGATTTCCCTACAAGTTTTGATACCGAAGATTTGCTGAAATGCGCGCGCGGAGAGCTGTTTGGCCCCGGCAACGCACAGCTTCCAGCGCCTCCGATGCTTATGATGGACCGGATCACCGATGTTTCGAGCGAAGGTGGCGAGCACGGTAAGGGCCACATCGTTGCTGAGTTCGATATCAAGCCCGACCTGTGGTTTTTCGACTGCCACTTCCCGGGCAATCCGATCATGCCTGGCTGCCTTGGCCTCGACGGGCTGTGGCAGCTCACCGGCTTCAACCTTGGATGTAGGGGTTGGAAAGGGCGCGGCTATGCCCTGGGCGTTGGCGAAGTGAAGCTGACCGGAATGGTGCGGCCCGATCGCAAGATGCTCAAATATTTTGTCGACTTCACCAAAGCGGTGCAAACCCGCCGCCTGACTATGGGCGTGGCCGACGGTCGGGTCGAAGCCGACGGCGAAGTCATCTATCAAGTTAAAGACATGAAAGTCGCTTTGTCTGAGGCCTGATCGGCCGAAGCGTGACTTTGACAGGAGCATAGCAGCAATATGCGTCGCGTAGTCGTAACAGGATTGGGGATCGTCTCTTCAATCGGAAACAACGCAGGTGAAGTCCTTGCCTCATTGAAAGCAGGCAAATCGGGGATCACCTACAACGAAGACATGGCCGAGCACGGCTTCCGCTCGCAGATCGCGGGCGCTGTCGATCTCGACGTTAAGGAGCATGTCGATAAACGTACGCTACGCTTCATGGGCCCGGGCGCTGCCTATGCCCATATCGCCATGGCGCAAGCGATCGCGGATGCGGGGCTCGAGGAGAAAGACGTAATCAATCCTATGACCGGGGTGATTGCAGGCTCTGGAGGCCCTTCGACCTCGGCAATGTTGGCGGCGCATCAGACCGTGCTGAAAACTGGCGGGACCAAGCGGATTGGACCGTTTGCTGTGCCGAAGACAATGTCATCCACCATCAGCGCGAACCTTGCGACAGCCTATCAGATCAAAGGCATGAACATGTCGATCACTTCGGCCTGTTCTACCTCTCTTCACTGCATTGGAATGGCCGCGCAGCAGATCGCGCTTGGCCAACAGGACGTCATGTTTGGCGGCGGCGGTGAGGAGCTTGATTGGACACTCTCCTGCCTGTTTGACGCGATGGGCGCGATGTCGAGCAAATATAACGAAACGCCCGAGCGCGCGAGCCGAGCGTTTGACGCTGACCGCGATGGCTTTGTGATCGGCGGCGGCGGTGCAATAGTTGTGCTCGAAGCGATGGAGCACGCGCAGGCTCGCGGTGCGAAGATTTATGCTGAGGTTACAGGCTTCTGCGCCACGTCGGATGGCGCCGACATGGTTGCTCCGTCGGGCGAGGGCGGCGAACGCGCGATGCGCGGCGCGGTCAAGACGCTGAGTGAGGACCGAAGCGTGAGCTATATCAATGCGCACGGAACCTCGACCCCGGTCGGTGATGTCGGAGAGATCGAAGCCGTTCGCCGGGTGTTCGGCGATGGCTCCACGCCTCCGGTCTCCTCGACAAAGTCGATGACTGGCCACAGCCAGGGCGCAACCGGCGCGCAGGAGGCGGTTTACTGCCTGCTCGCGCTCGACAACGACTTCATCATTCCATCGATCAATGTTGAGACACTCGATCCAGAGCTCAAGCCGGAAGAGATCGCGACCACATTGGTTGAGAATGCTGGTCTCGACACGGTGATGACCAACAGTTTCGGCTTTGGCGGCACCAATGGATCGATGCTTCTATCTAAGTTTCACGGGTGAATTTGAGGCCTAGAGGCCGCAGACAAGGGTGATACAAATGGGCGCTTTGCAAGGAAAACGCGGCCTCGTTATGGGCGTTGCGAATGAACGTTCAATCGCGTGGGGCATTGCCAAAGCATGCGCTGATGCGGGCGCAGAGCTCGCCTTCACCTATCAGGGCGAAGCCTTCGGCAAACGCCTTGAACCTCTGGCGCACAGCGTCGGCTCAGACACGATGCTTGACGTCGACGTTACCGATGACGCCTCGCTCGATGCGGCTTTCGATGCGTTGCAAACCAAGTGGGGTACGCTCGACTTTGTGATCCATGCGATTGCTTATTCGGACAAGTCCGAATTGACTGGGCGGATCCTTGATACCTCGCGCGCCAATTTCAAGAACTCGATGGATATCTCTGCCTATAGCCTCATCGAAGTGTCACGCCGGGCGCACCCAATGATGGTTGAGGGCGGGGGTACGATCCTGACGTTGAGCTATATGGGCTCGAACCGCGTGACGCCCAATTACAACGTCATGGGGGTCGCGAAGGCAGCCCTAGAGGCGGCAGTCCGCTATCTCGCCAACGATCTTGGGCCAGAGGGCATTCGCGTGAACGCGATCAGCCCGGGGCCGATGAAGACGCTTGCTGGGAGCGCTATCGGAGGCGCGCGCAAGACCTTCAAGCACACCGACGCCAATGCGCCCTTGCGTTCCAATGCGACTCTGGAAGCGGTGGGCGGCACGGCGGTCTATCTGTGCTCGGATGCTGGAGCATGCACAACAGGTGAGAACATCCGTGTCGATGGAGGTTTCCACGTTTTGGGCATGCCGCAGCACGAGAACCTCTAAGCATGCAGATCCGGCGCACCGACCTGTCCGAACCGGAAGTCGTGGCGCTGCTTGAATTGCATACGGGCGAGATGGACCAGTTCTCGCCTCCGGGGACTTGCCATGTGCTCGATCTTTCAGGCCTAAAGGTTCCGGAGATCGAGGTCTTTGCCGCTTGGGATGGCGACCAATTGCTCTCGATAGGAGCGCTTCGTCAGCATAAGGGTTTTGGCGAGATCAAATCGATGCGCGCCCATCCCGATGCAAGAGGAACAGGCGCAGGCAAGGCGATGCTTACCCATCTCCTTGACCGCGCGCGCGAATTGGGTTTTGTCGAGGTCAAGCTGGAAACCGGATCGGGCGAATTGTTCGAACCGGCAACGGCGCTTTATAAGAGCTTTGGCTTCAAACCCTGCGGTTCCTTTGCCGGCTACACGCCGGGTGAATTCAACAAGCTGTTTGCGTTGGAACTTTAGCCTCTAACCAAAGCCGTCAGGACCTGATCAGGCGGTCTGTGCCCATCTGCCCAGAAGCGAATGTTGGCGATCACTTTCTCGCCCGAGGCTTCGCGCCCTTCCACGGTGGCGCTGCCGATATGAGGAAGCGTCATGACATTGGGGTGGTCGAGCAGGCGCTGATCGACGTTTGGCTCGTCCGGATAAACGTCCAGACCTGCACCTGCGAGTTGGCCTGACTGCAGCGCTGCAATCATTGCCTCTTGATCGACGATCTCTGCGCGCGCTGTGTTCACAATGCTCGAACCTGGCTTCATCATCGCGATCCGTTCAGCGTTGATTATTCCGCGAGTCTCATCGGTGAGCGGCGAGTGGATCGAGAGGATATCTGCCTCACGCATCAGCGTGTCGACATCTTCGACAAAGCGCGCGCTGAGCATTTTTTCGACCGCATCGGGCAGCCGGCGGCGGTTGGAGTAGACGACTTCAAGTCCGAAGGCGCGGGCACGATGGGCAACCGCTTGCCCGATCCGGCCCATGCCAAGGATGCCGAGAGTCTTGTCACCAAGCTTGCGCCCCAGCAGACCAGTGGGCGCCCATCCCGTCCATTCTCCGCGACGGACCAACTGCGTGCCTTCGCGAATTCTGCGTGGGACGCCAATGATCCCTGCCATGGCGAGATCTGCTGTGTCGTCGGTGAAGACGCCTGGAGTGTTCGTGATGAGGATCTTTCGTTCAGCCGCTGCCGCAAGATCGATATGTTCTGTCCCTGCACCGAAATTAGCAATGAGCCGCAAGTTCTCTCCCGCGCTTGCGATCATTTCGGCGTCGATCCGGTCAGTCACGGTCGGGACCAAAACGTCGCATTCCTTCATGGCCGCGATCAGTTCTTCCCGGCTCATCGGAGCGTCGGCTCGGTTGAGGGTAACCTCGTATAGCTCGCTCATTCGTGCCTCAACACTCGGGGCCAAATGGCGCGTGATAACCACGCGTGGTTTGCCAGAAGGGAGATGCGGAGGGGTGTGCGTATCGGCCATGGCTTTGTTCGCTAGTGGCAATCGACCAGATCGGTCAAGCGGCCTCTTCGTACTTGAAGACTATGGGGCAGGGCGGGTATCGAAAGGGAATGGTTGCTCTTCGTCACTTCGCTTTTTTCGGTTCCGTTCTTGCTTTGAGTGGAGCCTTTTTATCCGACATGGCCGCCGCTCAATCAAGCGAGATGCCGCATTGGCGTACGCTTCGCTTTGACGAGGTCAATATGCGTGTGGGCCCAAGCCGTGAATACAAGATTGAATGGGTCTATAAGCGCGAAGGACTACCGGTCGTGGTGCTCCGCCAGCGCGATGGTTGGCTGTATGTGCGCGACCACGAAGGCACGCTGGGTTGGGTCGCGGCCAGCCAGACCACTTCGCGGCTTGGCGGAATGATAATGGGTGACGGCCTTGCTGACCTGCGCGCAGAACCGTCGGCCACATCCGAGATCAAGTGGCGCGCGCAGCCCGGCGTGGTCGGCCGGATCAATGAATGCACGCAGGATCACTGCGAGCTCGACGTTGAAGGCCGAATAGGTTGGGTCGCGATAGACCGGCTATGGGGCGTCGGTGAGATCGAGCTCGAAGGTTAGAGCCTACTCCTCAAGCGGAGTGACGCGATAGCTTTGCTCTCCGTCGACGCTGGTTGACATGAAGCTGCCATCTGCATCTGCTGGCCCATTGGTCCAGCAGGCTTCCTGTTGGTCTTCACCATCGCCTTCTGGATCAAAACAAACCGTCTCGTCGCGCACTTCCCATGTGCCGTTCGCGACGGGTTCCATCGCATCATTGAGATCGACATAAGTGCCATCGTCAGAGACCCGCGTGCGCGAATAGACCTGTGTGCCGTCACCAACGGCGTACAGACCTGGTTGCATTCCACCCGGTTCTTGAGACGCGATTTCGTCAGCAACGTCGCCCGCTGGCGCTGGTTCAGTCCCTTCTGCGCAAGCAGTCAGAGCCAATGTCGCCGCCACGGCCATTCCAAATCGAAATGTCATAGTTCCCTCCTGTTGGGGAGGTCTATACCAGCTCCACTGCCACGGCGGTAGCCTCACCGCCGCCGATACAAAGGCTGGCAACACCGCGGGTCTTGCCCTGCGACTTGAGCGCGTTGAGCAACGTGACGAGAATTCGCGTACCACTGGCGCCAATAGGGTGACCGAGCGCGGTCGCACCGCCATTGATGTTGATCTTGGCGTGGTCAATCCCGATGTCGCGCATCGCGAACATCGCGACACAGGCAAACGCCTCGTTCACCTCCCAAAGATCGACATCATCGACGCTCCAACCAGCATTGGCGAGCACCTTCTCAATCGCGCCGACCGGGGCAACGGTGAAGTCCTTGGGCGCGCGGGCATGGGCTGCCATGGCGACGACTTTGGCAACCGGCTCCTGCCCATTCTCGCTCGCAACGCTCTCACGGGTGAGAACAACCGCTGCTGCCCCATCCGATATCGAGCTGGAAGTGGCCGCGGTGATGGTCCCGTCCTTGGCAAAGGCTGCACGCAGCTGCGGGATCTTGTCAGGGCGGCCTTTGCCCGGCTGCTCATCGACATCGACGGTGACATCGCCCTTGCGAGTGCTGAAAGTGACTGGAACAACTTCTCCTGCAAAAGCTCCGCTTTCAATCGCGGCATTCGCACGAGACAGGCTCTCAATGGAGTAGGCGTCCATATCATCGCGCGTGAGCTGGTATTCGTCGGCGGTTGCCTGAGCGAAACTGCCCATTGCGCGGCCTTCGTCATAGGCATCTTCGAGCCCGTCGAGGAACATGTGATCGTAGGTCGTGTCATGCCCGATCCGCGCGCCGGAACGGTGCTTTTTGAGCAGATAGGGCGCGTTGGTCATGCTCTCCATACCGCCCGCAACGACATAGTCGATCGTGCCGCTCGCCAGCGCCTCTGCGCCCATGATCACCGTCTGCATGCCGCTGCCGCAGACCTTGTTCACCGTAGTGGCTTGGACGCTCTCCGGCAGGCCCGCCTTGATTACAGCCTGACGCGCTGGCGCTTGACCAAGACCTGCCGGCAGGACGCATCCCATGTAAGCGCGGTCGAACTGATCGCTTGCTACTCCTGACCGCTCGACCGCTGCCTTGACCGCTGTCGCGCCGAGATCAGTCGCGGAAACATCGGAGAGTGCGCCTTGCATACCGCCCATGGGAGTGCGGGCATATGAAAGGATCACAATCGGGTCATTGGCGGAAAACTGAGTCATCACGGGGGTCCTTTGTCCAAGGCGGAATGGTATTTGCCGATGATCTAGTGCTGCATTGCGGCAAAGGCAACGCGCGCGGTCCCATTTGGGCCTCAGCAATTCGTATTAGGAGGTGCCATTTCAAGACCGGGCTTGCGGGGAGCTTCAGTTTGCGCAAGAACCAATGGCAAATTGAAACGGAGAGAAAATAATGGCCGACGATAAACGCGACGAGCTTGAGAAACTGCTTGAGCTTCAACGCGCGGCATTCACCGCCTCACGGCCTGAAAGCATGAGCATGCGTAAGGATCGCATCAAGCGGGCGATGGCGCTGCTGAAGGACCATGGCGAAGACTTCTGCAAGACGATGAGCGCCGATTTCGGCAACCGGGCGATGGAGCAGTCGCTGCTCACCGATATTGCTTCGACAGTCGGTGCGGGCAAGCATGCGCTCAAGCACATGGATAAGTGGGCAAAGACAGAGAGGCGTCCAGTTCAATTTCCGCTCGGTCTTCTGGGTGCCAAGGCAGAGGTCCGATATGAACCGAAGGGCGTTATCGGCATTCTGAGTCCATGGAACTTTCCGGTCAACCTTGCTTTCTCACCGTTGATGCAAGTGCTCGCCGCCGGCAATCGCGCGATGATCAAGCCGAGCGAATTTACCGAGCGCACCAGTCTGTTGATGGCGGAGCTGGTTGCCGAGTACTTCACTCCGGATGAAGTGACGGTTGTGACAGGCGGGCCAGAGGTTGCTGCCGCGTTTTCATCGCTCCCCTTCGATCACCTTGTCTTCACTGGCTCGACCGCAACGGGCCGCAGGGTGATGCAGGCTGCCGCCGAGAATCTCGTCCCGGTGACGCTCGAACTGGGTGGCAAATCGCCGGTCATCATGGGTGAAAGCGCCGACTTTGCGAAAGCGGGCGAACGGATTGCGATGGGCAAAATGATGAATGCCGGCCAGATCTGCCTCGCGCCTGACTACATGTATGTCCCTGAGAGCAAGCAGGACGAAGCGGTGGCAGGCGTAGCCAATGGTGTGAGCGCCATGTATCCGACACTGTTGGAAAATGACGACTACGCCTCGGTTGTTTCCGACCGGCACTTTGAACGGCTTCAGGGTTTGGTCGAGGATGCGCGCGAGAAGGGCGCTGAAGTGATCGAGGTCAATCCTGGCAACGAAGATTTCAGCAACGCAAACCAGCGCAAGATGCCGCTCACTATCCTCAAGAATGTCAACGAAGACATGACCGCGATGCAAGAAGAGATCTTCGGCCCAGTCCTGCCCGTCAAAACCTACAAGGGCGTTGATGAGGCGGTGGACTATGTGAACGAGCATGACCGCCCCCTCGGCCTCTATTATTTTGGCGAGAACAAAGCTGAGCAAGAACGCGTATTGACGCGCACGATCTCAGGCGGGGTCACAACCAATGACGTGATCTTTCACATTTCGATGGAGGATTTGCCCTTTGGAGGCGTCGGCCCGTCGGGTATTGGCAGCTACCACGCGATTGAAGGGTTCAAGGAATTCAGCCACGCTCGCGCGGTGTATCATCAGCCGAAAATCGATGTTGCCAAGCTGGGCGGTTTCAAGCCTCCCTACGGCAAGGCGACCGAAAAGGCTGCTGCTCAGATAATGAAGTGAGACTCTCAAAGCTAAGTCTCAAGCCCGCTATCGTCACGGCGCTGACCTGCCTGTTCCTCCTCCCATCCTTTGTGTTTGCGCAAGAGGAGGGAGTAAGGTCGGATTGGCCGTCTCAAACCTATATCCCTATGCAGTCGGCTGACGGTTCGGCGGTCTCAAGAGAGCAGGAGCTGTTAGCCTTTGCTGAGCAGTTGGCTCGTGATTTTCCGAATAGCGGCAGCGTCCGCGCTCGCCTTCTCAGGTCGCAGCTCGATGTTGGCAATAGCGAGGGCGCACTGGAGAGCTTGCAACAGCTTAAGGAGCTAGGCGTCGTCTTTAACGAGCGCGCGCAGTCAGCGATATTGGACCTGATCGGAGAGCCACACGCAGAAACTGCGCGGTCTCTGTTGGTCCGTTCGCCAGAGGTCATTGAAGCGAGCGAGGTTTATCAGACAGTCCCTGCTGAGGCTGGATTGGTCGAAGGTTTGTTTGCGAGTGACGAGTTTGGGACGCTGGTGGCTAGCTCGGTCACAGGCAAGTCGATCCATATCTTTCTCGCAGGAGAGCAGGAATGGACTTCCATCGCAATACCAGGCGCGGATGACTTATCCGGTATCGTTGGGGAGCCTGACGACTCGATGGGATGGGCGGCCTCTGCCAATATTGACGGGTCTCAGGACGCAGAGCGCGGTTTCGTGGGTCTGATGGGCTTGCGGACAGACTTTCAAAACCCGATCCTTGTGCCAGCACCGGCAAGTGCACTGGCGCTTTCTGATGTGGCGATAGGCCCGGACTCAACCGTCTATGCAAGCGATCCCCAAGGCGGAGGTATTTATCGCAAGCCGTTGGGCGCCGTTGAGATGGAAGAGCTGGTCCCGCCTGCGACTTTCCGTTCCCCTCAGGGACTGGCGGTAAGCGCTGATGGCGCGTCACTCTATGTCAGCGACTATCGTTATGGCCTTGCGATGGTTGAGATCGATAGCGGGACTGTGACCCGCATGCCAGTCGACGTTCCGGTTCTGGTCGACGGGATTGATGGTTTGTGGCTTTACGGCGATCAGCTGATCGCCATTCAGAACGGCAGCTCGCCCATGCGGATCATTGCTCTGCAATTGTCCCAGGATGGTGGCCGGATCACCGATCTGAACGTGTTGGAACAGGCTCACAGCGCATGGACCGAGCCTTTGGGTGGATCAATCGCAGGCGGCTATCTCTATTATGTCGGCACGGGCCAATGGGACCGTTACGAGTATGGAGAGAGCGTTCCGGACAAACCGGCAATCGCAACAGTGATCCGCAGGCTGAAATTGCCAGAAAAGGAGCAGTGAAGGCCTGATTGAGCCGCTTGCGAGCCTGAGTTCGATTTTCTGCAACATTTATGCGCTGGAATGGTCGAGTCTGACCCTTGCGTGAGGGGTAAGAGCCGCCTAGAGGCAAAGGTAGGGATAACAGCTTGGACATTAGTCGTGATCGATCTTGCCCAGTATCTGCCGATACTGCTCTTTATTGTCGTCGCGTTCGGTCTCTCGGTTCTGTTTGTGTTTCTCCCGATGGGCGTGTCGCGCCTTACCGGAGCTCACAATCCAGATGCTGAGAAACTGTCAGAATATGAATGCGGATTTCCTGCATTTGAAGACGCGCGCGCGCAGTTTGATGTGCGGTTCTACCTCGTCGCGATCAGCTTTATCATCTTTGACCTCGAGGCCGCATTTCTGTTCCCATGGGCGGTGAGCCTTGGTGAAACGGGCTGGGTGGGTTGGATCGGGATGATGACCTTCCTGTTCATCCTTGCGGTTGGTCTTGCCTATGAGTGGAAGAAGGGAGCTCTGGACTGGGAATGAGCACCACCATCACCCCTCCCACAGGTCTGCCTGATGTCAGCGCGCTTGAGACCGCGAAAGCGGGCGAGGTGCGCCAGCCCGATGAGGACTACTTCCGCGCTCTACAGACCGAGGTGAATGACAAAGGTTTTCTCGTCACTTCAACCGAAGATCTGTTCCAATGGGCCCGAACCGGCTCGCTGTGGTGGATGACCTTTGGCCTGGCGTGCTGCGCGGTTGAGATGATCCATGTGAATATGCCGCGTTATGACATGGAGCGTTTCGGCATCGCTCCACGCGCATCTCCGCGTCAGTCAGATGTAATGATCGTTGCGGGTACCTTGTGTAACAAAATGGCTCCGGCCTTGCGCAAGGTCTATGATCAGATGTCCGACCCAAAATATGTGATTTCGATGGGCAGTTGCGCGAATGGTGGTGGCTACTACCACTATTCCTACAGCGTTGTGCGCGGCTGCGACCGGATTGTGCCGGTCGACATCTACATTCCGGGCTGCCCTCCAACTGCGGAGGCGCTGCTCTACGGCGTCATGCAGCTGCAGCGCAAGATCCGCCGATCAGGGACGATCGAACGATGAAGTTCGCTGGGATCACGAAAATCGGTGCTCGCGAGTTGAAGGCGCCCTTTGCGCAACCTGCCGCGAGGGCTCTTTCATCGGTTTTGCTGCGGGGAGAGGCTTCTTGAAGTTGCTCCACTCCGCTCCGAAATACGCGTCCAATGACGGTGTGCTCGATGCGCTCGCTGGGTCGATGAGCGTTTGGCTTGACCGCGCACAAGAAGCCCATGGCGAGGTCATCCTTACTGCCAAGCGCGAAAGCGTTGCCGATGTTCTACAGATGCTGCGTGACGACCACGAATACCAGCAGCTGATGGAAATCGCGGGTGCAGACTACCCCGACCGGGCCGAGCGGTTTGAAGTCGTCTACATGCTGCTCTCGCTGACCAAGAACCACCGCGTGATGGTCAAATGCTCGACCGATGAAGCAACACCGGTTCCCACCGTTACGCATCTTTGGCCCAACGCCGGTTGGCTCGAGCGTGAGGTGTTTGACCTTTATGGCGTGGTGTTTGCGGGCAATCAGGACCTTCGCCGAATCCTCACCGATTATGGTTTTGAAGGGCATCCTTTCCGTAAGGACTTCCCGATGACGGGCTATACTGAGCTGCGCTATTCCGAAGACGAAAAGCGCGTTGTCTATGAGCCTGTCGAGCTTCCGCAGGATATGCGGACCTTTGATTTCCTCTCGCCCTGGGAGGGATCAGACTACGTTCTCCCAGGAGATGAGAAGGCTGATGAGCCGGATTCTCAGCCGGAAGCCGAGGATGATGGTACTCCGCCTAGAGACGGCGTCGAGTTTGAGATCAAAGAGGAGGGCGACGAATGAGCGTCCAGATCGAAGAATCGCCCACCACTGAAGGCGATGTCATCACCAATTACACGATCAATTTCGGGCCTCAGCACCCGGCCGCGCACGGCGTGTTGCGGATGATCATGGAGTTGGACGGCGAAGTGATCGAACGGGTCGACCCGCATGTCGGCCTGCTCCACCGCGGCACTGAGAAGCTGATCGAGCAGAAGACCTATCTGCAAGCGCTGCCCTATTTCGACCGCTTGGATTACTGCTCCCCGCTGTGCCAGGAACACTCCTATGTGCTCGCGATTGAGAAGCTGCTGAACATCGAAGTGCCGGAGCGGGCCCAATATCTGCGCGTTCTGTTCGCTGAGCTGACCCGCATCTGCAATCACATGCTCAATATCGGCGCGCACGTCATGGATGTGGGCGCGATGACGCCCAACCTGTGGGTGTTTGAGCTGCGTGAAGATTGCCTCAACTTCTTCGAACGGGCCTCGGGCGCGCGCATGCACTCAGCGTGGTTCCGTCCCGGCGGTGTGCACCAGGATGTGCCGGAGAAGCTGCTGGTCGACATTGGCGACTGGCTCGACAATCGCTTCTTCCAGCTGTTCGACGACGCGATGAGCCTCGTCATGGACAATCGCATCTTCAAGCAGCGCAACGTCGATATCGCCGTAGTGAGCCGCGATGATGCGGTGGCTTGGGGCTTCTCTGGCCCAATGATCCGCGCTGCCGGCATCCCGTGGGATCTGCGCAAGTCGCAGCCTTATGACGTCTATGACCGCATGGAGTTCGACATTCCGGTCGGCACCAATTCGGACTGCTATGACCGCTTTATGGTCCGTGTGAAGGAAGTGCGCGAGAGCGCTAAGATCATCAAGCAGTGTATCCGCGACATGCCGCAAGGGCCTATCGCAAGTACTGATGGCAAGGTCTCTCCGCCAAAGCGCGGTGAGATGAAGCAATCGATGGAAAGCTTGATCCACCACTTTAAGCTCTACACGGAAGGCTTCCACGTGCCCGAAGGCGAAGTCTATGTCGCCACCGAAAGCCCCAAGGGTGAGTTCGGCGTCTATCTCGTCAGCGACGGCACCAACAAGCCCTACCGCTGCAAGATCCGCCCAACGGCGTTCTCACACCTGCAAGCGATGGACATGATGAGCAAAGGTCACATGCTGGCCGACGCGACCGCCATTTTGGGCGCGATTGATGTCGTGTTTGGGGAGTGTGACCGGTGAGCGGAGAACACCTTCTCCAATGGGCTCCCTACGCGGCCGGGATCCTGGCGTTCTACACGCTTCCGCTTCTCCTTTTGAAGCGGGCGCGATCCAGTGCATTCGGAGCAGCCGAAGTTCTGGCGGTGATCGCGACGGGCGTTTTCTTTATGATGAGCGCATTTTATCTCATCGGCGCAGGATTGGTAGGCCCACTAAGCCTCGCGGACTACGCCATCACCATTGCTGTCTATGTTCTGCCCGCTGGTTTGGTTTGGCTAGTTTGGGCTTCACTTATCTCGCTGCGGAATAAGCATAATGGCTGACCGTACACCCGCACCCGATATGCCTGAACTGTGCGCGCCCAAACCTAAGGAGTGTGATCGGTGAACCGTAAGTCGTTCATTCTCCTTGGCATTTGCATGTGCGCGATTGCACTCTCGCTTGATCTCACGGGGACCGTGGAGCTGGGCAATCTCGCGCTTGGCTTTGCCGCTGTGCTATTCATGTTTTCGGTCGCGCTGACCTTTGCGATTTTGGCGGAAAGGAAAGAGGCCGATGGCTGACCGTACACCCGCACCCGATACGCCTGAACTGCGCGAGCGCTGGGGCTCTTTCCAATTCACGAAAGAGAACAAGGCGAAAGCAGATTATCACATCGCCAAATATCCTGATGGTCGTCAGAAATCGGCGGTCATGGCGCTGCTGGATCTCGGCCAGCGCCAGGTTGGGGCTGAAACCGATACGCAGGGCTGGCTGCCGCTGCCGGTGATCGAGTATATCGCCGACTATCTCGATATGCCCGTGATCCGCGTGCTCGAGGTCGCGACCTTCTATTTCATGTACAATATGAAGCCGGTGGGTAAGCACCACGTCCAGGTCTGCGGCACGACGCCGTGCATGCTGCGCGGCTCGGATGAGATCATCGCCGCTTGCAAGAAGCGGGGCATGGAGTTCGGTAAGGTCTCCGAAGACGGTCTTTGGACCCTCACCGAAGTCGAATGCATGGGCAATTGCGCCACCGCGCCGATGGTCCAGATCAACGACGACAATTACGAGGACCTGACGATAGAGCGCCTCGACGCTGTGCTCGATGCGCTAGAGAAGGGCGAGCAGCCCAAGGCGGGTACGCAAGAACCGGGTCGCCACACTTCCGAACCCTCAGGCGGGCCGACCACTCTCAAGGAAATGGTCGATGCCAACCACGATTACAGGGGGGATTGGTGAACGAGAAGCCTGACTCCGCATCCAATTACAAGGCACTCGGCATCAGTTTCGTGGTGCTCGGGGCCTCTTTGGCTATCACCTTTGGACTGACGCTGGGTTGGGTATTCGCACCCATTGGGCTCAGCTTCGCTGCGCTCGGTCTCGTCTTCTTCGCACAAGAGGAGAAGAGCGAATGAACGGCGGCATTCTTGCCTTGATGATGGCTGGGTTCATCGCGTTCGGTGCTGGCGCTTACCTCTCGGCGACGGGAGAGTCTGCACTCGGCATCGCCCTGATGGCGATGGGTTTGATTTTTCAGGTGCTTACCTTGCGACAGTTGAGAGCTGCTCGAATGAGCCAATCAGTACAAAAGGATGACGGCGATGCTGGCTGACGCTAACAAAGGGGGCGCTCGCGATGCTCGCTGACCGGGACCGCATCTTTACCAATGTCTACGGCTTCCAGGATTGGGGCCTCAAGGCAGCGCAGGCGCGCGGCGATTGGGATAACACCAAGGCGCTGATCGAGCGCGGCCAGGAAGCGATCATTGAAGAGATCAAGAATTCTGGCCTGCGCGGCCGGGGCGGGGCGGGATTTCCGACGGGCCTCAAATGGTCGTTCATGCCCAAAGAAAGCAAAGATGGTCGTCCAAGCTTCCTCGTCATCAACGCCGACGAATCCGAGCCGGGTTCGTGCAAGGACCGTGAAATCATTCGCCATGATCCACACAAGCTTGTCGAAGGCGCGCTGGTCGCAGGCTTCGCGATGCGCGCGCGCGCGGCTTACATCTACATCCGCGGGGAATATATTCGTGAGGCCGAGACGCTTCAGGCGGCTATCGACGAGGCTTACGACGCTGGTCTGATCGGCAAGAATGCGAGCGGGTCAGGTTACGACTTCGACGTGTTCATGCACCGCGGCGCGGGCGCTTACATCTGCGGCGAAGAAACCGCGATGATTGAGAGCCTTGAGGGCAAGAAGGGCCAGCCCCGCCTGAAGCCGCCTTTCCCTGCGGGCGCGGGCCTTTATGGCTGTCCGACTACGGTCAACAACGTGGAAAGCATCGCTGTTGTGCCGACTATTCTGCGCCGCAGCGCCGAATGGTTCGCCTCCTTCGGACGCGAGAACAACAAGGGCACCAAGCTCTTCCAGATCAGCGGCCATGTGAATAAGCCATGCGTGGTCGAGGAAGCGCTCAGCATTCCCTTCAGCGAGCTGATTGAGAAGCATTGCGGTGGCATTCGCGGGGGCAAGGACAACCTGCTGGCTGTCATACCCGGTGGCTCCTCAGTGCCACTTGTTCCGGCTGAGCAGATTTGGGATGCGCCGATGGACTTTGATGGGCTCAAGGAGCTCGGATCGGGGCTAGGCACTGCAGGCGTCATCGTGATGGACAAGTCGACCGATATTGTGCGCGCGATTAGCCGCCTCTCCTACTTCTACAAGCACGAAAGCTGCGGGCAGTGCACGCCGTGCCGCGAAGGCACGGGTTGGATGTGGCGCGTCATGGAACGCCTGCGCACGGGTGATGCTGAGATCGAAGAGATCGACATGCTCCACGAAGTCACAAAGCAGGTTGAGGGCCACACCATTTGCGCGCTTGGCGATGCAGCGGCTTGGCCGATCCAGGGCCTCATCCGCCATTTCCGCCCCGAGCTGGAACGCCGGATCGAAGAGCACAACGCCCAATTCCGGGAGGCGGCGGAGTAAATCATGCCTAAGGTCACCGTAGACGGCGAAGATCTCGAAGTCCCAGCAGGCGCGACTGTCCTCCAGGCTTGCGAACTTGCGGGGAAAGAGATTCCGCGTTTCTGCTACCACGAGCGCCTGAGCATCGCTGGTAACTGCCGGATGTGTCTGGTTGAAGTGAAGCCAGGGCCGCCCAAGCCTCAGGCGTCTTGCGCATTGCCAGTCGCGGAGGGTCAGGAGATTCGCACCGACAGCGAGATGGTCAAGAAAGCGCGCGAAGGCGTGATGGAGTTCCTTCTCATCAACCATCCGCTCGATTGCCCAATCTGCGATCAGGGCGGCGAATGCGACCTGCAAGACCAGTCGATGACCTATGGTAAGGGCACGAGCCGCACGCAGGAAAACAAGCGCGCGGTGACTGAGAAGTACATGGGTCCGCTGATCAAGACCGTGATGACACGCTGCATTCACTGCACGCGCTGTGTCCGCTTCTCGGAAGAAGTCGCGGGCGTAGACGAAATCGGCGCGCTTTATCGCGGCGAGGACATGCAGATCACGACCTATCTGGAACAGGCTGCCGCGCATGAGCTGTCGGCCAATGTGATTGATCTGTGTCCGGTTGGGGCGCTTACGTCGCGTCCATATGCGTTCGAGGCGCGCCCCTGGGAGCTCAAACGCACACTCAGCATCGATGTGTCGGACGCCGTTGGCGCCAATATTTCACTTCATTCGAAGGGCCGCGAAGTGATGCGCGCACTGCCTCGGGTGAACGATGCGGTGAATGAGGAGTGGGTGTCGGACAAGGGGCGCTATCAGGTCGATGGCTTGATGAAGCGCCGTCTCGACAAGGTGTTCGTCCGCAAGGATGGTAAGCTTGCTGCGGGGGGGTGGTCTGAGGCATTTGACACGATTGCGCAGGCTCTTGGCGACGACAAGTCGAGCATTGCGGCGGTCGCTGGCGATCTGCTCGATTGCGAGACGATGTTTGCGGCCAAGGCTCTGCTCAAGGCTTGCGGCTCGAGCCTGATCGAAGCGCGTCAGACCGGCATGACCTATGATGTATCGAACATCGCTTCGGTCAACTTCAACTCGACATTTGAAGGGATCGAGACGGCTGACGCTATCCTGATCGTGGGCAGCCATGTCCGCTGGGAAGCAGCGCTGGTGAACGCGCGTATCCGCAAGGCGGCCAAGGCAGGCGCGAAAGTCTTTGTGGTCGGTCCGGAATGGGAAACGACCTACCCGGCTGAATTCCTTGGCGAAGACCTCAAGGTCCTGGACCGCGTTCCGAAATCCCTCAGCGATGCAATGAAGGCTGCTGAGCGGCCCGCCGTGATCCTTGGTGGAGCGGCTCTGGCCAAGGGTGCGCTGGGTGCGGCGCTGAAGCTGGTCGACAAGTTTAAGTTGGTGCGCACACTCGAAGAAGGAAGCGCTTGGAACGGTTTCAACGTTCTGCATATGAGCGCGGCGCGGATGGGCTCACTGATGCTAGACTTCACGGTTGAGGGCGGCATGGCGGAAATCGCTGTGGCCAAACCCAAGGTCGTCTTTAGCCTCGGCGCGGATGAGATGGACTTTGCGCCATTCGCGGACAGCCTCAAGGTCTATATCGGCCACCACGGCGACAAGGGCGCACATGCAGCGGACATCATTCTGCCCGCCGCCTCCTACGCCGAGAAAGACGGTACCTACGTCAACACCGAAGGTCGGGTACAGTTTGCGGAGAAAGCCGTGTTCGCACCTGGTGATGCTCGTGAGGATTGGACGATCCTACGTGCTCTAGCCGATGCGCTGGGCGTTACTGTCGGCTTCGACAGCTTCGCCGAGCTGCAATCTGCGATGATCACCGAAGTGCCGACGCTGGGCGAAGAGGGCCTCGCAGACTACGGCGCGCTGCGCAAGGCGGACAGCAGTGCCAAGGCCGAAGGCGAGATCAACGCTTACCCTATCGCCGACTTCTACCTCACCAACCCTATCGCACGGGCGAGCGAAGTGATGCAGCAATGTTCAGCAGAGCTGCTCCACGCGGACGAAATCAAGGAGGCAGCGGAATGAGTTACTTTTTTGGAGCTTTGGCTGCCATAATGCTCATTGTTGGGCTCTTTCGCGTTTCGCTCTGGTTGACCGAGCGGAAGTCAACTGAGGAACTGAAAAAGCGCCTACCGGATGCAAGCGACATTCATCGTGATGGCGGAGCACTTTCCTGATGACTGAGTTCTTCCAAAGCTTCGGCCTCCCCTACGAATGGGCTTGGACCATCGCGACCTTCGTCGGGATTATTGTGATTTCGCTGCTCGTAATGTTCGCTGTCGCCATGGTTATCTATGTCGACCGCAAAGTGCTGGGCGCAGTCATGCTGCGTCGCGGGCCGAATGTGGTTGGGCCATTTGGCCTGCTCCAGAGTTTCGCGGACGGCCTTAAAGTGTTCCTGCAAGAGACGATTATCCCAAGTGCGGCGAACAAGGGCATCTTCCTGCTCGCGCCAATTATCACCTTCACCGTGGCCTTGGCCGCGTGGGCAGTGATCCCGTTTGATGCAGGCGTGGTGCTGGCGGATATCAATGTCGGCTTGCTCTACATCCTCGCGATCAGCTCGCTTGGCGTTTACGGCGTCGTGATGAGCGGGTGGGCTTCGAATTCAAAATATCCGTTCTTCTCGGCCATGCGGGCAGCGGCTCAGATGATCTCTTATGAAGTTTCAATCGGCTTCATCCTGGTCTGCGTCGTCTTGTGGGCGGGTACGTTCAATATGACCGGCATTGTCGAGGCGCAGCGCGGACACGGGCTGGGCGTCGTCAACGGGTTCTTCTTCAACCTGCTGCTGTTCCCGATGTTCGTTGTGTTCTTTATCTCGGCCTTGGCAGAGACCGCGCGTGCTCCCTTCGACCTGACCGAGGCGGAGAGCGAGCTCGTCGCCGGATACCAGACCGAGTATTCGAGCATGGCCTTCGCGCTGTTCTGGCTGGGCGAGTATGCCAACATCCTGTTGATGTGCTCGCTGTGCACGCTGCTGTTCATGGGCGGATGGCTGCCCCCGATCGAGTGGGCGCCGCTCTATTATGTGCCCGGGATCGTGTGGTTCCTGCTCAAGACTTTTGGCTTCTTCCTGGTCTTCAGCTGGATCTGGGCGACCGTGCCGCGTTATCGCTATGACCAGCTGATGCGGCTCGGATGGAAGGTGTTCCTGCCGATGAGCCTGCTGTTTGTCGCGGCGATTTCTGGGTATTTGATGGCGACGGGGCATTTCGGATGAAGGTGTCTGTGTGAAGTCCTCGACCAATCAATACTGGATTGCGCTTGATCACGTCAGAGCATTCGCGGCGCTGCTGGTGTTCGTGTGGCATTTTACGCATGGACGAGATGGCTCCCCTGTGCCGTTTGAGGGCGCTCCGGCGATTTTCCCATTAGCGCTCTTCGATGAAGGGCACGTGGGTGTTGCGGTCTTCATGACCCTGTCAGGGTATCTTTTCGCAAAGCTGCTCGACGGCAAGGACATCGATTACCCAAAGTTCTTTTGGAATCGCTTCATTCGGCTTGCTCCGCTCTTATTGGTAGTCTTTGCCATCAAAGGTGTTGTCGTCTGGGCAAGTGGCCAGGACTTATCCAATTACATCTTGCGTTTGCTGAGCGGGATGGTGTTCCCGACCTGGCCGAATGGCGGTTGGTCGATCACCGTGGAAATGCACTTTTATCTTGCCCTGCCTTTCCTCCTGCTTCTGTCACGCAGGAATCCCTTGCTGTTGATAGGAATTCTGGTCGCCGCAATTGCGTTTCGCACTGGGTATTTTCTGATTGAAGGGAGTGTGCAGTACGAGGCCTATCGGACGATACTTGGTCGTATCGACCAATTTGTACTTGGCATGCTGTTTTTCATGAGCGGGTCTTGGTTCATCAAACGCGGCGCAATGGTTGCCGCGATCACGCTGGGCTTCTGCGCGTTCTATTGGGCCTTTGCAGCGCAGGGTGGCTTCTACTTAATGGAGGGAGGCTACCCGACGACAAATCCAATCTGGATTGCCATGCCAATGATCGAAGGCTTTGCTATTGCTGCGGCGATCACTTGGTATGATAACAACTTTAAGGGATGGGATGGACCGATTTCGCGTTTCGCGGCGCAGTATGGGACTTTCTCCTACTCGATCTATCTCTTGCACTTTTTCTTCGTCTTTGCAGTGGCTGCGGCAATTCACGAGCACGTGATCGCATTGGACAACTTCTACATGGCGCTTGTCGCGGGATTTGTTTGCTTCCTCGCGATGTATCCCATCGGTTGGTTAAGCTACCGCTACATTGAGCTTCCTTTCTTGAGCTATCGAAAACGCTATGTTTTCACCGCTGAACCCGTCCTGGCCGAGCAGAGATCATGACCACCGCAACCCAACTCCTCAAATCGTTCACGCTATGGGAATTCCTCAAGGCGCATGCGCTGACCTTGAAGTACTTCTTCAAGCCCAAGGCGACGATCAACTATCCGTTTGAGAAGTCTCCGCTTAGCCCCCGTTTTCGCGGGGAGCATGCTTTGCGCCGTTATCCAAACGGCGAAGAGCGCTGCATCGCGTGCAAGCTTTGCGAGGCGATCTGTCCGGCCCAAGCCATCACGATTGAGGCGGAACCGCGCGAGGATGGTTCACGCCGCACCACGCGCTACGATATCGATATGACGAAGTGCATCTATTGCGGCTTCTGCCAAGAGGCTTGCCCGGTGGATGCCGTGGTTGAGGGACCAAACTTCGAATACGCCACCGAAACGCGTGAAGAGCTGCTCTATGACAAGGCAAAGCTGCTCGCGAATGGTGACAAATGGGAACGGGCCATCGCGGCCAATCTTGAAGCAGACGCACCCTATCGTTAAGGGCGCATCAGCCGGGCAACTGGCGGGATCGGACAAACAGGGATCATGTTGCAAGTTCTAGCCTTCTACCTGTTCGCAGGGCTGGTCATCGCGAGTGCGGTGATGGTCATCATGTCGCGCAATCCCGTCCACAGCGTGCTGTGGCTGATCCTTGCGTTTTTCAACGCAGCGGGATTGATGGTGCTGGTCGGCGCAGAGTTCATCGCGATGCTGCTGGTGATCGTCTATGTCGGCGCAGTCGCAGTGCTGTTCCTGTTCGTCGTGATGATGCTCGACATCGACTTTGCCGAGATGCGAGCGGGCTTCATCAAGAATTTCCCCCTTGGCATTGCCATTGCCGCGATCCTGCTCGCTGAGATCGTCCTGGGCCTTGGTGCTTATGGAGCAGGGGGAATCGAGCTTGGAAGCCCCGACGGTTCGGCCGCTGCCCGCTCTGACGTGAGCAATATCGAGGCGATCGGCGCGCTGCTCTATGGCCGCTATATCGTCCTCTTCGAAATCGCCGGCATCATCCTTTTGGTTGCAATGATCGGTGCGATTGTCCTCACCCATCGTGAGCCCAAGCCGGGTGCACGCGGACGTCAGGATGTTGGCAAACAGATCAGCCGACGCCCCGAGGAGGCCACCGTTATGAAGACCCCCGATATCGGGAAAGGGGTGGAATTGTAATGGGACCCATCGGTATCGAGCATTACCTTGTCGTCGGCGCGATCCTGTTCGTACTCGGCGTGCTTGGTATTTTCCTCAATCGCAAGAACGTGATCGTCATCTTGATGGCGGTCGAGCTGATCTTGCTGAGCGTCAACATCAACCTCGTCGCTTTTAGCGCATTTATGGACGATCTGGTTGGGCAGGTCTTTGCGATGATGGTGCTGACCGTGGCCGCGGCAGAAGCGGCCATTGGGCTCGCCATTCTGGTGATCTATTATCGCGGGCGCGGGACCATTGCGGTCGACGACGTCAATCGGATGAAGGGATAAGCGGCCCGTGGACACTATCCTCCTCATCGTCTTTGCCCCGCTGATCGCTTCGATCATAGCAGGGCTTGGCAACCGGATGCTTGGCAACACGGTCGCAAAGTCGATCACGACGGGCGCTCTGTTCGTAAGCGCGGCGTTGAGCTGGCCAATCTTCATCGGTTTCTTGAACGGGACAGAGAGTGCCTACGTTGTGCCGGTCCTGCAATGGGTGCAATCAGGCGATATGACCTTTGACTGGGCGTTGCGGGTCGATGCTCTCACCGCGGTCATGCTGGTGGTCATCAACTCGGTCTCCGCGCTCGTGCATCTTTATAGTTGGGGCTATATGGAGGAGGACCCGGATCAGCCGCGCTTCTTCGCCTATCTCTCGCTCTTCACCTTTGCGATGCTGATGCTGGTGACGGCCGACAACCTCGTCCAAATGTTTTTTGGCTGGGAAGGCGTGGGGCTCGCCTCGTATTTGCTGATCGGTTTCTGGTTCAAAAAGCCAAGCGCGGGCGCAGCGGCGATCAAGGCCTTCGTCGTCAACCGCGTCGGCGATCTGGGCTTTATGCTGGGTATCTTCGGGACGTTCCTGGTGTTCAACACCACGTCGATAACCGAAATCCTTGGCGCTGCGCCCGCGATGAGCGGGTCGAGCATCACCTTCCTCGGTATGCGCCTCTACACGATGGATATTCTGTGTATCCTGCTCTTCATCGGAGCGATGGGTAAGTCAGCGCAGCTCGGTCTGCACACCTGGTTGCCTGATGCGATGGAGGGACCAACGCCGGTCTCCGCGCTGATCCACGCCGCGACGATGGTGACGGCAGGTGTGTTTATGCTGTGCCGCCTGTCTCCCATGTTTGAGGCCGCTCCGACAGCGCTAGCGATTGTGACGGTTATTGGCGCTGCAACCTGCTTCTTCGCCGCGACGATTGGCACGACGCAGTGGGATATCAAGCGGGTCATCGCCTACTCAACCTGCTCGCAACTCGGTTACATGTTCTTCGCAGCTGGCGTCGGAGCCTACGGCGTTGCGATGTTCCACCTGTTTACCCACGCTTTCTTCAAGGCGCTGCTGTTCTTGGGTGCTGGCTCGGTCATCCACGCAATGCATCACGAACAGGACATGCGGTACTATGGCGGTCTCAGGAAGAAGATCCCGATCACTTTCTGGGCGATGATGGCGGGTACGCTTGCGATCACCGGAGTGGGTATTCTGGGGGTGTTCGGTTTCGCCGGTTTCTATTCGAAGGATGCCATCCTGGAAGCGGCCTGGGCGCGCGGCACAGGCACGGCCCACTTTGCCTTCTGGGCAGGCGCAATCGCAGCGCTGCTGACGAGCTTTTACTCCTGGCGCCTGATGTTCCTCACCTTCTGGGGCAAGCCGCGCTGGATTGAGAGCGAACACATTCAGCACAGCGTTCACAAGACGCCAGAGGAGGTGGGAGAGGACACGACCGGCGGTTATGCTCCACATGAAAGCCCGTGGTCGATGCTGGTGCCGCTGGTGGCGCTGACATTGGGAGCGATCTTTGCGGGCTTTGTCTACAAATACCCGTTCGTCGACGGCTCAGGCGATGTCGTAAATGGAGCGTTCTGGGGCGGCTCGATTTACTTCAACGAAACCCTTATCCATGCGCTGCACGGCGTACCGCTATGGGTGAAGCTGACGGCGACATTTGTGATGTTGGTCGGCCTTGCGGGCGCTTACCTTGCCTATATCGCGAAGCCTGACATCCCAGCGAAGTTCGTCGCGAGCTTTGGCTGGCTGCACAATTTCGTGTTCCGCAAATGGTATTTTGACGAGCTTTACGATGTCATTTTCGTCAAGCCTGCCTTCTGGTTGGGACGCCAATTCTGGAAGCTGGGCGATATCGGCACCATCGACCGCTTTGGCCCCAATGGCATTGCCGCCATGGTCCAACGCGGCTCAGTCGCGGCCAAGACCATCCAGTCGGGCTACCTCTACACCTATGCGTTGATCATGCTCTTGGGTCTGATTGCCGCTGTGACTTACATACTGCTTTAGGGATCAGGCAGAGCAATGGACTTTCCCATCCTCACCACCATGATGCTGGTGCCGCTCCTTGGAGCGATTGTGTGTCTGTTTGCAGGCGCAAGCACTGCGCGCATTGTCGCTCTTGCCAGTACGCTTGTGACCTTCGGGCTCGGCGTTTTGCTGTGGGCCACTTACGAGATTGGCGGAGCGCAGTGGCAGTTCCAAGAAAGGTATGAGCTCTTCGCCGGCTTCTCCTACGCGCTGGGGATCGACGGCATCGCGCTGATGCTGATCATGCTCAGCGTGTTCCTGATGCCGATCTGTATCTTGGCGAGCTGGGAAGCGATCAAAAAGCGGGTCGGTGAATACATGGCGGCCTTCCTGTTTATGGAAGTGCTGATGATCGGGACTTTCGCCGCGCAGGATATTTTCCTGTTCTACATCTTCTTCGAGGCGGGCCTTATCCCGATGTATCTCATCATCGGGGTGTGGGGCGGCGATAACCGCATATATGCGAGCTACAAGTTCTTCCTCTACACGCTCTTTGGCTCTGTTCTGATGCTGATTGCGATGTTCTGGATGGTGGCTCAGACTGGCACTTCGGACATCCCGACGCTGATGCAATATCCGTTCGAGGTGGGCCCTCAATTCTGGCTGTTCTTAGCGTTCTTCGCGAGCTTTGCGGTGAAGATGCCGATGTGGCCGGTCCACACCTGGCTACCGGACGCGCACGTCCAAGCGCCGACGGCGGGCTCGGTCATCCTTGCTGGTGTGCTGCTGAAACTTGGGGGGTATGGCTTCATCCGTTTCAGCCTGCCCATGTTCCCGGATGCGAGCGGTGATCTTGCGTGGTTCATCTTCGCGCTGTCGATGATCGCGGTCGTCTATACCTCGCTTGTCGCGCTGGTGCAGGCCGATATGAAGAAGCTGATCGCCTATTCCTCAGTCGCGCACATGGCGTTGGTCACTGCGGGGCTGTTTGCGTTCAACGTGCAAGGGATCGAAGGCGCGATGATGATCATGCTTGGCCATGGTCTTGTCTCTGGAGCGCTCTTCCTTTGCGTTGGTGTCATCTATGACCGACTGCACACGCGCGAGATCGAGCGATATGGCGGCTTGTCGGAGAACATGCCCTATTACGCGCTGTTCTTCCTGCTCTTCACCATGGCCAGCATCGGCCTGCCGGGGACGAGCAACTTTATCGGAGAATTCTTGGCGCTGGCAGGGATCTACCAAGCCTCGAGCTGGGTTGCGTTAGTTTGCACCACCGGGATCATCTTGGGCGCTGGTTACATGCTCTACCTTTACCGCCGCGTCGCCTTTGGTGACCAGAAGAACGAGGATGCCGCCGGAATGCCGGACATTACCGCGCGCGAATGGGCAATGATGGCACCGATTGCAGCAGTTGTGCTGTGGATGGGCGTCTATCCTGAGAGCTTCTTGGCTCCGATGCGCGCGGACATCGCTGCGCTCGACGCGCAGATTGCGGCCGCTGCGCCTGCGGGAGACGCGGACCTCGCTGCGGGTGAACCGCGCGACGAAAGCGCCAATGCGATCGAGTATAATGCACACGCAGAGGGAGCGCACTGATGGACTTTGCTGCTTCCTTCGCGCTCATCCGGCCCGAGCTGATGCTCACGGGTGCAGGTCTGGTCTTGCTCCTGTGCGCTGCATGGGGAGGGGACTGGGCCGCACGCGCGATCAACATTGCGGCGGTGGTAATCTTGTTCGCTGCTGGTTTGATGTTGGTTCCTGGTCTTCACCTCGGCACCGATGGTCCTGGCACCTATGCCTTTGGTACGCTGATGAAGATCGACAGCTTTGCGCTGTTTGCAAAAGCTCTGATCTACCTGGCAGGGATCGGCGCTTTGCTGGTCGCGCCGTCTTTCTTCGACAGTCCTGCCGCTGGTTCAGAGCGCGGAATGCGCGCTGAGTACCCCGTCCTTGTGCTGTTCGCGACGGTCGGCATGAGCATAATGGTCTCAGCAAACGACTTTATGACGCTCTATCTGGGGCTCGAGCTCAATTCGCTCGCCGCCTATGTGCTTGCGTCAATCCTGCGGCAGGATCAGCGATCTGCCGAAGCAGGGCTTAAGTACTTTGTATTGGGTGCGCTGGCTTCGGGGATCCTTCTTTACGGAATGAGCCTGCTCTACGGGTTCACTGGAGGAACCGATTTCGCCACTGTACGCGCAGGTTTGGAAGGTGAGCTCGGGACAGGTCCGCTCTTCGGATTGATCTTCGTGATGGCGGGCCTTGCGTTCAAGATCGCAGCGGTCCCGTTCCATATGTGGACGCCGGACGTCTATGAAGGTGCTCCAACGCCGGTCACAGCCTTCTTCGCCACCGCTCCCAAAGTCGCTGCTGTCGCCCTGACCGCGCGCGTCGTGTTCGAGGTCTTCGGCGGACAAGTGCTCGCCTGGCAGCAGATCGTGATGTTCACCGCGCTCGCCTCGATCATCTTCGGAGCTTTGGGCGCGATCGGCCAGAACAATCTCAAACGGCTGCTCGCATATTCCTCAATCAACAATATCGGCTTCATCTTGCTAGGTCTCGCGGTGGCGACGCCAGCAGGTGCGAGTGCGATGATGGTATACCTGTTCATCTACGTTGCGATGAGCCTGGGCAGCTTTGTTGCTCTGCTGATGCTGCGGTCTGAGGATGGGCAACTATACGAGACTTTCGGCGATATTGCTGGTCTCGCTGTCACACGTCCGGGCATTGCTTGGGCGCTGTTGCTGCTCATGTTCAGCCTTGCGGGCATTCCGCCGCTGCTTGGCTTCTACAGCAAGTTCGTGGTGTTCCAGGCGACAGTTGAGGCGGGCCTCGTGGCATTTGCCGCGATTGCAATCGCCGCAAGCGTGATCGGCGCGTTCTACTATATCAAGTTCGTCAAAGTAATGTTCTTCGACGAGCCTGCCGGTGTTGTGACTGGTAAGAGCGGAATGACGCATTGGGTCTTGCTGATCTTGACCACTGCGATCATCTCGCCGCTCGGCTATTTCCTGACTGTGTCGCTTACCGATCTGGCTGACAAGGCAGCATCGGCGCTGTTCTTGGCTGTATGATCGAGTACGTCGCCGAAACCGGTTCGACCAACGCAGATTTGATCACTCGCTCCGCGTCCGAGACGCTGCCGGAAGGCTATTGGCTTGTCGCCGATCGCCAGAAGTCCGGCCGCGGGCGCCGGGGAAGCGCATGGGAGGATGGCAGCGGCAACTTCATGGGATCGACAATTGTCCAGCTACAGGACACCGATCCCGCACCTGCATCGTTATCCTTCGTCGCGGCGCTCGCTTTGAGAGAGGCTATCGGTCAGTGTATTGACGGTCGGCACGTGCTCCAGCTCAAATGGCCCAATGACCTGGTTCTGGATCGTTGCAAGGTCTCAGGCATCCTGCTTGAGAGAGCAGGAAACACCATCGTTGTTGGGATCGGCGTAAATATCGTTTCTGCGCCCAAGCTGCCTGATCGGCCTACAATCGCGCTCCATGATGCGGGGGCAAAGGTTAGCCGAGATGAATTTGCAACGCTGCTTCAAGACAGCTTCGCACAAGAGCTCAAAGCATGGCGGTTCGGACATGCTCAGGGCTTCGGGATCGTTGGGGTTCTCAACAACTTTATGTTCTCGTCGGTGCACCAGTTGGGCGCCATGACTACTGTGCATGATCTGGACGGAAACGTGATCAGCGGAACGTTCGCTGGACTGGAAGAAGAGGACGGCGCGCTTTGCCTTCGTCAGCCAGATGGTTCAGAGCGGGTGCTTCGCGCCGGTGAAGTTATCTTAGGACGGAGTTGAGTGCCCATGCTGCTGGCCGCTGATGTCGGAAACACCAATGTCGTCTTCGCTTTGTTCGAGTCAGACGGGAAGGGTGGCTTTGTCTGCCCGCCGCGTGCGCGCTGGCGCATTGCAACCGATCCTCGCCGGACCGGTGATGAATATGCGGTGTGGCTGTTCCAATTGCTTGCGATTGAAGGCGTCGCCAAAGAGGAAATCACGCAGATCGTCTATGCCTCGGTCGTCCCGCGCGCCGACCACAACCTCAACGTCTTGTCTAAAAAGTACTTCGGCATCACGCCCCACAAGGCAGGGGAGGGCGCGACCTCCTGGCGCTTTAAGATTGATGTTGATCAGCCTAGCTCTTTGGGCGCCGACAGAGCGCTTAATATCCTCTCCGCTCATCGCCGGTATGGCGGCGACCTGATAGTGATCGACTTTGGCACCGCGACGAAATTCGAAGCGATTGATGCAGAAGGCACCTATATGGGCGGTTCGATCGCACCCGGGATCAATCTCTCTCTCGATGCATTGGTCGGCAAAACGGCAAAACTCCCGCGCATCGCTATTCGCGCGCCGCAAAGCGACAGCGTCATTGGTAAGAACACCGAAGATCAGATGCTGATCGGCGTATTCTGGGGCTATGTCGCGATGATGGAGGGGATTGTCGCACGCATGAAGGACGAAATCGGTCGCCCGGTAAAGGTCGTTGCCACAGGCGGCCTTGCGATCTTGTTCAACCAGTCGAGTGATATCTTTGACGAAGTCTATGCGGATTTGACGATTGAAGGTCTGGCAATCCTCGCGCAACAAGCGAATGCATAAACCGCGCGCAACAAAAACAACGAGTATCTGTGAAAAAGAACTACACTCCTGAAAAGGAACTGCTTTTCCTAGCATTGGGCGGATCGGGAGAGATTGGCATGAATGTCAATCTCTACGGCTGCAATGGCAAATGGCTGATGGTCGATCTGGGTATGACATTCTCTGGCGGAGAATACCCCGGTGTCGACCTCGTCTTTGCTGACATCGACTTTATTGAGGAGCGCCGTCGTGATCTGCTCGGCATTGTGCTGACTCATGCGCATGAGGACCATATTGGCGCTGTACCTTATTTCGCGGATGAACTGGGCGTGCCGCTCTACGCGACCCCATTCACCGCCGATCTTGTGGCGCGGAAACTTGAAGAGGCCGGGCTTCTCGGGAAGGTTGAGCTGAATGTGATCGATGATGACCACGGTTCCTTTCAGATCGGGCCGTTTGAGGTCACATATCTACCGCTCGCGCATTCGATTGCGGAGGGCAATGCTCTGCTGATCGACACGCCTTACGGCCGCATCTTTCACACAGGTGACTGGAAGCTTGACGAAGACCCAATCATCGGCGAGCCAACGACCGAAGAAGAGCTGCGCGAGATTGGCGACGAAGGTGTGATGGCATTGGTGTGCGACAGCACCAATGTCTTTAACCCGAACCCCTCCGGCTCTGAGGGCGCAGTCCATAAAGGGCTGATGGAGGAAATCAGCCGCCACTCTGGCAAACGCGTGCTTGTGACCACCTTTGCCAGCAATGTCGCGCGGCTTCAGACGCTGGGCGAAGTCGCGCGTGAAACTGGGCGACAGGTCTGCGTGGCGGGGCGCTCGCTCGACCGGATAATCGAAGTTGCCCAGGACAATGGCTATCTCGAAGACTTTCCTAACCCGATTGATTTCGACACCGCTATGCGTCTGCCGCGCGGTGAGATCCTGATCCTCGCCACCGGCGGGCAGGGTGAACCGCGCGCGGCGCTGTCACGGATCGCGGATGACAACCACCCGCTTGAGATGGTGTCAGGCGATGTTGTGCTGTTCTCCTCGCGCCAAATTCCGGGCAACGAGATCGCGATTGGCAAGATGCAGAACCAGCTCGCCGCCAAAGGCATCGAGATGATCACTGATCGGCAAAGCCTAATCCACGTCTCTGGCCATCCCGGGCGGCCTGAACTCGAAGCGCTTTACGAGTGGCTTAGGCCCGAAACGCTAGTCCCCGTCCATGGCGAAATGCGACATATGCGCGAACAAGGGAGGCTTGGAAAAGAGCGCGGGATTGGATCGAACATCGTCCAATCCAACGGCGATATTGTCCGTCTTGCACCGGGTGAACCGGGCAAGATTGCCGAGGTGGAGACCGGACGCTTGGTGCTTGATGGCGACATCATTGCCCGCGCTGATGGGGAGGCGGTGACTATGCGCCGTCGGATCGCGCATGAAGGTGTCGTCATCGTCGTACTCGCCCGCGGCACCACGCCGGTTATCGAAGCGCTAGGTCTGCCGCTGGAGGAGGACTGGTCCGAATTTGTCGAAGAGACGCAGAATGATATTCTCAAAGCCATCGGCAAGCTCAAGGGCCGTGATGCGACCGATCCCGCTGCCGTTCACGAGGCTGCACGTCTCGCCGCGCGCCGGGCGGCACGCCGTTGGTCAGGCAAGAACCCACAGGTGCGCGTGATCATGCCGGGCTTGGGTCAAGGAGAGCGTTGATGGAGTGGACGTCGATCCTTGCGGTCTATTTCCTGATCTGGGTGATGAGCGCCTTCATGATGCTCCCATTTGGCGTGAAGACCGCCGATGAGGCTGGCGTGGAGAAGGTTGCAGGTCAGGCCGAAAGCGCGCCAGTGAACTTTCGCCCTGGGCGGCTCCTGATGCGAGCGACCGTGATCTCTATCGTGCTGACAAGCCTTTTTGTGCTCAATTTTGAGTATGGTTGGATCACCGCCAGTGACATCGATATTTGGCCCGAACCTTCTGAACAGATCGGTCCTAGGCGTTAAGGCCTCAAGGTATCTGCCTATTGGCGGAAGCGCTCGATTGATTGGGCGAGGGCGACGTAAAGCTTGCCGATATCAGATCCGAGCATAGTCACGCCCAAAGCGTTGCCGTCGCGTGTCGACAACATAGAACGTAGCATCGCTTCAAAGTCGTGAATGTAGCGCGAAACATTGGCCTTGAACGTCGGATCATTCTGATAGAGATCGGCAATCTCACGCGCTTCTCCGCTGCCCATCAGGCTCACGGCGCGGCGGGTGAAGATGCCGCGATCACCCTTTAGATAGGCATCCCACGCGGTGTCGGTCACTTCGCTGGACAGCGCGGAGCTGATATCGATTGCGTTGGAATTGAGGCTATCGGTGATGAGAGCCATGCGGCGGGCAAAGTCGTTTCCGACCTGCTCTTCGGCTTGCTCTCTCGCGCGCTCGATGCGCTGCTCCAGGTTAAGGGTCAACTCATTGACCTTCGCCAACTGGTCCCGCAATTGCGCAGTCGCTTCGCGGCCCACACCCGATGCGTGGCTTGCGGCTTGCTCAAGCTTGCCGATGGTCTCGGCAGTGTCGTTGCGCAAGGAGCGCTCGATCTCGCTCGCGGCCTCTTTGGACAGCGTTTGCGCCATGCTCCCAACCTTTTCACGCGCGCCTTCATCCAGCGCGGCAAAGGCTGACACGGTCGCTTCCTCGAGCGCTCTGAGCGCGCCTCGAAGCGTCTCCTGAGACTCGTCTGCATAAGCTCTGCCGCTAGATGCAAGCTGTTCGAAGCCGCCACGCAGACCTTGTAACTTCGCCAGAGCGTCTTCGGAGTGCTCCGACAGGTGCGTCTGAAGTGCGGTGATCGATTGGTCCGTCTCGCCCACCTTGGCCTGCGTATCGAGCAGATATGCGACGATCTCGTTCGCTTTCTCACCTGTTGAGAACATCATACCGGACACTGCTTTGGCACGTTCTTCCACGGCGCCAAGCGAACCTGAGGCGGTCTCTATCGCTTCGGGCAAGTCTTCACGGCTGTGGCGTGCGCCGGACTGGATAATCTCGAGGAGACGAATTCCAGCCTCAGTCAGCTCGCTCAGCTGGGCTTCGGTTTCATTCAGCGCCGCACGCTTGGCGGCAAGCTTTTCTTCAAGCGCGTCGAGCCCTTCGCCAAGGCTCGCTTTGGTCGCTTGCCCATGCTGATCGATCTCCCCAATAATCGCTGACAATTTCTCCAGTTGCTGGGACATTTCAGTCGATTGAGCGACTAGCTTCCCGGTTGCACGGGTCTGTGCCTCGCGGCGCTCTGCCAGAGCGTCGTCAAGATCAGTCAGTCGCTGTGCCAGAACCTCGCTTGCTTGCGTTTCGCGGGTTGAGAATTCGTCCTGTCTCTTGCCGATCTCCTCCATGAATTTGCGATCCCGGACAGAGAGACGATCATCGAACCGGCCAGCCTCCGCATTCAGTTCTGCAATACGATTTTGGGCGGCGGTGATGGCTTGCTTGTCTAGGCGGTCGAGTTTCTCAACTGTTGCGACAACCTCGGCCTCAAATCTCTCACGCGATGTGACCAGCTGTTGCATTGCTGTTTGCTCTGCCTCGCGCAGTTGGAGCGCAACGGCCTGCGTTTCGCTCTCCATCGCTGACATGCGTTCGCTGAAAGCAGAGAGCGCTTGTGTCTCAGCCTCGGCGATTTCTGTGCGATACTCGCCTGTCTCACCGCGCACTTGTTCGAGCCGGGTGCCGATAGACGCTTCAAGTTGCTCGAGTTCTGATTGGAAGCCAGCGATGATCTTGCCGATGCGGCTTTCGAGGGCGCTGACTTGGGTTTCGCTGGCCTTTCCAAACTGATTGAGCCTTTCAAAGCCGGTGACCAGTTTGTCGATCTGTTCCTGTGCCGTGCGGCCCGCATTGCCCACTTGGTTGGACAGGTCACGGGCGGAATTGGCGACCACAGGCAAATCGTCGCGCAATCGATTCATGTTGCTGAGAGCGGTTTCACTCGCGCTGCCGATTGCGTCTACTTGCTTGCCATTGTCGCGGATCAGGTCCTGGAGTTCTGATGCGTGGGTGGAGATGCGCTCACTCGCGACGCGCCCAAGCGATTCCAGTTCCAGCGATTGTGCGCCAAGGAACTCCCGCGCCAGGCTTAGCTCGCGGTTTACCACGGTCAGGCGGTTTTCTAACTCACGGCTCTCTTGTGACAGCATTGCTGCGGTCTGAGAGAAGCGTTTTGCCTCTGCCCGCGAATGCCTCATCGTCAAGAGCCAAATGACACAGACGAGGAGCACCGGGGCGGACCAATCGATGATCCAGCTGGTCCATTGCGCAGGCGCAACATTCGCCGCGTTCGCCAATTCGGCACGCATGGCCCACAAATAGAGCCCGGTCCAAGCAATAATCGTGGTTATCGCTAGTGCCGGAGCGACCCACCCAAAGCGCGTTTCAGCCGCCACAAAAGCTGCCTCATCGACATCTTCCTCAGTGTACTGAGCCAAATCGAGAGATTCCCCGTTAACTAGACTTTGGTCGTCTTTTTCAGGGGCTTGAACCTCATTCTTGAGAGGGCTCTCATTGCTGTCGGTGGTGGTGCTCGCGTCTGCGTCACGTCCCACGGCTCTAATATGGCGTCCATTTGACATGACATGAAGATACCACAGCGCAGCGCAGGATAAACCCCACATTAACCCGTTTTCGCATAGCAACCATCGCATGGCCTACGAAAACGGAGCCCTAGACGCGACTTTGGCAGCGGCTGCTGGAGATGATCCGGCACTGCTGGGCGAGTTACGTGGAGCATTTGTGGAGAGCGCTCACAAACAGCTCGACTTGCTACGGCGCTCACGTTGCGACGGGAATTGGAACGTCGCGGCGATGCGTCTTAAGGGCCTTGCAGCCAGTTTCCATGCTGAAGAACTTCTGCTTGCAGCTGAAAATGCGTTGTCATCGGCTCCGGGCGAGCCCGCAGCGATCCGCGAGATTGAAAGCGTGTTGAAGCGCCTTGGTGCGTCTGCTGCGAGCGACGATTCACAGCCTTTTCTCGCCTGATCATCGAAAATCAGGGGTTTGAGCGCCCTGAGCGCTTGAAAATGAACCATTCCACTGCCTAGCCAAGAGAGACGGGGCTTCGCGCCGCCATCTTGCTAGGAACTTGCTCGCTTGCGCACTGCTTTTCTCTCCGCGGTCAAACGCACGTCTAACGGCGGATTGCGTGCGGAGCTTACGCTGGGCGGGCGTAGTGTGCTGGGCTGGCAGGTGGACCTCGCTCAGGCATTGAAATGCGAGCGGATCATTTGTCTTTGCGAAGCACAAAGCGATGAAATCCTTGATCTTCAACATCAAGTGGAGGCCGTCGGCGGCGCCTTTCACACGGTTCGCGGAACGCTCCAGCTGACGGGCTTGGTCCACGCAGATGACGAGTTGGTCATGCTTCGTGATGGTCTGGTTCCAGATCGCGCTTTAGTGATGGAGTTGGCAGGACTTGGGTCGGATGGCGAAGAACCCACCGCTAGACGCCTCCGGCAAGTTATTGCGACGCTTCCGACGACGCATCCGCTGACTGAGGCCAGCCCGTTTGATTTCGAGCGCATTGATCGTGAGCGTCATTGGGCTGGTTTTGCCATTATGCGCGCTGCGCACATCCACAGCCTGGCTGATCTACCTCCTGATGGAGACGCAATGTCATTGCTCCTGCGCTTGGCACTGCAGGCGCGGGTGGCGTCTCAGACGCTTGAAATCAGCGCGGGAGATGCGACCAACTGGTTGCTGGCGCTTGAGCAAAATGGGTTACGGGAGCGAGAGCAAGAAATCATTGCGGGTAGTCGGGCAAGGATTTCAGACGGCGGTATTGGCGGGACTCTGGCGGCGTTCAGCGTCGTAAAGATTGCGCCGCGATGGCTTAGGCAGGGAAGCGAAGTAAGCGCCGGGATTGCGGCCATTTTTGCAGCCATTTCCTTGGGATTGGCCGCAACGTCTGTTCTTGGGCAAAGCGCCGCTCTTGCGCTTTGGCCACTGGTTGTCGCAATTCTTGCCTCCCTCCTGAGCGAGGTCAGCATCGTTTGGGGAAGGTTGCGAGCCCAGCTTTGGCCTCGCGCGCGAAGAATTATCAATCCCGATTGGGTGCGCGCCTTAGTTGATGCAACATTCGCCGCAGGGCTGGTTAGCGCGCATGGAATCACTCCCAATCCGGCGCTTCAGATTGCATTGCCATTGATCGCTGTCGGTTTGGCGAGGAACGCAGGAGACGCTGCACCAGGCCGGATGTCCTCATTTTGGCGTGACAGAGTGCTTCAAATTTCAGGATTCGCGCTTGCCGCCTTGGGAGGGGTGCTCAGCGAGGCGTTGGCACTGTTCACTCTTGGGGCAGTTGCGCAATTGATGCTGCGTCAACGCGCTATTTGAGGTAACTCAGACTTAAGCATGGCTCTCAGTGAGCCGACAATGCTGCAACGACATGGGCAAACTGGCGATGGACCGGAGCAACTCCACTCTTGTGGAGGCCATTCTGAAGGATGATCTCGCGCGAGGTGACCGCGCGCTGCGATCGGTTGCGCCTGTCATTTCGCATCTCCTCGACAATTCAGGTCCGGCATTGGTCACGGATGCGATTGTCGCTCGTTTGCGCGGGATGCTGACCGACATTGCTTCCCAGCTTCTGCAGGCTTGCGAACCGGAACACCTGGCAAGCGCAAAAGCGCAGGCAGACATTGATCAACTGGCGGACGCCTTGACCAGCGAAAGCGCGGTGCTTGACCACCTCCATACGATCGCGCTTGAGGGGTATTTGACCGAACGGCTTGAAAGGCAAGCTTCGCTCGATCCAGTTCTGAGCCCCATGCTGCAAGAGCTGATCGCCTCTGACCAACCCAGTACAGCTGGGCTTGCGATGAAGGTGCTCGCGGCGCAATCGCGCTTTATGCAGAGCCAGCAGCGGATGGGGTTTGCTATTGGCGAGCTTCCGCCCGAGCTGTTCCTGACCGTGCTGAGCGCTGCAAAGCACAGTTCTGTCATTGGCAAGATTGATGGGGCTAAGCGCGCTATCAAGGCTCTGCGCAAGCGCTATGATGAGGGGACAGGAAGGCTTGGCCTGCTCGCGCGGCTCATGTCATCGTTGAAAGGCGGGGCGGTGGCAGGGCTCAATCTTGAACATGCTGGGCTTGCCATGTTTGTAAGCGCCCTCGCTGGCCTTGCGAAGCAACCGCGCGACTTGATGGTTCTGTCGTGCCACGAACACCAGACAGCGCGGTTGGCGCTCGCGCTGCGGGCCGCCGGGCTCGAAGAGGCAGCGATTGAAAGCCAATTTGTATTGCTTGGCCCTGTCGAACGCCTGCCGAGGGGAATTGCCGAAATTCCACCGGAGAGGGCCCGTGATCTATTGTGCGCTGGGGGTGCCTCGTGAACCGTCAGCAATCGCTTCTTGCTGCGCGGGGTCTGACCGACGCCTCTGACCGGCTGTTGAGCGCCGACGAGCCTTTGGCGGAGCTGCATCACGCATGCGGTGGGACCTTGCCCGGAACGCTTGCCGTCCCTGAATTGCTCGATTTGGTGCGACAGAGTAGGCAAATGGGCCTGCGGATTGCCCGCGAATTCAGCGCCTTCGACGGTGAGGAATTGGTCAGTGGATTTGCCCGAATCCACCCACTCGACGAAAAAGAAGGCGATGGCTGTGAGGTCTTGGTTGAGAATTGGCAGCGCGCCCCACAGACGCCGGCGAGCTCTCACGACATGGCCGAGCGGGCCGATGCGATCGATCGAGCGTCTGCGGAAGTTACTGCGCGGCTTGATGCACGGCAGATAGTCCAGTTCGTGACTGCGACCGCCCCAGATGCGTCCGAGCTTCTCGAAAAGATTGAAGCGGCACCCGGCAGAGCCTGGAGCGAATATGTTACGCTTGCCGGGATCGCGCATCGCCAGCCGCTTCATTGGCGGTTGCTCGATGGAGCAAGCGCGCAACTGCCTGGGTCGCAGAGGAGTTGGCGTTTGCGGCTCTTTCCAGTCGGGGCCTCTGGCTCAGCGCCGCGCGCATTTGAGCTTTTGTTTATAGCGGATCAGCCCTTTCTGGAGCCTTCTGAGCCTGAGGAAGACACTGAAGAGACTGCTCAATCACGTGTGATCGGAAGCGCGCTCACACCTGTTTTGCGGCAGCCAATTGCGCGCATCATTGCCAATGCGGAGACAATTCGCGCGCGTCTCGCAGGGCCCTTGCGCGACGATTACAGCGACTATGCGGGCAATATCGCGGCTGCGGGGCAGCACCTGGCAGGGATGCTTGATGATCTATCTGACCTCGAGGTGGTAGAAGCGCCCGGCTTTAGCACAGCCCAGGAACGGGTCGACCTCGCTGACGTGGCGCGCCGGGCAGCGGGCATATTGGGAGTGCGAGCGCAATCGAAAGGGATTACCCTTCTCCTTGGCAATGCTGAGGAACCTGAAGGCAACGTGCTGGCCACGGCGGAATTTCGCCGTGTCCTGCAGATTCTGATCAATTTGATCGGCAATGCGATCAATTATTCGCCTGAGAACAGCGCTGTAACCATCACAGCCAAAGCCGGGGGAAATAGCGGCCCTGTTTCGGTAAGCGTTATCGACCAAGGTCCAGGTATTAGCCGCGAGCAAGCGGTCAAGATCTTTGACAAGTTCGAAAGGCTGGGTCGCGATAAAGACGGTAACCCTGATGGCGGTTCCGGCCTTGGCCTTTACATCTCACGCAAATTGGCTCTGGCCATGAAGGGCGAGCTTGAAGTCCTCCCGGCTGAAGAAGGCGGGTCCGTTTCAGGAGCGGAATTCCGCCTCAGCCTTCCGCAAGCGAGCGACTAAGCGTTCCAGAGCAGGAACCCTTACGATACAATCAGCGCTTCGTAATCGGTACGTAGTCGCGCTCGATCGGGCCGGTGTAAAGCTGCCGCGGACGGCCGATGACCTGGCCGGGATCAGAAATCATCTCATTCCACTGTGCGACCCACCCCACAGTTCGGGCAAGCGCAAAGAGAGCCGTGAACATCGTTGTGGGGAAGCCAATCGCCGACAGGATGATTCCTGAGTAGAAGTCGACATTCGGGAACAGCTTCTTCTCGATAAAGTACGGATCATTCAAAGCGATCTCTTCGAGTGCGAGCGCGGTTTCAAACACCGGGTCTTGCACTTTGAGCGCTTCAAACACCTCACGAACGGTTTTCTGCATGACCGTCGCACGCGGATCATAATTCTTGTACACACGGTGGCCGAAGCCCATCAGGCGGAACGGATCGTTCTTGTCCTTTGCACGCTCGATATAATGCGGGATTTTGTCGGGCGTACCGATCTCACGCAGCATATTGAGCGCCGCCTCGTTCGCGCCGCCATGCGCCGGGCCCCACAGGCAGGCGATGCCAGCAGAAATACAGGCAAATGGGTTTGCGCCCGAGGAACCAGCAAGCCTTACAGTCGAAGTCGATGCATTCTGTTCGTGGTCGGCGTGGAGGATAAATATCCGGTCCATCGCCTTTTCAACCTCGGGAACAACCTCGTATTCCTCCGCAGGAACGCCGAACGTCATGCGCAGGAAGTTCCCGGTGTAGCTGAGGTTGTTGTTGGGCTGCATCATCGGCTGACCGATGGAATATTTGTAAGCGTTTGCGGCGATCGTCGGCATCTTCGCAATCAGGCGGTGCGAACTGATCTTGCGGTGCTCAGGGTCTGAGATGTCAGTGCTGTCGTGATAGAACGCTGAAAGCGCACCAACGACACCGCACATGATAGCCATCGGGTGGGCGTCGCGGCGGAAACCCTGGTAAAAACTGTTCATTTGATCATGCAGCATCGTGTGCCGGGTGATCGTGTAGGTGAAGTCGTCGAGCTCTTCCTGGCTCGGCAGTTCGCCGTTTAGCAGCAGGTAGCTGACTTCCATGAAGCTGGAATGCTCGGCCAGTTGACCAATGGGATAGCCACGGTGGAGCAGCACGCCTTCCTGACCATCGATATAGGTCAGCGCGCTTTCACAACTCGCTGTCGACTTGTAACCAGGATCAAAAGTGAAAGCTCCGGTCTGGCCGTAGAGTTTGCGGATGTCGACCACATCGGGACCGGTGCTGCCTTGGAGCACGGGAAACTCATAAGTCTCACCACCCAATTCGAGTTTCGCTTGCTTGTCTGCCAAGGCTTTTTCCTTCCCTCTATTCTCTACTGCCGCACAAGATCGCTAGGCAGCCTGCGCGTCGATCCGTGCCAGTGACTCTTCCCGTCCAAGAAGAACCAGCACATCAAAAATTCCGGGCGATGTCGTCGTCCCAGTCAGCGCCGCTCGCATGGGCTGCGCCAGCTTGCCGAAACCCACATCGAGTTCCTCGGCGAGCGATTTGGTAGTGGCTTCGAGAGACTCAATTGTCCAGTCATTTTCCTTCGCAAGTGCAGCAGAAATGTCGGTGAGTCTTGCACGCCCTGCATCATCAAGCAGTTTTGCGGCCTTTTCGGTCATTACGAGAGGCCTCTCTGCAAAAAGAAACCCTGCACCCTCAGCGAGTTCGTCGAGGTTCTTTGCACGAGTTTTGAGCACTGGCATAGCGGCGAGCAAAAGCGCCTCATCCACGCTTTCCCCAATCCGGGAGGCCACCAAGGGCGTCAGCAAGGCGTTGTCAGTGTCACGAATGTAATGCCCGTTCAGGTTCTCGAGCTTCTTCAGATCGAAGCGTGATGGGCTTTTGCCGACGCCGCCAAGATCAAACAACTCAATCGCCTCAGCCCGAGTGATCTCTTCGCGGTCGCCATGTCCCCAGCCAAGCCGCAAGAGGTAGTTGAACAGCGCATCAGCGAGGATGCCCATATCGTCGCGATATTCGTCTACGGCCTGCGCTCCATGCCGTTTTGACAGCTTTGCCCCATCAGCGCCGTGGATGAGCGGAATATGAGCGTAAATCGGATCAGGCCATCCGCCTTCAATCGCATCCATAGCCCGATAGATCGGCAACTGCCGGAAGGCATTGTTAAGGTGATCATCGCCGCGAATGACATGGGTGACGCCCATATCGTGGTCATCGACCACCACAGCGAGCATGTAGGTCGGCGAGCCATCTGTGCGCAGGATGATATAGTCATCAAGCTCCGCATTCTTGACAGAGACAGAGCCTTGAACCTCGTCCTCAATCGTCATCTCGCCGTCGAGCGGTGTTTTCAAGCGCACGGCATAGGGCGCGCCTTCCGGAGCCTCTGACGGATCACGGTCACGCCAGCGGCCATCATAGCGCATAGGTTGTTTGTTGGCGCGCTGCTCAGCCCGCATGGTTTCGAGCTCCTCCGGCGTTGCGAAGCATTTGTAGGCGTAGCCAGCTTCCAACAATGCATGCGCAACCTCGGCATGGCGTTCGGCGCGATGCGACTGAAAGGTCGGCGCTTCGTCATAGTCGAGACCGAGCCAGTCGAGCCCATCAAGGATCGCATCAATCGCCTCTTGGGTAGAACGTTTCTTGTCGGTGTCTTCGATCCGCAAAAGCGCCTTGCCGCCGTGGTGGCGGGCATAAAGCCAGTTGAACAAAGCCGTGCGCGCTCCGCCAATATGGAGAAAGCCCGTGGGCGAGGGCGCAAAGCGGGTAACAACGTCAGTTTTCGCCGGGCTTGCCATAAAGCCAGATTTCCTATTCATTCAGCACGCACAGAACCAAGCCAGTCGCAGGGTGAGGGGACCGATGGCTGATACGCCAATAATTCCAATTGCAGGGGATCAAGAGACCGCGCGCCGCGCAAGCGATGCCGCGTCCGAAGCCCCTGCCAAATCCGCAAGCCGCCTGTGGCAAAGCAAAGGCGGATTGTCCAGCTTGGCCAGCGCGATCGGCGATCGGGCAGAACGATTTCTTGCAGAAGCTGGTTTCGACCGTGCGCCCTGGCTGGCGGCGCTGTTTGCTGGCGGCATCCTGACCTGGTTTGCGCTTCGCAGTCCATGGCAATGGGCAAGCGCGATCGGGTTGTGTCTGCTATTGGCGTTGTTTGCGCTCGCTGCATGGCGCGATCGCGTGGATCGCGACCGGTTGCGCACCGCAGTCATCGCTGCATCTGTCGTTTTTGCGGCCGGCATCGCAGTGATCTGGCTGCGGTCGGAGGTGGTCGGAGCTCAAGCTATTGACCGACCGATGATAGAACGGGTTCAAGGCTATGTTCTCGACCGAGAGGATCAGCCGGCAGAGGATCGTATCCGCCTTACGATGGCTGTGCGCGATGCGGAAAGCGGTGAGAGCCGCAAGATCCGGGTCAACGTGCCTCTCCAAACTGCAAGCGAAGCTGCCGAAGGGCTCAATGAGGACGCGCTGGCTGAGGGCGCCGTCGTGCGGATGCGGGTGCGATTGATGCCTCCTGCTAGTCCGATGCTGCCGGGTGCCTACGACTTTGCGCGCGCTGCCTGGTTCAAAGGTTTGGCGGGCACAGGGAGCGTACTTGGCGAAGTGGAGATTGTCCAAGCAGCGCCCGAAGCTAGTGGGCTGAAGGCGATTCAGCGCTCGCTTTCCGCCCATGTCCGCAGCCGAGTGGATGGATCTGCCGGAACGATCGCTGCGGCGTTTGCGAGCGGTGATCGTGGATCGATTACACAAGCCGACGATGATGCCATGCGCGATTCGGGCCTCTACCACCTTCTTTCGATCAGCGGCTTGCATGTAAGCGCGGTCATCGCAGCGGCTTATCTGCTCGCGCTCAAGTCGCTTGCGCTCATTCCGCCTTTGGCTTTGCGGGTCCGCTTGCCGGTGTTGGCGGCGGGAGCTGGAGCTTTGGCGGGCATCGGATACACGCTACTCACCGGAGCCGAAGTGCCCACTGTGCGCAGTTGCGCGGCGGCGATGCTGGTGTTGATAGCGCTCGCAATGGGTCGGGAGGCGCTGTCCATGCGAATGGTGGCGGCGGCTGCCGTGTTTGTCCTGCTGCTGTGGCCTGAAAGCGCCATCGGGCCGAGTTTCCAGATGAGCTTTTCCGCTGTGATAGCGATTGTGGCGCTCGCCGCGTGCGCTCCGGTCAAAGCATTCCTCGCCCCGCGCGAAGAGAGTTGGCTCAAGAGCACATCACGTAAAGTCGTTATGCTGTTCGTCACTGGGTTGGTGATCGAGATCGCTCTGATGCCGATTGTGCTGTTCCATTTCCATCGTGCGGGCTTTTATGGCGCCTTCGCCAATGTCTTTGCCATTCCGTTGGTAACCTTCATTGCCATGCCAGCTATCGCGATCGCTTTGCTGCTTGACCTTGTCGGTTTGGGTGGTCCCGTTTGGTGGGTAGCGGAGGGCTCCTTGAACCTCCTCCTCTCAATTGCCCATTTCACATCTTCGCAGCCCGGCGCGGTCAAGTTGATGCCGCAGATGAGTTGGCTTGCAATCGCTCTGTTTGCACTAGGCGGGCTCTGGGTGGGGTTGTGGAGCGGTAAAGCGCGGTTGCTAGGGCTGCTTCCATGGGCAGCAGCCGGTCTGATGCTGCTCTCGACACCGATACCCGACGTTCTGATTGGGCGGGAGGGGCGACATGTCGGGATTACTGTCGCGGCCGAGGACGGTTCTCGCATACTGCTCTCTCTGCGCGACAGCCGTTCGTCCTATTCCCGCGACAATCTCCTCGAACTTTCAAGTGTGACGAGCGAGCCAATACCGCTCGCAAGTTGGGAGGGTGCGCAATGCTCTCCCGAATTCTGCACCATTGTTCTCAACCGCGGAGGCCGGGATTGGTCGCTCTTGCTGGCTCGCAATCGTGAGATGATCGAGGAACGCGCTCTCGCTGCCGCCTGCGAACGGGCCGATATTGTCGTTGCTGACCGTTTCCTGCCTCGTTCGTGCCAACCACGTTGGCTAAAAGCGGACCGGCGGCTGCTCCTGCAAACCGGAGGGCTCGCCCTCAATCTTGAGCGAGGCGAGGTCACGAGCGTTGCCGCCACGCAAGGCGAGCATGGTTGGTGGCGCGGAGAAGGGGACTAAGCCCCGCTTGCCCCGCGCAACCTCAGTCAGTGGTAGCGACGCAGCAGACCGGCAAGCTTGCCCTGAACCTCTACCTCGTCCGAGCCATAGACCTGCGGATCATGTGTGGCATTGGCAGGGTCGAGCCGCACCAATGCGCCGTCCTTGTGAAGATATTTGAGCGTGGCTTCCTCGCCGCGCACAAGCGCCACAACAATTTCACCGTCGCGCGCGGTGCTCGTCCGTCGCACAAGTGCAAAGTCTCCGTCAAAGATGCCGGCTTCGATCATGGAATCGCCGGAGACTTCGAGCGCGTAATGCTCGCCTGGTCCCAGCAAAGCCGCAGGCACAGGCAGCGAGCTTTGCCCTTCAAGGGCTTCGATCGGAGCACCAGCGGCAATCCGCCCATGGAGCGGTATCTCGATCACGTCATTCGCTGCCTCAGGCACCGAAGGGGAAGGCGAGACAGACGAGGCAACTGCGTCATTGGCTGGAATGCTTGCCCGAGGCGCGGGCGTCGCATCCTCTGGCATCTTGATCACTTCCAAGGCGCGTGCCCGATTGGGTAGACGCCGAATGAAGCCCCGTTCTTCGAGAGCTGATATCAGGCGGTGCACACCCGACTTGCTCTTAAGATCGAGCGCTTCTTTCATTTCTTCAAAACTGGGCGAGATGCCGGTTTCTTCAAGCCGCTGCTGAATGAAGCGGACCAATTCGTGTTGTTTTGCCGTCAACATGGGCAAACTCCGTAAAGGCGCACGCATGTGGTGGCGACAGGTCGCCCACGTGCAATCTCAACGCGCCCCCAGAGGCACCCACTTCAAAAGAAATTGAGGTGCGTTTCAGGACACTCACCGTGCACCGTATGGTGAACGAATGTGGAACAAGTAAGCAACTTGATTCGCCGAGTCAAGCGGGCGAGGCCCTCAAACCCGCACAATTCAGCCATTTATGAGCGGGAACACCGAAACTTGCTCTCCAGCTACGGTTGCGGGCGAGTTGGCGGGTCGGTCGATCAGGCAATTGGCCTCTGCGAGTGAGCGCAATGCACTCGAATCTTGCGAGGCGGCTTCTCGAACTTCGCCGCCCCCTATAACGCCTCGGAGGAACGCCCTGCGATGGGATGTCGCGCCAAGCGATCCGCGTATTGTGGCGGGTACCGGCTTCGGCAGCGGATCATCAATCCCAAGGCTTGCCCGAATGAGCGGGAGAGCAAAAAGGAAACATGTGACAAAGCTCGACACCGGGTTGCCTGGCAATCCAAGCACCACACGGTTCCCTTTGGTCGCCACCATCAGAGGTTTTCCCGGTCGGATCGCAACTTTCCAGAAGGCGATGTCCGCGCCCCAATCTTGCAGAGCGGGTTGCACAAGATCGTGGTCGCCAACCGACGCACCGCCCGAGGTGATGAGGATGTCGCAGTCTTCTGCCTCGTGAAGAGCATCAGCCAGTGCATAGCAGTCGTCGGCAATAGGGCCGATCCGCGTGACGGACCCAACCAAAGGCGCGATCATAGCGGCAATCATCGCTCCATTGCTCGCCGGGATTTGGTCGGGAGCGCACTCTTCGGGATTGGCTGCCAGCTCATCTCCGCTATCGAGCACCGCCAATTTTGGCATCCGGCTTACAGAAAGGCTCGCATGGCCCGCTGACATTGCCAATGCTAGCTGAGCAGGACCGATCCGCGTGCCCTTGGCAAGCACCGTGTCTCCTGCGGCGAAGTCGAATCCTTGCGGACGAACATGCTGGCCTTGGCTTGGAAACGATTGTGCCGTGATTTCTCCGCCGGCTACGTCCGCATTCTCTTGGATCAGGACCCGGTCTGCACCTGACGGCAGATGCGCTCCGGTAGAGATCCGCACGGTCTCGCTCGCATCAAGCGATCCCAAATAGGGCGCACCCGCGCGACTCTCACCGATCAGACGCCAGGGGCCATCACCAGCGCCCAGTGCATAGCCATCCATCGCCGAGAGATCGGCAGGCGGCTGCGTTCGGTTTGCTTGCAGGTCATCGCCAAGTACCCGTCCAAGTGCCGCCTCAACTGCGATCGTCTCGGTTGCCATCTTGGGGGCAAGGGCGAGCAATTGGGCTTGCGCATCATCAAGGGGTAGGAGGCTTACCATCAGCTGTTGGAATTCTCCGGGGCTTTCCCCGAGGCTCTCCATGTCCCCGATTTGCCGCCGCGTTTCTCTATCAGGCGGACCCCTCCGATGATCATGCCCTTATCGATGGCCTTGGCCATGTCGTAGATGGTGAGCAAAGCGGTCGAGACTGCAACCATCGCCTCCATCTCCACACCGGTCTTGCCGGTGAGCGAGGCAGTAGCGGTGGCGCGGATCGCGCTGTCCTCAAAGCTGAACTCAACGCTGACCGCTTCGAGGCCGAGCGGATGGCACAGCGGTATCAGCTCTCCGGTGCGCTTCGCTGCAATGATCCCGGCAATCCGTGCGGTGCCAAGCACGTCTCCCTTGGGCGCGTCGCCGTCGCGGATGGCGGCTAGAGCCTCTTTGGTCATGGTGATCCGACCAGAAGCAATAGCGACGCGTTCGGTCGCCTTTTTGCTGCCCACATCAACCATGTGCGCAGCGCCGTCTTCAGAGAGGTGGGTGAGTCGGCTCATGTTGGACTTTTACCTCGGGTTTGACACACTTGACACACAGTCCAGGGGCAAAAATCGCTTCGATCAATAATGAGGCGTTTGATCGCCCTAATCGATGTCTTGTGAGGCCGCGGCTCAGTCATAAGGAGACCATGGCATTTTTGTCCGGTGTAGGACAGTGGCTTAGCCTTCGATGAGCGCGCGCGTTGCCGCCGCAACATCATCGGCGCGCATCAGGCTCTCACCGACAAGGAATGTGCGCACGCCGCTTTGTGCCAGTCGTTCGCAATCCGCGTGGGTCGCAATCCCGCTCTCTCCGACGAGCAATGTCCCTTCGGGAGCCAGAGGCGCCAAGCGCTCGGTCACGGAGAGCGACGTGGTGAAGGTCTTGAGATCGCGATTGTTCACCCCGATAAGTCGGCTCTTGAGATGCGTTGCTGCGCGTTCGAGCTCGATCTCATCATGCACTTCGACGAGCACATCCATGTCGTGTTCGCGCGCGGCCTGCTCGATCTCCTGCATCGCACCGTCTTCGAGCGCGGCGACGATGATCAGGATCGCGTCCGCGCCCATCGCTCGCGCTTCGAGACATTGCCAAGGATCGACCATGAAGTCCTTGCGCAGAACCGGCAGATCGCAGGCGGCACGCGCTTCGATGAGGTATTCGGGAGCGCCTTGGAAATAGGGACCATCGGTGAGGACAGACAGGCACGCCGCACCACCTGCCTCGTAATCACGCGCATGGTCAGCCGGGCGAAAGTCGGCGCGGATCAGTCCCTTGGAGGGGCTGGCCTTTTTGACCTCAGCTATGAGTGCAAATCCAGTTTCCGCGCGCTGACGAAGCGAGGATTCGAAGCCGCGCGGGGAAGTTTGCTCAGCGGCAAGCCCTGCCAGAGTGACTTCGCTGACCGCAGGCTTGCGAGCCTCGACTTCTTCGCGCTTCGCGAGACAGATCTCTTCGAGCTTGTTCATTTGCGTCAGACCGCCAGCTCGATCCACTTGGCGAGCAATTGCGCTGCTTTGCCGCTATCGAGAGCTTCGGCCGCGATTTCGGCTGCATCGCCCCAATCATCCGCCTTGCCTGCCACCACCAGGGTCGCAGCCGCGTTGAAGACCACCGCATCGCGATAGGGGCCGGGAGTGCCTTCGAGCAGGGCTTTGAGCGCCTTTGCGTTGTGAACCGCATCGTCGCCGCGGATCGCTTCGATAGGAGCATGGGGCAGGCCAATCTGGCTCGCATCGATGCGGCGCATGGTGAAGCCGTCACTGGTCACATCCGCAAGTTCATTACCTCCTGCAAGGCTGAGTTCGTCGAGCCCTTCATCGCCTGAGACAATGAATGTCTTCTCCGTCCCAAGCTTGGCCTTAGCCTCTGCGTAAATCGGGACATAGCCGGGCCGCGCAATGCCTATCAGCTGGCGCTTGACCCCTGCAGGGTTGGAGAGCGGACCCATCAGATTGAAGATTGTGCGTTTGCCAAGCTTTTGTCGGATCGGTTGGATACGCCCCATGGCGGGGTGATGATTCTTGGCAAACAGAAAGCAGATGCCGATTTCAGCGAGCGTCTTCTCCGCCGTCCGCCCCGCAGCGTCCATATCGAGGCCAAGCGCCTCCAAAGTGTCCGCTGCGCCCGATTTCGAGGACGCCGCCCGGTTGCCGTGCTTGGCCACTGGCACACCGCAAGCTGCCACCACCAGACTGACCGCGGTCGAGACATTTAGCGTGTGGTGCCCGTCGCCGCCTGTGCCGCAGCAATCGACCGCACCATCGGGAGCCTCAATCGGGATCAACCGCGCGCGCAAGGCCCGAGCGGCGCCCGCGATTTCGTCCGCCGTTTCGCTGCGTTCGGTCATGGCAAGCAGGAAGCGCGCGATCTCTTCCTCGCTAGCCTCTCCATCGAGTATCCAGCCGAAGACCTCCTCAGCCTCGGCTTCGTTCATGTGTGGTACGGCGAGGGGCAAGGTCTTCATGGGCTGACGCCTTCTGGAACTTTCGCCTCGATCCCGCAGAGCTCTAGAAAGTTTGCAAGCAGGTCGTGGCCATATTGGGTGGCGATGCTTTCCGGGTGGAACTGCACACCGTGAATGGGGAGGCTTTCATGGCGGAAGCCCTGCACATGGTCATCGTCAGAGGTCGCATTGACCTTGAGGACACCAGGAATGTTCTCGACGATCAGCGAGTGATAGCGCGTCGCCGTGAATGGCGAGGGCAGGCCCTTGAACACGCCGCTGCCGTCATGCGTCACGGACGAGGTCTTGCCATGCATCAACCCACCGCGCGCGACGGTCCCTCCGAAATGCTGCCCGATCGACTGGTGCCCAAGGCACACGCCAAGCAAGGGCTTGCCCGCATCTGCGCAGGCCGCGACCAGATCAAGGCTGATCCCGGCCTCATTGGGCGTGCACGGGCCGGGCGAGATCAGAAATCCGCTGGCGTTGGTGGCCAGCGCCTCAGTCGCAGTCATCGCATCATTGCGTTTCACGCGCACTTCAGCGCCCAATTCCATCAGATAATGGACGAGATTGAAGGTGAAACTGTCGTAATTGTCGATGACGAGAATGTGACTCATGATCTCTCCGCAAACTCATCGGTTGCTCGCACAAGGCCGTCAATAATCCCCGGTTCGCTCGCCGAGTGACCAGCGTCCTGGACAATGCGCAAGTCTGCCTCTGGCATGGCTTTCTTCAAGTCCCATGCCGAGCGGGGCGGGGTGCAAATGTCGTGGCGGCCCTGGACGATTACGGTCGGGATATGGCGGATCTTGTCGACATCGCGCAGCAATTGAGCTTCCTCAAGGTAGAAGTCGTCAAGGAAGAACCGCGCGCAGATCCGAGCGAATGGCACCGCCTTGGAAGGGTCAGCAAACTCTTCGAGCAAGCCATCATTGGGAAGCAAAGTCGCGACATGGCCTTCCCACAGCGACCATTCCTTCGCTGCCGGCAGGCGGATTGCATCATCCTCGCTGGTGAGGCGGTCATAGTAAGCTTGGACCAGATCGCCGCGCTCTTCTGCGGGGATGTGGCCAGAGAAACTGTCCCATTGTTCCGCCATGATTTCGCTCGCGCCAAACTTGTAAAGCCACCCCTTTTCGGCCTGCCGCGCCAGAAAGACGCCGCGCAAGATGATCTCGGTGGTGCAGTTCGGATGGGCCTGCGCATAGGCGAGGGCGAGGGTTGCGCCCCAACTGCCGCCAAAGACCTGCCATTTGTCGTGCCCGCACATTTCGCGCAGCCGCTCTACGTCGGCGACAACCCGCCACGTGTCGTTATTCTCAATCTCGGCAAAAGGAAGCGACTTCCCGCAGCCGCGCTGATCGAACAGCAACACATCGTATTTGTCAGGGTTCCACTGTCGGCGATGCGAAGGTGCCATGCCGCCTCCCGGACCACCATGCAGAAACACTGCGGGCTTTGCTCCGGGCGTGCCAACCCGCTCATAATAGAGCCGATGGCCTTCGCCGACATCGAGCATGCCGCTCTCATAGGGTTCAATCTCTGGGTAGAGTGTGCGGCTGTAATCCAGCATGTTGCTATTACTCATTGATTGTCTCCACCAAGATCAAAGGGCCGACGCGGGCATTGTCCATGCGCCCGGTGGCAGGGTCCCACAAGCTCGACACATTGCCATCGAGAAACAGCGCATTGGGAGTTTGAAGCTCGTCCCGGAAGAACCGCCCAAACTGCCCAAAGCTGATCGGATCGTTTGAAATTACAAAATGCGCGCGTCCCTCAGCGTCGATGCCCACGCCATTTCGGATTGCACGCGATGGGCCGTTTTCCTGAAATTCTGGGTGGAGATCGCCGTCCACCACCAGCATTGGCCCGGATTGCGTTCCGAATTCGGGCCGGGTGCCGATTGTGCGCAGGAACGTGTCGGTGTCGAGGATGCGCCAATCGCTTCCACTGCCAAAGAAGACGCCGTTGGGCTTGAGGTAGAAGTTGCCATCACCATCGCCGCGGTCCAGCTCTTTGAGCCGGTCAGCGCCTTGGACGAAATATCCCAGCGGGCGCAGAGTGTCGTCATACATGCCCGCATTCATCACGAAGGCGATGGCGCTTTCATTGCGACCCGCAGCCCAGCCGTCGATCGTGCCAAAATTCTCCCCCGATGAAGGAGCCAGACTTGCGCTTATTCTGTGCTGTGCCGGATCGGCAATGCAGTGGGTGAGGGCAATGCCTTCAAATACGATGTCCTGACACGCCGAGCTCGCATTGGCGCTCTCCTCTGGCAGCGGCACAATATCGAGCGGCCCATCGCTTGCAATCGGTTCGCCCAGCTCAGCGCGCACGACCGGCTCGCCCGCAGGCTGCGGCTCGCAAGCGGTGAGGGTGATGCAGGCACAAATCAAGATCGCAGCGTATCTCATTGCCCAAACCCCGGTTCGCTGGCGAGGCGGACGGCTTCGCGTGCAGCGGCGGCGAGCGCGCTGGCTTTGGCTTTGCACTCGGCAAGTTCATAATCGGGGTCGCTGTCAGCAACGATCCCGGCTCCGGCCTGCACATGCATGGTCTGGTCTTTGACCACCGCTGTGCGCAGCACGATGCATGAGTCTACCGATCCGTCGGGCGCAAAATAGCCCACGCCGCCGGCATAGGCGCCGCGTGTTTCGGGTTCGAGCTCGGCAATGATCTCGCAAGCCCGGATCTTCGGGGCTCCGGAGACGGTTCCAGCCGGGAAGCCCGCGAACAAAGCGTCCAACGCGTCCTTGTCGCTGGCAAGCTCACCGATCACGTTGCTGACGATATGCATGACATGGCTGTAGCGCTCGATCATGAAGCTGTCGGTGACCTCAACGCTGCCCTTGCTCGCCACGCGCCCTACATCGTTGCGTCCGAGATCGAGCAGCATGAGATGCTCTGCGCGTTCCTTGGGGTCGGCGAGTAGGCTAGCCTCGTTTGCATCGTCCTCGGCGCGTGAAGATCCGCGCGGGCGTGTTCCGGCGATGGGCCTGATGGTAACCTCGGGCTTGCCCGCCGCATTGTCGCGCACGCGAACGAGAATTTCCGGGCTCGACCCCACAATTGCAAAACCGGGCAGATCGAGGAAGTATAGGAAGGGCGAGGGGTTCACCCGCCTCAAGCTGCGATAGAGCTCGAGCGGAGGCAGCGTGAACGGGCAAGTGAAACGCTGGGCAAGCACCACCTGAAAGATGTCGCCTGCAAGGATGTAGTCCTTGGCCCGGGCGACCAGCGACTTGTAATCCTCGCCAGCCATGACCGGCTCGAGCGCCGGTTCGGGCGTCTCCGGGCTGATCCGAGGTTCCGCCGGGCGGGGCTGGATCAGAGCACGCAGGGTCTCATCGATCCGTTCGCCCGCTGCATCGATCGCCGCTTTCGGATTATCAGCTGACCAGATGGGCGTGACGCAGAACAAGGTGTCAGAGAGACTATCAAACACCAGAATGATCGTCGGGCGCACGAAAAGCATGTCGGGCAAGGCGAGCTCGCTTGGCTGCGCGCGCGGCAGGGTTTCGACGAGACCTATCGTCTCGTAGCCGAAATACCCAACAAGGCAGGCTAGGGCCGGCGGCAGGGGATTGGCAACATCGCTCGGCACATCGACCCGGCAGGCATCGACCAGCTTGCGCAGTTCGACGAGGGCATCTGCACCATCGCCATTGGCACATGCATCAAAAGCCTCGCGGTCGATTTTCCACTGGCGGTTGATCTCGGCTTGGCCTTCGCTGGCACGGAAGACAAGGTCGGGATCAAGGCCAAGCAGGCTGTACCGGCCGCGCACCTCTCCACCTTCGACCGATTCCAGGAGAAAGTCGCCGCGCCCCGGCTCGATCAACCTCCTTGCGGCTCCCACTGGCGTGTCGCTGTCTGATACGACTTTGCGCCACACCAAAGCAGGCAACCCGCGTGAGAGCGCGTCGAGGGCTCCTGCGGCGTTCTCCAGTCCTGATTGAGGCGCGCTATCAGACGTCACGTGATCGAAGGTCAGTTTTCGCCAAGCAAGCGGCTGCGCAGCGCTTCGATGGCCTCTTCATTGCGCTCAACGCCAATCTCGGCGCGGATGGCTGCCGAAAGCTGTGCGTTGTACTCAACCGCCAAGGCTTGCCCGATCTGATTTTGAGTGTTGGCCAAAACGGGATTTTCCTCCGCCACTTCGGGAGCCTCGATATTCTCAAGATTAACAATGAACCAACCGAGATCGGCTTGCTCCTCAAGCACCTTGGTGGTGCCCTGAGCCATAGAGAACATAAGCACAAGCGCGCTCGGGATGCGGCCTTGCGCGCTGACCAGCAGTTCTTCGCGCGAGAGATCGATGTCCTCGACCTGCGCCACGTCAAAGCCAACCCCTTCGGCGCGCAGAACCTCCCGCAATGAGCTTTCGCCATCCATCGCAGCTAGAACGCGATCAGCCACATCTTTGGCTTGTTTCGCGCCCTTAGAACGGCGCCAGCCAGCAACCACGCCATCGCGGACTTCCGCAATTGGCGGCGCGGCGCTGTCGACAATCTGCGAAACATCGAAGATCATGAACTGTGCTCCCGGCACAAGCTCGGCCAGTTGCGGCTCGTTCTCGTCCATCTGGAACGCGGTGGGAATGATCGGGCGCAGGACCTGCGCAACGCCCTGAAATGGGCCCAGGATAGTGCCGTCTTCAGTCACATCGGGGACAGCCGTGACTTCAAACCCATATTGCGAAGCGACATCGGTTAACGATGTGCCCTCGTCGAGCTGGCGTTCGATGTTTGAGCTGAGATCGGCCAATTGCGCAGCGCGCGTCTCTACACGGATCTGACGTTCAATATCGTTGCGGACTTCTTCAAAACTGCGGGCAGGGGTACGCTCGATCTCGTCAACCCGCGCGACGTACCACCCCAGCGTGCTTTGCGCTGGTTCGACTATCGCGCCTCTCTCAGCAGCAAAGACAGCTTCAGCGAGCGCAAAGCTTGATGCGGTCTGGAGCGATTCGCGATCACGCAGCTCACTGGTTTGAACGTTGAAGCCGGCGTCGAGGGCCTCGGTCTCAAGCGAAGCCCCAGCCCGGATGCGGTCGACGATAGCTTGCGCAGCATCCTGGGTCGGAACAACAAAGCTCGTTACAGCTCGGCGTTCCTGCGCGGCGTAAAGCGCAGCGTCGGTTTCAAACCTTGCGGCGATTTGGTCTTCGGTGGGGACGATTTCAGCAGTGATGCTGTCAGAGCCGAATTGGGCAACGCGGATGGTGCGCCGTTCGGGCATTACAAAAGTATCTCTGTTCTCTTCATAATACGCTGCCAGTTGCTCTTCGGTCGGTTCGCTTTCAGGCTCAAAAGCGCTGCTCGGGAGCAAGGCAATCGATCCTCGGCGACGTTCCAGAACCAAAGCAGCATATTGCCTCGCAGCTGCTCTGGGCAGGGTCGGGGCAGAGAAAGCGGGACGAAGAATCTGCTGGTTAAGCAAACCGTCGCCTATGTCTGAGCGCAAGATTGCATCCGTTATACCCTCGCGCCGCAGAGCGTTTTGATAGACCTCCTGATCAAATTCGCCGGCAAGGTTGCGAAAGGCTTGTATCTGCAAGATTTCGCTGTTCACGAGGTTATCGCCAGCGCGCAGGCCATAGCTCTTGGCGAAAAGACCCGTCGACATGCGGTCGATCAGCAGTTCAAGCTCCTGTTCGTAGCCCCCATTCTCGACAAATTGTGGCATCGTGACTGTGGGATTTTGGCCTCGCACCCGATCGAGCCCGTTATTGACTGCGCCCTGCAGTTCGTTCGCGCCAACGCTCTCTCCACCAATGACAACCACTTTGTCATCTCCGGTGAGACCCCCAAATGTCGCAGAGCCGGTCACATCGCTTGCGGCAAAGGCAATCGCGACGATGACGAGAAATCCGATGAAAATTGGCAGACCAATCTTGGACTGGAAGAAATTGCGGAAAAGCGAAATCATGGTGAAGGGTCTTCCGAAGGTATTACGCGCAATAGGGCTGCGGCGTCTGAATAATGTCAGCGCGCTTTATCCGCCCTGCGACCTCCCGGCAACAGGTTGAAACAGGTTTTGACTAAACTGCGCCCCTCAGCTAGCGGACCGCTCCCCGTGACCCTACATGGGGCGGCCAAGAATCGGCCCGAGCTTAGTTAATTGGACGGAAACTACATCTAATGCCTCAACGTCCCTACATCGTTGGCAATTGGAAGATGCACGGCACACGCGCCATGCTTTCCGAAGCACGCGCCATTGATCGCGCGGCCCAGCGGCACATGAAAGTCGAAGTCGCAATCGCTCCGCCTTACACGCTGATCCATCCGGTTCATCGCGAGGCTGAACAGATCGCTGTCGGTGCGCAGGATTGCCACCACGAAGATGGTGGTGCCTTTACCGGGGATATCTCGGCCTCGATGATCGCGGACGCAGGCGCAAAATTCGTTATCCTCGGCCATTCTGAACGGCGCGAGGCGCATGGCGAAAAGGACTCGATTGTTCGCGCAAAGGCCGCAGCAGCGCTCGAAGCAGGATTGCGCATAATCGTGTGCTGCGGGGAGGCCGAAAATGCGCGCGATGCGGGCCGCGCGGTGGCCACGGTCAAAAAACAGCTTAAAGCATCGCTCCCGGAGAGTATCGAAGACGTCGCTGAGAAGCTCACGGTCGCTTACGAGCCGATTTGGGCAATTGGAACGGGCAAGACCGCGAAGCTGGCTGATATTGCCGAAATGCACGCAGAAATCCGCGATCTTCTTGTCGGCCAGTATGGTGCTGAAGCGGGCGAGGAAATCCGTATTCTTTACGGCGGTTCGGTAAAGCCTGAAAACGCTGGAGAAATCCTCGCTACCCCCGAAGTGGGAGGCGCCTTAGTCGGCGGTGCTAGCCTTACCGCTGACAGCTTTATGGGCATCGCGCTCGCCGCTGGAGAGGGCGACGAAGCGTAGAACCCAGCCCGCGCTTGTCTACCGCGATCACTTGCCGAGAAGCGCGTGGGTCACTAGATGCGCGAATGCAACCGTTTGCATAAACAAACAATGGTAGAAGAAGCCTCATGTCGCTGTTCATTATCCTTACTGTGATCCAGGCCCTTATCGCCGCTGCGCTCGTTGGCGTCGTTTTGATGCAGCGCTCAGAGGGCGGAGGGCTCGGCATTGGCGGCAATCCCAGCGGTGCGCTTGGCGCGCGCGGTGCAGCAGACTTCTTGACCCGTTCGACCAAATGGCTTGCTGTCGCCTTTGTGGCATTGTCGATCCTGCTTGCAGCTTTGGCAGTCAGCGAATCGAGCATTGGCGATGTAAGTTCGACCTTGGATCGCGATGTTTCTGCCCCAAGCGCTGACGATCTTCTGGGCGAACCTTCAGGCGCCGCAGGATCGCCATCCACTTCGGATCTTCTCGGCGAACCGGCAGGTGGAGAGGATACCTCCGACGATCTTCTCGCTGAATAAGCGCACAGTTTCGACACGCATCTGAACATGCTTGTGGATTGGACGCGGCATCGCGTCTCAATTCGCTTGCGCCGAATCCCAAAGGCAGCTTAAGGCTCGGCTCCCATGGCGCGGTACATTTTCATCACCGGCGGCGTGGTCTCCTCGCTCGGCAAAGGTCTCATGGCGGCAAGCCTAGCAGCGCTTCTCCAGGCGCGCGGGTACAAGGTCCGCATTCGCAAGTTCGACCCGTATCTCAACGTCGATCCGGGGACGATGAGCCCCTATCAGCACGGCGAGGTCTATGTCACAGACGACGGGGCGGAGACCGATCTCGATCTCGGTCACTACGAACGCTTCACCGGCGTTTCCGCGGCGCAGAGCGACAATATTACATCTGGCCGCGTCTACCGCGACATCATCGCCAAGGAACGGCGTGGGGATTACCTCGGCGCGACGGTGCAGGTGATCCCGCATGTAACCGACGCGATCAAAGAATTCGCACTCGCCGGACAGGACGACCACGATTTCATCCTCTGCGAAATCGGAGGGACCGTGGGCGATATCGAATCGCTGCCCTTCATGGAGGCGATCCGGCAATTGAGGAATGAGCTGGAGCCGATGCAGACGCTTAGCGTGCACGTCACTCTGGTGCCTTACATTGCTGCTGCTGGTGAGCTTAAAACCAAACCCACGCAGCACTCTGTCCGCGAATTGGCGAGCCTTGGGATCAAGCCGGACGTACTGCTCTGCCGTGCTGAGCATCCGATCCCTGATGGCGAGCGCCAGAAAATCGCAAATTTCTGTAACGTGCGCAAAGAGGCGGTCATCCCCGCACTTGATGCGCCGTCGATTTATTCAGTCCCGCAGCAATATCACGAAGAGGGCCTTGATGCTGAGGTCCTGCGCGGCTTTGGCATCACCGATGCACCGGCACCCGACCTTTCAGCGTGGGAGGACGTAACCGACCGCTATTTCAACCCCGAAGGCGAAGTCACAATCGGCGTGGTTGGCAAATATGTCGGTCTGCCAGACGCCTATAAGAGCCTCAATGAAGCGCTCGTCCATGGCGGCCTTGCCAACCGGGTGAAGGTCAACATCAAGTGGATCGACGCTGAGATATTTGAAGGCGTGGACAGCGAAATCGCCTCAGCGCTCGAACCGATGCACGGTGTCCTTGTCCCCGGCGGCTTTGGCGAACGGGGCAGCGAGGGCAAGATCGCCAGCGTCCGGTTTGCACGCGAGCGCAAGGTTCCCTTTTTCGGAATCTGCCTTGGTATGCAAATGGCGTGCATCGAAGGCGCACGCGCAGCTGGCTATACCGAGGCGTCCTCAACCGAATTTGGTGATACAAGCGAGCCGGTTGTCGGAATTATCGAGGAATGGATGAGCGAAGAGGGTCTCCAGACCCGCGAATCCGGGGGCGATTTGGGCGGGACTATGCGCCTGGGTGCCTATGACGCCAAATTGGCGGGCAACGGTCACACTTCAGCGATCTATGGCGGCGCGGAGATAATTTCCGAGCGCCATCGTCACCGCTATGAGGTGAACAGCAAATATATCGAGCCGCTCGAACAGCAGGGCCTTGTGTTTGCCGGGATGTCGCCTGATGGCTTGCTGCCTGAGATTGTTGAACGTCCCGATCACCCCTGGTTTGTTGGTGTTCAATTCCATCCAGAGCTGAAGTCAAAGCCGTTTGACCCGCACCCACTCTTCGCTGGCTTTATCGCAGCCGCGTTACAGCAATCTCGCCTGGTTTGAAAATTGCGGGCTACAGGCCTGATAATGGACCAGTTTTGTGAGATGTTTCGGTCAGAGAGCGCTCGCGGAAATCATCTAAGATTTGTGCAAAATAGTGTGTCGCAATCGTACAAGTTGATAAGTTTAATCTTGCGCTGGGCGGCCTATGCGTTTTACGCGGGACGTGGAGAGAGGGTTCTCTAAGAGTTTGAGCACAAAACCAAGGGCGGTTCTCCCGGGAACCAATACTGGTTTGAGTGCAGGTACCGTGTTCAACGCGGCAGGTTCGTATCATGCCCTAAGGCTTCCGACTTGCTGCACCGAGCTCGCGCCAGGATTGACCGTCTTCTGCGACCCGGACGGCCAGACCAGGCCGAGGCGACTTAACCGTCGCGGGGGCGGCTTCGTAAGAGGCCGCCCCCACTTGTATCAGTGATATGTAACTGGATTAGAGCCGGTGCTTAGGCAGCGTTTGCTGCTCCGTCCGAACCATCCTCACCCTCTTCTGTGTCAGGCACAGCGGTCAGAGTGGCGCCGCCGTTCACAGCGATCTTCTTGGGCTTCATGGCGTCAGGCACTTCGCGGACCAGATCGATCACTAGCAAACCATCGGAGAGGTCGGCATTTTCAACGCGGACGTAATCGGCAAGCTCAAACCGGCGTTCGAACCCGCGGTTTGCAATCCCGACATGGAGCAGCTGCGCTCCTTCATCGACATCATCGCGCTTCTTACCTTGCACGGTGAGCAGATTTGCCTGAGCCGTAATATCGATATCCTGTGGCCGGAAACCGGCAACGGCGAGCGTGATGCGGTAATTATCCGCTCCGCTCTTGGCGATGTTGAAAGGGGGATAATTGTCGCCCGAATTCATCCGCGCCTGGTTTTCAAGCAGGTCGAAAAGACGGTCAAAACCAACGGTTGAACGGCGATATGGGGTAAAATCAAGACGTGACATAATGTGCAAATCCTCTTTGCTTTGAGCAATTTGTTTGTTCTCGCAGACCTGCCTCATGCAGCGCCTGCTGATTGCCACCTCAATGGACGCTTCCCAAAAGCGGCGAAGCGACTGGATCATTTCGGCGACACTCACTAATTAAGGGGCTATCACTGGCTTTCAAGAGGCGTGTGGAGACGCCTCAAGGGACTTGAAAACATGACCACTGACACCGCGGGCCCAAAGATCGATATCTACACCAAATTCGCTTGCCCGTTCTGCGTGCGTGCGAAGCACCTGCTCGACAAGAAGGGCGCGTCGTACAACGAGTATGACATCACGATGGGCGGTGCGAAACGCGATGAGATGGTGGAGCGGGCTCCCATGGCGCGCACCGTGCCACAGATATTTATCGGCGATACTCATGTCGGTGGTTCAGATGATCTCGCCGCACTCGAAGCAGCGGGTAAACTCGACGCGCTGTTGACGGGGTAGGGCGCTCTCTTGCCCAAAATTGCTGTCCTGCAGATGAATTCAGGGATCGACCCTGAGGCAAACTTTGCTGTGATCGAACAGGCGCTGCGTGAAGCGAGGGCAGGCGGAGCAGAGATTCTGTTTACGCCCGAAATGTCGCTCCTCTTAGACCGCAACCGCAAGCGCGCGGCAGAGACAATGGCGACGGAGCAATACGCGCAATTTCGCGGGCGCTTTTACGACCTTGCCATGAGCGGCCAGACCGATCTTGCACTGGGATCCATGCCAGTACCGCTCAATGGCGGTAAGAATGCCAACCGCTCAACCTACTTCTTCGCTAAAGGGGGAGAGCCTACTTTCTATGACAAGATCCACATGTTTGATGTGGACCTTGCTTCAGGCGAAAGTTGGCGAGAGAGCAACGCCTATGAGCCGGGAAAGCTCGTTGTCGCTGACCCCGATACGCCTTTGGGCACACTAGGTCTGACCGTTTGTTACGACCTGCGGTTCCCGGCCTTGTTCGATGCTCTGGGCCAAGCGAAGTGCAACGCCATCGCCGTGCCAGCCGCTTTCACAAAGCCAACAGGAGCCGCGCATTGGCACGTTCTGCTGCGCGCGCGGGCCATCGAAGCATCGGCCTTCGTTATCGCCGCAGCCCAGGTCGGAAAGCACGAAGATGGCCGAGAGACTTACGGCCACAGCCTCGTCGTAGATCCTTGGGGCGAAGTGTTGCTCGATATGGGCGGGGAGGGGCCGGGCCTTGGCTTTTGCGAGATTGACTTGGACCGCATCGCAGAGGTCCGCGCGCAAGTTCCAAGCCTTGCCAACCGGCGCGAAATTCCCAATTAGAACGGCACCATGATCGTATTCGACCTTCACTGTGAAAACGGCCACCGATTTGAAGGGTGGTTTGGCTCATCCTCCGACTATGAAGACCAGCTTTCCCGTGGACTTATCTCATGCCCGCATTGCGGGACTGATCAGGTGAGCAAGGCCCCGATGGCGCCTGCCGTTCCAGCCAAAAGCAACCGTGCAGTCGCGCCGGCATCACCGCGAGAGATGGCACAGCCCGGCGGCGAAACGCCCGTCTCCAACACCGAAATGCCCGCTGAAGTGCAGGCTGCGATGCAAAAGCTTGCCGAGGCTCAGGCTAAGGCGCTCGAAAAGAGCACCTATGTAGGTAAGGACTTCGCCGCTCAGTCGCGCGAAATGCACTATGGCGAACGCGACGAAGCGCCGATCCATGGTCAGGCGAGTATCGAGGAGGCCAAGGCACTTGTAGACGAAGGCGTGCAGATCGCGCCGCTGCCTTTCCCAGTCGCTCCGCCAGAAAAACTCAACTGATCTAAGATTGGTGTCCCCGACAGGATTCGAACCTGTGGCCTTCGGATTAGGAATCCGACGCTCTATCCAACTGAGCTACGGGGACCTCGGGCGGCAATAGCAGCGCCTGTTCCCCATGCAACGTAAGATACGCGATCGCGCCTAGCGTCACTCGCGCAGTTCAAAAAAGGACGCTCGGCAAATCCGGGAACGAACTTCCGTCCATTCGGAAAAATGCCGCAGCATCCTTCTCTTATCCCAGGTCGTGAAGACTGACCGGGTGAGATGAAGGCATTCGGTCAGCCCTAAGTGAGCGAGCTTTCGCTTGCTCATTCGGAATCAGGCCTGAAGTGACTTCGAAAGCGGTCCAAAACCTACTTAGGCCAATCCCGCGAAACAAGCGCAAATTCATAGGGATATACGCCTAAGGGGCAATCCGGAGACAGCCCTTTAGAAAGTCTAGTCGGCTTGGTCAGGCCATGTCCGCTGCGCCAGAAAGGCGAGCGCTACAACGCTCAGTGACAGGCCCATAAGCAGGATGCAGGTGCCGCCCCATCCTCCCCAATCATAGACCGCTGTCCCCAAGATACTGCCAAGCGCCCCGCCAATAAACATGATCACAATGTAAGTGGTTGAGAGGCGAGTACGGATTTCGGGTTCTAACGCCAAAAAGGTCATCCGACCGGTGACATCGATTGTGGGCCCGACAAGGTTGACGATGATCAGCGGGATCATCACCAGCCATACGCTCCAACCAAGCGGATACATCAGTGCCACTCCGCCCATCTGAACAAGCGCGGTGATCAAACGCGCTTTGCGCGGGCCGATCCGATCCGCGACACGCCCAAGGCGCGGGGTAGCTAAAATGCTGACGACAGCAATGGCTGCGAGGTAGCCAACGGTATCAACGCCGTAGCCTAGCTCATCGCTAGTGAGGTGCAGGGCTAGCGCCAGCCAGGTCGCTGTGAACGACCCAAAGTTGAGCGCTTGGATGAGGGCTGAGACCAGCATGTCCTTGTGCTGGCGAGCGAGCGAAAATACCGACGCGATCAAAGCTCCGTAGCTCGACTTTGCTTGCTTGGGCGCTGCCTGATCAGACTTGAGCGTGAGCGGTAGCAGGGCCGTGACCGCGGCCATTAGCCCAAAAGCGCACCAATAGACCGTCCGCCAACCGAAATATTCAGCAATCACACCGGCTCCAACGCGCGCCACCAGAATACCGAAGATAACTCCGGCCGTGAGCAGAGCTGTGACTTGCCCCAGCCGTTCGGGCGCCACCCGTTTCGAGGCAAAGGCAGGGATCAGATAGGGCGCAATTGTGGCAAAGCCGAGCAGGGTAGAGGCGGCAGTGAAGGCGGCAAAGCCCTGTGCCAAAGCCATCGCCAGCATGAACAGCGCCTGGGCGCTGACGAAGACAATGCACAATGCGCGATTGGAATAGCGATCACCCAGCGGCAGGAGAAGGAGTATGCCAAGAGCCAAAGCCAGCTGGTTGAGCGCCGGGACGATCCCGATCTCCGCTTCGCCGACACCAAAATGCGCGGCGACTTCGCCAATGATTGGGTGGATGTAATAAGCGTTGGCTGTGACGATCGCCACCGTCACAGCCAGTGCATATTCTTGGCCCCGGCTCAGATATTGCGGGGAGGTCGGGGCCGCCTTGTCGGTCAGATCACGCCCGCTTTCTTCGCAGCCAGGATAACGCCCTGGGCCAGCTCAACCGGGCGGTCCTCCTGGCAGAAATGGCCGCAAGTGCTGAGGATATCGTGCGGAAGTCCTTCAGCCCCTTTGATCCGATCAGACAGGGTCTTGCCCAGACCCCCAGTGACAGGATCGTCGGCTCCGAACAGGGTCAGGAACGGTCTATCGAACGCGGCGAGACCAGCCCATGCCGCCTTGTTTTGCTCAATCCCGTCCATCCCATCTTCAACCGGGACCAATTGCGGGAAAGCGCGCGCGCCCGCCTTGCTTGGCTCATCGGGGAATGGGGCGTCATAGGCTGCGACTTCAGCTTCGCTGCGCTCGGTCGCAGTGGCGCGTTGAAGCAGTTCCCCGATCTTGAACTCTGGCGAGCTCTTGGCGAATTCACGCCATGCGAGGAAAGCAGGTGATGGTGTGCCCCCAGTGGGTAAGAATGTGTTGCTTGCGACGACGCAGGTGAATTTCTCAGGCTCCTCGCCAACCATCCGCAAGCCAAGCAGGCCACCCCAATCCTGACAGAACAACGCCGCTGGTTCCGGCACGACCTTTTCGCGCCACTGCTTTAGCCATGAGATATGCCGGTCATAGGTGTAGAACGCTATGTCATCGGGCGTGTCGCTTTTGCCAAAGCCAATGAGGTCGGGCGCGAGACAGCGGAAGCCGGCATCGACCAGCACCGGGATCATCTTGCGGTAGAGAAAACTCCAGCTCGGCTCGCCATGGAAGAGCAGAACCGGCGGGCCGTCCTTTGGCCCCTCATCGATGTAATGCATGCGCCCTTCATGACCCTCGCCAAGGTCGATGGTGACCCAGTTTTCGGCGAAGGGGTAGTCGGGAATGTCGGCAAAACGCGCCGGGTCCACTTTGAGCACTTGCATGATTCTCTCTCCCACGTATCGATGGATAATCAGTAGCATGGAAAGACTGGTTGGCCAGCGAAGTGTGCGGGCGACGCAAAGAGAATTGGGATTGGGAAAAGATGAAGTCTGAACTTGGTTTGGCCGAAAGCGAAGAGCTGGCCGAAATCCGCCGCGCGGTGCGATCTCTGTGCGATGATTTTCCCGGAGAATACTGGCGCGAGAAGGACGCAGCGCGCGAATATCCTGGCGAATTTGTTGATGCACTCACCAAGGCTGGCTTCCTCGCCGCACTCATCCCGCCGGAATATGGCGGGAGTGGGCTAAGCCTCGATGCGGCTTGCGTCATCATGGAAGAGATCCAAGCCACTGGATGCAATGGCTCTTCCGCCCATGCGCAAATGTACATCATGAACACTTTGCTGCGCTACGGGTCGGACGAGCAGAAGGCGCAGTACCTGCCGCGCATCGCTTCAGGTGAGTTGCGTCTGCAGGCCTTTGGCGTCTCTGAGCCGACCAGCGGCACAGACACGCTCAGTCTCAAGACGCGCGCGGTGCGCGATGGCGACGAATATGTCGTCTCGGGTCAGAAAATCTGGACGAGCCGGGCAGAGCACTCCGATCTGATGCTGCTGCTCGCTCGCACCACGCCTCGTGATCAGGTCGAAAAGAAGACCGAAGGGCTCTCGATCTTTCTTGTCGATATGCAGGAAGCGCTTAAGAACGGCATGAGCATCAAGCCGATCCGCACGATGATGAACCACTCGTCTTGCGAGGTGTTCTTCGACGATCTGCGCATCCCGGCTTCTGCATTGGTGGGCGAGGAAGGGAAGGGCTTCCGCTACATTCTCTCAGGCATGAACGCAGAGCGGATCCTGATCGCAGCCGAATGCATCGGTGATGCCAAGTGGTTCATTGATCAGGCCAAAACTTATGCGAGCGATCGTAATGTGTTTGCGCGGCCTATCGGGCAGAACCAGGGTGTCCAGTTTCCAATTGCGCGCAGCTATGCACAGATGTGCGCTGCTGAATTGATGGTGCACCATGCAGCCCAGGTCTATGATCAGGGAGGAAACCCGGGGGCCGAGGCCAATATGGCAAAGCTGCTCGCATCCGAAGCCAGCTGGTCCGCTGCCGATATGTGCGTACAGACCTTTGGCGGTTTTGGCTTTGCTGAGGAATATGATGTTGAGCGCAAGTTCCGCGAGGCACGGCTCTACACGGTTGCGCCGATCTCAACCAATCTGATCCTCTCATACCTGGCTGAGCATGTGCTTGGCCTGCCTCGTTCTTACTGACACAGAGTAAGTCTCACCGGTAAAATACCGGTTTTGAAGCATTTTGCTTGCGTCGCGGGGTTAACTATGATTCTGTTATCTCAACGCAGGGACAAGAGGGAACCATGCATCGGCCACCGCGGGAACATGTGAAGCAAGGACTGGCACTGATGGTGCTGGTGGTCTTGACGGTGTCCGCGATTGCCGGGCCAACCGGTCTGCTGGCATGGGCTGAGAACAAGGACGCGCTCGAACAGCGCGAAGCTCGCATTGCAGTTCTGACTGAGCGACGAGATGCTCTCAAGAACCGGGTTGAGCTGCTCGACCCAAGCGGCGCTGATCCAGATTTGGTGAGCGAGCTGGTCCGCGAAGAGCTCGGCGCGATTCACCCCGATGAAATCGTCATCACGATTGAAGACGAATAGAGCTTAGGCTGCACGCAAGGCCGTTTTGTGGTTGGCGTGATTCACCAATCTAACCAAACGGGCTAAAAGTACCCTCAAAACGCTGCTTTACGTTGCGTCATCTTCGGCTTTGCTTATAGCTGGTTGAACTTGGATATGCGCGAGCTTCTCCTCCCCGGACGCGCATATTGGGATGGGAATAAGGGACCAGAAATTTGGCGAAGAAACCTGCACGCGCAAAGCCTGCCGCGAAAAGTAGTTCGCGCGCTAAAAAGACCGCTCCGGCGAAAGCGAACGAGAATCTAGCTGCCTCAGACGACCCCGACTTCATTCTGCACTCTTTGCAGGAGGAGTTTGAAGCGGCGAAGAGCTTTGCGGCGAGCGATGAGCAGAAGCTCGAATTTTACCGCCAGATGCTGCTGATCCGCCGGTTCGAAGAAAAGGCCGGACAGCTCTATGGTCTCGGTCTGATTGGCGGTTTCTGCCACCTCTATATCGGACAAGAAGCAGTCGCGATCGGACTTCAATCCGCGCTCGACAACGACAAGGATAGCGTGATCACCGGCTACCGCGACCACGGCCACATGCTCGCCTACGGCATCGATCCCAAGGTCATCATGGCGGAGCTGACCGGGCGCGAAGCGGGGATTTCGAAGGGCAAGGGCGGGTCGATGCACATGTTTTCGACCGAGCATAAGTTCTATGGCGGCCACGGCATTGTCGGCGCGCAGGTTGCGCTTGGTGGCGGGCTCGCTCTGGCGCACCAATACAACGAAGATGGCGGGCTGTGCCTCGCCTATTTTGGAGACGGTGCTGCCAACCAGGGCCAGGTCTATGAGACCTTCAACATGGCGGCGCTTTGGAACCTACCGATCGTATTTGTGGTCGAGGACAACCAATACGCGATGGGCACGTCCTCCTCGCGTTCATCAGCTGAGACCCGCTTCCACCGCCGCGGCACGGCGTTCCGTATTCCGGGCATGGATGTAAACGGAATGGATGTGCTCGAAGTGCGCGCCGCGGCTGAGGTTGCCTTCAAACATGTGCGCGATGGCAAGGGACCGGTTTTGATGGAGCTCAACACTTATCGCTATCGCGGCCACTCCATGTCCGATCCGGCCAAGTACCGCACTCGCGACGAAGTGCAGGAACAGCGCGAGAAGCACGACCCGATCGAGCGGCTCAAGAAGGAGCTGATCGATGGCGGGCATTCCGAAGAAGACCTAAAGGCGATCGACAAGGATATTCGCAAGCAGGTCACAGAGGCCGCGGACTTTGCCGAAAGCTCGCCCGAACCGGCCCCATCTGAGCTCTACACCGATGTTCTGGTGGAGACATACTGATGCGCGGCATATTATGCGTTGCTGCGCTGGCACTGCTGCCTACGCCACTTGCGGCTGAAGAGGCAGACAAGCCCGTTGGGGAATTACTGATCGAATGCGCGCCCACTGAATACGCTGCCGCAATCGATTGTCTCGAAACGCACCTTAGCGAGGAGTCTCTGGTTACCTTGAAGGAAGATGGGCCCGCCTTGGCTCACTTTGGCCTTGGCATGTGGATCCGCAACAATTGGGGCCTGTGGGCCGGTGGGCCATTGGGTCAGTCGATGAACAAAATGGGATTCCTGCACCCGGACGACATGTCGGGTGTCATTCTCGGTGGCCTGGTCGCTCGTTTGCGCGGTGAGGAATATGACCTCGAAGAACGGATCGCCTTTTACAAATCCTATTGGGAGGGCGTGAGTGAACAAGAGCCGCCCGAGCCAATGGAGCGACAAGAAGGCGGCGAGACCCAATCCAAGAATATTGAACTCCCAGCGCAAACAGAAACTGATGCGGCGGCCAGCGAGCCCGCTTCGGAGAAGAATTGATGCCGATCGAACTCAAAATGCCCGCGCTTTCTCCAACTATGGAAGAAGGCACACTCGCCAAATGGCTCAAGTCCGAAGGCGATGCAATTGAGCCTGGCGACATCATCGCCGAGATCGAGACCGACAAAGCGACAATGGAATTTGAGGCGGTCGACGAAGGCGTCTTGTCCAAGATCCTCGTCGCTGAAGGTAGCGAGAATGTCGCGGTTGGTACTGTAATCGCTGAGCTAGAAGGGGAGGGCGCGGAAAGCGCTTCTCCGGCACCAACACCCGCGCCATCAGCGGCGCCAGCGCCCGCTCCGGCCCCAACACCAGCGGCGGCCTCTAGCGCACCGGCCAATGATCCGGAAGTTCCAGCTGGCACGAGCTTCACTTCCACCACGGTGCGCGAGGCCCTGCGCGATGCCATGGCGGAGGAGATGCGTGACGATCGGCGCGTTTTTGTCATGGGCGAGGAAGTCGCTCAGTATCAGGGCGCTTATAAAGTTACTCAGGGACTGCTCGATGAGTTTGGCCCCAAGCGGGTGATCGATACGCCGATCACCGAATATGGCTTTGCCGGCATTGGCAGTGGCGCCGCGATGGGCGGATTGCGGCCGATCGTTGAGTTCATGACTTTCAACTTCGCGATGCAAGCGATTGATCACATTGTGAACTCAGCGGCCAAGACCAACTATATGAGCGGCGGCCAGATGCGTTGCCCCGTGGTGTTCCGCGGGCCCAACGGCGCGGCAAGCCGCGTTGCCGCCCAGCACTCGCAGAATTACGGCCCATGGTATGCGAGCGTGCCGGGGCTTGTGGTTATTGCGCCGTATGACAGCTCAGACGCCAAAGGCCTGTTGAAAGCCGCGATCCGCTCTGAGGACCCAGTGGTCTTCCTCGAGAATGAGCTGGTTTATGGCCGAAGCTTTGACGTTCCTGATCTCGACGATCACGTTCTGCCCATCGGCAAGGCCCGGATCGTACGCGAAGGCAAGGATGCGACCATTGTCACCTACTCGATCGGGGTGGGGCTGGCCTTGGAGGCCGCTGACGCTCTGTCAGAGCAGGGCATCGATGCCGAAGTTATCGACCTTCGCACTCTTCGCCCGCTCGACAAGGAAACGGTGCTTAAGAGCCTTGCCAAGACCAATCGGTTGGTGGTCGCGGAAGAAGGCTGGCCGACATGCTCGATTGCCAGCGAGATCATCTCGATCTGCATGGAAGACGGGTTTGACGACCTTGATGCCCCCGTCCTGCGCGTTTGCAACGAAGACGTACCTCTGCCTTACGCCGCAAATCTTGAAGCGCTCGCGCTGATTGACGCGCCCCGAATTGTCGAGGCGGTCAAAAAGGTCTGCTACGTGTAATCTAGCTTAGGGCCGATCCGCCGAGAAGGTCGAGCATGATGCGACTGGGCTCACCGGGTTGGTCTGGTAAAGCTGCGAAAGGTCGCGATTGTCGCGCACGTTAAATGCGGCGGTGTAGTTGAGATCGGTGTCGCCGAAGAAGTCCAGCGGGGTCAGGGGCTGGTAAGTGTAGGACACCTCAACAAACATCACCGCCGTGCCAGAGCTCGCGGTGATACGGTTTGAGGAATCGCCCATACCTGGGAAGCTCGTACCCGCCGAACCATCGCCTTCGACGCCATGGCTTGACGTGTGGTTCTTTGCTCCGCGGCAACGCTGCCAAGCGATCCATTGGCCTCCATCGGCATTCACTTGCAAGCTGGAAACGATGATCCTGCCTTGTTCGTAAATATTGTAGCTGTCGCCCAGCTTCTCTGCACCAACAAGCGTTCCGTTGATGTCGTCCTCATAGACCTTTTTCGCAATCAGAACGTCGGATTCGCCAACACGCGAGGCGTTATCGGCGACCTGCATCGCGACCTGACTGATCTGCATATGCGTGATCGTGTAATAGGCCGTTTCCGTGCCCAGCAAGCCAAGGCTTAGGACGATGGGAGCCGTAAAGGCAAACTCAACCATCGCAACAGCCGAGTTGTCGCGACCAAGCTTTTTCAGCCATGAGAAGCGTGATGGCTCGTCACACGAGCGAGCGGGGGCAAGATTCTTGGTCGTCATCAGGGGCAGTTCCCGGTTTCAACGGAGACGGTTTGAACGTCATAGGGTTGGTTGCGAAGGACAGTGGAGGCGCGAACCTCAGCCGTTTGCGGCAGCCCGGCGAGGCCGTACATCGGGAACAGCCGGTCGTAGCTTACGACAGCAGTATAGAGCACCGCGTCGCGCGCGCCGCCAATGCCGGCTTTGCCTCGGTCAGCGTCCCACTGGCCGTTGCTGTTGTAGTCCACGAAGGGCTCGCCATTGTTGCACACGCCGTCGTTGTTATCGTCGGAGTATTCTTCCTCTTCGCCGATATCCTCGAACTCAAAGTGCGACAGCTTTTCGAGCGTAACCGTGGCGCTGCCAGGTACAACGTTCTGCACCTGATCGATAACGATGGCATCGATCTGGTTTTGGTTGAGACCAGCGCTTTCCAGCGTCAGGTCACGACCCGCCTTTTGCATCGCGCCGTTGACGAGTGCAGAAGTGTACTGCGTGTGCGCCATATCAAAGATGCCCATGATCATCAGGATCAGGACTGGTGCGACAAAGCCGAATTCGACCAGTGTCGCACCATCTTCATCGCGGCGCATACGCCGAAGCGAGCGGAGTTTTAGCGAACGAATAGCCATTATGCCGTCAACCTCAGTGCTGCGATTTTCTCTGCGATTTCCCTGAACGCTGAATCGAGTGATGTAGCATCAGATGCCGAGTATGCCCGGCCAGGAGTTGCACAATCGATCAGGTTCTGTGTGAGATCGGTGCCAAAGGCGACAACCCATACAGAGATGTTCTTGTTGCGCGCTGCACGGCAAGCGGCCTGGAAGCGCGACGCATGGCGATCGCTGAGCCCACTTGAACCATCGTTCGTCACGCGGCGATCCCACCATTCAATCCCATACGGATTGTAAGAGTAGTTGATCGGCTGCAATTCACCATCGGTCATGAACACGATGTGGCGCGAAATGCTCTCGCCGTTTGGAGCGGTTTGGTTTTCAGCAGCAAAGATACCGTCTGGTGAAATGAAGCGTGCGCCCCAGATCATGCCGATATCATGATAGGTGTTCCCGCTTGGGTTGAACCCGTTGCTTGATGCCATGTAGTCGCTGAGCTCGGTGCGGCTGTTGAATTCAGCCAGCTTACGTGCCTCAACGGGGCAAATCGTATAGCCGCCGCTTTTGTTCTCAGTCGAAGTGAGTTCGGCAGAGACCCAGTTCGACGAGTCCCAATAGTTGCTTCCATCGTTGCGACGCAGATAAGACAGGCTCGGCAGCATCGGCGCCCACTTTTCGGCATCGTTCGACGGAGTGAGGTCGATGAACAGATCGTAGGCGGTCGAAGGAACAGGGTTCCACGTCGCGGTAGCAACGGTTTCCGCCTCTTCAATGCAGCCATTCCAAGTGTGCGTTTCGTTCTCTTCCCACCAGCCGGTCGGAAGCGTCACAGAACCTGTCGAATAGACGTCTGAGATGTCCCAATTGACCGGCTTGTAAGTCCAGTCGAAGCTCTCTTCACGCTCTTCGGTGATCGTGATGTTGGCATTCGCGTCGTAATGCACCTCGTCAATCACGAGGTAGCATTCGCCCGTATCCCAGTCATAGTAGCTGTCGCTGTTGCCACCATACCACGCATATTTAACGACGCCTGTGTAAGTGGTTGTGCGCGGGTTGCTCGAGCTTTGAGAGGCGAGCGTCCAGCTTGCTTCATCGGTCGATACAAACTCGTCGAAATAGCGAAGCTCGTCATAGCGATCCTGACACGGGCCGATATCCGAGTAATTGTACGTATAGGTCTCGGAACCCTGCGGCTCCCAGGTAAGGTTCCCACTGGTACGATTGTATGTGCGTGCGGTTTCTTCCCACGGACCAATGACCAGATTGCCCTCGCGCGACTGATAGGTGTGCGAGGTTTTCATATACTGCGTTGGGATCAGCTTCCCGACATTAACCTGCTGCGAATACGGCACGATGCCATAGCGCACCTGAGCGCTGTCAGAGGTTGAAGCTTCGACAGTGTCGTAGAAAGTCAGAGCCGAGCTGCGCAGAGACTCAATACGAGTTCCGCTGGCGCTGCAGGTAGAGGTCGTCCCATCAGGACACCGGCCCATAGATCCGGTGACGTCGAACACGAACATGATGTCGGTGTTCGAAATATTGATGTCTGCAGAACATGTGACATTGATGTCGAACTGTTCGTAACCGAATGCGCCCATCACAGTCGTGGGCATGTTGCCCGATGCGGTACCCGTGACGATACCATCGTCATCAGATGCATATTGGCGGGAAAGATCCTTCAAACCAAACGTGTTCTCGGGATAGTTATGGTCGAAGAAATTCTCACCGATAGCGCGGTGCTCAGATGAGAAATCGAGATCATCCATGGCCCGGCGCGCGGCCAGCGCACCCGCGTCACAAGCAGCCTGCATGCGCGTTTCCGCCATGTAATAGCGGCTAGCATCGACGCCTCCGCCAACCATTGCCATCAATGGCACAAGCGATGCCGCAGAAATCGCGATCGTGTTCGCTGCGTTATCCTTCGCCAAACGGCGAATGAATGACAACGGTTGTCCGCCGGTCGTGATTTGATCAATATTCTGGCCCATGAGGTGCGCGTCCTTCAGGTCGAATCCAGCACGAGATAGTGCAAAATTTCCGATAGATGCAGCATCAGTAGCCTATGGGTAGTAATCAGATTCCAAAGTTGCGTGGTTAATGAATGGTGACTTTTGTCCTATAGGTTTAACTTCGATTCCGAACCGGCCTTTGCGCTTTTGACAAGCTTGCAAACTATCAGCTTACAAGGCTAGCAGCCCCCGAAATGGCACCTGAAACTGGCGAAACTCTGTCTAACGAGGCGCAACTTGCGCTGGCTTACACCGCGCCCAATCTGCGCAATCCGTTAAGGATATTCTTTGATCTTGATGCGCGCTTAGGGCGAATTGTTGCAGGTACGAACGAAGCGATGTTGGGCCAGATGCGGCTGACTTGGTGGCGCGATATGCTTAGGAGCGATCCTGCGCAGCGGCCACGGGGCGATCTGGTGCTCGACGGCATTGGTCAGCATTGGCGAGGGGCGGAGGGCTCCTTGATCAAGCTGGTAGATGGCTGGGAGTACATGTTGGCCGATAGATTTGACGCGGCAGCAGCACGTCACTTCGCTGAAAACCGAGCTCAACCGGCCATCGGGTTAGCCCACATGATTGGCGTGGAAGAGACGCATGCAGAAAAGCTGGCTGAAAAGCTCACGATCTGGGCGCTGGCAGATGCCGCGGTAAATATCTCCGACGACATTGAACGGGAAGCGCTGCTTGGGCTTGCACGCGAAATGAACGGGAGAGCACCGCGTTTCCCAAGGCCGCTGCGCGGCCTTGATGTACTCGTTGCATTAGCGCGCCGGTCTGTGGATCGAGGGGGACGGCCATTGCTGGAAGGGCGCGGAGCTGCTTTAACCGCGATGCGTGCCGCTATCCTCGGACGGTGATATCGTGTTATCCTTGTCGGCCTTAGGGTCGAAAGGGTTGTCATGCGACAGACAGTATTGGGAGTGTTCCTCGGGCTCGTCCTCGCAGGCGTGGGCGTGTTTTGGTGGCAGGGCCGGGCACAAGTGGATCAAAACGCACCTCCGCCGCCAGAGCCAGAGGAGTTGGTCGAGGCCGATCCGGAAGAGCTCCCTCAAGTCGATCCTGGCGATATGGTTGGGCCAGCCCCACCCGAAGCCAGCGAGCTGACGCGCGAGGAACGCCGCTTCTTCCGCTATGATCGCAATCGCGACCGCATCATCACGCGGCAAGAGATGCTCTCCACCCGCACCGATGCTTTCCGAAAGCTGGACGTTGACGGCAACAATCTTCTGACCTTCGAGGAGTGGGCCGTGACAACCTCAAACCGCTTCGCTGAGATGGATGAGGATGCGGACGAGAAACTAACACAAGCCGAGTTCGCAACGTCGGCCCCGGCTCGCCGCACCTCACAACGCGCTAGCTGCAATTGCTGAGCACGCCCAGCTGCCTTTCTAAGCAGGAACGCGTTCCTCACTGGCGCTAAGCCAGGATTGAAGATCGCTTTTTGCGCGCGAGGTATAGGCTTCCTTGCGCTGTTTCTTCTTCACCTCGTGGAGCGGCGGGAAGAGACCAAAATTGACATTCATCGGCTGAAACGTCGCCGCATCCGCATCGCCGGTGATGTGGCTCAATAGCGCACCTAGAGCAGTCGAAGCGGGCAAGGGCTGCCAGTCGAGCTGAGCGAGCTCACAAGCCGTCATCATTCCCGCGACCAAGCCAATCGCTGCGCTCTCGACATAACCCTCGCAGCCCGTCACTTGACCGGCGAAGCGGATATGGGGCGCTGCCTTCAAGCGCAGCTGGCGGTCGAGGACCTGCGGCGAATTTAGGAAAGTGTTGCGGTGCAAGCCGCCGAGCCGCGCAAACTCAGCATTCTCAAGCCCTGGTATAGTGCGGAACAGTTCTATCTGCGCGCCATATTTGAGCTTGGTCTGAAACCCGACCATGTTCCACAAAGTGCCCAGCTTGTTGTCCTGACGCAGCTGCACCACAGCGTAAGGCCATTTGCCCTGCGGATGCTCTTCACTGGTGTCGTAGGGGTTGTCGAGCCCGACCCCCTTCATCGGGCCATAACGGAGCGTCTCAACGCCGCGTTCGGCCATAACCTCGATTGGCATGCACCCATCGAAATAGGGCGTGTCCTTCTCCCAATCCTTGAATTCGCCTTTCTCGCCTTCGATCAGGCCTTTGTGAAAGGCGAGATACTGCTCTTTAGTCATCGGGCAGTTGATGTAGTCGCCATCTTCGTTTGAGGCCTCGGTCCGCTTGTCCCAGCGCGACTGGATCCAACATTTCGACATGTCGATGCTGTCACGGTGGATAATCGGAGCGATGGCGTCAAAGAAAGCGAGCCGCTCTTCACCCGTGGCTCCGACAATGCTCTCAGCCAGCGACTGCGCGGTTAGTGGACCTGTCGCAACAATGGTAAGGCCCGCTTCAGGCAATTGATCGATACGTTCGCGCACAATGGTGACATTGGGATGGGCATCGAGCGCTTTTTGCACTTCATCGGAAAACACGTCGCGGTCGACTGCCATAGCGCTGCCAGCTGGGACCCGAGCGACTTCGCCAGCGCGCATCACGATGGAATCAAGCTCGCGCATCTCATGGTGGAGCAAGCCGACTGCATTCTTGGTGTCGTCATCTGAGCGAAACGAGTTGGAGCACACCAGCTCAGCCAAACCGTCAGTTTGGTGCGCCGGCGTCATCTCGCCTGATCCTCGCATCTCCGACAGCCGCACTTTCACGCCGCGCTGTGCAAGCTGCCAGGCCGCCTCGCTGCCGGCGAGACCGCCACCGATTATGTGGACATCATGGGAGGAGGAAGCGTTCGTCATGGCAGAGCGAATTAGTTGCGTGCTAGCTTCCCTGCAAGTCTGGAAGAGGTGAGGAACCCACGAAATGGCCAAACGCGCGCTGATAGAGCATCGCCCTTGGCTGCTTGCTGCGGTGGCAGCGGCGGTGGCGTATTACTTCCTGCGCGACAACCAAGCCAGCGGTGGCTGGGCAATCGCTGGCACATGGCTGATCCTCTTGAAGGGTGCGGGAGTTGGATTTCTTTCGATCTACGCTATGCGGCGCGCGCCCGGCTTGGATGGGAAACTGCTCGCATTCGCACTTGCACTGTCCGCGATGGCAGACATGGCGCTTGAGATTTCCCTCATAGCCGGCGGCGCTTTGTTCGCGGCTTCTCATGCGGTGGCGATAGGGCTTTACCTCCGCAATCGGCGAGAGCGAACGGTAATGAGTCAACGAATGCTGGCCTTCGCGCTGGTGATCGCCGCCCCGGTCATTTCCTACTACCTTAGCGGACGAACAGACATAGGTGTCTATGGTGCTGTGCTGGGTGCAATGGCCGCCGCGGCTTGGACGAGCCGCTTTCCACGCTATCGTGTCGGGATCGGCGCAATGCTGTTTGTGGTGAGCGACTGGCTAATCTTCAGCCAGGAAGGGCCGCTGGACCTCGGGATACTGCCCGACCTCTTGATCTGGCCGCTATACTTCATCGCTCAGGTCATGATCGCCACCGGGGTTACCCAGACCCTGCGCGGTGAGCGGGTCGCAAACTAAGCCGCAATCGTCGTGCGGTGCAGCTCTCGGCGATAGCCATCATAGCCACCCGTCGCCTTGTGATTGAGGCAGCGATTGTCCCAGAGCAATAGCATGTCTGGCGCCCATCTGTGGCGGTAGATAAACTGGTCTTGCTCGCACCATTGGTGCAGGTCCATGATCAGGACAAGCGCCTCCTCATCACTCATTCCTTCTATGCCGACCGTGTAGCTTACGCTGAAGAACAGCACTTCTTCAGCGGTTTCGGGATGCGGTTTGACGAGTGGGTGAGTTTGGCGGGCGAGGGCGGCCTCTCCGGGTCGAATGGCCATGGAGCGGCCGGCATCATTATCGCCATAGAGGCCATCTGGCGCATAGCCACGGCTCGCTGAATGGATCGCCGTGAGGCTGCGTAGATAGTCCTTGCGGGTCTCTGGAAGTGCGGCAAAGGCAGCCGCCTGATTGGTGAACAGCGTGTCCCCACCTATGGGAGGAATTTCCACTGCCATAAGGCAGGTGCCAGAAGGCGGCTTCGCTAGGAAACTCCAGTCCGAATGCCAGTTCTCCGCGAATAGTGGTGAGGTCTCATCCGCCTCGCGCAGGATCGCGGCTATGTTCTGGCGGCCCTCTATGGGATCGAAGAAGGGGTCTTCTCCAAACCCGCCCATGGCCAGAGTGAAGCGTTCGAGCGCGTCGTCGTCCATGGCCTGTTCGGCAAAGGCAAGCACGCGGTGCTCGAGCCAGGCTGCGCGAATATCGGCGATCACGTCTGATGACAACTCACCTGCAAGATCGACCCCGCGCACGGTCGCGCCGCAGGATTGCCCCGATGGTTCAATAATCATGACCAGCTCTCTCCCAACTAGGTCTGATTTGCAGACTAGTCCGAGCGAGGCACCTTGGCAATCTCGCCTATTCCGGCGGGGCTTCGCCGATATCCTTGTCGGTTTGCGGAGTGGTCTCGGGTGAAGTTTCATCCCCTCCACCGCGTCGTTCGACCATTTCCTCGGCGATGGCTTCTTCCGCCTCGTTCTCCGGCTCTTCGGTCTCGTCGATCTTGACCGCGCTAACGATTTGCTCGTTTTTGCCGACGTCGAACAAGCGCACACCGGCGGTGTTGCGGCCCATGACACGCAGAGATTCAAGTCCGATGCGGATGAGCTTTGCTTGATCAGTGACAAGCATCAATTGCTCGCCGGACTGAACGATGAAGCTTGCTACGACGGGACCATTGCGGGCGATGTTGTCGATATTGACAACGCCCTGACCGCCGCGTCCAGTGCGCCGGTATTCGAAGGCAGACGAGATCTTGCCATATCCGTTTGCGCAGACGGTGAGGATGAACTGCTCCTTCTCCTTCAACGTTTCATAGCGATCGGGAGTGAGATCAGGTTCGCCCTCTTTTTCACCCTTCCAGGGCGCGAATTTGAGATATTGCTCTCGCTCTTCAGGCGTTGTGCCCGTCGCACCTAGAGTGGCTAGCGAAACAACCTCATCGCCCTCGGCGAGCTTCATTCCGCGCACACCCGTGGACGTGCGCGACGTAAATTCGCGCACATCTTCGGCTGCAAATCGGATTGCCTTACCGCCCTTGGCCGCCAGCATCACATCGTCGGACGGAGCGACGAGCCGCACGCCGATCAAGCGATCCTCGCTGCCTTCTTCAAACCGCATGGCGAATTTGCCGTTCGAGGGGACGTTAGTGAAGGCATCCATCGAATTGCGGCGCGCATTGCCCTTCGCGGTTGCAAACACGACCGAGAGCGCTCCCCATTCGTCCTCATCCTCTGGCAGCGGGAGAACAGTCTGGATCGTCTCATCGCTGTCGAGGGCGGGGAGCAGGTTCACGATCGGGCGCCCGCGTGTCGTGGGCCCGCCTTCGGGCAACTTCCAGACCTTAAGCCGATAGACCTTGCCCGCGGTCGAGAAGAACAACACCGGATTGTGGGTCGAAGTGACGAACATTTCGGCGATTGCATCTTCGTCTTTGGTGTTCATACCCGCGCGACCCTTACCGCCGCGGTTTTGCGCGCGGAAGGTCGAGAGCGGGGTGCGCTTGATGTAGCCATCGAGCGTAACCGTTACGACCATGTCGTCACGCTCGATCAGGTCTTCATCCTCAAGCCCATCCCACGCTGGCGCAATCTCCGACATGCGCGGTGTCGCATAGGCCTCGCGGATTTCCTCCAGCTCCTCGCGCATAACAGCGTAGAGCTTCACCCGGTCAGCGAGAATGGCGAGATATTCCTCGATTTTCTCAGCCAGTTCCTTGAGCTCATCGCCAATCTCGTCGCGGCCCAAGGCCGTGAGGCGGTGTAGGCGCAGGTCGAGGATTGCGCGCACTTGCTGCAAAGATAGGCGGTAGGTGCCGCCCTCCTGATCCGCGCTCGGCTCAATTGCCTCAACCAGGCGGATATATTGGGCGATGTCGCCAATCGGCCATTCCTTAGCGAGCAAGCGTTCGCGGGCCGTCGCCGGATTGGGAGCGCCGCGAATGATAGCAACCACTTCATCCAGGTTTGAGACTGCGACCACGAGACCGAGCAAGATATGCGCTCGCTCGCGCGCTTTGTTCAGCTCAAATTTGGTGCGGCGCGTAATGACCTCTTCGCGGAAGGCGATGAAGGCCTGGATGAAGTCGCGCAGCATCAGCGTTTCGGGCCGACCGCCGCGAATGGCGAGCATATTGGCCGGGAAGCTCGATTGGGCAGGGGTGTGACGCCAGATCTGGTTAAGCACGACCTCAGCCGTCGCATCACGCTTCAAATCGATAACAACGCGTACACCTTCGCGTGAGCTTTCATCGCGGATGTCGGAGATGCCTTCGATCCGCTTGTCCTTAGCCGCCTCAGCGATCTTCTCAACGAGGCCAGCCTTGCCGACCTGATAGGGGATTGAGGTGAAGACGATGCTTTCGCGGTCCCCGCGCATCGTCTCAATCTCGTGCCGACAACGCATCAGGATCGAACCACGCCCAGTGGTGTAAGCAGACTTCGCGCCGCTCGTGCCGAGGATCAGAGGGGCGGTGGGGAAGTCGGGCCCCGGAATATACTCGATCAGCTCTTCCGAAGTGATCGATGGGTTTTCCATAAAGGCGAGGCAACCGTCGATAACCTCTCCCAGATTGTGCGGCGGCACATTGGTGGCCATCCCGACCGCGATCCCGCCAGCGCCGTTGACGAGTAGGTTGGGGAAGCGCGCGGGTAGCACCGATGGTTCTTGCTTGCGGCCATCATAATTGTCGACGAAGTCGATCGTGTCCTTGTCGAGGTCGTCGAGCAGAGTGTCAGCCACCCGCGCAAGGCGCGCTTCAGTATAACGCATCGAGGCCGGCGGATCGGGGTCCATCGAACCAAAATTGCCCTGTCCATCGATCAGCGGCACGCGCATCGACCATGGCTGCGTCAAACGAGCCAGAGCGTCATAGATCGCACCATCGCCGTGCGGGTGGAAATCACCCATAACATCGCCGACAATCTTGGCGCTTTTGACGTAGGGGCGGCCAGCGACAAAATTGCCGAGTTTTGATGAATAGAGGATCCGGCGGTGGACCGGCTTCAACCCGTCGCGCACATCAGGCAGGGCGCGGCTAACGATCACGCTCATCGCGTAATCGAGGTAGCTCGTCTTCATCTCATCGACGATGTCGATGCGGTCGTAATCGCCCGAAGGTGAAGGCGCAGAAGGATCGATAGTTTCGGTGTCGTCGCTCAAGCGGAAGCCCGTTCTTTGTTATTCCTGTTATCACCCATCAATGTAGGCTCTTGGTGCCTGTTTCGCCACTCGCTGAGCCCTCAATCGGGTGCAAAACGGGCCTTTTTCCACATTTGGTGTAAGCCGAGTTGGCGCGGGTTTTCATTGCCATGGAGCACGAACAATTATTACGCCCGTGTGAAGCAAACAATCCGACCATTCAAACGGCATTCAGGGCCAAACTGCTAGTTCGAATTGCAATCGTGCGCGCTCTCGTTCAAGGAGCGGCAAGAGTGTAAACAGCGTCAATGCCGCCTGGGATCGGCGCAATAAGAACAATCCGTTGGAGGAACCCCGATGATTACCCTTTTCTCGCGCCAGCGTGCATCTGCGCTTGCCCTTGGAATTGCGCTTGCAACCGGCACAGCGACCGTAGCCACCCTTGTGTTCCCAACCGAGGCGAATGCCCAACGCAATCGCGATCGGTCTGAGGGAGGCGGCTACAGCGCAGAATTTCGGTCAGTCTACACCCCCTTGGAAGAAGTCGTAAAAGACGAGTCTGCTGACCTCACCCCGTATCGGGCGCAGTTCTACCAGCTTGGTGGGCTGATGAACACTAGTGACGAGCAATACGCGGCGGGCACAATGATCTTTAACGCCGCTATTCGGATGCAAGATCAACAGCTTCAACTGCTCGGCATGGAGGGCATGCTTGCCTCAAACAAGGTACCTATTGAACAGATTGGCCGCTTTAATTTCATCGCTTATCAGCTTTCGAGCGCGGCCGGCGACATCGGCAAGGCCCGCACTTTTCTTCAGAACGCGATCAATTACAACTTCACCACCGACACTATCTCGGCGCCCGCACTGCAAATCACCATGGCTGAGAACTATTTTTCAGCAGGCGAATTTGAGCAGGGTTTCACCTTCTTCGACAACGCGATCTCAATGCAAAAATCGCGCAACCAAGAGGTTGACGAGCGGTGGTACCGCCGCGGCCTGTCAGTGGCGTACAATAACGATCTGAATGATAGAGTGTATGATCTGGCATTCCAGTGGCTGGCCGATTACCCGAACGAGTTCTCCTGGCGTGAAACAATCAATATCACGCGCAACCTCAATGAGTATGAAACCGCCGAGATCCTTGATCTTTTGCGCCTAAGCCGCAAAGTGAATGTGCTCGAGGAAGAAGCGGACTTTGAATTCTACGTGGAAGCGGCAGATCCGCGTCGCTTGCCACTCGAAGTCAATGAAGTCATTGAAGAAGGCATGGCTGCAGGTGTCATCAGCGGCAGCAACCTTTTCATTGAGGAAGCGCTTGGGATTGCGCGCGACCGGATCGAAGAAGACCGAGCCGAACTGCCCGCACTTGAGGCTGATGCGCTGGCACCCGGTGCTGGCCTCAATCTGATATTGGCTGCAGCCGACACATTCCTGAGCTATGGCCAGTATGACAAGGCGATCGGGTTTTATGAGGCCGCACTGGAGCAGCCCGATGTAAACACTGACGAAGAGAATTTGCGCCTTGGGATTGCGCAGGTCGGCGTAGAAGACTTCGACGCGGCGCGAGCGAGCTTTGAGAAGGTTGGCGGAAATCGCGCAACAATTGCCCGTCTCTGGCTCGCTTATGTCGACCAGCAGACCAAGGTTGAGGCGCCTTCGCTGTCCGATTTGCTCGGCTGATCGCTGGAACTGTACCAACAAAAAGGGCGCTGAGGTTGGGCCTCGGCGCCGTTTTTTGTACCTAAGCAAAGATAAGGTGATCAGCGCAGACGCTTGACATAAACCTGATTGCCATCGCGGCGTTCCATGTCGAAATTATCGAGCGAATTAAACAGCTCAGACAAGCTCTTAAAGCCGTAATTTCGCACATCGAAGCTCGACCTGTTGCCTGCGATCTGACCCACTTGCTGGAGCATGGCAAAACCCTTTTCATCGCGCTTTGCCTCGGAATAGGCTGCCGTAATGAGCTCCATCAAATCATCATCAACCGAACCGGTTGCAGTCTTGCTATCGGCCTTGGTCCCATCGCCATCCACAGGCGCCTTGTCAGCCGCGTAATTGGCGATCAATTGCTTGATGTCGATGAAACGGGTGCAGACCGACTTGAACGCTTGCGGTGTCTTCGCTTCGCCAAATCCATAGACCAGGATCCCATCTTGGCGCAGACGGGTGACCAAAGGTGTGAAGTCGCTGTCGGAAGTCATGATCCCAAAGCCATCAACCTTGCCTTGGTAAAGCAGATCAATCGCATCGATCGTCATCGCCATATCTGTCGCATTCTTGCCTTTGGAGACATCAAATTGCTGCTGCGGGCGGATGCCGAACTTGTTGGTGATCTTGTCCCAGCGCGCGAGATTGTCCTTGGCAAAATTGCCATAAGCGCGGCGGATGTTCACTTGTCCCAGCTCCGCCATGACAGTCAGCACTGGATCAATCCCTTCCGGCGTCGTGTTGTCGGCGTCGATTAACAGGGCGATGTTCTTGAGTTCGGTTGTGGCCATGTCCCGTTACATGGCCCTGGGGCGAGGGCGGGGCAAGGCCTTCATTGCGAGCCGCTCACTCAGCCAATTCGCCATCTTCTGGCAGAAATTCTCCGGTTTCTTCGTCGAGTGAGTAGAGCATGCCTTCCTTGATTGAGAAATGCGCGCCGCGCAGCTTGAGATCACCTGAAGCCTCTTTCTCCTTCACCCAAGGGAAGGTCCGCAGGTTTGCAAGGCTCTGTCGGATCGCGGCGAACTCCATAGCAAGCTCTGCCTTGCGACCGGTTGTCCCGTGCTTGCGCACCACCGGTTCACGTGCATCGCTGAGCAATTCGATCCAGTTGCGCACAAAGCCGCCATGCCCTTCGCTCGCCCCGGCAAAGGACTTGGTAAGAGCCGCCTTGCATCCGCCGCAGCGACCATGTCCCATGACGACAATCTGGCGCACTTCGAGCATCTGCACAGCAAATTCCACCGCCGCAGACACACCGTGTAGGCCGGGCTTTTCTTCACATGGCGGGACAAGCGCTGCGACATTGCGGACTACAAAAATGTCGCCTGGATCAACATCGAATATTTGAGCAGGGTCCACTCGGCTGTCTGAGCAACCGATGATCATGAGCTTTGGATGTTGGCCTTCGCTAACGGTCTGGTCGAACCGTTCTTTCTGTCGCGGGTAAGTGTGTTCTCTGAAACGGCGATAGCCTTTCAGAAGCTCTGCGTATTCCGGCAATTATCCCTCCCGTGACCGGGAGGCGGATGATCAGAACCGTTCCCCCCGGATGACCTGTACGTCCCACATCAACAGCAGGATTCCAAGTGAGTTAAGCATTGGGGCAAGTTCATCGGCGAGCTTCTCAGCTCTCTCCTCTGATGCGATGGTGAGGACAAAGACCTTGTCTGTGCTCATCACGCTTTCTTGCCTCCAGCGCCCCTCGCGCCCCTTTCCGCTGCTGACAGGCGTGATCGTCCAACCGGTGATCCCGACCGCGTCGATCGTGTCCGTGATACGGTCTTGCAGTGCCTTGTCAGTGAGGATTTCAATCCTCTTGCGGGTTACGGTTTCGATCATGGCATCACTCCACTTCCACCTGTCAGATACACCGCAAAGGCGCTGATCAAGCCAATATTTATAAGCACATTAAACGGGAAGGTGATGCTGAGCGACATTGTCAGATATATCCCCGGATCAGCCTCTGGCAGAGCCAACCGCATCGCCGCTGGAACCGCGATATAGCTCGCACTCGCACACAGCACGCCGAGCGCCGCAGCAGAGCCAGTGTCGAGGCCAATGGCGACTCCCAATGCAGTGCCGACCGCGCCATTAACGACTGGCAAAAAGATTGCGATGGCGGTGAGACGCCAAGTGATTGCACGCGAATCCATCACCCGACGAGCCGCGATCAGGCCCATATCGAGGAGGAAGAGGCACAAAACGCCTTTGAAGCCTGCCTCAAAGAAGGGGCTCACTTCACTAAACCCTGCTGCTCCGCCGATCATGCCGACCACGAAGGCACCAAGCAGCAGCATGATCGAGGAATTGGTGAAGACCTCATGCAGCATCTCGCCAGTGGATTGCTGGCCGCTCTTGCTGCCGAGCCCGCGTGCAAGCAGAAGGCCGCTCAAGATAGCTGGCGCCTCCATCGCGGCCATGACCGCGACCATATAGCCGCCTGGTTCGCGCGATTGGCCGGTGAGGATTTCCACAGCTGTGACGAAGGTCACTACGCTGATCGAGCCGTAATGCGCTGCAACTGCGCCCGAATTGATCCGGTCGAGTCGCCCAAAAGTCTTGAGCACAGCATAGGCGAAGAAGGGCAACAGAAAGCCCGCGACAATCCCCGCTCCCAATGCGGAGATGACCTTCATATCGATCCCTGATTCTGCCACTGCTACGCCGCCTTTGAGGCCGATCGCAGCCATCAGATAGAGCGACATTGCCTTGGCGATCGGCTCCGGGATCGCAAGGTCTGATCGCACAAAGGCAGCGAACAGGCCGAGGACGAAGAACAGCACAACTGGTGACGTAAAAGTCTGGATCGCGGTTTCGAGCATCTAGGGGTAGCCGTTCATGAAAAAGTGGGCGCGCGGGTTGCATTGAATTCAACAAACGCCATGCCCCTTAGGTTCCCTGCAATCAATATTGCAAGCTGGTGTACCTTTGGCGGCCTAGGCCAGCTTGCAGCGATGCCTGTGTGCCACTAGATGAACCTTCATGAACGACCTCGCTAATGCACCTTCGGTAATGAGCGCTTCAAGCTCTGACGACGCGACCAAGGAATCTCGGCCAGCGCGCCAGCGCAAGCCCGATTGGATCCGCGTTCGTGCGCCGGTGAGCAAGGAGTATCATGAAACCCGCAAGTTGATGCGGGAGCTTAACCTCAACACAGTGTGTGAAGAGGCCGCTTGCCCCAATATTGGTGAGTGCTGGAGCAAGAAGCACGCGACGGTGATGATCCTTGGCGATGTCTGCACCCGGGCCTGTGCATTCTGCAACGTCAAGACCGGCATGCCCAAGGCGGTCGATCCGATGGAACCGGAAAACACCGCGATTGCAGCAGCCAAGATGGGGCTTGAGCACATCGTCATCACCTCGGTTGACCGCGACGATCTTCCCGATGGTGGGGCCGAGCAATTTGTGAAAGTGATCGAGGCTTTGCGCCGCAACACGCCCGACACCACGATCGAGATTCTAACGCCTGATTTTCGCGGTAAGATGCGCCCTGCGGTCGAGGCCATCTGTGAAGCCGGCCCTGACGTCTACAACCACAATCTCGAAACCGTCCCGCGGCTCTATCCGACGATCCGTCCGGGCGCGCGCTATTACGCCTCGCTGAGGCTGCTTGAGGAAGTGAAGGCGCACAATCCGCTGATCTTCACCAAATCCGGCATCATGCTTGGTCTGGGGGAGCAGCGTCTCGAAGTGCACCAAGTGATGGATGACATGCGCTCTGCCGATGTCGATCTCATCACGATGGGGCAGTATCTCCAGCCCACACCCAAACATGCGAAGGTTGAAGAGTTCGTGACGCCCAAGGCGTTCAACGCCTATGGCTCGATTGCGCGGGCCAAAGGGTTCCTTCAGGTCGCCTCAAGCCCGCTCACCCGGTCGAGCTACCACGCCGGAGATGATTTTGCGAAAATGCGCGAAGCTCGCGAAGAGAAGCTTCGCCAAAAGGGCAAAAGACAGCAAGACCGGTTGAGCATCTGATGGTCGGTATTCGCGAAACTCGGCGATTGCCTTACAGCGCTGATCAGATGTTTGATCTGGTCGCCGATGTGAAGCGATATGGTGAGTTTCTGCCATGGGTGATCGCGACCCGCGTTCGCTCCGATAACGAGACCGAAATGCTCGCCGATATGGTCGTGGGCTTCAAGAATTTGCGCGAGAGTTTCACGTCGCGCGTCTTGAAAGATCGCCCGCGGCAAATCGCCGTCCACTACATCGACGGTCCACTGTCTGACTTGGACAATGTGTGGACCTTTCGTGAGGTCGATGATCACACTTGTGAGATCGATTTCGCGGTTGATTTCCAGTTCCGCAATCGCGTCTTTCAGGCGCTCGCCGGACAATATTTCGACCGCGCTTTCCGCAAGATGGTCGAAGCCTTTGAGCAGCGCGCAGCGGTGCTTTACGGCAATAACAACTCAAGCGCGCAAATCGTCGCCTGATGCCGGATCGCGGCGCGGCCGCCGGGACCTTCGCCGCCTTCGAACACTTTAAGCTCGCCCTCAGGCTCTCCCGTCTGATTACGGTAGGCGCGGGCAAAGACCACCGTGCCAACTGGCTTGAGCTGGGTTCCGCCACCCGGTCCAGCAACTCCGCTGATCGCAACTGCCACGTCGGCGTTTGAGCGTTCAAGCGCGCCTTGAGCCATCGCCCAAACGCAGGCAATCGAAACCGCTCCAAAAGTCTCGATAATATCCGACGCCACGCCCAGCGCTTCCATCTTCGCTTCGTTTGAGTACGTCACAAAACCGCGATCCAAGACTGCGGAAGAGCCAGCAATTTCAGTAATCGCGGCTGCAACGAGCCCGCCCGTGCAGCTTTCAGCCGTCGCCACCATGCGTCCAACCTGCTTGTTCTCTTCAACCACCCGCTCGGCAAGTGCGGAGATATCATCGGGAAGGAGGGTGGTGGTCATGGAAGGTGTCTCAGCTGGATGGGGTGCTCGATTGAACGCTCACAATGGCTTGTGCTGCAATTCCCTCGCCGCGGCCTGCAAAACCAAGCTTTTCGGTCGTCGTTGCCTTGATGCTTACGGCGTCTTCGGACAAGCCAGTGAGGCGAGCAACTTCTGCACGCATAGCGGGTCGATGAGGGCCGATTTTGGGCGCTTCGCAAATGATGGTGAGATCGATATTGCCGATGGCGTAGCCCACATCGCGGGTCAACTTGGCCGCATGCTCCAGGAATTGACCCGAACGCGCGCCCTTCCATTGCGGGTCGCTGGGTGGGAAATGTGTGCCGATATCGCCATCCCCGATGGCTCCCAGCACCGCGTCAGTGATCGCATGCAAGGCAACGTCAGCGTCTGAATGGCCAGCGAGACCATGAGTGTGGTCAAGCTTGATCCCGCACAGCCACAATTCTTCGCCTTCGACAAGCCGATGCACGTCGTAGCCTTGTCCAATGCGGAATAATGGCATGGTGCTTGTGTCCACTAGGTCCTGCGCAAAAGTGATCTTTTTGAGGCGGTCATCCCCCTGAACAAGCGCAACTGAACCGGAGCTTGCAACAAGTACTTGCGCGTCGTCCCCAGCATTCGGTTCGCCGGTCCAGGCGCGGTGAGCGGCGAGGATGGCATGATACCTGAACGCCTGAGGGGTTTGCACGCGGTGCATTGTATCGCGGTCGGCAGTTCCCTCCATTGTCGCGCCAGAAAGCGAGACGACCATGCTGTCGACTACGGGAAGCACCGGGATGGCGCCTGGATGGCTGTCCAGAGCGCCAAGCAACCTCTCGATCACCTCGCGCGGGAGATCGGGACGAGCGGCGTCGTGGATGAGAACCGTGTCGAAACCGTGTGCAGCCAGAGCCTCGAGCCCGGCGCGCACCGACTCCTGCCTCGTGGCGCCGCCATCGACCGCTAGAATGCCGTCATCCAGCCCGGTCGCCTCGATCGCCTCTGAGTGCATACCCTCGGGTGCAACAAGGACAATCAGCTCGCAGCCGGCCCGGCGCAATGCCATCGCTGAATGCCAGAGAACAGGGTGCCCACGCCATTCACGGAATTGCTTTGGGACATCTCCGCCCACACGCAAACCCTTGCCGGCGGCGACGATTATCGCTGCAAAGCGGGGGAGGGGAGGCTCTAGGGACATCTGCAAAGGCGCTTAGGGTCTGGACGGATATTTCGCAATCCACTATGCGCTGCCCATTATTTAGGCACCTCTCACATGACGCAGCTTCCAAACCCTCCGGCCCTGAAGCCGATCCAGATCGGTCCGGTGACGATCAACGAACCCGTATTGCTCGCACCGATGACTGGGGTGACCGATATGCCGTTCCGCACTTTGGTGCGTCGCTATGGGTCGGGTCTCAACGTTACCGAGATGATCGCGAGCGAAGCGGCTATCCGCGAAACCCGCCAATCGATCCAGAAAGCCGAGTGGGACAAGACCGAAGAGCCGGTCTCAATGCAGCTTGTGGGTTGTGATCCTGGCTCCATGGCTGAGGCGGCGAAACTGCAGGAAGGCAACGGCGCAGCGATCATCGACATCAATTTCGGCTGTCCGGTGCGCAAGGTTGTCGGCCAATATGCCGGTTCTGCCCTGATGCGCGAAGTGCCGCTTGCAACCAAATTGATGGAAGCGACTGTCAAGGCGGTCGATGTCCCGGTGACCGTAAAGATGCGGATGGGTTGGGACCACCAGAGCCTCAATGCCCCTGAAATGGCGCGGATTGCCGAGGATCTCGGGGTCAAGATGATCACAGTCCACGGCCGCACCCGCAATCAGATGTACAAGGGTTCTGCGGATTGGTCCTTCATTCGCAAGGTCAAGGATGCGGTGAACATTCCCGTGATCGTCAATGGCGATATCTGCACGATTGAGGATGCGTCAAAGGCGCTCGAGCAATCGGGTGCCGATGGCCTCATGATCGGGCGCGGTGCTTACGGCAAACCATGGCTTTTGGGCCAAGTTATGCATTGGTGGCGCACCGGGGAGAGCATTTCGACGCCTACCTTTGACGAGCAATATGCGACGTTGGTGGAGCACTATAATCGCATGCTCGATCACTATGGCGCCAATGTCGGAACGAAGATCGCGCGCAAGCATCTGGGTTGGTACACCAAGGGGATGCACGGCTCGGCTGAATTCCGCCACCATGCCAACTCGATCGACGATCCAGAGCAAGTGCTGGGCGAGATTGAACGGTTCTACCAACCTTTCCTCAACCGCACCGCCAAAGCAGCCTGAGCGCGAGCCGCAAGTATGAGCGCCAAGCCGACGGAACCGCAATCCGATCTTGCTAATTTCGATCCCTCGCGGCCCGACTCCGCGGCGCAGCTGTCCGGACTGCTTTTTGCATTGTTGCTGGTCGATCCCAACACAGTCATCACCGAAGCGAACCATGCAGCCGAAAATATGCTCGGAAGGAGCGCGCGGCGCCTGATTGGCAAGCCTTTGAACGAGATCATCGGTCCGCTCGATCCGCGGGTTGAATATCGCTTGAATGACACCGAAGCGGCTTTGGTTGCTCGCGATATCGGGATCTCGGTCGGCGAGGTTGAAAAGCGGGTCAACATGACAGTCTCCGCTTTGAGCGGTTATCCTGGTTGGCGCGTCATAACCCTGTCAGAGATTGGGCACGAAGAAACCGGAGCCGACGATGAAGTTGCTTCATCCCTGGGCGCGCCGTCCATCCTCGCCCATGAGATCAAGAACCCGCTCGCAGCCATCCGAGGCGCGGCGCAGCTTGCTGCGCGCAAATTGCAGCTCAAGGACAAAAAGCTCGCGCGGATGATCACAGACGAGGTTGACCGCATTGCGAGGCTGATCGACCGCATGCAGCAATTGGGCTCGCGCAATTCAGAGGCAGCCGAAGACTGCAATCCGCACGAGGCGATCCGCTCTGCGGTTGCGACAGTGAGAGCGGCGGGTGGTCCTGGGGTTGAGATCAAGGAGGAGTTTGATCCCTCAATTCCTCCCGCTTGGGTCAACCGTGATGCCTTGGAGCAAGTGCTGATCAACCTTGTCAGCAATGCGCGCGATGCTGCCTCGATTGGCGCGCGCGGGGAAGTGACTGTCCAAACGCGCTTTGTCAGCGGCCTTGCATTCAGTGCCATCCGTCTGGGTCGCGCAGTCAGGCTGCCGATCGAGATCACGGTCAGTGACAATGGTGCAGGTTTAGATCCTTCAGTGCGCGACCATGTGTTCGAGCCCTTTGTCTCTTCCAAACAATCCGGCCAGGGATTGGGCCTTGCCCTCGTACGCAAACTGGTGCGCGACATGAACGGTTCGATAAGCCATGAACGCGACATGCGCGCTGGGCTCACGCATTTCCGCCTCCATCTGCCGCTTGCTCGCACCAAGAAGGACAAGGCAGCGACGAAGCCCGCAACCACAGGGGAGGGTGCGTAAATGTCTGGCAGAGTTCTGCTCGTCGAGGATGACACCGCTATTGCCACGGTGATCCTTGCTGCGCTTGAGGATGAGGGCTTTGAAATTGCACATTGCACTTCAATACGAGAACGCGATGTCCACCTTCTTGACAGGTCCTTCGATGTGATGCTGACCGATGTGATGCTCTCCGACGGAGATGGGCTCGCCACCCTAAATGCGGTCAAGGAATACGCGCCGGACATGCCGGTGATTGTGCTCTCGGCTCAGAATACGCTGGATACAGCCGTGCGAGCGAGCGACAGCGACGCGTTCGAATACTTTCCCAAGCCGTTCGATCTGGACGAACTGGTGCGCGCGGTTCTCCAAGCTGCCGGCACTCGCGCAGAGGACGGGTCTGACGCTTCTCCTGAAATTGACGGCGATGGAATGCCGCTCGTTGGCCGAAGTCCTGCCATGCAGGGCGTTTATCGGATGATCACCCGTGTGCTCCGCAACGACCTAACCGTGCTGGTCACCGGCGAAAGCGGGACAGGTAAGGAGCTGGTCGCAGAGGCAATTCACCAACTGGGCAGTCGAAGAACCGGACCGTTTGTAGCGGTCAACACCGCGGCGATCCCGGCCGATCTGGTTGAAAGCGAGCTATTCGGGCACGAAAAGGGCGCCTTCACAGGGGCTGTCGCTCAGGCAATTGGCAAGTTTGAACAGGCCAATGGCGGCACGCTGTTTCTCGATGAAATTGGCGATATGCCGGCTGAAGCACAGACCCGTCTCTTGCGCGCTCTCCAGTCCGGGCGGATCAGGCGGGTTGGCGGACGGCAGGAGATCGCTGTCGATGTTCGCATTATCGCTGCCACCAATCGTGATCTGGAACCGATGATCGCAGCAGGCAAGTTCCGTGAGGATTTGTTTTACCGGATCAACGTCGTCCCGATCGAGCTGCCGCCTCTGCGGGAACGGCGAGAGGATATTGAGGTGCTTTCGAACCATTTTCTTGCGCAGGCGGTTGAGGATGGCCTTCCTCGTCGACAACTCGCAGGCGATGCCATCGCAGCGCTCGAAGAGCGCGGATGGCGCGGCAATGTCCGCGAGCTGCGCAATGTGATTTATCGCCTAGCGCTGATGAGCCGCGAAGACGCGATCGATGCGAACAGCCTTCTTGACATTCTTGGTGATGAAGCACCGTTCGCATTAGATGGTGATGATGAGAAAGGCGGAATTGGCGCTGCACTCGACATCTGGCTCTCGCGTGAGGAGCCTGCGCCAGGTACAGTCTATGCGAGCGCGCTTGCAGCTTTTGAGAAACCCTTGATCGAACATGCTTTAGGCCAAACAGGGGGCAACCAGCTTCGTGCGGCCAAGCATCTGGGGATCAATCGCAACACACTTCGCAAACGGATCAGCGAGCTCGGAATAGAGCCTGATCGCTTCGCAAGACCGGTCTAACGCAGAAGTGCGGCACAAATGCCACTTTTTGCTTGCGTAATTGCAACAGCAGCGTTGTAATCGCGCCACTATGGAAGGTGCGATGGCTCGTTCTGGAGAGGACCGCAAATTGGCCGATGTGGGAGGGGACGATGAGGCTCTAGTCAATCGCTCGCGCCAAAGTCCCAGATGGTGGCGACAATTCGTTGTCAGCTCGCGCAGGGCCAATGTTTTTGCGTGGATGGAGGGTCTTGCAGCCGTCGCGCTAATCATTGCGTTGGTGACCAATTATTTGGCTTACACCAGCCAGCCAGAGGATTCCGGCGGGCTGCCAGCCTTGCAGGTGTCGCTTCTCCTTGTCGCCGTCCTCGTCCCAGCGATGGCCATCCTGGTTCTAGTCGGTCGCCGCATGGCCCTGAACCGCGCTGCAGGCAGCACGGCTCGGTTGCATGTAAGGCTCGTGTTCTTTTTCTCGATGGTCGCGGTAATCCCGACCCTGCTTGTCGCGGGTTTTGCGGCCTTTCTGTTCCAAACAGGCGTCGCGTTCTGGTTTTCGGATGATTCTCGCGGATTGATGGAGAACGCGAATACACTCGCCAACAGCTATTACGACGACAATCAGCGCGAAGTTGAGCAAGGCACGATCGTAATGGCGACCAATATGCGCGATATTCTATTGCGCGTCCCGATCGCGGACCCCGATTTCCCCGACTTCTACCTTTACCAGGTGCAAGAGCGAGAGTTCACCGAAAGCTTGATCCTGCAACGGATGGAAGACGACACGCTGCGCACCGCGGTCGCGCTTAATCTCCTTGAAGGGAACGACGCCATTTCGTGGAGCGAAAACGCGCTTCAACAGCTCGATCAAGGCGAAATCGTGATCGTTGAAGCCAGCGCGGAGCGCATAGCGGCGATCGCACCAATTGACCAAGCGGCAGGCATTTATCTTTACAATGCGCGCACCACCGAAGAGGCGACTTTCAACGCCTGGGCCAATGCGCAGGCGATCTCGACCGCTTATGCGACGCTGACACGCGAGGCGCGTGATCTGCAGCTGCGCTTTAATATCGCGCTCGTTGCGATGAGCCTGTTGCTTGTCGGAATTGCGGTTTGGTTCGCACTCCGCTTTGCTGATCGACAGGTTGAACCACTCACTGACCTCGTTGGGGCAGCGCGCAAGGTAGGACAGGGAAACTTTGCGTTGCGTGTCGAAGGGCGAACCGGTGCAGACGAGATCGGCCTGCTAAACCGCGCCTTCAACCGCATGACCGCGCAGCTTGAAAAGCAGACCGATGATCTTGTCAGCGCCAACCGTCAGCTTGATGATCGCCGTGCCTTCACCGAAGCCGTTCTGGAGTCGGTGACGGCCGGTGTCATTTCGGTCGATGCGGACAGCAAGGTGCAGCTGATGAACGGGTCCGCCCAGGCGCTCCTGTCGGATGGCGACGGGGGCAACCTGGTTGGTCAATCGTTATCCGACCTCTCACCAGAAATTTGCACTTTGGTCCGCGAGGGCACCGAGCGTGCGATTGTTACCCATCCACGTGGCAATGATCTGCTGACGCTAGCAGTCACGGTCTCGTCCGAAACGAGTGGCCATGTGGTGACATTTGAGGACATTACCCGGCAATTGCTCGATCAGCGCCAGGCCGCATGGTCCGACGTTGCGCGGCGAATTGCGCATGAGATCAAGAACCCGCTGACACCGATACAACTGGCGACCGAGCGCTTGAAACGCCGCTATCGCAAGCAGGTGGAAGAGGTCGATGGCGAGCTTTTCGATGAGCTCACCAGTACGATTGTGCGGCAGGTCGGCGACCTTAGGAAGATGGTGGATGAATTTTCCTCCTTCGCGCGTCTGCCTAAGCCTATGTTCCGCAATGAGGACGCGCTCGACCTCGTTCGGCAAGCGATTTTCTTGCAGCAGGTTGCACATCCCCAGATCGTATTTGGCGAGGATGCCAGCGCACTCGGCGAACGCGAGATCCAGTGTGACCGGCACCAGCTTGGTCAAGCTATGACCAATGTGCTCAAGAACGCGGTTGAAGCGGTTGAGGCCCGGGCCGCTGAAAGCGATGACGATTACGCCGGCACGATTGGCGTGACTCTGTTGGATCAGGGACAATGGATCGCGATCGAGGTCGAAGACAACGGCATCGGGCTCCCCGCAGACCGGGAACGGATCGTCGAACCCTATGTCACAACGCGCGAGAAAGGGACTGGTCTTGGCCTCGCAATCGTCAACAAGATTGTTGATGAGCACGGGGGCGATATGAGCTTTGCCACCACAGCCGATGGCGGAACCCGCGTGACCTTGCGCTTTGCCCGGCGCCCCGAACCCGGGGAGGTCGACGCGCCATGATCATTATGAATACCCCCGAACTACCCCCCCGAATGAAGATCCGTGTGAGGAGAGGCGCATGTCGCTCGAAATCCTGATTGTTGATGATGAACGCGACATTCGCGACCTTGTGGCCGGCGTGCTCGGCGATGAGGGCTATGAATGTCGCACTGCTGCGGATTCGACTAGCGCCCTAGCAGCTATTGACGAGCGTCGCCCGAGCCTAGTCCTCCTGGATGTATGGCTTCACGGCAGCGAGATGGATGGGCTCGAAACGCTCGACGCGATCAAGCAGCGCGAGCCTGATCTCCCGGTCATTATCTTCTCTGGTCACGGCAATATCGACACCGCAGTCTCCGCAGTCGGCCGTGGAGCGATGGATTTTATCGAGAAACCGTTCGAGGCAGAGCGGCTGCTCCTGCTCGTCGAGCGCGCCACGGAAACCGAGCGCTTGCGACGCGAAAACACGCAATTGCGCGATTCAAGCTGGGGCAGTGCGGATTTCACAGGCAATTCGTCAGCGATAAACACCGTGCGAGCAACGCTGAAACGCGTCGCCAACACAGGCAGCCGCGTCTTAATCTCCGGCCCAGCAGGTGCCGGCAAAGAAGTCGCCGCCCGGATGCTTCATGCATGGAGCAACCGTTCGGCCAACGCCTTTGTTCTCGTCAATTCGGCGCGTATCACTCCGGAACGATTTGAGCAGGAGCTGTTTGGCGAGGAAGCCGATGGCAAGCAGGTGCGCCCAGGGCTGCTCGAAATGGCCGATGGTGGCACGCTCTATCTTGATGAAGTCGCCGATATGCCGCTTTCCACACAGGCAAGGATCCTGCGGGTCCTTACCGAGCAGAGCTTTGTTCGTGTGGGCGGTTCGCGCCAGATCGGCGTAGACGTCCGCGTTGTCTCTTCGACCACGCGCGATCTCTCGATTGAGATGGAGGAAAAGCGCTTTCGCGAAGACCTCTTCTACCGCTTGAACGTGGTGCCGGTATCGATCCCCTCCCTGGCGGATCGGCGCGATGACATTCCCACTTTGGCGGAACACTTCTTCACCCGTTATTCGACCGATCAAGGCATCCCTCCGCCCGAGATCAGCGAGGAAGCAATGGCCGCATTGCAGGCCTATGATTGGCCCGGGAATGTCCGCCAGCTGCGCAATGTGGTTGAACGCACAATCATCATGACCCCGCGCGATCGTCTGACAACTGTCGAAACCGACATGCTGCCTTCAGAGATCACTGGCGGCCGACTTGCAGGATCGGGCCCGGGACTGTCGACGATGATGGGTGTGCCCCTGCGAGAGGCTCGCGAGAGCTTCGAGCGCGAGTACCTCACCATTCAGATCCGCCGTTTTTCGGGCAATATCTCTAAGACAGCGACCTTCATCGGGATGGAACGTTCGGCCTTGCACCGCAAGCTTAAGCTGCTTGGGATGGCAGATCGCCGCGAGGTCGAGCGCAAAGGGTAAGTGTCGTGGGCTAGGGTAGGGCATCAGGCCTACTCCATTCGCCCCCAATTCAGCCATTGCGGGACCTGGATTGACACGTCATGATAGTGTCATCGCACCGCTGTCAAAAGCCTATGCGTATCTGCGGACCGTAAAGACGGCCGCCAACAATAGGAGCATGAATATGTCCACCGGGCGAACCCTCTCTGCGCGCCCTCGATCAACTCCTGCGGATAATAAATCCGGCAAGGGGTCGAAACAGGCCAATCTACAAGACGCCTTCCTTAACCTATTGCGTAAGAACAAGATTCCAGTGACCATGTTCTTGGTCAAAGGCGTCAAGCTGCAAGGGATTGTCACTTGGTTTGACAATTTCTCGATCCTGCTGCGCCGCGATGGTCAGTCGCAATTGGTCTATAAGCATGCGGTCTCAACCATCATGCCTGGCGGCCATGTCGATGCCGAGCAATTTGCAAGTCGCGGTGGCCAATCCAAGCAGCGCCTCTTACAGGATGTCTTCTTGAGCCGTGTAAGCGAAGCCGAAGTCGAGGTGACTATGTTCCTCGTTAATGGCGTGATGCTTCAGGGCCGGATTGCAGCCTACGATCTGTTTTGCATGCTGCTCGAGCGCGATGGCGCGGTTCAATTGGCCTACAAACATGCAGTTTCGACCATTCAGCCTGCTAGCCCGGTTGACCTCTCCGACGACAATGATGATGGCGAGGATGACTATGACGATGATGCTGGGGCCGACGTCTGAGCTTTGATGAAACACTGATGGATGAGGTGACCCGCGGCGCGCGGGCCCTAGTCCTGTGCCCGGATATCAAAACCTTCGCCTATGACCTCGACGCTGCTGAGAGGCTGGCCGAGGCGGAAGGCCTTGCGCTCGCCATCGGGGTGGAGATCGAACATTCCTCTGTCTTGCCAGTTCGCCAGATGCAGCCGAACACTTTGTTTGGGTCTGGTCAGGTCGAGAACATCAAGACTTTGTGCGAGCAATATGAATGCGAGCTGGTGATCGTGGATGGGGCGCTTTCGCCTATCCAGCAGCGCAATCTGGAAGATAAGCTCAAACGCAAAGTGATCGACCGCACCGGATTGATACTGGAAATATTTGGTGAGCGAGCGGCGACGGCGGAGGGTCGACTACAGGTTGAGCTCGCACACCTTGATTATCAACAAAGCCGTCTTGTGCGCAGCTGGACACACCTTGAAAGGCAGCGTGGTGGCTTTGGCTTCCTTGGCGGCCCCGGCGAGACGCAAATTGAGGCGGACAGGCGGATGATACGCCAGCGAATGGCACGTTTGCGCCGCGAGCTTGAGCAGGTCCGTAAGACCCGCGCTTTGCATCGCGACAGGCGGGGAAGGGCGCCTTGGCCTGTGATTGCGCTGGTTGGGTATACAAATGCTGGCAAATCGACGCTTTTCAATCGTTTAACGGGTGCCGAAGTGATGGCCGAAGACTTGCTGTTCGCGACTCTCGATCCGACAATGCGCGCGATCAGCTTGCCAGGGGTTGAGAAAGCGATCTTGTCCGATACGGTGGGCTTCATCTCAGATCTTCCCACACAGCTGGTCGCTGCTTTCCGAGCGACTCTGGAAGAAGTCACGGGCGCTGATATCATTTGCCACGTGCGCGATATGGCAAATCCGGCTCACTCGGCACAGAAGAAGCAAGTCCTTGACGTGCTGGGTGATCTGGGGGTGCTCGATCCTGAGAGTGGCGACAGCGACATTCCGATCCTCGAGGTCTGGAACAAGTCCGATTTGCTCGACAAAGATCGCTTGAATGAATTGCATGAGGCGGCTGAGGGACAGGCCGCGGTTCTGCTTTCTGCCACCAATGGCGACGGAGTTGAGGATTTTGCTGCTCAGATCGCCGCTATGCTCACTGCTAAGGCGAGCGAGGTGACCGTTACTTTACCCGTTTCTGATGGGCGAAGGATCGCGTGGCTGCATGCGCATGGTGAGGTGCTTGACGATACCGACGCAGGCGAGGGAGAGGAGGGGCCGTTGCGGCGCCTAACCGTCCGGTTAAACCCCAAGGAATTGGGGCAGTATACCACCCTATAAGGCTGTTTTCTCGACGCTTTTAACGCGCTGCCAGTAGCTTTCCTGCTCATCCAGCGAGAGCGCACCGAAGTCTCGCCCGTCGGCCTTCGCAAGCTCTTCCATCGCTCGGAAGCGCTCTTCAAACTTACTGTTCGACGCTTTTAAGGCCTGTTCGGCATCCACTCCATAACGGCGTACGATATTAACGGCGACAAACAGCACGTCGCCGGCTTCCATCAGGCGTTCTTCCTCGGAGGCTTCCTCGAGTTCGCGGAGTTCTTCCGCGAGCTTTGCCTTAGGGCCCTTGATGTCGTGCCACTCGAAGCCGACCCTGGCCGCGCGTTTCTGGAGCTTCTCAGAGCGCATCAATGCGGGCAGAGCCTGTGCGACGCCGTCTAGTGCGCTATTGGAGCCACCGCGCTCACGCTCCGCGGCCTTCAGATCTTCCCAGCGCTTGGAGTCCATTTGACCACTCTCGTCGCCAAAGATGTGCGGATGGCGGGCCTCCATTTTGTCTGAAATTGCACGTGCAACATCCTCGAAGTCAAAGAGATTGGCTTCTTCCGCCATACGGGTATGGAACACCACTTGGAGCAGAAGATCGCCAAGCTCGCTTTTGAGCTCGTCCATGTCCTTTCTCTCGATTGCGTCGGCAACCTCATAGGCTTCTTCGATCGTGTAAGGCGCAATGGTATCGAAGTTTTGTGCCAGATCCCACTCGCAACCACCGTCTGGATTGCGCAGTTGCGCCATCACCGCGAGCAAACGATCGATCTGAGAATTTTTGGCCGAGTTGTTCATCTGGCGGGCTTGGTCCTACCTACGAGCTACAGAATGATAATATATATTATGTTAAATTAGAAGTGACATCTCTGAGGCAATTATGCCCTCATTTCCAGTCCATCATACCCAACCGTAACGAAGTCTGGGACTTCCTCGACGAGCGATTCATAGTCCATACTCTTGTCCAAGTGGCTCAACACGAGATGTTTTGCGCCGACGCGCTCTCCCAACTCGATTGCCATCGCTAAATGTGCGTGGGTTGGATGCGGCTCTCGGCGCAGGCAATCACTGACGAGAATGTCGACGCCATCATAAAGGTCGAGCATCTCATCAGAAATCGCGCTGTAGTCGGTCGCATAGGCAATCGACTTGCCATCGGCTTCAAAACGATAGCCAGTGGTTTCGCCCGGGCCATGCTCCATCTGACACCACTCAACACCAAATCCCGCCACAATCTTGAGCCGATCCAGCGTCTCTATCGTACAAATGGTCGGATACCCATCTTGTCCCGCAAACACATAACCGAACCGGTTTCGAAGCCGCCGAACGGTTTCGCTCGACGCATAGCTCGGGATTGGACCCCCGCGACCATAGCGCATCACACGAAGATCATCGATGCCGTGACAGTGATCGGCATGATCATGCGTCCAAAAGACAGCGTCGACTTTGTTGATCTTGTTCGCCAGCAACTGCCCACGACAATCCGAGGACGTATCGACCAACAGACGTTTGCCTTCGTCGCTTTCCACCAGGATTGAAACTCGGCTGCGGCGATTGCGCGGTTCGTTCGGATCGCAAACGCCCCAATCTCCGGTCCCGTCCTCACCTCCGATGCGCGGCACACCCGTTGAGGTGCCGGACCCGAGCATGATGAACTTCACAGAGCAGCCTTGCTGAAGAGCTGCTTGAAGTTTGCAGTGGTTTGGTCTGCGAGCCGCTCCGCTTCGGTTTCGCGCAGTTCTGCCACAAAGCGCGCCGTATCCGCGACGAACGCTGGTTCGCACGTTCTTCCGCGATTTGGCACCGGAGCAAGGAACGGACTGTCGGTTTCAATAAGCAAGCGGTCTGCGGGAACCTCCTTCGCGGTTTCCTGCAATTCCTTGGCATTCTTGAATGTGACGATGCCCGAAAGCGATATTGTGAGGCCCAGGTCAAGCACCTTGCGGCCGAATTCAGCCGATGCGGTGAAGCAGTGGATAAGTGCGAGAAACGCGCCCTTTCCCATCTCATCTTCAAGGATTTCAATTGTGTCTTCTTCCGCATCGCGAGTGTGAATGATGACCGGCAGTCCGGTCTCACGCGCGACGTCAATGTGCATGCGAAACAGATCGGCTTGGACCTGCCGATCCGAATATTCGTAGAAATAGTCGAGCCCGGTCTCACCGATTCCAATAACGCGGGCATTCTCAGTTGCTGCAAGCAGCTTTGCGCGTCCCAGATCCTCGTGATCGTCCGCGTTATGTGGGTGAATGCCCACGCTGGCGAAAACGTCGCTTTCGCGGTTGGCCGTGCCGACAACCTGCTCCCACTCGGCCTCTTTGGTTGAGATGTTGAGAAAGGCCCCTACCCCCGCTTGCCGCGCACGAGCAAGCACGCCGGCCTGATCCTCGACCAGACCCTTATATTCGAGATGACAATGGCTATCGACGAGCATGGTTCTTAAACTTCTGCTTCTTCAGGTAGTTCCAAGCGTGGGAAGATGCCTTGGGGCTTTTCCAACTTAAAGCCAGAGGCCGCAAGGCGGTCATACCACTCACTGTCAAACAAGGATGCGTAGGAGCGCTCATCTTCGGGAATGCCCAATTGATCCAGAAGGAGCGCAGACTTTTCAGGGACAACGGGCTGTATGGCGATAGCCAAATCTCTAATTGCCATGAACAAAGTGAGAAGCACGGCCTTCATCCGTTCCGGATCGGTCGTTTTGAGCGTCCAGGGTGCTTGCTCGTCAACATATTGGTTGCAGGCGTAAACAGCCATGATCCACGCTTCGATCCCTTGGGAGAAGGCGAGCTTTTGAAATTCATTCGGCAGCTCGACAAAGCAAGCCTGATAGACTTGATCGAGTAATGCGCTGTCCACATCAGCAAGCTCGAATGACTCAAGTTCGCCATCCATATTCTTGTTAATCATGGACAAAGTGCGTTGAGCCAGATTGCCAAAGCTGTTTGCGAGCTCGGCGTTAGTGCGGGTGACGATGGCTTCGGGGGAATAGTTCCCATCCTGCCCGAACGCGACTTCGCGCATCAGGAAATATCGCAAGGCGTCGACCCCGAATTGCTCCGCCAAATCCAGCGGATCGATCACATTACCGAGGCTCTTGCTCATCTTCTCCCCGCCGCGCGCGAGAAGGAAGCCATGGCCGAACACCTTTTTCGGCAGCGGTAGATTGGCGCTCATCAAGAATGCCGGCCAATAGATCGTGTGAAAGCGAACGATGTCTTTGCCGATCAGGTGCAAGTCAGCCGGCCAGAACTTGCTCATTTCCTCGGTTTCGTCAGGGAAACCGAGCCCTGTGAGGTAATTGGTAAGCGCATCGACCCAGACATACATGACATGGTTGTCCGACCCGGGGACTTTGACACCCCAGTCAAAACTGGTGCGGCTCACAGAAAGATCTCGCAGGCCCTGCTCGACAAAGGCGATCATCTCGTTGCGACGGCTCGCAGGTTCGAGAAAGCCAGGTTTCTTTAGCAGCTCAAGGAGTGGCTCTTGGTACTTGGACAACCGGAAAAACCAACTCTCCTCGACCGTCCACTCGACTGGCGTGTCTTGCGGCGACAGCTTTTGGCCATCCTCGCCCTCTTTTAGCTCACTCTCATCATAGTAAGCCTCGTCGCGCACCGAATACCAGCCTTCGTAGCGGTCCAGATAGAGGTCACCGGCCTCCTCCATCCGCTGCCAAATCGCTTGGCTGGCGCGGTGGTGATCGTCCTCAACCGTGCGAATAAAGCGGTCGAAGCTGATGTTGAGCCGCTCATCCATTTCGCGGAAATAGCCAGCCATTTCATCTGCAAGATCGCGCGGTGTGCGCCCTTGTTCTTCCGCCTTGCGAGCCATTTTGAGGCCGTGTTCATCGGTTCCGGTCTGGAATCGGACATCGCGCCCCTGAAGACGTTGAAAGCGAGCGATCACGTCCGCCGCAATCCCCTCATAGGCGTGCCCGATATGCGGGCGGCCATTGGGGTAATTGATCGCAGTGGTGATGTAGTAAGGTGTTTTATCAGCGGTTGGCATGGGCACGCTCGCTAGCGGGCGCTGCGCGCATGAGCAAGCCACCGATTTCAACCGAGAGCAGTCCAGTGTCGAAATTGTAGGTCGGCGCCTGCGCTGCAAGGGTGACAAGCGCTCCATGCGCTTCGACAAGGGCCGCTCTGTGCGATGCGTCTTGAGTGGTCCGAGCGGTCTCGGCGACGATTGCCTGAGCGAGCTCAAACACTGCATCAAGCCGCACACGATCAGCGCGCGGGCCGATCAGTTTGGCAAGGTTCGTCCGCGCGCCCATATCCTTGTCGCCTTGCGTGATAAGAGCCTGGATCGATGCGGCCACCGGCCCCAAGTCCTGCTCCGCAAAGCGCAGGGCGGCCCCGTATGAGCCTTCCGCCGCCCGGATCGCTGCGGCTCTGCCGGCGCCCCCCTCCCCCGCAGCTGAGGCTTCGAGCATTTCTTCAAGTTGCGGTGGGGTCAGAACGGGAAAGCGGAGTACCCGACAGCGCGACCGGATCGTCGGGAGCAAACGCGAAGGGCGATGCGTGACAAGCATGAAATAGGTGCCCTGTGGTGGCTCCTCGAGGCTCTTGAGCAGTGCGTTCGCAGCGCTCACCTCCATATCGTCGGCCGGATTAACGACGACCACTCGGCGCTCACCCAAAGTGGGCCTGGTTGTAAGTCTGCGTTGCATCGCACGGATCTGGTCCACTCGGATACTGCGAGCCCGCTCAAACTTCTTGCCCTCCGCCTGCGCGCGCGCTTCCTTGTCGTTCTTCGCCCCATAGGTCAGGACGATGATATCAGGGTGATCCCCGGGTGGCTGCGGTATGCCGTCTTGAGCAACGAGTTCGCGCGCTGCCGACATGGCAAAGTCAAGCTTGCCTAAGCCTTTCTTGCCCGCGAGCAGCCAGCCGTGATGCATCCGCGAGCCTGCCATAGCTCCGCGCCATTCGCGCCAGGCCTCTCCGTGGTTAAGCCAGTTGGGAGCGGAAAGTTCCTCGCTCACCGCGTTTCGCCTTGGATCAATGCCCGCAGGGCAGCCATGACACGCGCATGGACTTCCTCGGGCGTCCCCATCCCGCTCAGCGCCTTGATCCCATCGGGATGATGCTCTGCCAGCTTGCCGAAGCGCTCGGCAACGGCGCGATGGTATTCAGCGCTGCGCCCGCCAATCGCATCGCTCTCACCGCCATCGCGGGACTGGAGCCGCTCGGCCAGAAGCTCGCTGTCGACTTCGAGCAACAAGGTGCAATCGGGCCGCATTCCATCGCTGCCAAACGCATGAAGCTGCTGAATTGCATCATCGCCGAGCCCCCCTGCCCCGCCCTGATAAGCGCGACTTGAATCTACAAACCTATCGCACACGACCCATGCACCCCGCTCCAAGGCAGGCCGGATGAGCGTCGCGACATGGTCAGAACGCGCGGCCGCAAACAACAGAGCTTCGGCGCGGGGATTCCAGCCCTCTCCAGGAGGATCAAGCAGCAAATTACGGATTGCCTCGGCCCCCGGCGTCCCGCCAGGCTCGCGCGTCAGCAACACCTCAAGGCCCGTTGCTCGCAGAGCCTCTGCCAGCATTTGCGCCTGCGTGGATTTGCCTGTCCCTTCCCCGCCTTCAAACGCAATGAAACGTCCCTTTTGGCCAGCACCAATCATGTCAGCCACCCCATGATGCCGTTAAAAATGCGCGCGAAAAATCCAGCTTCCTGAACCGGCTCCGCAGCATGAAGAGGAATCCTAGCAGCTTCCATACCCGACACCTCAACCACCAATGTCGCAATTCTCTGATCGGCGGCAACCGGGGCGCGAATTGGGCCATCATAGCGGATCGAGGCCGAAGCCTCAGCGAGGCGACCCTTCGGAATGTTCACATAGATTGGCTGATCTGATTTAAGGTCGACAGCAAGAGAGCTGCCATTCTGGACCCGGGCAGATCCCACCACATCGCCAGCTTCAAAAAGGAGCTCTCGGTCAAACTCGCCAAAGCCCCATTCGATCAGGCCGCGCGCCGCTCGGTTACGAGCCGATTGGCGGGGCGCCCCTGCGATCACGACCACCAGTCGCTGGCCGTCCCGCTGAGCCGTGCCGAGATAACCAAACCCGGCTTCGTTGGTATAGCCGGTTTTGATCCCATCTGCGCCAAGGGTGCCGCGAATGAGCGGGTCACGATTGGGTTGTTCAATCCCGCCATAGGCAAAGCCCGGTTTGCCGATATAGCGCGCATATCGGCTCGGGTGCCTTGTAACTAAGGCGTTGGCGAGTAGGACGAGATCGCTTGCAGTGGTGAAGGTCGCACCCTCATCGGGCCAGCCATTGGGCGTCCCGAAATGGCTTTGCGTCATGCCCAGCGCACGCGCCATTGCGTTCATGCTTGCGACCCAGGCTTCAACGGAGCCAGCCTCTCCTTCGGCAAGCATAACTGAGGCGTCATTGGCTGAGACGTTGGCAATCCCCATCAACAGATCATCGACCGAAACTCGGTCGCTGGCATTGATCCACATGGTGGAACCCTTCGCGCCCCATTCGCGCCAGGTGTCGTCAGCCATAACGAAGCTCTGCGATGGGTCGAGTGTGCCTTCTTCGATCTTCTCAAACGCGGTGAGCAGCGTCATCGCTTTGGTAATGGAGGCCGGGACAAAACGGCGATCTGCGTCGCGGGAAAACAACACTTGCCCGCTCGTGACATCCACAAGGATCGCAATCGGCGCGTCCTCTACACTGGGCACTGCCGGTTCAGCCTGAGCAAATGCTGGAGCTGCCCCCAAGAGGACAATCACCAGTAACAGTCGTTGAACGAGCGCTCTAATCACGGGAACCTTCTAGCTCGCAGTCCCGCACTAGGCGAGGCCGCAGCCCCGCTTAGTTCACGATTTCATCGGCAAGCAGCCCGACGCTCATCGCGTAATAGTTCGAACAATTGTATTCGAGGATCACGCGGTAATTGCCGGTGAGGAGATAAGCGGGCTCTCCCGGGCCGTCAGGTTGGAACAGGCTGACGAGCATTTCATCGTCCAATGGCCGTTGCGGCTGAACGCCAAGAGCGCGCCATTCTGTCACTGTTTTCCACTGGCTGTGACGCTCATGCACGCGGGAACAGACCGGAGAGACCAGCTCAGTTTTATGGGCATCAACATTGAAGCCGCGCGGCACGGAGGCCCGAACTCCCCAGGGCTGTCCCGCACGCCAACCTGCATCGCGAAGATAGTTCCCGACCGAGGCAAAGGTGTCGGCGCGGCTGCTGAAGATATTGGCGCGGCCATCGCCATCGCCGTCAGTCGCGAGGCGCAAATAGACCGAAGGCAGAAACTGCGGGTTACCGAAAGCTCCAGCATAGCTGCCGACAAGCTCGGAACGAGAATATCCGCGCTCGGCCACCTGCATCAGCGCGACCCATTCGCCTGCAAACAATTCGCGGCGGCGGCCTTCCCATGCGAGTGTAGCCAAGCTGCGCGACAGGTCGAAATTGCCTCGGATCTGCCCATAGGCGGTCTCATGACCAAAGATAGCCACGATGATCTCTCCAGGAACGCCATATTCCGCCTCCACTGCTCTCAAACGCGCGCTGTTGGCGGTGTAGACACGTCGGCCACCAGCGATGCGGGTCGGATTGACGTGGGTGCGAATATAAGGCGCCATTGCCGGGTAGCCGCGCCGGGTTGGACGCCCGGGCTGACCACGGTCAAGCCGGATGACCCGATCATTGGGTGTAAGCCCTGAGGTCATGCGATTGAGCGTCGCTTCGCTCACACCCTCTGCGCGCGCCCGGGCCTTCAGCAGCTCAAGATAGGCGTCGAATTCGATCCCATCGAGCTGGCTCGCTTGCGCCTGAGTGGATGCAGGCGCGCTGACGCTCGCAACCAATGCGGCGGAGAGAGCGGCAAGACCAAGGGCGAAATGGCGGGTGGACAACATCGGGGGCGTTTCTCAATCGAGTGACAAAGGGGAGGCGTTAGATCGCATATTTCAGCATAAACTCATAGTCTTCACGGCACGCATCAGCGGTTTTCTGGTACTCATCATCGAGCTCAGGCAGTGCGCCAGGCGCGGGGCCAAAGCCGGTTGAACGATTGACCTTATCATACCAATGTGAACCCCAGATGCCGTCTTCAGAATGGGGCCCCTGCGCCCAAGAGAGCATTGCAGGCTCCCATGCGATTTCCAGCGCCGCGCACAGTTCGCGCAAGGCGCTTTGCGGATCGAGCAAAATGGTATGGCTATCGATGACAGGAGGCGCGCTGCCGGTTCGATTTGCCTCTGTTTCGAAATACGCTCGCTGACGCGTCACACCCAGATGGTCAGGACGGATCTCACTGCGCTTCTCTGCGTAACTCGCAGCGACACGGACGGGGTCTCGAATAAGAAAAGCGTGCCGGGTGTTGGGGAAGTCAATGATACTCACCGGGCCTTCCATGTGATGTGGCATGTGCTTCTGATACCAGATCGCGCTGCCATCAGGCGTCGGCCCATTCTGTATGTCCTTCACGCTTTCCCAATCACAATCCATATCGGCGATAATCTCATCGATCATTGGCTGAGGATCGCGGGTGGCTTTGAGATAGGCACCGTAAAAGGGCTCATCGCTGACAAATGTGTCAGACCGGCTCGAGAAGCTGCGCATCATCGCAGTCGAGAGATTACGCGGCCCCGACCACATTGCGATCCTGATCGGGCTCTCGTTCTTCGCGGCGATCCTGATCGTCATGCGACGTCGCGGTTCATCAGGTCGCGATATAGCTCCTGCAAGCGCTCCACCATCGACCCGCGCGCCGCAGTCAGCGTTCGCCCGTCGACTGCGGTGACTGGGACAACCCCCGCAAAGGTCCCGGTAACAAAGGCCTCTTCTGCGCCATAGACATCAGTGAGCGAGAAGTTCTTTTCGAACACTGGGATGCCTGCTTCGCGGCACACCTGAATGACATTGCTGCGCGTGATCCCGCCGAGGCAGTAATCACCAGTAGAGGTCCACACCTGCCCCTTTCGCACAATGAAGAAATGGGTCGAGTTGCAGGTCGCTACAAAGCCGTGCGGGTCGAGCATGAGAGCCTCATCAGCACCCGCCTCGGTGGCTTGGATACAGGCGGTGATGCAGTTCAGTTTGCTGTGCGAATTGAGCTTCTGGTCCTGCACCGCCGGATCACCGCGCCGGACGTGGACAGTGAACAGTCGGATGCCGGTTTCAATGGTCGAAGGCAGAGGCGTCTTGTATTCAGGGATAATGACTATGGTCGCCGGGCTGATGACAACGCGAGGGTCCTGATAAGGCGTTGAGCGAATACCGCGGGTTACCATCAGTCGGATATGCACGCCCTCAGCATCCCGCATTTGGTTGCCATCAATTACCGCATCTATCCGCTCAACCAACTCATCGCGCGCAAGGCCGATATCCATCGCAATCGCCTTCGCGCCTTCATAGAGCCGGTCGAGATGCGCTGTGAGAAAGGCCACCTTGCCGCGGTGCAGTCGCAACCCCTCCCACACGCCGTCGCCGAGCATGAACCCGCTGTCGAACACAGAGACGCTTGCCTCAGCGCGAGGGGTCAGCACCCCGTTCACGCTGATCAAGATCGTCTCATTGCGAGGGTCTGGAGTGAAATCGTGCGTGCCATGAGCCATGAAATGCTTCTAACTCACTCTTGGGTGGTGACAAGCGCGTCACACCCCGCTAGCGAGCTTTCCGACCACGGAGCGGACAGTTGGCAGAGTGGTTGAATGCACCGGTCTTGAAAACCGGCAAGGGTGCAAGCCCTTCCAGGGTTCGAATCCCTGACTGTCCGCCACCCCACCCTTTTCGGATCAGGCTGTTGCGGATATCAGCCACACTTTGCATCCTAGCAAGATGCCTTCGCCTTGCTTGTAGTTATCCTCAAACATGGCCAGCAGGTTTTTCGACGCGGCGGCCCGGATCGCTTCGGGTTGGTCATCCAACACTTTGCCAATACCAAGCGAACCAAGAACAAAGTGCACCGCCTCTTGCGGTGAAGTGTCCTTCCCCCCGATAGCCTGCATCCCTTGATAGGCTTCAACTTCCATCTGGTTGAAGCCGCCTGACGCGAGAATCTGTTCAAGATATTCCAGATCCTCAAACGCAAAAGGCCCCGGGGCACGTGGCTGCGACGGGGGGACATCGACATGCGCACGGAGTACACTCATCAGCTCCATCATCCAGGCATTGTCCCGCGGCGAAGCCCAGACCGCAAGGTCAATGCGCGCGCCCGGTTTGAGCATCGCGTTTAGATTGCCGAACGCCTCATGTGGTTTGTCAAAGAACATCGAGCCAAAGCGCGAATGGAGCCGATCAAACGGCGCTTGCTTAAGAGCCACTGCTCCTGCATCGGCGATTTGAAAGCTGACATTGCCCGCGTCATTGCGAGCTGAAGCCTCAGCAATGAGCACGGGAGAGATGTCTACGCCCAGCACTTCCCCTTGGTCACCCACAGCCTGTCCGATTGCCACGCTCGAAGCCCCGCCTCCGCAGCCAATATCAACAACGCGCTCGCCGGGTTGATATGCCGCGCGCGTTAGCAGAGCCTCACCAATCGGCGCGATCATCGCTTCGAAGCGGTCGAGATTGGCGAGCCAGCGCTCGCCCTGTTCGCCCGCCCAATCGTCGTCTGTCAGCTCGCCTTTATACTCTGCCATCAGGATTGCCCCTGCTTAGAAATGGAGCGCCCGGCCATAAGCGTCCAGCACACTCTCATGCATCATTTCCGACAAGGTTGGGTGCGGGAAAACGGTTTGCATCAGCTCAGCCTCAGTCGTTTCAAGCACCTTGCCTACCGTGTACCCTTGGATCAGCTCGGTGACTTCCGCGCCAACCATATGCGCGCCAAGAAGCTCTCCGGTTTTGGCGTCAAAGACGGTTTTGATGAAGCCGTCCGCCTCGCCAAGAGCAATGGCCTTGCCGTTGCCGATGAAGGGAAACTTACCCGCCTTGACCTGATAGCCCGCCTCTTTGGCCTTGGCCTCGGTCAAGCCGACGCTCGCGACCTGCGGGTGGCAATAGGTGCATCCGGGAATAGCATTGCGGTCGAGCGGGTGAGGATGCACCTCGGTGTTGCCCAGCTCCTGAGCAATAGCCTCGGCCGCGGTCACTCCTTCATGGCTCGCTTTATGCGCCAACCACGGTCCAGGCGTGCAATCGCCGATCGCCCAGAGGCCAGCGCTCTTGGTGCGGCCATAGGGATCGATCTGGATGAAGCCGCGATCCATATCGGCGAGCCCCTCAAGCCCGATATTCTCTGTGTTGGGCATAATGCCGATAGCGGTGATGCAATGGCTGAACTCTGTCGTCTCGACCTTCCCTTTCGCATCCTTGATCGTCGCAGTGACGCCTTTGTCGGAAACCTTAAGGTCTTCGACCCCGGCCCCGGTCATGATCGTCATGCCCTGTTTCGTAAGGCTCTTCTGAAGGAAGGTTGAGACCTCTTCATCCTCAACAGGAACGATCCTGTCGAGCATCTCAACCACTGTCACATCGACGCCGATATCGTTGTAGAAACTCGCAAATTCGATCCCTATCGCCCCAGAGCCAATGACCAAAAGCTTGGTTGGTTGCTCGGGCGGGGTCATAGCGGTGCGATAGGTCCACACACGCTTGCCGTCTGCGGGCGCAAAGGGCAGATCGCGAGCGCGCGCACCAGTAGCGACGATCACGTGCTTGGCGTTAAGCTCCTCGCTGCCTTTGTCAGACGTCACCGTCAGCGAAGTTGGGCTGGTTAGAACGCCTTCACCCATATGCACGGTGATCTTGTTCTTCTTCATGAGGTGCGCGACGCCTTGCGAGAGCTGCTTGGCAACGCCGCGACTGCGTTGGACAATTGCGTCAAGATCAGCTTCGATCTCTCCTGCGACCTTGAGACCATACTCGCTGGCGCGATGCATCTGATGAAAAACCTCTGCGCTGCGCAACATCGCCTTGGTCGGGATGCAGCCCCAGTTTAGGCAAATGCCGCCCAGGTTCTCTCGCTCGACAATTGCGGTGTTGAGCCCGAGTTGCGCACAGCGGATCGCGGCGACATAGCCACCGGGTCCAGAGCCAAGAACGATTACGTCATACGATTGTGCCATTAGGCGATGTCCTTTTCCTGGGGAGGATTATTCAGAGAATTGCGGAGGGGTCGGAGGATCCAGAACCAACCGAGGATAGCGAACGTGGCGCTGGCCACGAAACTAGGAAGTCCCAACGCCAACAGACCTTCATCCCCCAACAGGACAAAACTGGTGAGCATCATCATCACTCCGGCCAGCGTCGCGATTATGATCAGCGTCGATGGCTCGTAAACGAGATGCCGCCATGACAAATGAAAAGTAACTAGGGCAACCGGGAGACCAATGCCAAACGAACCAATCAATGCAGGAAGCAGAAGCGCGAGATAGAACTTCGCACCAAGCACCGGACCATCGAACGCAAAGCTGATTGCAACAGGAAGCCACGCCGCTACCGCTGCGATAACGGCAATAAAGGCAAACTTTGGGATGACGCTTACCGTCAAACCACCAGCCCCATCGGGTTCTCAACCAGCTGCTTGATCGCCTCCATCAGCTGCGCGCCATCTGCGCCGTCGATCGCGCGGTGGTCAAAGCTGCCGCTTGCGTGGAGCACGGTCGCCGGTTTGATCTCTCCATCGATCACATAGGGCACTTGCTGCCCTGCCCCGACCGCGAGGATCATGCCTTGCGGCGGGTTGATGACCGCGTCGAACTGCTTGATCCCGAACATGCCGAGATTGGAGAGGCTAGCCGTTCCGCCTTGGTATTCGTGCGGTTGCAATTTACCCTCACGCGCCTTTCCAGCCAGCTCCTTCATCTCTTTCGAAATCACCGCGAGGCTCTTCGTGTCAGCCTCGGTGATGATCGGGGTGATGAGGCCGGAAGGTGCGGCGACCGCGACTGATATGTCGGCGCGAGAGTACTTGCGCATCGTATCACCGTGGAAGCTGACATTGCATTGCGGCACGCGGACCAAAGCTTTCGCCAGAGCTTTGATCAGTAGATCATTGACTGAAAGCTTGATCCCATCAGCCTCGAGCGCTGTGTTCAATTCCCTGCGCAGAGCAAGCAACGGGTCGAGCACGATATCCATCGTGAGATAATAGTGCGGGACACTCTGCTTGCTCTCGGTCAGGCGCTTGGCGATGACCTTGCGAACGTTGGAGAGCTTCTCTTCTTCGTAAGGTATACCAAACTCGCTGGTCGCTGTAGATGCTGCTGCCGGAGCAGAAGCCGCCGCAGCCGATTTTGCCGCCGGGACAAAGCCTTCGATATCGGCTTTGACGATCCGTCCGCCGGGGCCGGTCCCTGAAACGTCACCCAGCGCGATGCCCTTCTCGCCCGCCAGCTTCTTGGCCAGCGGGGAAGCTATGACCCTGTCTCCCGCGCGTGCTGGTGCGTTGTTGCCTATGCCGCCGCTTGATGCAGCCTCGACGTCAGCCTTCACGATCCGACCTTTGGGTCCGCTACCTTCAACGCTGGCAAGGTCGACCCCCTCATTGCCTGCGATACGGCGTGCGAGCGGGCTCGCCTTGGGACCGCCTTCAGCCGATGTGGGTGAAGGGGCAGGAGCGGGGTCGGAAGCCGGTTCTGGAGCGGGTACAGGCGCAGTCGCGCTCCCTGCGGAAGGAGCGCTTACATCGCCCACATTCTCGCCATCTTCAGCAAGCATGGCGATAACCGAGCCGACTAAGACGTTCTCGGTCCCTTCCTCCACAACAATGGCTGCAAGAGTTCCCTCATCCACCGCTTCGAATTCCATTGTCGCTTTGTCGGTCTCAATCTCGGCCATGATGTCGCCCGATGATACGGTGTCGCCCACCTTCATGAGCCATCGCGCCAGCGTCCCCTCCTCCATCGTAGGCGACAAAGCGGGCATCTTTATTTCGATTGCCATAGCTACCTGTAATACTCCCTAGGCGCGCTTGCGTGATCCCATGCCCCTTGGTGCATTCGAGCGTGATCAATGCCTAAACGCGAAACGTCCGGCGACGGGTTTAGCCATTGATACGTTTGGGGCAAGTCCCGAGGTGCGCTTGCATTACAAGAGATTTGCCCAGATACCCTAGCGTCAATTGGGATCGTGGGCATAGGCCTCGGCTCGGAGAAACTGGATGCGGACATTCCTGGTGGTGATGGACGAAAGCGACGAAGCGCGCGCGGCGATGCGCTATGCAGCGCGGCGGGCGGTTCAGGTTGGCGGCGCTGTCCACATTCTCGCGTTGGTCCGGCAACAGAATTTCAGCGCTTTTGGAGGCGTTCAGGCGACGATAGAACAAGAAGCGCGCGATCGCGCCGAGGTGCTCGCCCACGGGGTTGCCGGCAATCTGCTAGCAGAGAGCGGCATCATGCCAACGATCTCGGTCAAGATTGGCAATGGTCCAAAGCTGGTCAGCGAGTTTCTCGACACGCACAAGGAAGTGGCTGCACTGGTTCTGGGCGCAGCAAGTGGAGGCTCTCCAGGGCCCCTTGTGACCCACTTTGCGAGTAATGCAGGGGCGCTACCATGCCCCGTTTACATGATCCCCGAAAGCTACGACGAGAAAACCGCCGACCACGAAGCCTAAGCGGACTTTCAAAGGCCTACCGCTTGCGTTTGGTCTGACCACGCACAGTACCTGGACCCCGGCGCTTCCCAACCATGTACTTGCCCTTCTTCCCACCCGGCTTTCGCTTGCCCTTGCGCTCATAGCGCGGCGCAGGGCGCGACCCTCTTGCTTCGATCTCATTGCCGTCAGCATCGACCGGCACGAATTTGAGTGCGCCCGTCAGCGCATTTGCTTCACCGAGCTTAAGTTTGAGCCTATCGCCTGGCGCATAGCTGGTTCCGGAATCCTCACCCACGAGCGTTTGCGCAGCCTCGTCATAGGCAAAGTGTTCGCGGCCTAAGGTCGAGACTGGCACGAGGCCGTCACCGCCCAAACCCTCGATCGTCGCGAAGAAGCCGAAGCCCTGTACGCCGGTGATGCGGGTGTCGAAAACCTCGCCGATCCGGCCCGATAGCCACGCGGCGACATAACGGTCGATGGTATCACGCTCAGCCTCCATCGCGCGGCGTTCGGTCTGGCTGATCGCGTCGGAGGCCTCTTTGAGGCTCGCCCGATCTTTGTCCGAAAGCCCGCTTGCATCGGGCAGGCTTCCTTTGGGTGCTGGCTGCTCGAGCTTGTAGGCATCAACCAGCGCGCGGTGGACCAGCAGATCCGCATAGCGACGGATTGGTGACGTGAAGTGTGCGTAGGAACCAAGCGCAAGGCCAAAATGGCCTGCATTGGCCGGGCTGTAATAGGCTTGCGTCTGCGTTCGCAGCACCTGCTCCATCACTTGCGCCTTTTCGCTTTCATCCTCGATATTGCCAAGAATGCGGTTGAACAGCGACGGTTTGACCACCTGCCCCAAGGCGAGCGGCATGTCCAAAGTCGCCATGTAATCGCGCAGAGCAATCAGCTTCTCCCGGCTCGGCGGTTCGTGCACGCGGTAAACAACAGGAGAGGTTTTGGCCTCTAATGCCTTCGCCGCTGCGACATTGGCTGCAATCATGAAATCTTCGACCACACGATGGGCATCGAGCCGTTCGCGCACGGCAATCTCGGCAATCTGCCCCGCTTCATCAAGCATGACACGCCGTTCTGGAAGTTCCAGATCAAGCGGGTCTCGCTCATCACGCGCAGCGGCAAGCAATTTCCAGGCGCCCCAGAGATTGGTGAGAAAGTCAGGCGCATCACCGCCATCGATCTTCTCCTGCGCATCCTCGTAGGCGATGACATGGGCAATCCGCACAATCGCACGGGTGAAGCGGACCTTCCCGACCTTGCCATGTGCATCGATACGGAAATGGCAGACCATCGCCGCCCTGTCCTCGCCTTCGCGCAACGAGCAAATATCGGCGGAGAGCACTTCGGGCAGCATTGGAACCACGCGGTCTGGGAAATAGACCGAATTGCCGCGCCTGCGAGCTTCTTTGTCGAGCGCAGAGCCAGGCCGGACATAATAGGAAACATCGGCAATCGCGACCTTAGCGTGATAACCGCCCTCGCCGTCAGGCTCAGCCCAGATTGCATCGTCATGATCGCGCGCATCGGCCGGGTCGATAGCAATGATCGGTAGGTCGCGGAGATCCTCGCGCTTGTCTTCCGAAACGATGAGCTGAGCGGCTTGACTGGCCTCTGTGATGACACTCTCGGGGAAAGTGTGCGGGATGCCGTGCTTTGCGATAGCGATTAGACTGAAGCTTTTTGGAGCGAGCGGATCGCCGACGACCTCAATCACTTTGACGCCCGCCCGTTCGGAGCGCCCAGCGCGCTCGGCTATCACGAGCTGGCCTTCTTCCGCATTGCTAATGTCGCTGATCGGTGAAGAGCGCCTTATGCGCTTGTCGATTGGAGCGAGCCAGGCCTTGCCTGCCCCATCCAACTCGACAACGCCCATCAGTCCTTCAGTGCGAGCTGGGAGCTTCTTGATCGGATAGGCAACCCAACCGCTTTCTCGTTCTTCGGTTCGGGACAGTACGCGGTCACCGCGCTTCAAAGCTGGCCCACGCGCGCCTGCTTTCTGGCCGCTTCTCCCCTTCATCTCGCGCATGGTAAGGCGGGGAGGTTTTTCAGGCGCATCGGGTGCCCAATTGTCTGGAACGCCAATCGCCTCTCCATCCTCGATCTCGACGACGCGCAGAACCGTTACTCTGGGAACACCGCCCATACGGTGGTAGGCGGTCTTCTTACCGTCGATCAGGCCTTCTTCCGCCATATCCTTGAGCAATTTCTTGAGGGCGATCTTTTCCTGACCCTTCAAACCAAAGGCGCGCGCAATCTCGCGCTTGCCTGCAGGTGTGTCGGAACTTTGGATGAATTCCAGAATCTGCTTTTTGGTGGGCAGGCCCTCGGATCTGCGCGGCTTGCGATGGGCCATCAAAAGCGCACCGGACCCTCTCCGTATTGATTGGGACCCTCTTGCGATTTGAGCACGCCAAAGCCGATAACGACAATATAGCCGATCCAACCCACCAGCCCCAGGCAACCCATTTCCGCTTGCAAGGCGAAGGGATCAGGTCCGCCACCGCTCGCTCCGTCGAAACCGGCAGTCATGTTTTCCAGCATGATTTCGCCCATTCGGTCCATGAAAGTGTAGGCGTAGATGATCGAGAAAGCCTGCGTTGCAAGTGGGACCAACACGATCCACCCTGTATAACCCGCATCGTGGAGCCGCCGGACAAAGCTCGCAATGAGCATCAAGCCGATCACGACACCTACGATCATGGACACAGCCATCTGCGATCTGATCTGACTGACTAAATCTTCAAACATGCCCTGCATCGCGACGTTTGGGTCACCCCCACTTGCGGTTGCATCGAAGATTACGGTGAACATGCTGATGTAGATCGGGAGTGAGACGATCAATCCGACAACAAATTGTAAAATAACGAGAAATAAGACGTAGTACCAAAAGGTTCCACGGGAATCTCGACCTTCAATACGTCCTAGGTTGGCCAAACTGTATTTGATGGCATCGAGCACCCTAAATCTCCTTATTCCAACCGGTCGCCTAATAGGCCCGTGCCACGAGAATGCGCTCGACCGCAGGCTGCCCAGTAAAGATGCACTCTCCGTCAGCCGCTGCGCCGTCACGCGGAACATTGCGGAAAGTCAGTTTTTCAGCCTTGAGCTTCTCGACAACTGCATCGAGCTCTTCCCCGCTTGGCTTTGCCCATTGGACTTCGACCCATCCCGGATATTTTCCACCCTTGCGGAAGAAGTTGACGACATCGTGCCAATGGCCAAGCCCGCGCGTAATGTTTGCATCACGCCGCTCCGCAGCCTCATTGAACAGGTTTGCCTGGATCGCTTCCAACAAAGTGTTGGCGTCTGCGAGGAATTCGTCGCGAGGGGTGAAGGCCATAGCCGGCTTGCCATTATCAAGGTTCCACAAGGCATCGCGGCGCAGAATTGCGACCTTCCCTTCGTCCATGTCGCGCGGGCCTACTTCGACCAGCACAGGTGCACCCTTGCGCACCCATGACCAGCGTTTAGCGGCAGCTTTACCCGGCGTCTTGTCGAGTAGAACTCGGATGGGTTCGCCCATCGAAGACTGCGATGCGAGCGCCGCGCGCACCTCTTCGCAATAGGCTAGCACGGCTTCATCTTCGGGCTTTTCGCGCAGCATCGGAATAATGACGATCTGATGCGGAGCAATACGCGGAGGCACTCGCAATCCGTCATCATCACCGTGGGTCATCACGACCCCGCCAATCATCCGTGTCGAAACGCCCCAACTGGTCGTGTGACAATATTGCTGAACGCCCTCGCGGTCCTGGTATTGAATGCCTGCCGCGCTGGCAAAGCTGGTGCCAAGATAGTGCGACGTGCCCGCTTGCAGCGCCTTACCATCCTGCATCATGGCTTCGATCGACCATGTTTCATCGGCGCCGGGGAAACGCTCATTTTCGGGCTTCTCGCCCGCTATCACCGGAAGCGCCAAGTCTTCCTCCGCGCAAGCGCGGTACATTTCGAGCGCACGATGGGTTTCTTCCAAAGCCTCTTCCCGCGTTGCATGGGCGGTGTGCCCTTCTTGCCAGAGGAATTCTGACGTGCGCAGGAACATCCGTGTGCGCATTTCCCATCGCACCACATTTGCCCATTGGTTGAGCATCAGCGGCAAGTCTCGCCAGCTTTGAATCCAACGAGCCATAGCATCGCCGATAATCGTTTCCGAAGTGGGCCGGACGACCAGCGGCTCTTCCAACTTCGCTTCGGGATCAGGGATCAGACCTCCCTCCCCATCGGCGATCAATCGGTGGTGGGTGACCACTGCCATTTCCTTGGCGAAGCCTTCGACGTGATCCGCCTCACGCTCAAAATTGGCGAGCGGGATGAAGATCGGGAAATAGGCGTTGTTAATCCCAGCAGCCTTGATCCTATCATCCATCAAGCGCTGAACACGCTCCCAGATGCCATAGCCCCACGGCTTGATCACCATGCAGCCGCGCACGCCCGATTCCTCAGCGAGGTCGGCAGCGGAGATCACTTCTTGATACCATTTGGCAAAGTCGTCTTCGCGCTTCACATTGAGCGCGTGCCTAATGTTAGCCACGGATTTTCCTGCTTACGTAGTTGTTATCTTGTGGCCGCGGGCGTGGCCTTATTTGCCAAGCTCGTCCAGCTTCTTTTGCATGGCTGCCATCTGTTCGCGCAGAGCCGCAAGCTCTTCATCCGAGCTATCATTGGCGGGCGTTTCTGGCTTCGCAGTCGTGGCTTTGGTGCCAACGCCTGGGATCAATGTCTCTGCAGCCGCGCGCATCATCGCCATATTGGTCTCATGAATCGCGGTGAGCGGGTTGTTCGCCATCCCTTTTTCAAACGCTTCACGGATCTTTGACTGGTTCTGGCGAAAGTTGGCCATGCTCGCTTCGAGATAGGACGGCATCATCGCCTGCATCGAATTGCCGTACATGCTGATCAGCTGGCGCAGGAAACTGACCGGCAGCATCTGCCCGCCATTTGCCTCTTCATCCATAATGATCTGCGTGAGGATCGAGTGGGTTATATCCGCACCGCTCTTGGCATCAAAGACCGCAAAATCGACATTCTCGCGGACCATCTTCGCAAGGTCTTCGAGCGTGATGTAACTGGAGGAAGCGGTGTTGTAGAGCCGCCTGTTGGCGTACTTCTTGATAATGATTGTGTCGCCTGATCCTTCAGGCGTGTCGTCTGCTTTGCGTGCCATGTCTCTCGACCCCAATGCGAGCGTGTTTTTTCCGAACCCTCCTTGTTGTTTAGCATCTGCACAATGTGCAGCGCAACAAGCGCGGCGGTTTTTGTTCGCACTTGCAAGCAAAGCGCAATTCATCTGCGCAGTCGCTGACCGAGCACCGTTAGCAATTCATACTGAGAAACAGAACTTTGCTGCGCAGCATTGGGAAGATTAAGAGGCACGCTAAGCCAGTCGCCTTCGCGCAGGTCAGGGGCTCCAGACAAGTCAACAACGACCATATCCATCGACACCTTGCCAAGCAGTGGGAGGGAGCGCTTGCCATGCGCGAAAGCTGATCCGCGGCCGCGGGCCCGCAAGAAGCCGTCAGCATATCCGAGCGAAACTGTCCCTACTCGCATGGGCTCACGGGCGACGAACTCGCTATTGTAGCCGACCGCGTCGCCAGCTTCGATCTCACGCGTCTGGATTACCGCGGCTTCAAGGTGAGCAACCTGGCGGATCTTGCCCTCCAGCTCCTTGCGCGGGACCCCACCATAAAGTGCCACCCCGGGGCGGGTTAGATCGAAGGCATAAGCATCACCCAACGCAATACCAGCGCTATTTGCGAGGCTGGCGCGTTCATGCCGAACTCGGGACAAACAGTCGCGGAAACGCGTAAGCTGCGTCGCATTCATTGCGCTGTCCTCGTCCGCGCAGGCGAGGTGACTCATCAATGTGTCCACTTCGAGCCCCTCGACCGCCGGATCGCTCAACTCTTCGGGCGCTATGCCGAGCCGATTGATCCCAGTGTCAATCATAAGGTGGCATTTGCCTCTCCCTGCCTCGCCCCATAGCTTGGCTTGGAACACTGAATTGATCACCGGAACCGCACCTGTTGAACGCGCAAACGCGGCGTCCTGCTGCGTCAGCGGCCCGTGCAGAACCGCGATGCTAGCGCCGGGCACATGCTCAGCCACAGCTGAAACTTCACTCCAATGTGCAACAAAGAAAGTCTCACACCCCGCATCCCGGAGCGCCGGAACGCAATGGTCGACACCCAAGCCATAAGCGTTCGCTTTGACCGCTGCCCCCGCGCTTGCTGTGCCCGACATTGCGGCTAGCTCGCGCCAATTGGATGCAAGCGCCTCGGTGTCTACTCGCAGCCGGAGTGTCGGTTCAGGCGGCTTCATCTTCGAAGTCTCTTGGGGGGCCGCTCTTCAGCCCCCACCATGCGACCACCACTCCGATGGCGACGACAATCCAAGTATACCAAAGTCCGGAGTAAATATCGCCCGTGCTTGCAACGATGATCCCCGAGATTAATGGCAGGAAGCCGCCGAGATAACCTGCACCAATGTGGTAGGGGATCGACATTGAGGAATAGCGGATCTTAGGCGGGAACATCTCTGACAGAAGAGCCGCAACCGAACCATAGGTCAGCGCAGAAAGCATCCCCAGGCCCAGGAGGATCGCGACAATCCCGGCGAGGTTTGCAAAAGCAGGCTGTTGCTTGGCAAAGTCAAAGCCGTACTGGCTGAGAGCAGCGCGGATCCCCGCGACTCGTTCTGTCCCACTTTCAAACCAAGCCTGCTCGATAGCAATGTCTTCTCCATTAGCGGTCAGAGCGAGATTGTCGCCCGGCGTCAGCGTGTAGCGAACGCCCGAAGCGGTCAGCGTTTCAAGGATCTTGCCGCAATCGGTCTGTTCGCGGTCGAACAATTCGGCGAATGGATCGGTGACGCATTGGGGTCCGCTGACCGCAACCGGTACCCGTTCAGATGCCGCAGCCAACCCTGGATTGGCAAGGCTGCCCATGCTCCAGAATGCGGGAAAGAGCAGCGCCAAAGTGGCGAGCGCGCCGATGATGATTGGCAGCTTGCGCCCGACCCTGTCGGACCACTTGCCGATGATAATGTAGAAAACCATCGAAATGGCGCCTGAGATCAGCAGGATCAGCTCGACGGTCAGATCCTCCACATGCATCGGTCCGCGCAGGAAGCTCATCCCTGAGAAGAAAGCAGTGTACCAGATCGTCGTGAGGATCCCGGTCACGCCAAACAGCGCAACGATAATCCGCTTCTTGTTGCCCGGATACGTAAAGCTCTCAACGAAGGGATTACCAGAAGTCTCGCCCGCTTCCTTCATCGCCTGGAACACGGGGCTTTCAGACAGCATCAGCCGCATCCACAGGGAAATGCCAAGCAGGATAATCGAAAGGAGGAACGGCACTCGCCAACCCCAACTCACAAAGTCTTCTTCAGGGATCAAGGCGCGGCATGCGAGTACAACCATAATCGACAGGACGAACCCGCCAGCGACGCTCGCTTGGATATAGCTGGTGTAATAGCCGCGACTATCAGGAGGGGAATGTTCTGCGACATAGATTGCCGCGCCGCCATATTCGCCGCCCAAAGCGAGGCCCTGTAGCACGCGCAGTATGATGACGATGATCGGAGCGGCCACGCCAATCTGATCCACTGTGGGAATGAAACCAACCCCGGCGGTGGCCACGCCCATCAGCGTGACAGTGACGAGGAAGGTGTATTTCCTCCCCAATCGGTCGCCCAAAAACCCGAACAGGATCGCGCCGATTGGGCGGAAGGCAAATCCGACTGCAAATGTCGACCATACTAGGAGCAGACCCAAAGTCGGGTCATCGACTTGATAGAACGCGTCCTTCAAAATGTAGGCCAGCGTTCCGTATATGAAGAAATCATACCATTCAAAGATGGTCCCTGCGGAAGAGGCCCCGACTACGAGCCGGATTTCTTTCTTGGTGGGTTCGCGCCCAGCGAGCGCGGTTGCATCAGTTCCTGACATGAGTCCCCGTTTAACTGTTTTGGCGTTTGATCGTCTCAGACCAAACTGTTTTAGAGCCTACCCTCAGCTCGCCTGTGATGAAAGCGCCTGCTGCATAGCCTTCCACGGCAGCAGTAATGCGCCATGTCTAGCTTTGTGAGGCAAAGCGGGTTCCAACGCATCAAAACCAGGCCAGTTTGGCAAGGGCCCCATGCTGCCTAGCCACTCTTCGATGGCTAACAGAGTCTCGCGAAGATCCGCTTCCGATTTACCTTTTGAAGCGAGCGCCATCAGGGCGGCCGAGCTCTGCCCCACCGCGCAAGCTGTGACTTGCATGCCCAAGCGGGATATCTGCCCGTTCGAATCCAGGCTAACCCCCAATTCAAGCGTGCTCCCGCATGTGCGTGAGCGTGTCTCAGCGATGCGGTCGTAAGTGTCGATCAGCGGATAATTCGCCAACTCAGCTGAAAGCGACAAGAGCTGCGGCGTATATAGCTTGGTTGAGACCGGACTTGCTTCGGTCATCTTACTCGCCTTCGATGTCGGCAGCCGCGTCTTCTTCGCCCAACAGCCGCGCGCGGCGCTCTGCGATCATCTCAACCAACTCGCGCGAAAAGGCATCAGCAGCTGGATAAGTGCGGGCTTGCGTAATCCAGTCTGGACGGCCTTGAAAACCCCAAACGCTGTCGAAGCCCAGCGCCAGCAAAGAGAACGCAAAAACGACAATCAGCGCCCCCTTAATCGCGCCAAAACCAAAGCCAAGCACTCTGTCGATCGGGCCGAGGATCGAATTGCGCGACGCTTCGCCGACATTCCCGGCGATCAGCTTCATCGCCGCATAAGGAATAAGCAGTAAAAGGGTGAAGGAAAGAAGCGAGGTTGCCGGTTCAACATCATAATAGTTGCTCAGAAAATTGGTCATATCGGTGTGCAGATAATAAACTGAGAAGGCCGCCAGCACCCAGGAGGCAAGACTGAGCACTTCCTGCACCAATCCGCGCAAAAACCCACCAATCGCTGCGACGGCAACGATAATCAGCACGATAATGTCAAATCCCGTCATCCAGACAGCAATTATGAGCTGCCCATCACCTGGTCAACGAGGTTGGCGAGTTGTTTCAGACCTCTGTAATCCAGTGTCGACGAGCCGGTCTTGGCATCCGACGGACCGTAGCCTTTTACGAACCCCAACTTGGCCGCTTCGCGCAATCTCAGCTCGCTATGCGCCACTGGGCGAATCTCTCCTGCAAGCGAGACCTCGCCAAACCAAGCGCTCTTGTCGGGTAGTGGTTTGTCCGCGAGCGCTGACACTAGGGCAGCTGCAACAGCCAGATCTGCCCCTGGATCACACAGTCGATACCCGCCCGCGATATTAAGATAAACTTCCGCGGACGAGAAATTGAGCCCGCATCGGGATTCCAACACAGCTAGCAACATCGCCAACCGGCCATTGTCCCAACCAACCACCGCGCGACGCGGCGTGGCCCCAGACTGCAAACGCACAATCAGAGCCTGGATCTCGACCAGGACAGGCCGAGTGCCTTCCAGCGCCGGGAAAACCGCGCTTCCTGCTAGCGGCTGATCGCGCCCGGACAAAAACAGCATTGAAGGGTTCGCAACCTCTTCAAGGCCCTCGCTCGCCATTGAGAAGACGCCGATCTCATCAACTGCGCCGAAACGGTTCTTGAGCGCGCGAAGGATACGATATTGATGGCTGCGCTCGCCCTCAAAGCTCATCACCACGTCGACCATGTGTTCAAGTACGCGCGGCCCAGCAATGTTGCCGTCTTTGGTCACATGCCCGACCAAGACAAGTGCTGTGCCAGACGACTTGGCATAACGGATCAGCTCCAACGCGCATCCGCGAACCTGACTGACGGTCCCCGGCGCTCCCTCGATCGTGTCAGAGTGCATGGTCTGGATCGAATCGATCACGAGCAAAGCGGGCGGATCGCCCTGCCCTAATGTGGTCAGGATATCGCGCACCGAGGTTTCCGAAGCGAGCCTGATGGGCGCATCAGCCACTCCAAGACGCTGGGCGCGCAAGCGCACTTGCCCCGCTGCTTCTTCGCCCGAAACATAGACTACATCGTTCCCGCCGCGAGCGATTGTTGCGGCGGTTTGAAGCAGCAGAGTTGATTTACCAATCCCAGGATCGCCTCCCATCAGGACAGCAGAGCCGGGAACGATCCCGCCGCCGAGCGCGCGGTCAAACTCTGCAAGGCCCGTTGACTTGCGGGTCGGCAGCTCCGCAGGACGGTTAAGCGGCACGAATTCAATTCCTCGGCCGCCGCTCGACAAGTCATGCTTTTGCGAAAAGACCGTGGCAGGCACGTCTTCGGTCAGCGTGTTCCATTCTCCACACTCGCCGCATTGGCCTTGCCAACGCGGGCTAACCGCTCCGCAATTGGCGCATACATATCGCTTTTTTGGCTTTGCCATGGTGCAATCTTTAACCAGAACATTTCCAGAACGCAATTGCCAAGTAGAGCTTTCCCCGTCATCACATATGGCCATGCGGCAAAAGGAACTTCGCCTCGCTCTGGTCTGCTATGGCGGCGTAAGCCTTGCCGTATATATGCACGGCGTCACCAAAGAGATCTGGCATCTCGCCAGAGCAAGCCGTACCTATCATGCCAAGGACGAGGATGTGGTCTCAAGCGGGGTCGCGCAGATCTATCACGATCTTCTTCACACGATTGAGGCCAAGCACCAGATTCGCTTGCGGGTCATGCCCGACATCCTCACCGGGGCGAGCGCAGGCGGCATCAACGCGGTTTTTCTTGCCCAAGCGGTGCATTCGGGTCAGTCGTTGGAGCCGCTCACTGACCTCTGGCTCAAAAATGCCGATGTCAGCGAACTTACCGACCCAGACGCTGAGCCGATGTGGCGATACGCGAAATTCTGGGCGCAACCGATTGCCAATTGGTTCCTCAACCGCCCCGGCAATGCAGTCAGCAAAAGCGTCGCCCCCGAAACGCGTGAAGAGGTGCGTGAGAAAGTCTCACGTTTGGTGCGCGGGCGCTGGTTTGAGCCGCCTTTTTCAGGCGAGCGATTCTCGGCGATGCTTTATGAAGCGTTCGATTCGATGGCCAAGGGTACAAAAGGAGCGCCCCTGCTTCCGCCCGATCATCCCATCGATCTGTTCGTCACTGCCACAGACTTTCGAGGCCATGCCGAAATGTTGCGGCTTAACTCGCCCCCAATAGTCGAAGAGACTGAGCATCGCATGCCCTTCTCCTTCCGTGCCAATGCGGTCGAGGAGCAAGGCCGCAGCCTAGCCGATCCGATCGAGCTTGTGCTAGCTGCGCGCGCCACGGCAAGCTTTCCTGGCGCTTTCCCGCCGCTCACGATTGACGAGATCGACCGATTGGCCGCTGGCGAAGGTCACTTGTGGGACGGTCGCGGAGCCTTTCTTGCCCGAACCATGCCAATGCATCTGCGCGATGGAATGATCGACAGCGTTGCCTTGATCGACGGATCGGTTCTGGTGAACAAGCCTTTTGGCGCGGCGCTTGAGGCGATGGCCGGGCGGTCCTCTCAGCGCGAGGTTGACCGCCGATTTGTCTATATTGAGCCACGGCCTGATCGACGCAATGTCAGCGACGAAGATCTGGCTCGGCCGATTGGCTGGTTCGGAGCGATCTTCGGCTCGCTCTCCACCATTCCGCGTGAACAGCCCATTCGCGATGACCTTGAGCGCATTGAGCGTCAGTCTCGCGATGCGCAGAGATTGCGCCGGATTGTAATGGGACTTCGCCCAGAGATCGACCGCGCGGTCGAAAAGCTGTTCGGGATGACCTTCTTCATGGACAGCCCGACGCCCAAGCGGCTCGCAAGCTGGCGCGCGAAGGCACAGCAGGCAGCTGCCGAGGGTGCGGGATACGCCTTTGGAGCCTATGCCCAGACCAAGTTCAGTGCGATTGTCGACCGGCTGGCCCAGCTCACCTATGCCGCGACGCCCGATATGGCGGCCCAAACAGGTATCCCGGATTGTGGACCCATCGCTGAGGCCTTGCGCAAAGAGCTTGCCCAGCGCGGACTTGAACAACTTACTCAAGGTTCTGGCGGCGCGACGGAGCAAGCCATCCGGTTCTTCCGTGCTCATGACATCGGTTTCCGCACCCGGCGGCTGGCATTGCTCGCGCGACGCTTATCGCGAGACTGGGAGGTCGATCCAGATATCCCTGATGACGCTCTCGATCTGGCGCGCGGCAAGATTTACGAGATCCTTGGCCTGTATCGCTCGGCCGATGACAATGCCGTGCTCGCAGAGGGTTTAGGAAGCGAATTTCATGCCCTCGCCCGCAATGTCCTCGATCATCCCGGAGCGGTGCTTGATCACCTCGAGACAAAGCGTTTGCTTCCAGCCACAGACATCGAGGCGGAGAGAATGCTGACGGACGCGCTAACCGAGATGCCCAAAGATCTGCGGCGGCGCATGCTGCTGACTTACCTCGGCTTCCCATTCTACGACGTTGCCACGCTGCCTCTGCTGCAAAGCGAGGGGTTGGATGAGTACAATCCGGTCAAAATAGACCGCATATCTCCCGATGACGCGCGCTCGATCCGCGAAGGGGGAACGCGGGCAACATTGAAGGGCATTGAGTTCTACAATTTTGGCGCCTTTTTCAGCCGATTCTATCGCGAGAATGACTATCTGTGGGGCCGCTTGCACGGGGCCGAGCGGATGATCGACTTGGTAGCATCAACGGTCGAAGGCGGGCTGCCTAGCGAGACCGTGCGCGATACCAAACGATCCGCCTTTCTCGCGATCCTTGAAGAAGAACGCGTAGCGCTGCGGTGTCGGACCGATCTGATCGACCAAATCGGTCTCGAAGTGCGTGAACGAATGGGTTAGCGCTTGCCAAACGCGTGTTCGGAGACGTCCTCGGACAAACAACGGAGGCAGTCGGTCTTTTTGGCTAGGACAAGCTGCGAGGAAAGCCGAGCGCTTAAGCTCCGAAAGCGTCTTTCAACTTGCTGAAAAAGCTGCGGCTTTCAGGGCATTCCTCGCCGGTTTCGGTCTCGCGGAATTCCTCGAGGATCTCTTTCTGCTTGCGGCTGAGCTTGGTCGGGGTTTCGACCTTGATCTCGACCACTAGATCGCCGCGTCCTCTTCCTTGGAGGACAGGCATGCCAGCACCCCGCACGCGCAATTGCTTGCCGGACTGAATGCCGACCGGAATCTCGACCGAGTTGGTCGAACCATCGAGATCAGGAATATCGACCGTGCCGCCAAGCGCAGCAGTGGTGAAACTTACTGGAATGCGGGTCGCGAGCGTTGTGCCTTCGCGTTCAAAAAGCGCGTGCTCTTTGACATGCACGAAAATGTAGAGATCGCCTGCGGGCGCTCCGCGTTGACCCGCCTCTCCCTTACCGCTGAGCCGAATGCGGGTTCCAGTGTCGACCCCTGGAGGGACATCGACACTGAGCGTCTGAGCACGGTCGACACGCCCTTCGCCCTGGCAGTCCTTGCAAGGGTCTTCGAGGATCACGCCGCGACCGCCGCAGGAAGGACATGGTCGTTCGACGACGAACATGCCTTGCTTTGCGCGAACGGTGCCTTGGCCGTGGCACATATTGCAGGTGCGCTCGCCCGTGCCCGGGGTTGCTCCGGTACCGTCGCAAGTCTCGCAGACCTGGCTGACTTCGATCTCAATCTCTTTGGTCGTGCCGTGGAAGGCTTCATCCAAAGTGACCTGCATGTCATAACGGAGGTCTGCACCGCGCCGGTTCTGCTGGCGCCGTGCGCCACCGCGCGCACCGCCACCAAAAGCGCTACCGAAGATGCTCTCAAAAATATCGCCAATATCGGCAAAGCCGTCCTGGCCCTGCCCGCCAAAGCCGCCAGGGCCTCCTCCGCCGCCATTCATGCCTTGGGTGAAAGCCTCGTGGCCAAAGCGATCATAGGCAGCCCGCTTTTGCGGGTCTTTGAGGCATTCATAAGCCTCGCCCAATGCCTTGAACTTGGCCTCGGCTTCAGTGTCACCCGGATTGCGATCTGGATGAAACTTCATCGCGAGCTTGCGATAGGACGACTTGATCGTCGCGCCATCTGCGTCGCGCGTCACTTCGAGCGTTTGGTAATAGTCGAGGCTGGTGGCTGCCATGGAACTAATTCCTCCAAAGGCCGCTCACCCCCAGCGCCTCAGCGCGTGGGAGAGGAGCGTCTTTGTGCATCAGGACCTCAGTCCTTCTTGCCGTCTTCGTCGACTTCGGAGAATTCAGCTTCGACGACATCTTCGTCTTCGCTGTCTTCGCTCGCCGCCTCTTCGCCGGCGTCGCCGCCTTCAGCAGCGCCTGCTTCCTGCTCTTGCTTGTAGATCTGCTCGCCCATTTTCATGGCGACCTGGGTGAGCTCTTGAGCGGCGGTGTTGATCGCATCTGCGTCATCGCCTTCGAGAGCGGTTTTGGTCGCAGCAATCGCTTCCTCAACGGCTGTCTTGGTTTCAGCGTCAATCTTGTCGCCGTTTTCTTCGAGCTGTTTTTCGGTAGCATGGACAAGACTATCTGCCTGGTTGCGGGCTTCGGCACCTTCGCGGCGCTTCTTGTCTTCTTCGGCGAACTTCTCGGCATCTTGAACCATCTGGTCGATGTCGCTGTCGCTGAGACCGCCCGAGGCCTGGATCTGAATCGTCTGTTCTTTGCCGGTGCCCTTGTCCTTGGCGCTGACTGAAACAATGCCATTGGCGTCAATGTCGAACGTCACTTCGATTTGCGGAACACCGCGCGGCGCCGGCGGGATGCCTACTAAGTCAAAGTTACCGAGCAACTTGTTGTCAGCCGCCATTTCGCGCTCGCCCTGGAAAACCTTGATCGTCACGGCGTTCTGATTGTCTTCGGCAGTCGAATAGGTCTGTGTTTTCTTGGTCGGGATCGTCGTGTTGCGATCGATCATACGTGTGAAGACACCGCCTAAAGTCTCGATACCGAGAGACAGCGGGGTCACGTCGAGCAGCAACACGTCTTTGACGTCCCCCTGCAGAACGCCAGCCTGAATCGCAGCGCCCATGGCGACCACTTCGTCAGGGTTCACGCCGGTGTGTGGCTTGGCTTCGAAGAACTTCTCAACGACTTCGCGAACCTTGGGCATGCGGGTCATCCCACCCACGAGAATCACTTCGTCAATCTCGTCCTTTGAGACGCCTGCATCCTTCAGAGCCTTCTTGCATGGATCGAGCGTGCGATTGATGAGATCACCGACAAGCTTTTCAAGGTCAGCACGGCTAATCGTTTCCACAAGGTGAAGCGGGGTCGATGCTCCGCCTTCCATACGCGCTGTGATGAAGGGCAGATTGACTTCGGTCGTGGCTGAGCTTGAAAGCTCGATCTTGGCCTTTTCTGCCGCTTCCTTGAGGCGTTGCAGCGCAAGCTTGTCCGCCTTCAGGTCCATGTTTTCCTTCTTCTGGAACGCATCGGCAAGGTGCTCAACAATCGCATTGTCGAAGTCTTCACCGCCAAGGAAGGTGTCGCCATTGGTCGACTTCACTTCGAAGACGCCATCGCCGATCTCAAGGATCGAGACGTCGAAAGTACCGCCGCCAAGGTCGTAAACGGCGATCGTCTTGCCGTCTTCCTTGTCCATGCCATAAGCGAGAGCGGCTGCGGTTGGCTCGTTGATGATGCGCAGGACTTCAAGGCCGGCGATTTCGCCCGCATCCTTGGTCGCCTGCCGCTGTGCATCGTTAAAATAAGCCGGAACGGTCACAACCGCTTGCGTCACGGTTTCGCCGAGATAGCTCTCAGCGGTCTCTTTCATCTTCTGAAGAATGAAAGCTGAAATTTGTGAAGGCGAATATTCATCGCCATTGGCTTCGACCCATGCATCGCCATTCTTACCCTTCACGATGTCGTAGGGGACGATCTCCATGTCCTTCTTGGTCAGCGGATCGTCAAAGCGGCGGCCGATCAGGCGCTTGATCGCAAAAAGGGTGTTATCGGGATTGGTAACGGCCTGGCGCTTTGCTGGCTGACCGATCAGACGCTCTGCATCCTTCGTGAAAGCGACGATCGAGGGCGTCGTGCGCGCACCTTCAGAGTTCTCAATAACCTTTGGCTTACCACCATCCATCACAGCGACGCAGCTGTTGGTCGTGCCGAGGTCAATACCGATTACTTTACCCATGTTGTTCCCATCTCTTAGGTCTTGTTGGACACCTGCCTTGGCACCTCCCGCTGAGTGGCGAGGCGGCTCGGCGGCTCGTTATGAGGCGCATATAGGTGCGGTTTTTCTTGGCACAAGAAGCGCGCTGCCCTAGTTTTTGCCCTATCCACAAAGTGGGACAGTTTTGAAGGACGACAAGGGAATGAAGCGAATGCAACAGGGATCAATTCTCACAACCAGTGCCAAGAGCCTCGGAGCCGCACTGATTTTGAGCGCAAGCATGGTGCTTTCTGGCTGTGGAGACGACCCTGCACCGGTCGCGACCTCGGTCGAAGGCGTGATCGAAGGGATCACAGTCGAGAATGCACGTGTGGTGCTTGCTCCTGTCGAAGGCAATCCGGCAGCGCTCTATTTCGACTTCATATATGAAGGCGAGCGCAGGTTCTCGCTCGACCGTTTCTCGGTAGCGCAGGCGGAGAGCGCAGTCATGCACGCCTTTAGCGAATATGGCGGGCAGATGACGATGATGGAAGCGGTCCCGGTCGCTGTGCGGAGCGGTGAAAAAGTCGAATTCAAGCCGGGCGATTTGCATGTGATGGTGATGGGCCCTTCGCCTGAACTTACCCCTGGAAGCACGACTGAGGTGACCATGAAGGTATCGGGTGGAGACACGCATGTCTTTGAAGCCGAAGTGCGCGCTGCTGGGGAAGAGCGCTGAACCAAACGGATATTTCTCCGAGTAAGGATGCCACTCCACCTGCCTGTCCGGTAGGTGGGGAGCGTCCACTAACTCCGGGAGAAATTGAGCTCGCACGGACGGTGTTCGGCGATGCCATCGAATATGAAAAGGTCACGATCCGACGCCGCAAATGGTTTCCGTTTCAGCCGAAGCGCGTGACGATGGCGCCGCGCGGGCATTTGCATTTCCATCCAAAGGGAAGCGCCTATTGCGATGACTTTTCCGCGGCGCCTTTGGTGCGGCAGGGGCTCTACATTCATGAGATGACTCATGTCTGGCAAACCCAGACCCGCGGGAGCTGGTACCTCGTGCTGTTCCGACATCCCTTCTGTCGCTATGATTACAGCCTCAAACCCGGCTGGCCACTTACCCGCTATGGTATCGAGCAACAGGCCGAGATCGTGAAGCACGCTTTTTGGCTGCGGCATGGAGCGAAGGTATCGGGCGTTGCGGATCGATCAGCATACGAAGTGCTGGTGCGGTTTCCTGGCGCGACACTAGTGGCCTGAGCGTTTTCACACATTTCACCCCCTTCTCACCAAGATCCAAATAAATACTCTGTTCGATGCAATGCTGTGATAGAGCCGCGCTGCCGTGTAATTCATGCTGAAGCAGAAACACTTCATTTTGGGGGAGGAATTGAATGATAAAGCAGACTTCGATTGCAATCGCAGCGTTGGCGGTTGCCATGTCGGGCACAGCGGTTGCGCAAGACATTTTTGGCGAGCCAATCTCGGGAACAGTGGTCCTCGACGCCAATTTCGAAGATGACCCCGATTTAACTTCGCTAATCTCAGGTGGAATGATTGATGCGAGCGAAGCGGCCGAAGGATGCGCTGGCTATATCTCCGATGATCCGGACTTGCGTCTCAGTTTCACGGGCAGCGGAGCTTCCAGCGCCTATCCGCTCTACATCTCTGTTGAGTCGGACGAAGACACGACTCTGGTAATCAATGCACCTGACGGCAAATGGTATTGCAACGATGACGGTGGAGAAGGCAACAATCCTTTAGTGGTCTTTGGCCCTGCTCAAAGCGGCAATTACGAGATTTGGGTCGGCTCCTATGAAGAAGGCGGATACCACCAGTCGACCTTGCGCATTTCAGAGCTAGGTCCAGGAAACAACTAAGGCTTGATGGACACAAAAGCGGCGGACCGGAATAACCCGTCCGCCCCCTTTTTGTTTGCCCAGAGCCAGATGAGATTTTACTCTCAAATCCTGATCAGTCCGACTTTTTCGCGACGCCGACCATGGCTGGGCGCAGCAAGCGGTCCTTGATCATCCAGCCAGACTGCATTTCCTGCACAATTGTCCCAGGCTCTGCGTCGGCTGAAGGAATTTCGATCATCGCTTGGTGCTGGTTCGGGTCGAGCGGCAGGCCCACTGCAGCCACGCGCTCGACGCCGTGCTGCTTGAAGACCTTCTCAAGCTCACGCTGGGTCGCTTCGATCCCGATAACAAGGCCCTTCATGCTATCTTCTTCACGAAGGCTTTCCGGGATCGCCTCGACTGCGCGAGACAGATTGTCCCACACGGACAGGATATCGCGCGCAAAGCCGGTCGCGGCATAGTTGCGCGCATCGGTTACGTCTTTTTCGAGCCGGCGGCGCACATTCTGCGTTTCAGCCTGAGCATAGAGCACGTCCTGCTTCGATTTTTCGAGGTCATTGCGCAGGTTTTCAAGCGCTTCGGCAATCGCATCATCCGCGCCTGCCTCTTCCGCGTCAGAATCCTCGAGGAATTCCTCCGGTACGCCTTTCAGCTCTTCCGCCACCGCGTCATCTTTTGCCGCATCTGCCTGCGGCTTGTTGTTGTCGTCCATGTCTCTTGATTACCCAGTTTAAGCTATCAGCTTGCCCAGTGAGCGAGCGGTCAAATCCACCATGGGGACCACCCGCGCGTAATTCAAGCGTGTGGGCCCAATCACTCCCAAAACGCCAACCACGCGTCCCTCCATATCGCGATAGGGCGAAGCGATGACCGAAGAACCCGAAAGCCCAAACAGCCTATTTTCCGCCCCAATAAAGATGCGCGTTGCTTCAGCCTCTTTGGCACGTTCCAGCAAGCCAGCTACAGATTGCTTATTTTCAAGATCATCGAGCAGGCTGCGCACTCGCTCGATATCGCCAAGCGCGGTTTCATCCAGAAGATTGGAAGCACCGCGCACAATCAGCACAGGGCGTTCATTGGCATCAGCGCTCCAGACCGCAAGACCGCGCTCGACCAAGTCACGGCTAGCCTCGTCAAGCTGAGTTTTGCCGCTGGCGATCTCTTGCCGCATCGCCTGGGCCGCCTCGGCCAGGGTGCGTCCCGCTAAGTTAGCGGTGACGTAATTGCTCGCCGCTTCGAGCGATCCCGGAGCGCCGGCATCAAGCTCAACAACGCGGTTCTCAACCCCGCCATCCTCTCCGACGAGGACGGCCAAGGCTCTACCCTGCCCTAAGCTCACGAGGCTAAATTGCGCCAATCGCTGCTCGAGTGTTGGAACCATCACCATACCCGCTGCGCCCGACAATTCGGACAAAAGCATGCTGGTTTGTTGCAGCGCTTGTTCGACCGGCCCGCTCTCTGCACTTTCGGCAAGCCGAGATTCGATCTGCGCGCGCTCTTCCACCGTCGGCTCTGACATGCGCATCATGCCGTCGACGAAGATGCGTAAGCCTGCATCAGTGGGCATCCGCCCAGCGCTAGTATGCGGAGCAGCGAGCAGGCCGAGGCCCTCCAGCTCTGCCAAAACCGAACGGATAGAAGCCGGGGAAAGATTAAGCGCACCATCGGAAGCCAAGGTCTTGGAACCAACCGGCTGCCCGCTCGCAATATACTCCTCGACCACGCGCTGAAAAATACCGCGCGCACGGTCTGTCAGTTCAGAGATAGGAGGCGTCGCCATGACTTCCATTTAGCGTCTCAGACCAATTCGCCAAGCCCGATGCTCGCAAAGCTTGCCCCTGCGCAACTTCCCCGCCAAACCGCCTCAGCAATCGAATCGAACCATAGGAAACTCCATATGCGCCCTTCAGGCCGTAGCGCAGATGAAATGCGCGCCATCACGATCGAAACCGGTTTCAACAAACATGCAGAAGGCTCTTGCCTGATCAGCTTTGGTGACACACGAGTGCTGTGCACCGCCAGCGTTGAAGAGCGTATTCCGCCATGGCTGCGCGGCAAGGGCGAAGGCTGGGTGACGGGCGAGTATTCGATGCTCCCGCGCGCCACGCACACCCGCGGATCGCGCGAAGCCGCACGTGGAAAGCAATCCGGTCGCACTCAGGAGATTCAACGCCTTATTGGCCGCTCTCTTCGTGCTGTCGTTGACCTCGAAAAACTCGGGGAACGCCAGATCACGCTCGATTGCGACGTCATTCAGGCCGATGGCGGCACCCGCACCGCATCAATCTCTGGCGCTTGGGTGGCTTTACGTCTGGCAGTCAATGGCTTGATGGCCTCTGGTGCGATCAAGGAGGATCCGATTACCGGACAGGTCGCCGCGATATCTTGCGGAATCTATGAAGGCACTCCAGTGCTCGACTTGGATTATCCGGAGGATTCCAACGCAGAGGCCGACGCCAACTTTGTTTTGATCGACGGCGGCCAGATTGCCGAGGTGCAAGCCACCGCCGAGGGCGCGACCTACGACGAGGAGGGCCTTCTGCGCCTCTTGCGCCTCGCCAAAATCGGATGCGACGCGATCTTCAAAGCGCAATTGGACGCGGTGAAGTGACACGCAAGCTCGGCGGCGGTTCGTTGGTCATTGCGACCCACAACGCGGGCAAGCTGAAAGAGATATCAGCCTTGCTTGATCCTTATGGAATAAAGTGCATTTCTGCCGGATCCCTCGGCTTGCCCGAACCGCCCGAAACCGGGAAGACCTTTGGCGAAAACGCTCTCATCAAGGCGCGCGCGGCCGCTGAGGCTTCGGGCCTTGCCGCGCTTGCCGATGACAGCGGGCTTAGTGTTGATGCTCTCGACGGCCGCCCCGGCGTCTACACTGCCGACTGGGCTGAGCGGCAATGGTTCGAAGGCGATCCGGGTCGCGACTGGTACATGGCGATGGGCAAGGTTGAGGGGATGCTGCAGCAGTTGGGCTCAGGCATCGAGCGCAAGGCCGCGTTTCACTGCGTCCTTGCCATCGCATGGCCTGACGGAGAAAGCGCCGTCTACGACGGACAATGTCGCGGAGCGCTGACCTGGCCACCGAGAGGTGAAATGGGGTTCGGATACGATCCTGTTTTCGTTCCCTCTGCACTTCAGGGCGATCAGACCTTTGCCGAGATTGAACCAGCGCAAAAACATGCGATCAGCCACCGCGCCGACGCCTTTGCCAAGCTGGTGGCTGACCAATTTGGGGCCTAGCCCCGTTCATGAACGAGAATTGCTCGACTCACCTGGGATGATGCGCCGCCCCATGACATTGCCCGATGGGTAGTAGCGACAAACGAGGAAGTCATAGCGCGCACCTCGTGCCATTGCGCATCCTACCTCCCGCGTGTCCGCCCAGACGATCTGGGTAAAATGACCCACATCAGACCAATCGCCTGTGCGAGAAACCTGAGGGAAGCGGCCCGGCGCAAAATACTGCTTCTCGGCAGCGAAATGGGCGATCATTTGCTCCGCGCGGTAATATCCGGCGGTTCCCATCCAGAGATTCTCGCCGGTCCCTTTGCGCTCTTGATAAGAGGAGTGCCGCATCACTTCATCGCGCGCCAGTGTTTCAGCCCAATCGCGTGCTTCTCGTTCCAAGGCGTCTGACCAGCGCAGTGCAGGAACACCGAATTCTGCGCGTTCGGCATTATGAGCTATCAGCCAAACCTGCTCGCGCGTCTGGACATTGTCCTGTGGCAAGGCTTGAACACTCAAACCCAATCCCAACAGCGCTGTCACGCCTGCAATTGTCGCACGGATGCTCATGGCGTAGAGCTTGGCGCCGAACCTGTTAAAAAGGATTGAAGCGAGATCTTGGCCCGCGCCCTTTACATCCATTGGCCGTTCTGTGCGAAGAAGTGCCCCTATTGCGATTTCAACTCGCACGTCCGTGAAAGCGTGGATGTTGTTTCATGGGAAGCGGCCTTGCTCGCCGACATGCGTGCGGAGGCAGCCGAAGCCAGCGGCGAAACGCTTACCTCGATTTTCTTTGGTGGCGGGACACCTTCGCTCATGTCCCCGGACCTCATGGCGGTTTTGCTCGGCGAGGCGGAGCGTCTTTGGGGCTTTGATCCGCAGATCGAAATCACGTTGGAGGCCAATCCCTCCTCAGTTGAAGCCGCCAATTTTGCCGACCTAGCAAAGGCTGGCGTAAATCGCGTGTCGCTCGGTGTGCAATCTCTAGAAGATGAAACTCTGCGCTGGCTTGGCCGCTTACATGGGGCAGATGAAGCGCTGGAGGCCTTGGAGACCGCTCAGAACCACTTCGACCGGGTCAGTTTCGATCTGATCTATGCGCTGCCCGATCAAACGCCTGACCAATGGTCGGACCAGCTCTCTCGGGCGCTTGGCTTGGGCACGTGCCACCTGTCGCTTTACCAGCTTACGATTGAACCCAGCACCCGGTTTGAGACTGATGTGCGTTTGGGGCGCTTTGCCCCGCTCGATGACGACGCTGCGGCAGAGCTATATGAAGTCACGCGCATGCTGACAGCCGCCGCGGGCCTTCCGGCCTACGAGATTAGCAACCATGCGCGCATTGGTGAGGAGAGCCGTCATAACCTGACCTATTGGCGCTATCAGGACTATGCCGGGATCGGTCCAGGAGCGCATGGTAGACGCGGCGGCTACGCGACAGTCCGGCACAAGAAGCCAGAAAACTATCTGAAAGCGGTTGCCGAACGCGGCCACGGCATTTCCGAGCAGCGCAGCCTGAGCATCTCTGAGCAAGCCTCCGAGGCGCTGCTTATGGGCCTGCGCCTCACCGAGGGACTGGACCTCGCCGCGCTCGAAAACCGGTTTGACCGCCCCCGCTTTTCGATGGTGAGCAAGAGCGCTTTGCAAACCCATGAGCAGCTTGGCTTTGTCTGGCGCATGGGCGATCGCATCGGCATCGAGCCCAAGGGCATGCCGGTGCTCAACACATTGATCGCAGCGCTGGTTGATGACGAGCTGGTTCAGGCATGAGCGCTGCTCAAATCCTCCAGCAATGGCACGCGCACCTTACCGAGGCGCGGCGACGCTCTCCGCATACAGTGCGCGCCTATGTCAGCGCTGCGCAGCGATTGTTGGATATGCAAGGCTTGGACTCATGGGCTGGCGTGGCCTCGCTGGAAGCGCGCGATCTGCGCGCTCATCTTGCAAGCCGACGGGCCGGAGGCCTAGCCAATACCAGCGTGGCGCGCGAGCTTTCGGCGCTAAAGGCCTTCATCGCTTTTGCCCGCTCGGAAAGCGGCGATCCCGATCCTTCCGCTCCCAGAGTGCGCGGGCCGCGCCTCAAGAAAGGACTCCCCCGCCCCGTCACTCCCGATGACGCGGTCAATATCGCTGATTTGGTAGATGGTACGGCCTCCGATGATTGGATCGGAGCCCGAGATCGAGCTGTGCTGTTGCTAATGTATGGATCGGGCTTGCGGATCGCTGAGGCCTTGTCGCTCACCGGAAGCGACGCGCCATTGGGAGATACGCTCCAAGTGACCGGAAAAGGCGGCAAGCAGCGGATTGTCCCGATCATTGCCATCACGCGGGAGGCGGTCGCGGAATATGTCGATGCTTGCCCCTACCCCCTCTCCGCAGAGGAAGCTCTGTTCCGAGGAGCCAAGGGAGGCCCGCTATCGCCAGGAATGGTGCAAAAGGCGATGGCGAAAGCGCGTCGCGCACTGGGATTGCCCGACACCGCGACCCCGCACGCACTGCGGCACTCCTTTGCGACGCATCTGCTTGGCGCGGGCGCAGATTTACGGAGCTTGCAGGAGTTGCTGGGCCATGCGTCGCTAGGCTCAACGCAAATCTACACCAAAGTCGACGCGGCGAGCTTGCTAGAAACCTATCGCGGAGCGCATCCTAGGGCGAAGAAGACCTAGGCCCGCGCCAAATCTATTGCCGCCCTGGTCAGATCACGCAGTGGCTCGATTTGCGTTCCTTCCGCGTCGAAATTTGAGGCAGAGAGCCACTGCCCGAAAGCGGGCCTTAACTTCGCCCAATCTCCATCTGTCATCGCAAACCATGCCGTATCTCGGCTGCGTCCGTGGACGATCATGTCGTTGCGGAACACGCCCTCAAAAGCAAAGCCGAACCGTTCAGCGGCGCGCTTTGAGGCTGCGTTCAGATTGTCGCATTTCCATTCATAGCGGCGATAACCAAGCGTCGAGAAAAGATAGTCCCCGAGCAGAAAGACCGCCTCCGTCGCCGCGCGTGTCCGCTGCAATTGCTTGCCAAACACCACGCTGCCGATCTCTGCGCTGCCATGCTCTGGGCGGATACGCATCAAGCTAACCGTGCCGCACACTTCGTCACTCGAAAGATCGCGTAAGGCAAAGCTGTACCAGCTAAGCCTCTCGGCCATCGCGTCGAGAATTGTGCACAGCTCTACACTGTCAGACGGCGCGCCAAACGGAATGTAGTCCCACAGCGAATGGTTCTGCGGCCCGCAGAGATGTTTGTCGAAACCCCCTGCATGAGCAGCCGGATCGACCTTTTCCAACCGCACATATTGACCGGTCAAGACGGTGCAATCCGGCGATTGTCTTGGTTGCAGAGGTTCGGAGCTCACCCCAACCGAGCCTCAATCGCGTCCCAGATCATCCCCGCTAGGTCCGTCCCGTCATATTCCGAGATCGCCACGATCCCGGTCGGAGAGGTGACGTTAATCTCGGTCAGCCACTTTCCGCCGATCACGTCAATGCCAACAAAAGTCAGGCCAAGGCGCTTCAGCTCCGGACCCATCGCCTCGCAAATCTCGACCTCACGATCGGTCAGCTGAGTGGGTTCAGCTTTCCCGCCCATCGCCAGATTTGAGCGAAATTCGCCCTCGCCCGGTATGCGGTTGATCGCACCGGCGATCTCACCATCGATCAGAACGATGCGTTTATCGCCTTCGGCCACCTCGGGGAGGAAAGGCTGGACCATGTGCGGTTCGGGCCAGGTTTGGTTGAAGACCTCAAACAGAGCGGTGAGATTGTCGCCATCGGCAGGGATCCGGAAGATCGCTTTGCCGCCATTGCCGTGGATCGGCTTCACCACCACTGCGCCATGCTCGGCCATAAAACGCTTCACCTCATCGACAGAGCGCGTCACCAATGTCGCTGGCATGAAGCGACGATAATTGAGCACCATCACCTTTTCCGGCGCATTGCGGACATAGGCAGGATCATTGACTACCAGAGTTTCGTCCTTGATCCGCTCAAGCAGGTGCGTCGCGGTGATATAGCCCATATGGAAGGGCGGGTCCTGCCTCATCAAGATGACATCGATGTCCTTGCCAAGATCAAGCCGCTGCGTCCCACCCTTCTCAAAGTGATCACCTTGCACCTTGCGCACCTTGACGGGTGAGCATTCCGCAAAAAGACGATCATCAGCGTCCAGCGTCAGGCTTTCGACATGATATTCGAACACCTCATAGCCGCGCTCCTGTGCGGACAGCATCAGCGCGAATGAGCTGTCACCCTTGATATTGACACTTTCAATAGGGTCCATTTGGACGGCGATCCTGAGTGACATTGAGGCTCCTAAGGCATCCATGCGTTTTCGATGTGGCGCGGCCTGTTGCCGGGTGCAAGCAAGATTACATCAATGCGGATATCATCATCCGGCTGGGCGTATTCATGCGCGACCATCTCCACAGCTGCAGCAACACGAGCCAAGCGGCCTTCATCGATTGCAGTATCGAGATCGCTGGCTCTCCTTCGCCACTTTACCTCAGTGAATGCAACCAAGCCCTTCTTTCGCGCGATCAAGTCAATCTCGCCCAGCTTGGTCTTGACCCGGCCCGCGAGCACCTCAAACCCGTTTTGCATCAGATATTGGGCCGCTTGCGCTTCTGCCTCGCGCCCCTTGCGGTCAGCGCGTTGTCTATCGACGGTGGGGCGCTTACCAGTCATCATTCGCCTCGTAATTCGATCGCGCGGGCATAAAGCGACTGGCGGTCGAGGCCAGTGGCCTTGGCGACTTTGCCTGCCGCCTTGCTTGCGCTCATCTCGTCCAGCGCGTCTCGCAACAGAACATCGGGATCTTCGCTTGAGGCCGTTTCAACCGGCGGCCCGACCAGCAGAACGATCTCGCCCTTAGGAGGATGCGCGGAATAGTGCTCTGCCAATTCGCTGGCGCTTGCCTGCCGACACTCTTCGTGAAGCTTGGTGAGCTCACGCGCGACTGAGACGACACGATCTGGCCAGGCTTGCGCCATTGCTTTCAGTGATCGTACCAGGCGTGGTCCAGTTTCGTAGAAGATGAACGTGCTTTTGACATTGCCAAGCTCAGCCAAAACCTCTCCGCGCGCTTTATCTTTCACTGGCAGGAAACCGGCAAAAAAGAAGCGATCATTAGGAAGCCCTGAGATTGAAAGTCCGGCAATTGCTGCACACGCCCCGGGGAGCGCTGTGACCTCTATGCCTCCCTCACGCGCCTGTTTAACGAGCCGGTAGCCGGGATCGGACACCAATGGCGTTCCTGCATCGCTTACCAATGCAACAGCTTCGGTGCGCGCCGTTTCGAGCAGGCGTTCTCGAACGGCCTCCGAAGCGTGGTCGTCATAGCGCTGCATCTTTGTCTCAATGCCGTGCGCTTTCAGTAACTTGCCGGTAACTCGCGTGTCTTCGCATGCAATTATGGTCGAGCGGCGCAGCACGTCGATGGCACGGAGCGTTATATCGCCAAGATTGCCAATCGGGGTCGCGACAATATAGAGACCCGGATCAAGAGGAACGGACAAAACTGATTCAGGCGGGCCGGTGTTCATACACCTCCCCGTCTAGAGCCAGCGCAGAGGGATCGGCAAGAATGAAGCTTAGAAAATCAGGTTTTTTTGAGGCAGGAGCTTTCGCGGGCCTGTCCTTCAACAATCGGTTGCGCGGTTTGGCAGGTAAAGTCCTGAATCGGCGCAACTTCCTCGTCGCTGGCAGTGCAGCCCTGCTATCGGCCTGCACCGTGGTACCCAAAACCGAGACTATCTCAACCGGCCCGGTTACACCGACGCCACAGCCAACTGCCACCAGCATGCCCGGCGATACAGAGCGCCACCGCATTGCTCTGCTTGTTCCACTGGCCGGGAACACAGCAGAGGTCGGCCAAGCGCTGTCCAACGCGACAACTATGGCGTTGCTCGACACGAACGCAAACAACCTGCGGATCACGACTTACGACACTTCGAGTGGTGCGGGAGCAGCTGCGCGGCAGGCGATCGTCGATGGTAATAAGCTTATCCTTGGCCCGCTGCGCTCTGAAAACGTACCAGCAGTGCAAGCAGCAGCCCGTGCATCGGGCGTACCTACGGTCGCCTTCACCAACGATGCCGATGTGGCGGGATCGGATGTTTTCATCATGGGACTGACGCCCGATCAATCGATCAGGCGGTCGATTGCATACGCGCGGGCGAACGGATCAAACAGCTTCGCGGCTCTTTTGCCAGAGGGCGTATATGGTGATCGATCATACGCAGCCTTGACTTACGGCATACAAGACTACGGTGGCTCTCTGATCGCATTTGAGCGCTATTCACGCGGCAACACCTCAATTGTGGGTGCAGCGCAGCGTCTGCGTCAAAATGGTGGCTATGATACGGTTTTGATCGCTGATAGTCCGCGCCTCGCAGTTCAAGCAGCAGGTCAAATCCGCAGCGATGGTGCAGAAGGGACACGTCTGATCGGCACAGAATTGTGGAGCGGCGAGTCCGGTCTCACTCGCACCGATGCGGTCCGCGGTGCCTTGTTCTCGGCTGTTTCGGATCGCCGTTTCGGGCGCTTTTCCGAAAGTTACGAGGCACGCTTTGGCAACAGACCGTTTCGCATCGCAACCCTTGGCTATGACGCAGTGCTTTTGACCCTGCGCATCGCGCGTGAATGGCAGGTTGGAGACGACTTCCCGACTGATAGGCTCTACAGTCAGGACGGATTCCTGGGCGTTGATGGCGCATTCCGATTTGGTAGAAATGGTATCGCGCAGCGCGCTCTGGAAGTGCGCGAAGTCCGCAGCGGCGAAGTGACAACGGTCGACGCCGCCCCTTCCGGTTTTGACGATTGATATTCGGCGCAAAACTGACCGATGGGCGCTTGTGAGCGCAAGGCGTTGATCCCTATGTAGGGTTTATGTCTGACGATCTGTTTGAAAACACGCCAAGCTCCAGCGGCGACTACGATTCTTCCTCCATCGAGGTCCTCGAAGGGCTAGAGCCGGTGCGCCGGCGCCCCGGCATGTATATCGGCGGAACCGACGATCGCGCGCTGCACCACTTAGCGGCCGAAGTGCTCGATAACTCGATGGACGAAGCGGTTGCAGGCCACGCGAGCCGTATCGAAGTACGGCTTGAAGAAGGCAACCGGCTGAGCATTTCGGACAATGGCCGGGGTATCCCGGTCGATGAGCATCCAAAATACCCCGGCAAATCGACGCTGGAAGTTATCCTCTCCACCCTGCATTCAGGCGGCAAGTTCTCTGGCAAGGCCTATGCCACCAGCGGTGGTCTGCACGGCGTCGGGGTAAGTGTGGTCAATGCGCTCTCCTCGCACACACGGGTCGAGGTAGCTCGCGACAAGCAACTCTACGCCCAGGAATTTTCCAAAGGGCAGACAGTGGGGCCGATCGAGGCTGTTGGCGCGGCGCCCAACCGTCGCGGAACGACAGTGACCTTCACCCCAGACACAGAGATATTTGGCGAGCGCAAGTTTAAGCCAGCGCGGTTGTTCAAGCTGGCCCGTTCCAAGGCCTATCTCTTCGCAGGAGTCGAAATTCGCTGGAAATGTGCTCCTAGCCTCGCCAGCGAAGACGTACCCGAAGATGCCGTATTCAAGTTTCCCGGTGGTTTGGCCGACCACTTGGCTGAACAAGTGGGGCAGCGCGAATGCGTCACCGCTGAGCCCTTTACTGGCAAGCAAGATTTCCCCGAGAAAGATGGCATCGGCCAGGGAAGCGTCGAATGGGCGATCGCATGGCCGCTCTACTCTGATGGCTCGACCAGCTGGTATTGCAACACCGTCCCCACGCCTGATGGCGGAACCCACGAACAGGGGGTTCGCGGCGCTATTACCAAGGCCCTGCGCGCATTCGGTGAGCTGACTGGCGCCAAAAAAGCCAAAGACGTCACCGCCGATGATGTGATGACCGGCGCGGAAGTCATGCTCAGCGTCTTCATCCGCGACCCACAGTTCCAGAGCCAGACCAAGGACCGGCTGACCTCGCCCGAGGCTGCGCGCCTCGTTGAAACGTCCGTCCGAGATCACTTCGACCACTTCCTCACCGACAATATGGAGCGCGGAAAGGCGCTTCTCGGTGAAGTGATGGAGCGGATGGAAGAGCGGCTCAAGCGCAAGCAAGAGCGCGAGATCAAGCGCAAAACAGCCACCAACGCCAAGAAACTACGCCTCCCCGGCAAGCTCACCGATTGCTCGGGTGAAGGCGATGCGGAGACAGAGCTTTTCATAGTTGAGGGGGATTCGGCAGGCGGCTCCGCCAAGCAAGCGCGTGATCGTAAGACGCAGGCGATCCTGCCAATCCGCGGCAAGATCCTGAATGTCGCATCAGCCAGCGCCGACAAGATCCGGGCCAATTCGGAAATCGCCGACCTGATCCTCGCCATGGGCTGCGGAACGCGGCGCGACTGCGACCCGGAAAGCCTTCGTTATGACCGGATCATCATCATGACCGATGCAGATGTAGATGGCGCTCACATCGCAACCTTGCTGATGACATTCTTCTTCCAGGAAATGTCGGACATCGTGCGCGATGGCCGACTCTACCTCGCTCAGCCGCCACTCTATAAACTGACAGCTGGCAAAGAGAGTCGCTACGCCCGCGACGACGCGCACCGCGCCGAGCTTGAAGCGAGTGTGTTCAAAGGCAAGAAAGTCGACGTCGCGCGCTTCAAGGGCCTAGGCGAGATGAACCCGCAACAATTACGCGAGACGACGATGCACCCCGATACACGCTCGCTCGTCCGCATCACCTTGCCGCAAGAGTTTGAACAGCGTGCCGGTGTGAAAGAACTGGTCGACCAGCTTATGGGCCGTAACCCAGAACACCGCTTCAACTTCATCCAAAACCGCGCCGGCGAGATGGACCGGGATATGATCGATGCCTGAGCGTGAACGGCAGTCGGATTATCCTGACCCACGCGAGGAAGACATCTACGCCGGCGACAGACGCATTTCGAGGCCAGATGCATCCCTGCCCGACTGGGAAGTACCCGATACCGCCTACCGCCCGATTCCGATCGTTTGGTTTACGGGCGCGTTCTTTGTTCACTTGCTCGTTTGTGGCCTGCTCGCAATCATTCTCGCGTCGCAGAGCGGTGTCATTACCTTCTCACTCTCGTCGCTCGCTGCAGGAGCGATTGCCAAGTGGACGTGGGAAAGAGGCATGAAGGATGCGGCGATCGGCTGGAAAGTCGCGACCGTCTTGATGCTCCTGTTCAATCTGTTGTTTGTGGCCGCACTCGCATTCTCAAACTGACGTGGCCGCTCTTTCAATTGTAAGAAATTCCCGCCCGATCCGACTAAGGGGGCATGACGCAAGAGACTGAAACTCTTTACCGGCAAGCGGGCGAGCAATTTGCACCTGCTCTCGCACGCCTCGCCCGCGCGGTGGAGCGTGACCCGGAAAAAGCGCGCGACCTAGAACAGGACATGCATTGCGCTTTATGGAGCAGTCTCAAGCGTTTTAAAGGCGATTGCGCACTCAAGACCTGGGTATACCGGGTCGCGCATAATGTCGCCGCCGATCATGTCGCCTCGGCAGTGCGCGGACCAAAAAAGGTGCCGCTAGAAGAGATCGATGCCCTGCCCGCGCCCTCCGACACGGGGGGAGCCAATCCCGAAAGCGAGGCCGCACAGGCGCTGGTCATGGCGCAAGTTGCCGAGTTGATCCGCACGCTTCCCGCGCTGGATGCCCAGGTTTTCGTGTTGTGGCTTGAAGGCGAAAGCGGCGCAGACATCGCTGAAATCACCGGCCTTTCCCCTGGCGCAGTGAGCGTGCGGGTTCACCGCATCAAAACGCTCCTCGCAGGCCATTTTGAAACCCCATCTGACACAGGAGACACACCATGAGCCTCCCTCCCCTTTCGCAATGGACTTCCGCTAGCGGCGATGCACATTTCAGTCCGCCCAAAGATTGCGCGCGCCGCGTGACGAAGTTTGAACGCCAAATTCGTATCCGTAATTGGATTGAATATGGCGCAGGCGTCTTTGTCCTGGTGCTGTTCGGCACCTCCGGCACGGCGGCGCTCTTTAAGGGCGATACGATGATCGGACTGTCGCTCTTGTCGATCGTGCTCGGCACTATGGTTGTGATGCGCGAGCTGAGGCGGCGGGGCAGCAATCTCGACCGGCAACCAGAGGACGATTGCGTCACTCATCTGCGACGCCAGTATGAACGGCAATATGATGCGCTGCGCAAGGTGCCAATCTGGTATGTCGGCCCCTTCATGCCCGGGCTTGCCTTGTTCTACGTGTCGATTGCAGCAGGCTATGCCGAAACTGTCGGTTGGAAAGATGCATTAATCGGAGTGGCCGGTCCGGTCAGTTACAGCCTCGCTTTTGCCGTTGTTGTACTGCTTTTGAATTGGTGGGTGGCTCGTGCGTTGAAAGCCAAGATCGATAATCTTGACGCGCTGGTCTCGACAGAGGCCCTCGCTTAAGGTCTTCCCCTGTTCTTCGGAGAATACGTGATGAAGTCTCAGGTCTCATTCGCCATTTTTGCATTGATTGCGCTTGGTTCGATCACTCCCTTCCCTGCACTGGCTCAAGATGGCGAGGTTCAGGCCAGCGTGTCCGACGAACGCAACTGGCTTCAGACCCGGGCTGACCAAGTGATTCAGATACTCAACGGCGAAGCGCCGCCCGATATCTTCACCGACGGTTTTGTTGCAGCCGTCCCGCCCGCACAAATGGAGGCGATATCAGCGCAGTTGGTCGGCCAGTTCGGCCGGGCACTAGCGGTTGAAAGCCTCGAGCCTCTGGCGGGTAATCGGGCCGCGCTTGCAATACGCATGGAGCGCGCAATCGCACGGGGGAGCATCGGGATCGATCCTGGAGCCGACAATCGCGTAGGGGAACTGTTGCTCCGCACTTTTGAGCCAATCGACGACAGTGCAAGTCAGATCGAAGCGGATCTCGCGATGCTACCTGGCAAAGTCAGCTGGTGGTTTGGACCAATTGACCAAGATAGCGCCCCGATCATGGCCAGTGAGTGGACTGAACAGACGCCTTTGGGGTCGACATTCAAGCTCTACGTTCTCGCTACTTTGGCGCGCGAAGTGGCCGAGGGCGAGCGGGCGTGGGACGACGTAGTCACACTCAGCGAAACGCGCAGCTTCCCAAGCGGCGTAATGCAGAATTGGCCAAGCGGCGCGCCGGTCAGGCTACAAACTTTGGCGACTTTGATGATTTCAATCAGCGACAACACTGCAACTGATGCGCTGATCGATATTCTTGGTCGCGATGCTGTCTTCCAGACACTTGTCGAAAGCGGACATAGCCAACCAGAGCTCAACGATCCGTTCCTCAAGACGCGCGAGATGTTCTTGCTAAAGGCAGGACCGGAAGAACGTCTTGCCGCTTACCAAACCGCCGATTCTGAAGCCCGCGAAGACATACTCGACGCGCTCGAAGACACTCCTGTGTCCGACACCACAGTTTTCGCAGCCTTTTCTGGTGGGCCAATTGCCATTGATGTTGAATGGTTTGCGAATGCGGATGACCTGACCGCGCTCATGCGATTTATGCGAGAAACCGCCGATCCTGAGGCGTTCGAGATCATGGCAATCAATTCATTGATGACTGCGACAGCGAGCGCGAACTGGGCCTATGCAGGATATAAAGGCGGTTCTGAACCGGGTGTTCTCAATCTCACCTGGCTGCTGACTGACGATGGTGGGCGCGATTTTGCATTGGTCTTGAGTTGGTCCAATGAGGCAGCCAATATTGACGAAATGACAATGACGCTGATCGCGCAGCGGATCCTTAGCCTTCCGCGCTAAGCCGCGTCCCCCTTGCACTCGTGCCCTGCGGCCCTTATCGCTGCGCTCGAAATTACGTTTTGAAGGGAAACTCATGACCGACAACATTCAGGATCAGCGTTTTGAAGGCACCAGCGACTATATCGCCACCGATGATCTGAAGGTTGCTGTGAATGCTGCCGTGATGCTGCGCCGGCCGTTGCTTGTGAAAGGCGAGCCAGGCACCGGTAAGACAGTTCTGGCCCATGAAATTTCCAAGGCAATTGGTGCACCGCTGATCGAATGGAACATCAAGTCCACGACCAAGGCCCAGCAGGGTCTTTATGAATATGATGCCGTTGCCCGTCTGCGCGATGGCCAGCTGGGCGAAGAGCGCGTCCACGACATTCGCAACTATATCAAGAAGGGCAAATTGTGGGAGGCCTTCACCTCGGAGAAATTACCGGTCCTCCTGATCGATGAGATCGACAAGGCAGATATCGAGTTCCCCAACGACCTTCTGCAAGAGCTCGATCGGATGAGCTTCGATGTTTACGAAACGCAGGAGCGGATCGAGGCGAAAGAACGCCCCATTGTCGTGATCACCTCGAACAACGAGAAAGAGCTGCCCGACGCCTTTCTGCGCCGCTGCTTCTTCCACTATATCAAGTTCCCTGACCGCGACACGATGGCTGACATCATCGAGGTGCATTATCCAGGCATCCAGAAGACGCTCGTCAAAAAGGCGATGGACGTCTTTTATGAGCTGCGCGACGTGCCGGGCCTGAAAAAGAAGCCGTCGACCAGCGAGCTGCTCGATTGGCTCAAGCTGCTTCTCAACGAGGATATGCCACTCGACGTTCTCCAAGACGCCAACCCCAACAGCGCGATCCCGCCGCTCCACGGTGCGCTGCTCAAGAACGAGCAGGATGTGATGATGTTTGAGCGTCTTGCGTTTATGGCCCGTCGTAACCCGAGCTAAGCAATGCGAATAGACCGCGTCAGCGAGGCCTAGAAGCTGTATGCGACCTCGAAGTCGCCCCAGCGACGGCCGTTGATGATCAGCGGGACGTAGACATTGCGTACGACGAGGTAGTCTTTGCCGTCACCCTCCTGACGATAGACGGCCATCATGTAGGGCGCGGTGCTGGCCTTGGCTTTCTGATCGATAGGTTCGAACAAGATGCGGCCATTGCGGCAATATTTCGTGTCGTGTGTTAGGTCACCCGTGGGCTGACGAGACATTTCGCTGATATGGGTGGGCAGGAAACCCTTGGTGTCGGTGCAGGCAGCAGCGCTAACGGTTGCATCCTCAGCTTTTGCTGCATCAAGCATGGGTCGCCACACGCGGTCAGCCCATTGGTTGAGGCCGGTGCGGTAACGCGGCGGATTGCTGCCTTCGATTGAGCGATAGTCCTGGTCGAACACCGCGTCTTCGGTGATTTCACCATTGGCAATGGCTCTCTCTGCCACTTCTGCAATCTTGCGGGCGGTCTGCTGAGCGCGTTCCACCATAACGCTATCCTGCGGGCTGAGCCCGGCCTGGACGAGAGAGTCAAACATGGAGCTCGCTGTCATCTCCAGTTCGTTGACGCGGCTTTGCGCGGTTTCAAGCTGGGACTCATTGTCGCGTGCCGCCTTGTCGAAGCTGGTAAGCACGTCCTGCACTGCCTCAACATGGCTGCTTATCGTGCTGGTCGAGCGAGCGATCACGTCGTTCTGCTTGTCGACTTCGACCACCAGGCCGCCCACGCTCGACATGGTGTTCTCGATCCGCGCGATCGATTCCTTGGCCTCTGCGCTGGCTTGCGATCCCTCTTCGATCCGTCCAATAACTGTCGCAGCTTCTTCGCCGAGATTGTCCAGCGTGGATGCGATTTCTTCGGTGGCTTTGCGGGTATCGTTGGCAAGGCTCTTCACCTCGCTCGCCACTACGGCGAAGGTTTTGCCAGCCTCACCAGCGCGCATCGCTTCGATCGTGGCGTTGAGCGCGAGGATGTTAGTGGTTTCGGCGATGTCCTCAATGTCGAGCGCGCTGCGCTTCACTTGCTCCATGGCAGCAGAGAAACTGGTGACGTGCTGTCCAAGCGCATCGACCAGATCAAGCAAGTCACCAATTTGAGCCAGAGAAGATTGGATCAGCGAGGTTCCCTCGCCAAGGCGTTCAATTGCCCGTTCGGACAAAAGCCGCGCTTCATCGCTTGCTTCTGCGACTTTGGTCTGGTCCGCTTCGAGCGCGGACACCGTACCGCGCAAAGCTTCGTGTTCTCCGCGCAAGACTTCCGATGAGCGGATGACCCGCTCCACAATCCCAGCAACATCGGTGCAACCAACTGTGACCGTCCCGCACTGTTCGGGAATGGTGTCGAGCGGGTTGGCTCCGTTCTGATCAATTTGGCTGGTATCGATCGAGGTTTGCTTCATGGTTTCTTCGGTCCCCTGTATGCCATCGCCCTAGCTGCAAGATGGTTAGCGAAGGTTTAAGGATGCGCACGAATGTGACGGAAATTCCCGGTTTTCTCGGATCGATGGGACTGGAAAGCGTCTCGAAAGCAGACTAGGCTGTTCGCATGTTTTTCAACTTCATGGACGAATTGCGCGATGCTGGCATCGGCGCGAGCTTCAAGGAGCACCTCACTTTGCTCGAGGCGCTCGACAAGGATGTGATCGAGCAGAGCCCCGAGGCGTTCTACTACCTCTCGCGCGCGACCTTCGTGAAGGACGAAGGGATGCTCGATAAGTTTGACCAGGTGTTTCACAAAGTCTTCAAGGGCGTGTTGACCGATTACGGCCAGAACCCGGTCGATATCCCGGAAGATTGGCTCAAGGCTGTTGCTGAGAAATTCCTCTCCGAAGAGGAGATGGCCGAGATCGAGAAGATCGGCGACTGGGATGAGCTGATGGAAAAGCTCAAGGAACGCTTAGCCGAACAAGAGAAACGCCACGAGGGCGGCAATAAGTGGATCGGTACGGGCGGCACCTCCCCGTTCGGCAACTCAGGATACAACCCCGAAGGCGTGCGGATCGGCGGGGAGAGCAAGCACAAGCGCGCGGTCAAGGTCTGGGAGAAGCGCGACTTCAAGAACCTTGATTCCACCAAGGAACTGGGCACCCGCAACATCAAGATGGCTCTGCGCCGCTTGCGCCGGTTCGCCCGCGAAGGCGCTCAGGATCAGCTCGACCTTGATGCAACAATCGAAGGAACCGCCAAGCAAGGCTGGCTCGACATCCACATGCGCGCTGAGCGTCGCAATGCGGTGAAGCTGCTGCTGTTCCTTGACGTCGGCGGGTCAATGGATCCGTTTATCAAGCTGTGCGAGGAGCTGTTCAGCGCCGCCACTGCTGAATTCAAGAACCTTGAATTTTTCTACTTCCACAACTGCCTCTACGAAGGCGTGTGGAAGGACAACAAACGCCGATGGCAGGAACGCACCAAGACTTGGGACGTGCTCCACAAATACGGTCACGATTACAAGGTCGTCTTCGTCGGCGATGCCGCAATGAGCCCATATGAAATCACTCACGCAGGCGGCAGCGTTGAGCATATGAACGAAGAGGCCGGCGGCATCTGGATGAAGCGCGTCACCGACACTTACCCTGCAACCGTGTGGCTGAATCCCGTGCCAGAAAAGCAATGGGGCTACTCGCAATCGACCAAGATCATGAAAGAACTGGTCACCGACCGGATGTACCCACTGACGCTGGATGGACTGGATGATGCGATGCGCGAGCTGAGCCGCAAGCAGGGGCATTGATGCGCACAGGTGTAGTGCTGGCCTCTGCCCTTACCGTTTCTGCCTGCGCCACGACCCCACTGCCATCCTATGAGCATTCCGAGACGCTCAGCTGGGGTCATGAATTCTACTATGCGAGCGTTTCGGCAGCTGGCTCAAATCTATGCGATTCTGAGGCCCGGGACTATGCAGCAGCCGAATTTGAAGAGCGTTTTGGAAGGCATTTCAGGCGTTTCCGCGAGAGACATAAAGAGGTGTTTGGGCAACCAAACTCGGCAATCGTACTAGCTAGCTGTCGGCTTTTGGTAGGATCATTGGAAGAGTTCAAAAGCAGGCATGCGCGCGACATGGACGCCTTCGATGTCTGGCTGACGAGGTCAGAAAAAGAGTTGGAAGCGCATTTGCAACCCTAACCGACTGGTTGAATGACCTCGCTCAGCGTCACCCATCCGTGGGGCGCTTCATCTGAGCGCACGAGCACGATCATTGAGCGCCCCTCGGATACGCCGCTCGCTGATCCGTCCAGCAAAGTCCACGTGATCTCGAACCGCGTAATCGACACCGCCAGGTCACCGCAGACTGTGAGGGATTCGCGGAGGTCTTCGCCCTTCTCGCCGAAATCGAGCGTGACCGCAGCAAACGTCGCTTCTAATTGCTGTCGCAGCGCGTCTTTGCCTTCATAATACTGGCCGGGACCGAGTGATTTGATTACATCATCATGGTGGTAGAGCGCGATGGTGTCGACATCACCTTCAGAGAAAGCCTGCCGAACTGCCGCATTAGTGGCGTCGATCCGATATATCTCCGGACTCTCCGCCCCCGGGATACAGACTGGTGAAGTGGCGAGTAACAGAGCTTCAATCATCCCAGACGACCTTTTCTATCTCAGTACAAAATATGCCGCCGCACGGCCTGCACCCATGCCATCTCGTCAGCCGCAGTCATCGCTTCCAGTTTCTCCGGCCCGGCCTCGACATCATCGACCCATTCCCTCAGAGCAGGCCCGCCATTGATCACGTCGATGGCTAAGCGATCAAGCTCATACTCATAAGGAAAATCGCGCCATAGGTCGTAGTCGGGATAGAGCCGCCGGATCGCTTTGAAGGCCAGCGCCTGCATCCGCCAAGGCTTGAAAGAGTGGTGGTCGTAGTCCGGCCCTTCTGCGTGCAGCATCAATGCATTACACAGCTTTCCTGCGTGTTTGTGGAAGGTCGGCTCAAACCAGCAATCGCGCATCTTGACGCCCGCGCACCAATCCGGCGCGAAGGCAAGCATCTCTGCGGCGACAGCCTTGGCGTCAATGTCGGGAGCGCCGAAAAGCACTTCGAGCGGCCGCGTGGTGCCGCGGCCCTCTGACAGCGTGCTCCCCTCGAGCATCACCGTCCCGGCATAGCATCTTGCCATGTTGACGCTCGCCGCATTGGGCGACGGGTTGATCCAGATCCGCTCTGACGGCCAGCCAAAGCCGCTTGAGACTCTGGCGTCGCCTGTATCAGGCTGCCAGCCCTCCATCTTGATCACCTTGTAGCCGACGTCGAGCCCGAATGCCTCGATGAAGACATGGCCCATCTCACCCATCGTGAGGCCGTGGCGCATCGGCATCGGCATGGCGCCGACAAAGCTCTCCTGCCCCGGCTCCAGCATCAGCCCCTCCACCGGGCGCCCTGCGGGATTCGGACGGTCGAGCACCCACACTTCCTTGCCCGCTTTCGCTGCTTCTTCGAGCAGATAGAGGAGCGTCGTCACAAAAGTGTAGATGCGGCATCCTAGGTCTTGCAGGTCGAACAGAAAGACATCCGCGCTCGACATCATCTGGCCCGTCGGGCGGCGCACTTCACCGTAGAGCGAGAAAACAGGGATGCCGTATTGCGGGTCTATCTCGTCCGCAGTTTCGACCATATTGTCTTGCTTGTCGCCCTTCAGACCGTGCTGCGGGCCGAAAGCGCCAGTGACGTTCACACCCGCCGCAATCAGAGCATCGAGGCTGTGGGTCAAATCTGCAGTGACGCTCGCCGGGTGCGCGACCAGAGCCAACCGGCTCGTTTTAAGCTTATCGAGAAGAAAATCGTCGGCGAGCAGCCGGTCTATGCCGAATTGAACCTGTGCAGTCATATGGGCGGGGTGGCGCAGCTAGGTATCAAAGGCAATTGCTTTTATGCGCTTATTGCCTACCTCAAGAGGCATGGAGATAGAATGGAGCCCTGCCATCGTTGCCGCGCTTTGGGCGATTGTTCTTGGCGGAGCAGGCGGCGCACTGACCGAGATCGGCGATTGGTATCGCAATCTCAAGAAGCCCAGTTGGCAGCCACCTGATTGGCTCTTTGGGCCAGCATGGACCATCATCCTGGGGCTGTCTGCCTGGAGCTTTTACCGCGCATGGGTCGCGGCACCAGAAGCGCTACCGATCATCGCGAGCCTCTTTGCGGTCAATTTCGCGCTGCACTTTGCGTGGTCGCCATTGTTTTTCAAATGGAAGCGTCCGGATCTCGCACTCTTTGAGAACGTATTCCTCTGGCTTTCGGTCCTATCGCTGGTCGTGGTTTTGCCGCTCTACGATCCGCTGACGCTCTGGCTAAACGCGCCTTACCTCGCTTGGGTGACGTTTGCGTGGGCGCTCAATTGGAAGATCGTCCAGCTCAACCGGCCCTTTGGCAACGAGCTAGCGCGTTAATCGCGGTCGACGATAATCTGGCGGCAGGCTTCGCTGTGAAACTCGGGCTTTCCGGGCGGAAAAGCGAGCGCCCAGAATTGCAGGCTGCCGTCCTGATGCTCAACGATCGCATTGAGAGCGACCTGCGCGGGCGCCGGGAGATCGGTTGCAATTGAGGCTTTCAGAACAAGCTCGCCCTGCCCGTTCGATTCATTATGCGAACAAGCAAGGCTGATCGCATCTACCGGCGCATCGCGCATACCCTCGCGAAATGAGTCGAAGTCGTATGCCGCCCATCGTCCAGACGGCGAAAGGTTGAACTCGCGATACCAGCTGCCGCCAATCGGCTGCCAGAAAATCTCAAAGCAGGTCGTCTTCCAAAGATCGTCGGTCCGCACGGATGGTCCGGGCTCAGGCAGAACGATCGAACTTACACCTCCATCGAGCCGAAATTCCGCTTCGCAGCCGGTCGATGTGGCTTTGACCTGAGCCGTAACAGCCCTAGTCGGCCCGAGGTCGCATTCGCGATGAAGCATGAGTGGTTGCATGTGCCTGTCCTTTCCATGGGCTATTACCCAGCGGACATTGGCTCGCAAGCACTAGCCGCTCAGCTTCCACGCTGTTAAGCGCCCTTCCCACTATGTCTGCATACGAATCCGATCTGCTGCGCCTGCTCGACGAGCGCGGCTACATTCACCAAGTGACCGACCCCGGCGCGCTCGACGAGCTCGCCGCCAAAGAGGTCGTGCCTGGATATATCGGCTTTGATGCAACTGCGCCAAGCCTCCACATTGGGAGCTTGGTCCAGATCATGATGCTGCGCCGGCTCCAGCAGGCGGGGCACAAGCCCATCGTTGTGATGGGCGGCGGGACGACCAAAATCGGCGATCCGTCGGGCAAGGATGAAAGCCGCCAGATGCTCACGCCCGAGCGCATTGAGGACAACATCGCCTCGATCCGCGCAGTGTTCGAACGGCTGCTGACCTTTGGCAATGGCCCGACCGATGCGGTGATGGTCAACAATGACGAATGGCTGTCCAAGCTAGGCTATATTGAGCTGCTGCGCGATGTCGGCCCGCACTTCACGGTCAATCGAATGTTGACGTTTGACTCGGTGAAACTGCGCCTCGACCGCGAGCAGCCGCTCACTTTCATCGAATTCAACTACATGATCCTGCAGGCCTATGACTTCCTGGAGCTTGCACGGCGTTATGACTGCCGCTTGCAGATGGGCGGAAGCGATCAATGGGGAAATATCGTTAATGGGATGGAGCTAGGCCGCCGGATGGAGGGGCGTGAGCTCTTCGGTGTGACCACGCCATTGCTCACAACCGCTGACGGGGCGAAGATGGGTAAGACAGCTGCCGGCGCGGTTTGGCTCAACGAGGATCTGCTCCCCGCTTACGATTTCTGGCAGTATTGGCGCAATGCCGATGACCGTGATGTCGGACGCTTTCTCAAGCTGTTCACTGACTTACCGCTGGATGAGATTGCGCGTTTGGAAGCACTGGAAGGTGCGGCGATCAACGATGCAAAGGTCGTGCTCGCCAACGAAGTCACCAAGCTGGTGCGCGGCGAAGTGGCAGCCCGAGCGGCCGAGGCGACCGCGCGTGAGACTTTTGCTGGCGGCGGTGCAGGCGAGGACTTGCCCACGATCAGCGTGGGTGATCAAGGCATGCGTATTGGTGCGGTGCTGACTGAAATCGGTTTCACCTCCTCGAACGGCGAGGCCAAACGCAAGCTTGCCGAAGGCGCGGTCAAAATAGACGGTGAAGCGGTCAAAGAGCCAGGCTTTTTGGTGCTGCCTGATACTGGCGCGACGCTCAAACTCAGCCTCGGCAAAAAGAAGCACGGGCTCATTACCCGCTAGCAACCGGTGCGGTTACCAGAAGTTAATCGCACGCCTAAACCCCTGCAAAACCGCCTTCTAGCGGTGGGCCGCCCTGCATCTGCGCGAGGCTGCACGTAAGCCTTTACGAATTATCAGCCTTTCGGCGGCATTACGAAATTGCCCCGCAGAATGGGCGATGCATAATTGGAGGTCGAAAAGCCGTGTCATCCGGAGCCAATCTAAGCGTAACTGACATGCGCCGCGCTGCGCGTCATCCGGTCGATTTCCCGGTTATCGTCGAGCATTTTGTGCACGGCGACCTCAACCTGCATGTCTGCAACCTTTCTGCGCACGGCTTCATGGTCGACAATGCGGACAAGCTTAGCCGCGGTGATCGGGTCATCATTCGTCTGCCAATTGTGGGCCGGATCGAAGCCTACGTTATCTGGACCCGCGACGAGCGCGCTGGCTTCCAGTTTGAGCGTATCATTCGCCTGGACGACTTTGTGTCCATCATCGACACGCTCCAGCCCAATCCGCGCCTTCGCAAGAACCGCTAAGATCCACTCAAAGGCGAAGTTGAGCTTCATCGACAATTAGCACCGCTCGCTTGGCAGCGCTGGCTGCGCCTGCCATGGCGCGAGTGTGAGTGATTTAGCGACAATAGGGGCGTCCGAGTCCCATCCTTTCCGGGTCCACAATTTTCGCTGCTACTGGCTGAGCCGCCTTGCGATGACGCTGGCACAATACGCCATGCTGCTGATCATTGGCTGGCAGACTTATAACATCGCGCGCGATGGGGGGATGAGCATTGCAGAGGCGTCGGGACAGCTGGCGCTGATTGGCCTTTTGCAATTCCTTCCGCTGTTCGTGCTGACGCCTTTTTCCGGTCTGGCTGCGGATCGGTTTGACCGACGCTCGCTTGCGCGATTGACAGTCTTTGGCCAACTGCTCTGCGCAGCTGCCCTCGGGTGGGCAACCTGGAATGAGAGCATCAGTCTGCCGATCCTCTACGCCATCGCGATTATCTTAGGTGTCGCGCGCGGATTTGCAGGGCCTGCTCTCTCGTCTCTCGCCCCTAACCTTGTACCCAAAGCAATACTGCCGACCGCCATCGCCTTGTCCTCGATCAGCTGGCAGGTTGGGATGATCGGAGGACCTGCCTTGGGTGGACACCTCTACGCGATCGAGCCTGCGCTGCCGTACATGGTGGCAACCGGCCTGTTCGTTCTGTCCCTGGTCGCCTTATCGCTGATCGGCAAGGTACCCCAGCCCGCCGTTCGAAAGGATCAGCGCCCGATTGGGGCAATCGTCGATGGCGCGCGCTATGTTGTGCGCAACAAGATGGTTTTGGGAGCCATCACGCTCGATCTCTTCGCGGTATTCCTCGCTGGGGCTACAGCGCTGTTTCCGGTTTATGCGCGCGATATCCTGCAAGTCGGCGAAACCGGACTCAGCCAGCTTGCCATGGCCCCCGCAGTGGGAGCAGCCATCACCGCGGCGTGGTTCTCGTTCCGGCCTATCTCGACCAATGTCGGTCCCAAGATGCTCTGGGCTGTGGCGATCTTCGGCGTTGCCACCATCGTCTTTGGTCTCTCGACTTCGATGCCGCTGAGCCTTGCCATGTTGTTCATCGTTGGCGCTGCTGACATGTTCAGCGTCTACATCCGCCAATCGTTAATCCAGCTCCATACTCCTGATGACAAGCGCGGACGCGTCTCATCAGTCTCGCTCCTCACCATCAGCGCTTCGAACGAAGGCGGCGACTTCTTCTCAGGCAGCCTAGCGTTTTTGATAGGCCCGGTCGCAGCCGTGGTCGTCGGCGGGATCGGCGCGATTGTAACCGTTGTCGCCTGGAGCCGAATATTTCCTGTGCTGCGGACAACGAAGACCTTCGATCCGCCCGATCATCTGCTAGAAGAGGCGTCGACGCAGTCCGAAGAGACTCGCCCAAAGGACACTCAGGAGGCCTGACATGAAAGCTGCCAATATCCTCGCGACCATCGGCAATACCCCGCATATCCGCCTATCGCGCATGTTTCCCAATCACGAAGTCTGGCTGAAGTCAGAACGCGCAAATCCCGGCGGATCGATCAAGGATCGGATCGCGCTCGCGATGGTCGAAGATGCCGAAGAGAAAGGCCTGCTTGGCCCGGGTGGTACTATCGTGGAGCCAACCAGCGGCAATACCGGGATCGGCCTCGCCATGGTCGCAGCAGTCAAAGGCTACAAGCTGATCCTTGTCATGCCCGAAAGCATGTCGGTAGAGCGCCGCCGCCTTATGCTCGCTTACGGAGCAGACTTTGACCTTACGCCCAAAGAAAAAGGCATGAAGGGGGCGATCGAGCGCGCGACCGAGCTGGTCAACACCAAAGGCGCATGGATGCCGAGCCAATTCGACAATGGCGCAAACCCCGCGGTTCATGCGCGAACAACGGCACAAGAAATAATCACCGATTTTGCTGATACGCCCATCGACGTAATGATCACCGGTGTCGGCACAGGTGGGCACCTGACGGGCTGTGCTGAAGAGATGAAAAAGGTTTGGCCGCAAGTTAAAGCCTATGGCGTCGAACCCACCGCATCGCCCGTCATCAATGGTGGAGAGCCCGGCCCTCACCCAATACAGGGCATTGGAGCTGGCTTTATTCCGGGCAACCTCCACACCGACTCCATCGATGGCGCGATCAAGGTCGATGCCGAAGACGCGAAAGAAATGGCCCGGCGCGCAGCGCGTGAAGAGGGAATGCTGATCGGTATTTCCTCAGGCGCGACCCTCGCCGCAATCGCGCAAAAGCTGCCTGAGCTCAATGCTGGCACCCGCGTGCTCGGCTTCAACTACGACACTGGCGAGCGGTATCTATCGGTGCCGGACTTTCTGCCGGTCGAATGAGACAATTTGATATGGGGTCGCACCCGAAGAACAACCGACTGGTTCCTGGTTAGCTTTCTCGCTCTAGGCGCATGTGCTGAGCAACATGAATTGCCGTATCGATGTGCCGGCAACTATGTGTTTCAAGTCGAGGAAGTGCGGATCACCGTGACCGGCGGCGCTGCTGGCGCTGAGCGCTTCGCAAGTCTTCAGGCAACACGAACACCCGCTCTGAGCCCTGAATGTAGCAAAACTATTGAGGATGGCCATGTGGGGGCAACCTTCCTCTATCCAAACGGAACAACGCTAGACGATGTGGTTCAAGCAAGTCGAGAAGCGCTCGCTACTGGGCTCGACTATTCTTTGGCATATTCCAATGGCGGGTTTCAATGATTCTCCCAGGCGGCGCCTAGTCTAATCTTGTAGGGCTTTCTGCCATGAGATTATTGTGTACGCCATAACTCAGACTTGAGTTATTGTCATAAAATGCTGTGAGCTAGTTGCACGACCTGTTTTTCAAATGTAGTAAAAGGTGAATAATTACACATGGGGGAGTGTAAGATGGGTCAAAGCAAATATCTAACTACAGTAATAGCTAGCGCATATCTCTTGGGCGGATCAGCACAGGCCGTAGCCGAGACAACAGATGATATCTCGCCAGAGACTATTCTGCAGCAAGCGATAGAAGCACAGCAAAAAGCTCATCAAGCGCTAGAGGAAGCAAACCGTGCGCTTGCTGCGGCTCAAGAGTTGTTAGAAGCGCACCAATCGCAAGAGCGTGCAGAGATGGCGCATCGTGGGCAACAGGACACTGAGCAAAACGACCCCGGGCAAGCCGGAGAAGAAGCTCCCAAACCGCCCCCGATAGCGATCGCCAGCCAATATCCAGGCAAGGAAAAAGCCTGCGATATCGGCCCGCAAACCGCGGGCGTCATAGCTTTCGACCCAAGAAGTTGGGCCAGAGACTGCCTCGGGCAGGACAATCAGAAGGAAATCTACGACCTTTGGAGACTTAATCTTGAACTGCTGGGTTCAGCCAGCAGCGGTCAGGTGTCCATCTTGCCGTCCTACACTTGGCGCAGCCGTGCAGAACAGTTGGCCCCGTACCGAACTCGCTATCTGAGGATACAGGGCGGTGCGAGAATTCCCCTCGATCCCGGTCAAAGCACAGCTGTGTTTGCGGACCTAACAACGCCTGAAGTGGAATCGGGGGTCCAGGGCGTGCTCGGCTTTGAATGGGGTGGGACTTTCGATTCTAAAGCCGATGTCGGAGAGCGGGTTACAAGCCCGATCCAAACAGCGCTCCAGAAAGCTCGCGAGGATTGTTTTACAGCGAAAGCAGCGAAACGAGCTTTCAACTCCAGTCTCGACGCGGCTGACACTCGCGATCTGGTCGCTGACGCCTGCACAGGAAGCGAACTGGCAGCTTGGATGGGGGAGACCACCGCTAACCGGCTCACCTATCTTGAATCGGTTGTGCAACCTGCGTGGCATATTAGCAAAGGGCGTCAATTCTACCTTGGCGCCATCGGCACCTATGCGAGGCCAAACTTTGACTTCTTCCCCTTGACCGAAAGCGCCATGACCGGCGAATTCCCGATCCTAACCCAGCTGCCTGATGAATTTCCGAAAGGCACTGAAACCGTCAGTCCGGTAGAATACTCGATAAAGACCTATTTCGGAGTGTTGAATAATAGCAGAGACGAAGGCGGCTTTTCGACGGGCCTCATTCCAACATATAATCTCGGATTGTCTTTATCATATCGTCGTGACTTCGAGTTTGCAGCAGGCACCAAAGGCCAGACCGTTTGCCGCGATCCGGCCGACGGTTCGATTATAAGATGCTTCGACGTCAACATTGCAGAGCCATTTGAACTTGATGGCTTTGTGCTTGGAGGCCTTGCCAGCGGTACTCTCGACTTCAGCGATAGATTCCCGAAGGTTGGGATTGAGATTCGCACTTCCTATGCGTTTGATATTGACCGAGCCGGTATCTTGTCGTCGCTCTATTTCTCAACCGATAATGAAGGGACGCAAAAGGGAGGCATCAAGATAGGCTGTGCGACTTCTGGGGAGACACGTTTTGGCCTACGACTCGATAGCAACTGCGAGGTCTCTTTCTTTTTTGGCACAGCTTTCACGCTGGATGGTCGTCCGTGATGTCTAGGGTTATCTGATTTTGGCCGTAGGGTGGGGTGACGCTCGCCAGCTTTGGTCCCCGCTTGCCTAGCGGGCTATGAACATCCAAGCTCCGGGTTCTCGTGAATCGGCCACAACAAGTCGGGAAGCCAGTCCAACCTCTCTTTTGCAAGAGCTTGATATATACAAAAAAGGCGCGGCCCCTCTGGGAACCGCGCCTTTCAAACTACTCTCACACTGACAATTAAGCAGCGGTGGCAAATGCCTCCTCAGGTAGAGCCATCATGTTTTCACTGCCCGCTTCCAGCTTACGACGCAGAGCGCCAGCATCGGGGAGGAAGCGCTCGGCATAATAGGCAGCCGAAGTCAGTTTGGCTTCGTAGAAAGCCTTGTCGCTGGGGTCGCTAGCCAATGCCGCGCTCGCAGTCTTTGCCATCTTGAGCCAGAAAAGGCCAAGCGTCACAATGCCCATGATGTGCATGTAGTGATGTGCGCCGGCACCCAAGTGGTTGGGGTTCGCCATGGCGTTCTGCATGAACCACATCGTCGCCTGCTTTTGCTCGTTGAGAGCCTTGTCGAGCTTCTCAGCGATTGGGGCGAGCGCTTCATCGGTCTTCGCCGATGCGATTTCGTCGTCGATCATCTTGAAGAATGCCTGGACAGCACGACCGCCTTTCGAAGCAAGCTTGCGGCCGCACAGGTCCATAGCCTGCACGCCGTTGGTGCCCTCATAAATCATCGCGATCCGGCTATCGCGTACGAACTGCTCCATGCCCCACTCAGTGACATAACCGTGGCCGCCATAGACCTGCTGCATATTGTTGGCGATGTCGTAGCCCTTGTCGGTGCCGTAGCCTTTAATGACCGGGGTCATGAGCCCGATGAGGTCGTCAGCAAGCTGCCGTTCCTCTTCAGTCTGCGCTTCATGGCTCAGATCGACTTGCAGGGCGCCCCACAGGCACAACGCGCGCATGCCTTCGTTAAATACCTTGGCATCCATCAACATCCGGCGAACATCTGGGTGGACAAAGATCGGGTCCGCCTTTGCCTCTGTATCCGCAGGACCGGTGAGAGCACGGCCCTGGCGACGGTCGAGCGCATAGTTGACGCCGTTTTGGTAGCTGACCTCTGCTTGAGCGAGGCCTTGAATGCCGACCCCGAGACGCGCTGCGTTCATCATCACGAACATCGCGGCCAGGCCCTTGTTTTCTTCGCCCACCATATAGCCGGTGGCCTCGTCATAGTTGAGCACGCAGGTCGCATTGCCGTGAATGCCCATCTTCTTCTCGATCGAACCACACGAGACGCCATTGCGTTCAGCTGGCTCACCACTCTCGTCGAGCAGGAACTTTGGAACGATGAAGAGCGAGATGCCTTTGGCGCTGTCCGGTGCGCCAGGCGTCTTTGCGAGGACGAGGTGAATAATGTTGCTGGTAAGGTCGTGCTCACCGGCGGAAATGAAGATCTTGGTCCCGGTAATCTTGTAGGAGCCATCGGCCTGCGGCTCAGCCTTGGTCCGGATCATGCCAAGATCGGTCCCGCAATGTGGCTCGGTCAGATTCATCGTTCCCGACCACTCGCCAGAAATCATCTTTGGAAGGTAAGTGTCCTTCTGCTCTTGCGATCCGGCCGCTTCAATAGCTGCGGTCGCTCCATTTGTCAGACCAGGATACATCCCAAACGCCTGATTTGCGGCAGCAGTAAACTCCTCGACAACAAAGCCGAGAACGTGGGGAAGGTTCTGACCGCCATATTCCTCGGGCTTCGCAAGAGTGCCCCAACCCGCCTCAACATAGGCGTCATAGGCCTCCTTGAAACCCGGCGGGGTCGTGACGCTGCCATCTTCATGACGCGTGCAGCCATGCTCATCGCCGGCTTGGTTGATCGGCGCGAGAACCTCGGAGCAGAACTTACCCGATTCATTCACAACAGTGTCGATCATATCAGGCGTCGCATTTTCAAAGCTGGGCAGATTGCCGTAGCTTGAAAGATCGAGCATTTCGTTGACAACGAAACGTGTGTCGCGGGTCGGAGCGGTATAAGTTGGCATCAGACAATCCCTTTGCTGAGCGGTGGTTAGTTTTAGTTTCGGCTATCGCACGCGATCAGCCCAAAGTGAGTTCTTCGATCTCGACAACAAACTGAGTGAGTTCTTTGATCGAGGAGTCGATGTCGGCGCGCTGCGCCTTAAGCTTGGCGATATGCGCCTTGCACTTTTCGACCGTGACCCGGCGCTGCTCAACGCGACCGTCATCAAGATCATAAAGATCGATCATTTCGCGGATTTCAGTAAGGCTGAAGCCCACGTTCTTGGCGCGCATAATCCATGCAAGCCGTGCGCGGTCGCGCTTTGAATAAACCCGGGTGAGCCCTACGCGAGCGGGACTAATTAAGCCCTCATCCTCGTAGAAACGGAGCGCGCGTGCGGTGCAGCCGAATTCCGAGGTCAGGTCAGAGATCGAAAACTGCTCACGAGCAAGTTTGTCCGGACGGTCAAGATGCGCGCCAGTGTTAAGGCCGTCTTCTGCTTGATCCGGGTTCGACTTTGAATTTGGTGCGGTAGCCATGGTCGAAGGCATACCTTCCCTTTACGTGAACGTCAATGCTTGACCAGTGCGGGAGGGCACAAGCTACACTCACACTTCAACAGCAGGGGTCCGTCATTGGCGCAGTCAGCGCATTCTCATCAGCAGCATCTGGATCAAGTTTACGGTAAAAACAACTGGGCCTCCCGGTGTGGCATGTAGGGCCGGCTGGTGTTGCGTAGATGACAAGTGCGTCCTGATCACAATCGACGAAAATCTCATCGACATTCAACACATGCCCTGAGCTCTCACCCTTCATCCAAAGCTTGCCGCGCGAGCGCGACCAGAAGGTGACCTTACCCGTCTTACGAGTTTGCGCGAGTGCCTCGGCATTCATGAAAGCAACGACCAATACCTCTTTGCTGTGCGAATCGAGCACGACTGCACTCAGCAAACCATTGCCATCATATTTCGGCGCAAACCGAGTCCCTGTCTCGCGCTCTTCAGTTGTCAGCGTTGGCGGTTCCGACACAAAATGTCTCCTTAGACACGGAAAAGGCTGCCTCAGAGCGGTAAGTGGTTCACCCTATGCGACAGTTTGTTGCACTATAACAACAGATGCGGATCAAAATTCACGAAAGAAAATCTTTCACCTTCCGATTGGTAAGCGGTTTTGGAACAACACCCCCACCGAGCGTTTCGGCGCTCACCCACGGAACAACGGCAACGTAGCAACGCAAGTCGCAACAGGCTAGGTTCAGGGGGTGACCGATTGGAGCCAACAGCGGGGTGTTGGAGCAATTGGTTGAACGAATGAGGGATTAGATCCTGATAGCGAAGTTAGGGGGTCGCTATCTGAGCTCTTGAGAGCGGATCTGAACGATTTCGTCACGTGGCGCCCGGGGTCTTAACCGACCTCGGGCGTTTCGCTTTCTCAGCCTTTCGCGACTTTTCCACCCAGCACTTGTCCATCAGCAACCTTAGCGAAACAAGCAATCCGAACCGAGCTTGCGCCTGCTTCGAGCAGTGCAGCAGCGCAAACCTCACTGGTTGCACCGCTGGTCAAAACGTCATCGACGAGGATTATATCGGCATCGGCGATCCGCTGACGTGCTGTTCGCCGCACCCTAATCGCTCCAGCTAAAGCTGCCTTACGCTCTTGCCGGCCCAAGCCACCCAGGCCTGGCGTGCGCTTTTGGCGCTCGAGCCCATCGACCAGCAGAGTCCCCTTGCCCATGCGTGCCAGTTCCCGTGCCAGAAGGCCGGCCTGATTATAACCCCTTGCCCAAAGCCGAAAACGATGAAGCGGTACTGGGATAAGCAATGGAGACTTGTCCTGATCTGCGTCCGGAAGTTTTGATGCCATAAGACGGGCGAGCAGCGGTGCCAGCGCGATCTTTCTGCCGTGTTTGAACGCGAGAATGAGCTGGCGAGACGCATCGTTATAAATCGTGGCAGCGTTCACTTCACCATCCGGATCCTCGCTCGCAAACTCGAGCAAGCCCCAGCAATCAGCGCAAAGGGCTCCATGATTTGCAACAGATACACCGCACATCGGGCAGCGCGGCGGGTAGACAAGATCGACCACCGGCGCCACGCCTTGCGCGAATTCCTTGGTAAGATGCGACCCCCACCCCATGAGGGGAAGTGTGCACCCCTTGCGATCGCGATGCAAGCACGGCAGGAGCTTCTCCTATGAGCTCCTCCAATGTGCCTCAGATCTTTTCGCCAAAGCGCAAGGCCTTCGCTAGGTTGCGATCGAGCCTCTCGGAATTGTTTGAATACCGGACATATCACTTCGACGCTTGGATGATCGACGATATCGCCGAGAGGATAGAATTTGTTCGGCACGTGCCAGCCTACGCGCTGTTGGATGGCCGTGGTTCTTCAAGCCGCTTCGTTCACCAGCTTGGCGTGCAGCCCGCGTTCCAACACAACTTCGACGTCGACCTCGACCAGCCACTCGCTGTACGGCCCGCCTCGTTTGACACAGTTATCAGCGTGGGGACACTCGACACTGTCAACGATTTGCCCGGTGCGCTAATCCAGATAAGAGAGCTGCTGATGCCCGGCGGCTTGGCTATTGCGAGCTTTGTCGGCGGCACAAGTCTTCCCAAGCTGCGGACCGCCTTATTGGCCGCGGACGAAGACCGCCCCGCTGCACGCCTCCACCCGATGATTGATACCCGCGCATGCCCGGACCTGCTGCAGCGCGCGGGGTGGAAAAGCCCAGTCGTCGACAGCCACACAATCACGGCGCGCTACCCAGATTTGCAGAGCCTAGCGATCGACCTGCGTTCGCATGGTTGGACCAACACATTACGTTCCGTTCCGCCAGCGCTTTCAAAAGCCGCCAAAAAGCGCGCAGAACGGGCGTTCCGTGACCAAGCTGATCACGATGGCTTAATCAGCGAGACCTTCGAGATCATCACGCTAACTGGATGGCGCGAAGGAGAGCTGCCTAGTCCTTCAGAGCGGCCTGTGCCGCAGCCAATCGTGCGATAGGCACGCGGTATGGCGAAGCGCTGACGTAATCGAGGCCCACTTCTTCGCAGAATGCAATCGAGGCTGGATCGCCGCCATGCTCCCCGCAAATGCCGAGCTTAATGTTAGGCCGGGTCGCCCTGCCCCGCTCTGTTGCAAGCTCGACCAGCTGCCCGACCCCGTCGACATCGATGCTGACGAATGGATCGCGCGGGAAGATGCCTTTGTCGACGTAAGGAGCGAGGAAGCGCGCCGAATCGTCGCGGCTCACCCCAAGCGTCGTCTGTGTCAGATCGTTGGTTCCGAAGCTGAAGAAGGCGCCTTCATGCGCAATCTCGCCTGCCATCAAAGCAGCGCGCGGCAGCTCGATCATGGTGCCGACGAGATAATCGATGCGCGCGCCCTTCTCCGCGAATACCTCTTCGGCCACCTTGTCGACCAGCGCTCGCAGAAGCTCTAGCTCGCGCCGAGTCGCAACCAGAGGGATCATGACTTCTGGGATAGGCGCTTCGCCTGAAGCGGCGGCCACTTCACACGCGGCTTCAAAGATGGCCCGCGCCTGCATTTCGTAGATTTCAGGATAGGTGATCCCAAGTCGGCACCCACGGTGGCCGAGCATCGGATTGAACTCATGCAATTCGCCCGCGCGACGCTTGAGGTGATCCACGCCTAGCCCGGTTGCATCGGCCAGATCCTCGAACTCAGCGTCCTGCGTCGGGAGAAACTCATGCAAAGGTGGGTCGAGCAGACGGATTGTACACGGCAGACCAGCCATCGCTTCAAAGATGGCAGTGAAGTCGCTGCGCTGCTCTGGCAGCAGCATTTCGAGCGCCTTGCGCCGTCCACGCTCATCCTCGGCCAAGATCATTTGACGCACCGCACTGATGCGAGAGGCGTCAAAGAACATGTGCTCGGTCCGACACAGGCCAATACCTTCAGCTCCGAACTGGCGCGCCATTCTGCAATCGGCGGGCGTTTCGGCATTGGTGCGCACGGCCATGCGGCGCAGACCATCAGCCCACTCCATCAGAACGCCAAAGTCACCGGCAAGCTCAGGCTCCACCGTTGGAACTATACCAAGCATGATCTGCCCGTTGGCACCGTCGAGCGTGATTTCGTCCCCCTCGGCCAAGTCTGTTGCGCCAATCTTGAGAGTGCGAGAGGCGCGGTCGATCGACACCGCGCTCGCGCCTGACACACAGGGACGTCCCATGCCCCGCGCCACCACCGCAGCGTGGCTGGTCATCCCGCCACGCGCAGTTAGGATGCCTTGCGCTGCATGCATTCCGTGGATGTCCTCGGGGCTGGTCTCAACCCGGACGAGGATGACCTTCTCACCGCGTTCCGACCATTGTTCCGCGGTGTCAGCGTCAAGCACAATCTTGCCCGCCGCCGCGCCTGGAGACGCTGGCAGTCCGGTGCCGAGAACGTTGCGCTCCGCCTCGGGGTCGAGCGTTGGGTGCAGCAGCTGATCGAGCGCCATTGGGTCAACCCGGCGCACCGCTTCCCTGCGGTCAATGAGCCCCTCGCCTTCCATATCGACCGCCATTTTGAGCGCCGCCTTTGCCGTGCGCTTGCCCGAGCGGGTCTGGAGCATCCAAAGCTTGCCGCGCTCAACCGTGAACTCAATGTCCTGCATGTCGCGGTAATGGGTCTCGAGCAGATCAAACACGCGCGCTAGTTCCGCGTAGGCGTCGGGTAGAGCTTCTTCCATCGACAGCGGCTTGGCCCCGGCTGCTTCACGCGCAGCTTTGGTAAGGTATTGCGGTGTGCGAATTCCCGCTACAACGTCCTCGCCCTGCGCGTTGATCAGATACTCGCCGTAATATGCGCGCTCGCCGGTCGCTGGGTCGCGAGTGAAAGCGACACCCGTCGCCGAAGTGTCGCCCATATTGCCAAAAACCATCGCCTGAACATTGACGGCGGTGCCCCAATCGGCGGGGATGTCGTTGAGGCGGCGATAAACCTTTGCACGGTCGCTATCCCAGCTGTCGAACACAGCGCGGATCGCGCCCCACAGTTGCTCGGTCACATCCTGTGGGAATGGCTTGCCCAATTCGCCTTCTGCGATGCTCTTGAACTCGGCCACGATGCCTTTCCAATCGTCCGCGGAAAGCTCGGTGTCGTTGTAGAAGCCATTGTCTTCCTTGGTGATCTCGAGAGCTTCCTCGAACAGGCCATGATCAAGTCCGAGCACCACATCGGAGTACATCTGGATGAAACGGCGATAGCTGTCCCACGCAAAACGCTCATCACCAGATGTTGCCGCAAGGCCTTCGACGGTCGCATCGTTAAGGCCAAGGTTGAGAACGGTGTCCATCATTCCCGGCATCGACACACGCGCACCAGAACGCACAGAAACCAGCAGCGGATCGGCCGCGTCGCCGAAGCTCTTGCCCACCGAAGCCTCAATATGCGCCAGTGCCTCCGCAACGTTGCCGCGCAGCTCTTCGGAAAAGTCTGCACCTTCTTGTAGGTAGCGCACGCATTCCTCGGTCGTGATCGTGAAGCCTGGAGGGACCGGCAGGCCGATGCTCGCCATCTCGGCAAGGTTCGCGCCCTTTCCGCCGGTTACGGTTTTGTCCGCCTGACGGGTGTCGTGATGTGCGGCGGCTCCGCCAAAGGGGTAGACTGTCTTCACGCTGTTCTCATCCTAAGTTTGCCTGAGGCAGAAGGCCGTTTCCCGTCGGGCCTGACATGATTGAAACTCTCTATTCGGGGAGATGATCCACTCACCCCTCGATCTTGCTGAAATCGGCAACGCGACCAACCGCAGCGGTGAACTCGCTGAGCAGGTTGAGCCGTGCTTCACGCTTGACAGCATCGCTATCATTGACGGTGACGTCTTCGAAGAAGGCATCAATCGGAGCGCGCAAGGTAGCGAGAGCCGCCATCGCATCGCCAAAGCGCTCCTCCGCCACCGCGCTTTCCGCTGTCGGAGCCGCTTTCCCAAGCGCGTCGATCAGAGCCTGCTCTGCAGGCTTGCGAGCGTAATCAGAGGAGGCGTCGGTCGCCGCCCACTCCTCTTTCTTGAGGATATTCGCCGCGCGCTTGTAGCCTGCGAGGAGGTTGGCGCCGTCTTCTGTCCCAAGGAACGATGTCAGCGCCCTCGCCCGAGCTTCCACTCGGTCAATCCGCGTATCGATGGCACCATGCCATTCGCGCGACGCTTGGATGAAATCGTGGCGCACGCCCTCTTCGCGCAATTGCACCGCGAGACGGTCGAGCAGAAAGACGGTTAGCTTCTCAGCCAGCGCCGGATTGGGAGCGCTATCCCAAGCATGCACCACCGTGTCGATAGCAAGCTTCAGATTGTTCGCTTGGACAAGGCGAATATAGCCCAACGCCGCCCGCCGCAGGGCAAAAGGGTCCTTTGATCCTGTTGGCAGGATATCGATCTTGAAGAAGCTCAAAAGGTTGTCGAGCTTGTCAGCAAGACTCACCGCAACCGTTGTCGGCGCGGTTGGCACTTCGTCAGATTGGCCGACCGGTTTGTAGTGATCGCGGATGGCGTCGGAGACTTCCTGCGGTAGACCTTCCTTCGCGGCATAGTAGCCGCCCATCAGGCCCTGAAGCTCTGGAAACTCTCCCACCATCTCGGTGACAAGATCGGCTTTGCAAATCTCTGCGGCCGCGCGGGTGAGCTGGTGATCGCCATTGGGTTCCTTGGCATCGAACACGAGCCACGAAGCGAGCTTCGCCACCCGGTCAACCTTATCGGCGACCGTGCCAAGCCTCTCATGAAAGGTAATCCGCTCCAGCCCGCGCACGTGCTCCGCCAACGTCTTCTTCTGGTCAAGCTCCCAAAAGAAACGCGCATCGGAAAGCCGTGCGGCGAGGACTGCGCGGTTGCCGTCGACCACCACGGCGGGGTCAGACGAAGCGAGGTTGGCGGTGCAGATGAAGGCGTTGGCGAGCTTGCCGTCCGCGTCCTCGCACACGAAATACTTTTGGTTCACTCGCGCGGTCAGTTGGATAACTTCGGGCGGAACATCGAGATAGTCCTCATCAAAGCGCCCTAGCAGCGGCACCGGCCATTCGGTGAGCCCGGCGTTTTCGACCACGAGGCCTTCATCTTCGACCACTTTGAGGCCAGCCTCTTCGGCAGCCTTGCGAGCCCCTTCACGGACTATCGTGGCGCGTTCTTCATGGTCGACGATGACGTATGCAGCACGCAGTTTCTCTGCGTAGTCAGCGGCTCCCGCAATCTCGATTGCGCCGGAGGAGTGGAACCGGTGACCCTTGGTCACGCGCCCGCTCGCGATGCCGTCGACTTCACAAGCGACGATTTCGCCATCGAGCAGAGCCACAATTCCGGACATAGGCCGAACCCAGCGCGTGCTTTCGCGGCTTATCGAACCCTCGCCCCAGCGCATTGACTTGGGCCAGCTGAAGTCGCGGATGATCACAGGGATCGCAGCGGCGAGCAGATCGCTAACCGCCTGCCCCGGCTTCTCAATCACCGCAAAGTAGGTCGCGCGGCCCTTTACGTCGCGCTCTTCAAGCTGATCGCGGGTCACGCCGTTCTTGCGGCAAAACCCGTCCACCGCTTGATCGGGTGCTGCGACCGGAGGCCCCTTCGCCTCGTCCCGCACAGCCTCGGTCTCAGTCGGAAGGCATCGCGCGATCAGAACAAGACGGCGCGGGGTCGACCAAATTGTGAGTTCGCCAGTTTCAACGCCAGCAAGCTGCATCTCGCGGGTAAAGAGCTTCTCCAGCTCCTTCCGGGCCCCAGCCTGCATCCGGGCCGGAATCTCTTCGCAGCGCAGTTCGAGCAGGAAATCGGCCATCAGACGAGGCTCCAATCCGGATACTTCTTCGCCCATTCAGGCGCCATCTGCTTAGCATATGTCTCACAAGAAGAACGCGCCAAATCGCGAACGCGGCCCATGTAAGAAGCGCGTTCCTGAACGCTGATCACGCCGCGCGCTTGGAGAAGGTTGAAGATGTGGCTCGCCTCAACAGCTTGCTCATAAGCGGCAATCGGAACATTGCTTGCAAGCGCGTTTTTGCACTCCGCCTCCGCTTTGCCGAACAGGTCGAACAGGCCGTCAGTATCGGCGACCTCAAAGTTCCACTTGGACATCTGCTTTTCGTTTTCGAGGAACACCTCGCCGTAGCTCACCCCGCGGTCGTTGAACGCGAGGTCGTAAACGTTGTCGACGCCCTGAATGTACATAGCGAGGCGTTCGAGGCCGTAAGTCAACTCGCCCGCAACCGGTTTGCAGTCGAACCCGCCCATTTGCTGGAAGTAGGTGAACTGGGTCACTTCCATCCCGTCGCACCAGACCTCCCAGCCCAGCCCCCACGCGCCGAGCGTAGGCGATTCCCAGTCATCTTCGACAAAACGGATATCGTGTTTGAGCGGGTCGATCCCAATCGCTGAGAGGCTGGCGAGATATAGCTCCTGAATGTCACCGGGCGATGGTTTGAGGATCACTTGATACTGATAATAGTGCTGGAGCCGGTTGGGGTTCTCGCCATAGCGGCCATCGGTAGGGCGACGGCAAGGCTGAACAAAAGCCGCGTTCCAAGGCTCAGGACCGAGCGCTCGCAAGGTCGTTGCTGTGTGAAACGTGCCCGCTCCCATGCGCATGTCGTAAGGCTGCAAAATCACGCATCCTTGCGCCGACCAGAAATCGTGCAGCGTCAGGATCATGTCCTGAAATGAGTTGGCAGGGTTGCGCGCCGGGATGGCCGTCACGTCAAGGTCGGTGTCCATGGTGTCCTCGTTCGTCACGCGGCCCATGCCCTGCCCCCTCAGCAGCGTCAATGGTGCGCTGCACAAGCTTGCAATCTCACGCACAGACTCGAAGCAACGGAGCGCTAATTTACGGGTCTTAAGTCATGCTCACGTGACTTGAAGTCAGGTAGACTTGACATAGTCAGCGAATCGCTACATTATGTAAGGCATACCTGACATAACGTAATTTATACCTGATAGAGAGAACTGAATGACTTTCACACATTCCCCGCTCAAAGTCAGAGCGCTCGCACAGATCACTTTTCTCCTCGCAGGCTTTGGATTTGGCACGATCCTTTCCAAAATCGCTTCGTTTCTTTTTTGATCCTGCGCTTGATGAGTGACATGACAAGAATGCCATACACAGCCGAAGGCCTCTATGCCCCACGACTTGAGTCCACAGGCGTTGCCTTGCAGGGGCTGGCATCGGCATTCCTGCTAGACAAAGGCGATGGCCTAGCCGCGCTACCGGTTCGACCGCATGCCCTTGGGCCCAACACTATTGACGTTTTTTCTTGTCTGGGTCCCACGGCTTTTTCTGCGTTGGCTATTGGCAATTGGATCCTGCACGGGAAAGGCGCTGGACAATGAAGAACCGTCTCAAAGTCCTTCGTGCCGAACGGGACTGGTCGCAGGCTGAGCTAGCAGGACATCTCGACGTGTCCCGCCAAGCGGTCAACGCGATCGAAACCGGCAAGCATGACCCCTCACTCCCCCTCGCGTTCCGCATTGCTCGTCTTTTCGAGATGAACATTGAGGAGATTTTCATAGACGGAGAACACGCATGACTGACCAAGACGAAACTGGGCTTTCAGTCGGGTTGAAGAAACTTCTAATAGCGAGCCTTGGCGGCATCTTGATGCTCTTTCTGCTCGGATATCTGGCTGGCTACACGGCTGTCGCATTGGAAAATGAAACGCTATTGTTTCGTCATTACGCTATGATCAGTGGTACTGCGGTCCTCGCTATTCTGGTCAGCTTGGCCTGCTTGAGGCTGTGGCCTGAAAGCGGCGACGAAATCGTTTCTGAGACGACGCGCAAATCGAACCGTCTACTTCAGGTTTTTATGGCATTGGGCGTCGCGATAGGGGTCTCACTGGTCATCATAGAAGGCCCGGAAACGAGTGTGCTCTTCTCGAACGGTCCTGTCAGTTCGTTTTTTGCGCTGTTTGCGATTGGTTTTTGGCTTGTCGTCGTCCCTCCACTGACTTGGATTTGGTGGCGCACAGTCGATGAACACGAGGCTTCAGCCTACAAAGATGGAGCCTTGGTTGCTGGTCATGTTTATTTGTTCCTCGCACCAACTTGGTGGGTAGCAGCCCGTGCGGGCTGGGTTCCTGCACAAGACCCGATGATTGTCTTCCTGATCATCGCAACACTCTGGAGCGCCGTCTGGCTCTACCGCCGTTACGTTTGATTAAAATGACTGCTTTCCCTTTTACACTCACTACTCGTTCACAATCATCAACCCCGAACCCAAAACGAAGGAAACACTGCATGAAATCCTCTTCAGTAATATCCGCTTCACTTGCCGCCATCACGTTGCTCGCAGCGAACCCGGCCTTTGCCGACGACCACGCTCAGACCGCCGCGACGACCTTGCCAAGCGGTCCGGAAGGGCCAGCTCTTTGGAAAGTGACTGATGACGACACCACAATCTATCTGTTTGGCACCGTTCACGCTCTCGATCCTAGCGTTCAATGGTATGACGCAGAGATTGACGCTGCGCTGCAATCTTCTGGCACGATCGTCACCGAGATTCTGATGGACCCCCAGAGCGAGGCGGCCATGCAGCAGCTCGCGCTTTCACAAGGTGTGTTCACTGATGGCACCACCTTGCGTTCGCTCCTCGACGCAGATCAGCTCACGACCTACGAAGCAGCGCTAGGTGGAATGGGCGTACCGGCTGGTGCGTTTGATCAGCTGGAACCATGGATGGCGGGTCTTACCCTAACCTTCCTCCCGCTCATGCAACAGGGTTACGACCTTCAGGCAGGGGTCGATAAGGTCATCTTATCAAAGTCAGGCGGCAAGCCTGTGGATGCGCTGGAAACAGCAGAATTTCAGCTTGGCATCTTTGACGGGCTTCCGATCGATAAACAGGTAGAGTTCATGATGGCCGCCGTTGAAGGGATTGACGAGATCAAGGTCATGCTTGACGCAATGGTTGCCGAGTGGCTCGCAGGCGATGCTGAAGGGCTCGCCGAAATCATGAATGAGGGGCTTGAGGATGAAACGCTCGCTAGTGCTCTCTTGTATGAACGCAACGCCAACTGGGCCGAATGGATAGATACGCGAATGGATGAGCCAGGCACTGTCTTCATTGCGGTTGGAGCGGGCCATCTCGCAGGTGACAAGAGCGTACAGGACTACTTGGCCGAACGCGGTATCGCGACAGATCGCATCCAGTGATGGAGCGCCGCTTCCCTCTCTGGCTCGCCCTCACCGCATTGCTTGCATTGTCGGCCTGTGACTGGGGCAAGCCAGAGGCGGAAGATGACTGGCCTGATCCAAACCCGTTAATCTTCGAAATCGCCAACCAGCAAGGGGAGGTCGAGGGATGGTTGCTTGGCACCGTCCACGCCCTCCCCGATGGCGTCGAGTGGCGCACAGCGGCGATTGAGGCCGTGGTCAACGATGCCGACCTGCTCTATGTTGAAGTCGCCGAGCTGAACGATCGCACAAGGATCGCCGGAACCTTCACCAGCCTCGCTACCACGCCAGACATGGGCTCTCTAAAGCTGCGCATAGATCCTGAATTGCATTGCACTCTAGAGGACATGCTCAACAGCTCGTCCTACTCTCCTTCCGATTTTGCCAATGTCGAAGATTGGGCAGCGGCCATAATGCTCGCGCGGGTTGGAGCACCGGGAAACCCTGATAATGGCGTCGATAAGGTCTTGATCGAAGACTTTGATAGTCGCGAAGTTCGCGGATTTGAGAGCGCTTCAGAACAGCTTGGAATCTTCGATCAACTTGCCGCCGCCGACCAGCAGGACTTGCTCGAAGGCACATTGCTTGAATGGTCTGCCTCTCGCAAGGACCCTTCCGCACTTACCAGAGCTTGGCTCGCGGGGGATGAGGTGACGCTAAGCGATGTCACGACCACAGGGATTATGGCCGACCCCGAATTGCGCGCAGCCTTGCTGACTGACCGAAATGAGGCTTGGATCGACCCCTTGGTCGATACGCTCGCACAGAGCCCTCGCCCGCTGGTTGCGGTCGGGGCCGCACATGTTATCGGTCCTGACGGCCTCGCGGCGATGCTCGAAGCCCGCGGATTTTCTGTCCGACGCTTAGAATAAAGTTGCGTTTTCACAGTGAGCCGCTATGTGCGCGGCCTTCGGCGCTCTGGTCATCCCTGGAGGCGGGGCGGTCCGATAGAACTGAAATAAGCATTCGAAAGGTACGATGTTATGAGCGACGCTCTCATTTTGCCCGCCGAAGCGCGCGAACGGGCAGGCAAGGGAGCCTCCCGTGCACTTCGCCGCGAAGGTCGGGTCCCCGCTGTGATCTACGGTGGTAAGGAAGAACCCACGACGATTCACGTCGAGGAAAAGGAACTGGTCAAGCAACTGATGACCGGTCATTTCATGAACTCAATCGTGAAGATCGAAATCGGCGGCGAAACCGTTCGTACTTTGCCCAAAGATGTCGCTCTGCATCCGGTCACTGACCGTCCGACGCACGCTGACTTCTTCCGCCTCGCAAGAGACGCCAAGGTCGAGGTCTCGATCCCGGTTATCTTCATCGGTGAAGACCTCTCGCCTGGTCTGACCAAGGGCGGTGTTCTCAACGTAGTGCGCCATGACGTCGACTTGATTTGTGAAGCTGACAAGATTCCAGGCCAGATCGAAATCTCGGTCGAAGGCAAAGATGTTGGCGATTCGATCCACATCAGCGAAGTGAACCTTCCTGCAGGTAGCGAAAGCGCGATCACCGATCGCGACTACACGATCGCAACGCTCGTCGCTCCGTCGGCTCTCAAGAAGACCGAAGAGGAAGAGGCTGAAGGCGAAGAAGTCGCAGCTGATGAGGTCGAAGCGACCGCTCAGAAGGGCGATGACGAAGGCGAAGAAGGCGGCGAATAAGCCACTTCACTTCTGTTTTCACAAGCAATCACCAAGGCACCGGATTGGGAAACCAGTCCGGTGTTTTGTTTTCAAGGTAGCGACGCTACATCGCGCTCATGCAAATCTGGACAGGCCTTGGAAATCCCGGACCGAAATACGCGCTGCACCGGCACAATGTCGGCTTCATGGTACTCGACGTCATTGCAGACATGTATGAGTTCGGTCCCATCCAGAAAAAATTCCAAGGATGGGTGCAAGAAGGCCGTATCGGCACTTCCAAAGTCCTCCTGCTCAAGCCTTCCACGTTTATGAATGAGAGCGGCCGCAGCGTTGGCGAAGCTATGCGTTTCTACAAACTTGAGATGGACGCGCTCACCGTCTTTCATGACGAGCTCGACCTTGCGCCGTTCAAGGTCAAGGTGAAGCAAGGTGGTGGCACAGCTGGGCATAATGGATTGCGTTCAATCGACAAGCATCTTGGTCCCGACTTTCGCCGGGTGCGCCTTGGGATTGGACATCCGGGGCACAAGGACCGAGTTAGCGGCTATGTCCTTGGTAACTACGCCAAGGCTGAGCAAGACCAGCTGGCAGCGATGCTCGGCGCGGTTAGCGCTGAGGCCGAGTGGCTCGCCAAGGGCGACGACCCGAGGTTCATGAGCGATGTGGCATTGAGGATGCAAGACGGTTAAACTCTCTCTCGACCTGTTTGGTTTGGAGATTCTCAAATGACTAACATCAATCGCCGCACGTTACTCGCTGGGGCTGCTGCGACCACCGCCCTCGCCGCCACTGCCGCGGTCTCCGCAGATGATATAATTGAAGTCGAACCCGATATGCGCGGCAAAAGTGTCCTCATTACCGGCTGTTCAACCGGTTTCGGACGGCTTGCCGCAGAGGACTACGCCCGAAAGGGAGCCAAAGTCTTTGCCACGATGCGCAATCTGCCTCGTCCTGAAGCCGCTGAGCTTACCGCGTTGGCCGAAACCGAAGGCCTGGACCTCCATGTGATCGAGATCGACGTTCTCTCTGACGAACAGGTCAAAGCGGGCGTTGCCAAGGCGATGGAGATTAGCGGCGGAACCATCGACGTCCTTATCAACAATGCCGGGATCTCATATGGGGGCCCGGTTGAGATCCAGGACATGGAAGCGACGGTGCACACTTTCGACACCAATGTCTTCGGACCGCAGCGTATGATCCGTGCCTGCCTGCCCGCAATGCGTGAGGCCAAGAGCGGGCTTATCATAAATGTCTCCTCCCAGCTCGGCCGGGTGATTGTGCCTGCATATGGGCAATACTCGCCCAGCAAATTTGCACTAGAGGCACTGAGCGAAGCGCTCGCTTATGAGCTCGTCCCTCACGGCATTGAAGTAACCGTTATTCAGCCAGGCGGATATCCGACGATGATCTGGAAAAACGCCAATGAGAATAGCCTCGCTTTGCTTGGCCGAGCGGACGATAAGCACACCAATGGTTACACGGCCTTAATCGAACGGCTGGGTCAGCGCACAGGTGGTGGCACGACCGATCCAATGGATGTTCCTCGCGCGATGGCTGAAGTTATAGCAATGCCTGCAGGCACCCGCCCTCTTCGCCGCGCGGTTCATCCAGGGAACAAGCCGCAGCTCGCAATCAATGAGGTTTCTGCGAAAACGCAGGTCGAGTGGCTCGGGGGCTCTGCCTTTGGTCCTTGGATCAACGCAGTTCACAACGTTTAAGCCGGCCTGCGCCCTTGGCGAGAAGCAACAATGGCTTTGCGTTAAGGATTGCCTGCTGGCTTTGCACCAGATTGAGACAGGGTCTGATCAGGCACAAGACCGATCTCAGACTTTGCGTTAGCTAACTTTTAACTCATCACCGTTGCTCAACGAGGAGCGGTGTTCAGATTGGGAGCTAACGAGCATGCAATTCAAACCGGTTCACGCGCTGATCGTTCTCGCGGCTGTTGGCATTGCCGCCAGCCCGGCATCGGCGCTCAAGCCGCCGCCAGCTGACAAGCACCCAACCGGCTCATCTTCTGGCGGAACGCCTGTTCCTGAGCCTTCGACGCTGTTGCTGTTCGGAGGCGGTGCTGCGGCTTTCATGTTGACCAAGCGTCGCCGCAAGCAGGCCAAGTGATTATCTAAGTCTTTCCAGGCTTAGTCTTTGGGGCGTTCTCTGCATCAGGCAGAGAACGCCCTTCCCGTATCTTGCGCTCATTTGAGGTGCGCCTTTGCGAGTGACACTGGTCAATCGCTTCATGCGGCGCTAAGGCGCGAGCTTTCCAATTGGCTTCATGAAAGACGACCCATGGGTTTCCGTTGCGGAATTGTGGGCCTGCCCAATGTCGGCAAGTCCACCTTGTTCAATGCTCTTACCGAAACGCAGGCCGCGCAGGCTGCGAACTATCCCTTCTGCACGATCGAGCCGAATGTCGGCCAGGTCGCGGTGCCGGACGAGCGGCTCGAAAAGATTGCCGCTATTGCCAGCAGTGCGAAGGTGATTGCGACGCAGCTCGCCTTCGTCGACATTGCCGGTCTTGTCAAAGGCGCAAGCCAGGGCGAGGGTCTTGGCAACCAATTCCTCGGCAATATCCGCGAAGTCGACGCAATCGTCCATGTGCTTCGCTGTTTTGAGGATGATGACATCCAGCACGTCTCCAACAAGGTCGATCCTATCGCCGATGCCGAAGTTGTCGAAACCGAACTGATGCTCGCCGATCTTGAGAGCCTTGAGAAGCGCGTCTCTAACGCAGAAAAGCGCGCCACTGCTGGTGACAAGGAAGCCAAGACCCTCGCCAGCGTGCTGGGGCAAGCGCTCGACCTGCTCAAAGACGGAAAGCCCGCTCGCCTCGTCGAACCCAAGGATGACGAGGAAGCCCGTGTCTTTGCGCAGGCTCAATTGCTCACAGCCAAACCCGTTCTTTATGTCTGCAACGTCGCTGAAGACGAAGCAGCGAGCGGCAATGCGCTGTCGCAGAGGGTTTTCGAGAAAGCCGCTTCCGAGGGCGCTCAGGCGGTCGTTGTTTCCGCTGCCATCGAAGCTGAGCTGGTCGGGATGGAGCCAAATGATCGCTCCGAATACCTCGCAGAATTGGGTCTTGAGGAAAGCGGCCTCGCCCGCGTCATCACGGCTGGTTACAAATTGCTCGGTCTCAAGACCTTCTTCACCGCTGGCCCCAAGGAATCGCGCGCATGGACGTTCCCAGATGGCGCCAAAGCTCCACAGGCTGCTGGCGAGATTCACACGGATTTCGAAAAAGGCTTCATCCGCGCCGAGACGATTGCTTACGAAGATTACGTCGAGCTTGGCGGAGAAAGCCCAGCGCGTGAAGCGGGTAAGTTACGCCAGGAGGGCAAGGAGTATCTTGTTCAGGACGGCGACGTCATGCTGTTTAAGTTCAACGTTTAGTTGGGCAATCGTAGGGAGACACCTCATGCTGACGGACTTATTTGTTGCGAACCGCGATGAAGCAGAAACTTTGGTATCAGACTTTAGTCGAAAGCCGGACCTAACAACCAACAATGCGGATAATTCAGTTTTGGCAGGCCTCTGGCGTGTGCTGGATTCGTCAGCCGACGTGTCGATCTTGGAAGGCGATAACTGCCTAGCAGCGATGTCTACGCCAGAGGGCCCCTGGGTTTTCGACCTGCCCGCTGCATTTCTCAGCGCATTGAGCAGGCTCCAAGAGGACCAACTCGCTCTCACTACGTCGGCATGGGCCGATACTGAGGAAATGCAGTATTCGGGTGCCCGAGCGGAAGATCTGATCGAGCCCCTAAGAGCGCTCCGAAGCCTCGCTAGTAATGCGGTGGCGCAGGAAAAACAGCTGCTGCTGAGGCTAGCGATGTGATGCGATTCAAGTTGAACGTTTGAGGCCGCGCTGATGCAGACGGACGACCGCACCTATTACGAAGACATCGAGGTCGATGTGGTCAATCGCTATGGCCGCTATGAAGTGACGCGTGACGAGGTGATTGAATTCGCCTCCAGATACGATCCACAGCCCTTCCACCTTGATGATGCGGCCGCCGCTCAGACCCATTTCGGCAGGCTCTCCGCAAGCGGATGGCACACCGCTTCGATGGTAATGCGGATGATGGTCGACAATTTCAAAGCGATCAAACAGGCAGGTCTTGGCTCGCCGGGCGTCGATAAGATGGAATGGAAGCGCCCCGTCTATCCCGGCGATGTGTTGCGCTGCGAGGCGATCACCAAGTCAAAGCGTCGCTCAAAATCACGGCCTGAGATGGGCCTGCTCGACGGACGGGTTGAAGCCTACAACCAGCATGATGAGCTTGTGCTGGTCATGGAGAGTATCGGCCTGATCGAGGTTCGCGACCCGTCAGCCCCGATCGAGAGCTGAGGGAGCGCTAAGCCAGCAAGACAATGGCGAAAGCCGCGTTGGCGACCATCAAGACAAAATCGATCACAAAGATCCGTAGCATCACGCCCTCGAAAACAGGCCACAATCCTCCTCCGCGACGGTTCTGCAGCGCCATCGGGATATTGCCTGCAAACTGAGAGCCGTGCGCAAGTGCATTGAAGACTAACAGTGTTCCCCATTGAGCGTCGCTCTCAAACCCTCCCAAGTTGAACAGAAGCATCAGGTCGAGTGCGCAAAGGGCAAAATTGAAGCCACCCATGAACCGCCCGCTTTCGACCACAACATCATAGGCCGAATTGTCGCGATCCGCCTTGTTGGTCACCATCACTTTGCCGAACACGTGGCGGCGAATGTAGAAAGCGTGGAAGCCCATCGCGAACCATATCGCGTTTAGAAGTAGGATAATCTGCAGCAGGTCCATCGGTGCTTAATGCCGCCCAAAGAGCTTTTCGACGTCTTCCATCGAGAGCTTCACCCAAGTCGGACGCCCATGATTGCATTGTCCTGAGCGCGGTGTCGCCTCCATCTCACGCAGCAGGGCGTTCATCTCAGCGACCGAGAGCACCCGCCCTGCCCGTACAGATCCGTGACAGGCCATCGTCGCAAGTACATATTCGAGCCGCTCTGCCAGCAGAAGCGATCCGCTCTCATCCTGCTTTCCGTGCTTTGCAATGTCATCAGCAAGATCGCGCAGCAGTTTGCCGGTGTCTGCCTTGGCTATGGCGGAGGGGACCGCCCTTACCAGCATCGCCGAAGGACCAAACCGTTCAACTTGCAGCCCGAAGCGGGAGAGACCTTCGGCTGCGCCTTCTAGCCGGTCGCAATCGGCCTCATCCATTTCGATCACATCGGGGACGAGCAAGGCCTGCGAGCGCTTAGTCCCTTCTTCCGCACCAGATCGCTTGAGCCTTTCGAGCACAAGCCGTTCATGCGCTGCGTGTTGGTCGACAAGGATCAAGCCGTCCTTGCTTTCCGCAATGATATAGGTGTTAGCGACCTGACCGCGCGCGATGCCAAGCGGATAATCATCTGCATTGTCGGGGAGAGCTTCGGCAGCTTCCGCTCTTCCTTGTGGGAGCGCCGCATCGATTGCCGACGCTGGCGGCGCTGCCCAATCGCGACGCGGTTCTGCAACACCATAGCTTGGTTGTTCTTGCGGAGCTGTCCAATCTCGCCCGTCGAAGATCGATCGAAGCGCTGGCGCTTCTTCACCAATGGGTTCTGCCTGCCATCGTCCCATCGCTGCGCGGTCCGGGCCTTGCGCACTGCGCCTGTCGCCGGTTGCCAGCGCCTGTCTGAGGCCTGAGACGATAAATCCGCGCACCCCTTTGGCATCGCGAAAGCGCACCTCAGTCTTAGCCGGATGGACGTTCACATCGACATCTTCAGGGGGGACTTCGAGGAATAGCGCGAGCACCGCATGGCGATCGCGCGCAAGCATATCCGAATAGGCCCCGCGCACCGCCCCGGTAAGCAGCTTATCCTTGACCGGGCGACCATTGACGAAAAGATATTGGTGGTCCGCGACACCGCGATTGTAGGTTGGAAGGCCAGCAATACCGGTCAGCCGCATTGACCCATGCGGTCCTTCGCGCACCAACTCAATTTCAACCGCATTGTCTTTGAGTTCCCGCGCGATGATCTGCGCGACACGTGTTGCGAGCGCTTCGTCGGGCTGCGTAGCGAGACCCTTCCGGCTTTTGCCCTCCGACCCGTTTTCAAGCGTGAAAGCGATGTCCGGGCGTGCCATTGCGAGCCGGCGGACTATATCCAGCGCAGCAATATACTCGCTTCTCCCAGTGCGCAGAAATTTGCGCCGGGCTGGAACCTTGGCAAAGATTTGTTCAACCCTAACGCGAGTTCCGACCGGCAAGGCCGCCGGGCCTTGCTCGACTATCTCACTATGATCGATCACGATGCGCCAGCCATCAGCTGCGCCCTTGGCCCGACTCTCAAGCGTCATTCGAGCCACGCTCGCAATAGACGGCAACGCCTCGCCTCGAAAGCCAAGAGTGGTGACCTTCTCAATCGCTTCGTCGGGCAATTTGGAAGTCGCATGTCGTTCGAGCGCGAGGGCCATCTCTTGGGAGCTCATCCCGCATCCGTCGTCAGTCACTTCAAGCCGCGTGAGCCCGCCATCCGTTAGCGCGACACCGATTCGCCGGGCGCCTGCATCAATTGCGTTCTCGACCAGCTCTTTGAGCGCCGCAGCAGGCCGCTCAACCACTTCACCGGCGGCGATGCGGTTCACAAGATCACTAGGAAGACGGCGAATTACGGGCATTTGTCGCAAGCTAGCCCTCAGTTGCCGCAAATTCGAGGGCTACCGGGGAAAATACGCATTCTCGTCAACAAAAATTTTAGCAATTTTAGCAAGCTTTCGCTAGGCGACATGAAGTCGTGTCAATTTTGGGATCGATTGGCGATACTGCCCCTGTCAGGCATGAACGGCAAACCCGATCTAGGTAACGGAAAAACACAAGAATGAGCTTCTGGAACAACCTGTTCAAATTCGGTTCGCAGAATATGGCGATCGACCTCGGCACTGCGAACACACTGGTCTATGTCCAGGACCAAGGCATCATCCTCAACGAACCTTCGGTGGTCGCGATTGAAACGATCAACGGGATCAAGCGAGTTAAAGCCGTTGGCGACGACGCTAAGATGATGATGGGCAAGACCCCGGATACGATCGAAGCAATCCGACCTTTGCGCGACGGCGTGATCGCCGACATCGAAATCGCAGAGGAAATGATCAAGCACTTCATCCGCAAGGTGCATGGTCGCAAGAACCTGTTCCGATATCCCGAGATCGTGATTTGTGTCCCCTCAGGATCTACCTCGGTTGAAAAGCGCGCGATCCGCGATGCTGCCTCAAATGCGGGCGCTTCCGAAGTCCATTTGATTCTTGAACCGATGGCAGCTGCGATTGGCGCTGATATGCCCGTCACAGAGCCTGTGGGCTCAATGGTGGTCGACATTGGCGGCGGCACGACCGAAGTGGCTGTCCTCAGCTTGCGCGGACTTGCTTACACGACCTCTGTGCGCACCGGGGGCGACAAAATGGACGAAGCCATCGTCTCTTACGTGCGACGACACCATAACCTGTTGATCGGCGACAGTACGGCTGAGCGAATCAAGAAGGATTACGGCATCGCCGTTGTTCCCGAAGATGGAGCCGGTGAGAGCATCACGCTCAAGGGCCGTGACCTCGTCAACGGGGTCCCCAAAGAGATCACCATCAATCAGGCACATGTCGCAGAGGCTCTATCAGAGCCTATTGGAGCTATTGTCGAGGGCGTGCGTATCGCACTTGAGAACACTGCGCCTGAATTGGCTGCAGATATTGTCGATCAGGGCATTGTGCTTACCGGTGGCGGCGCTCTTATCCGCCGCTTGGACGAACATCTTCGCGAAGAGACCGGTCTGCCAGTGTCAATCGCCGAAGATCCACTTACATGCGTCGCTGTAGGCACGGGTCGAGCCATGGAAGACCCAGTTTTTCGCGGCGTTTTGATGTCAGCATAACTAGCCTTTCACTCGCAACAGCTCGCGGGAGAAACACAAACAAGGGATTTGAACGGTGGCGCCGCCATCATCGCGTCGATCGAGTTTTTCGCGGAAGCAGCAATATTCGGTGTTTACCGGGTACTTGTTCGCGACCCTCGGCGCTCTACTTGGTCTTTCCTTGCTGGCACTTTCCTTATGGCAGCCCATGGCGATGCAGCCATTGCGTGGCGCGGCGAGTGACGTAACCACCCCAGTTGGCGAAGTGACCGGCGCCGTGCGCGGTGAAGGTCATGGCTTTTGGGCATCGCTATCAGGCTATTGGCGGGCGGGAAGCCAGAACGCCGCTTTACGCGAAGAGGTTGAGATAGCGCGGATCCGTCTCGCCGAAGCTCAAGCCGTAGAAGCTGAAAACCGGCGTCTCAAAGCTCTACTTGGTCTGGCCAGTGAAACCGTGGAACCCGTCGCAACCGCCCGTCTTGTCGGTTCAAGCTCTTCTAGCGCAAGGCGCTTTGCCTATCTTGGCGTTGGCTCGTCGGATGGGGTTGAGATCGGGATGCCGATCCACTCAGAACGAGGAGTCATCGGGCGGGTCCTAGAAACGTCACTCGGCTCGTCACGCGTACTGCTGTTGACCGATACCGAGAGCGTACTTCCGGTGCGCAGAGCGTCCGACCAAACCGTCGCCTTCGCAGAAGGTCGCGGCGATGGTTTGCTGCGGATCCGGCTTATCAATCTTGGGTTGAACCCTCTCGAAGTCGGCGACGTTTTTGTAACCAGCGGCGCCGGCGGCTATTACCGTCCTGGTGTTGCTGTTGCCGTTCTCTCGGAGCTCTCACTCGATGGGGGTATCGCACAACTTATAGCCGAGCCTTCAGCCACTAATTTCGTCGTGGTTGAGCCGATCTACGAGCCCACCGCAGTCGAAGCTTCCGAAGTGCTCGATCGGGTCGAGCTCACCGAAGCGGAGGTCAGCGATTGATTGATCGCCTTGGCCCACCGGTGCAGCGCCGCGCATATGGCGGACAAGCCATCAACCGCGTCGAATCCCCCTGGCGCGCACGATCGGTGCATTACGTCACCATCATGCTGGGATCTCTGATACCAGGGTTCTTCCTGGCCGATATCATGCCGACCATCCCGCCAATAGGATATATCGTTTTCCTCAGCTGGCGCATCATGCGCCCCGGCCTAATGCCATTGTGGATCGGCGTCCCACTCGGGGCATTTGACGACTTGGTCAGCGGCCAGCCCTTCGGCAGCGCGATCCTGCTATGGTCGGTGACGATGATTGTGCTTGAGCTGATCGAGACCCGCTTCCCATGGCGTGGATTTTGGCAAGACTGGTTCACCGCCGGTCTAGCCATCACACTCTATGTTCTCACCGCTATGCTCGCATCTGGTGCCACGATTTCCGCGCCCCTCGTCATCGCGACAATGCCACAGGTAGTGCTTTCGGTGCTGCTTTACCCGTTCTTCACCCGCATCGTGGCCTGGGCGGACAAATTCCGCTTGTCGCGATCTCGGAGGATCGGATGAAGAATTTCTTCTCGCTTGGCTCGGGACCGAAGCGAACAGGCCCACCCGTCAACGCATCGACCTTGCGCAACACGTTCGATCGGCGCGCCGTTGTCATAGGCGGAATTCAGATGGGCATCGGCGTGCTTCTCGCGGTCCGCATGGGCTATATCGCCATTGCTGAGAACGAGAAGTACCGACTCGAATCCGAGAGCAACCGCGTGAACTTGACGCTCATCCCCCCACGCCGTGGGTGGATCCTTGATCGCAATGGAGCGCCACTCGCCTCCAACCGCGCAGATTTCAGGGTGGACGTCATACCAGAGCGGCTTTCCGAACCCGCCACCATGATCGACAAGATCGGCGAATTACTCGAGCTTGGACCGAACCGCGTCAACGACCTTAAAACCGAGATTGCCGCAAGCAAGGGGTTTGCGCCAATCGAGGTCGCGAGCGGACTCGACTATGAGGAATTTGCCGCGCTCAGTGTGCGCCTGCCAGATATGCAAGGCGTCGTTCCGCAGCGGGGGTTTTCACGCTTTTATCCAACCGGCGCAAGCGTTGGCCACCTGATTGGCTACGTTGGCCCCGCCAATGCAGAGGAATATGACGAGGAGGATCGCAACCCCCTGCTTGTCACGCCTGGCTACAAGATCGGGAAAGATGGGCTCGAGCGTCAGTTTGAAACAGACCTGCGGGGCATCCCTGGGGCGCGGCGCGTCGAAGTCACTGCCGGCGGTCGCATCGTTCGTGACCTCGAAACGCGCGACGATGTACAAGGCGATCCGGTGCAGCTGACAATCGATGGTCCGTTGCAAGACTATGCCGCACGCCGGATTGGCCTTGAGAGCGGATCGGTAGTCGTCATGGATTGCTGGACCGGCGAGCTCTTGTGCATGGCAAGCATGCCCAGCTTCGATCCCAATTCCTTTTCTGATGGGATCGGATCGGTTGAGTATGCAATGCTGCGCGAAGATCAGCGCGTGCCGTTACGCAACAAGGTCCTCAAAGGTCTCTATCCGCCAGGATCGACCGTCAAGCCGATGCACTGCATGGCGTTTTTGAAAGCCGGGATCGATCCCAACGAAACGATTATATGCGGTGGCGGACGCAGGATCGGAAACCGTTTCTTCAATTGCTGGAGCAATCACGGAACGGTCGATATGGCAAAATCGATCTACCAGTCCTGTGATAGCTATTATTACCACTTCGCCCAGCAAATCGGCTTTGAAAAAGTAGCCGAGATGGCGCGCGAACTTGGCATGGGTGAGGAATTCGACTTACCCGTTACAAGCCAGTTCTATGGCACAGTTCCCGATCCGGAATGGAAGTTCAACAAGTTCGGACGCGAGTGGCAAGCCTATGACACTGTCAACGCGTCAATCGGCCAAGGGTATTACCTATCCAGCCCACTTCAACTTGCAGTGATGACAGCACGGCTTGCGACCGGGCTAAAAATCACTCCCAAATTGGTTATGGACGGGCAGCAACCTGATCCCGAAAGCTACAATTTCGAAGCCGACCATATTAGCTATATCCGCCAAGCGATGAGCGATGTGGTCAATGGGCCCGGCACCGCGGGGCGCGGGAGGCTGCCTTTTCCCGACATTCAGATGGCAGGAAAGACAGGCACCGCACAGGTCGTCTCGCTCAGCGTGTCTGACGGACGCACCGGTCCGTGGAAATTCCGCGATCACGGGCTTTTCACCTTCTTCGGCCCAACGGAGGAGCCGCGCTATGCCGGTGCCGTTGTGATCGAACATGGCGGCGGGTCAGCCGCGGCCTACCCTATTGCCCGCGATGTAATGACCTTCCTGTTCGATCCAGGCAAGGGAATGGATGCTCTTCGCGCTCTCGAAGAGCAGTGGGGCGGAACTGCGCAACAGCGGCTCGACAGACGCTATGCTGAATACGCCGCAGAGCGTGGCGCAACGGTAATAACTCCTCCAAGGCGCGATGAAGACATCTTTGATAGGGTTGAGGCCGAAGCGAGGCTTGACGCCGAGCAAACGCAAGAGATTGGCGAACAGTTTGTAGCGCCCAGAACTGACGTCAATCCATCTTCGGCGTCAAACTCTGATGCACTGACGCCGGTCGAAGAACGCGGCACCCAAGAATGAGCGTAACGGCTGGCATAATTCCAGAGCCTATAGCGCGGCAGCCATGGCGAATGCTGATCCCGCTGTTCATGCTAGTCGGATTTGGAGCGGCGGTGCTTTATTCAGCAGCGGGCGGATCGATGGAGCCATATGCTTCCTCACATCTGGTCCGATTTGGCGTCTTATTATTGATGGCGTCGGTTATCGCGTCGCTTCCTCGCGATTTCGTGCGCTTTATGACTTACCCCGCCTATGGTATTGTTTTTTTGTTGCTTTTAGGCGTCGAGATTGTGGGACAAGTCAACGGCGGCAGCCAGCGCTGGCTCAATCTCGGATTTATGGTGCTGCAGCCCTCAGAACTGATGAAACCGGTTATCGTTGTTGTCCTGGCGCATTTCTTCTCGACACTGCCGGTCGGCATGATCACAAGTTGGAGGGCCCTGTTGATACCTGGCACGCTCATCGTGCTGCCGGTCTCACTAGTCTTGCTACAGCCCGACCTTGGCACCTCGCTTGCGATCATGTTCGGCGGCGCAGTGGTCATGTTGCTTGCAGGCCTACCTATGCGCTGGTTTGTCTTTGGCGGACTAGCCGCAATGGCCGCCGCTCCGTTAATCTATTTCTTTGGGCTCCAGGACTACCAACAGCGACGGATCCTTACGATGTTCAATCCGGGAGCCGACCCACAAGGCGATGGATATCACATCATTCAGTCACAGATCGCGATTGGGTCTGGTGGCATATTTGGCAAAGGGTTCAACAATGGTTCGCAAAGCCACCTCCAATACTTGCCCGAACCGCACACAGACTTCGTTTTTGCAACCATGGCGGAGGAATGGGGGCTAGCAGGTGGTCTGTTTGTCCTCGCAATCTTTGCGATCATCTTGCGCTGGGGATTAAACGTAGCAAGAACATCTCGCGATCGCTTCTCAAGCTTGCTGGCTAGCGGGATGACAGCAACGATCTTCTTTTATGTTGCTGTCAATCTGTTGATGGTGATGGGATTGGCACCAGTGGTCGGTATCCCACTTCCGTTCATGAGCCACGGTGGATCCTCAATGATGACGAATATGATTTGCATCGGCGCGCTGATGATGGTCAATCGTTGGAACCGCAATGCTCCAAGTGGCGGGTTAGCAAGCTAGTCCTGCTGTAAATTAAACCTTTTCATTCGCCGAGGGCTCGCTATATGCAGCGCCCGGCGTTGATCAGGACCGGTTTCGCCCCTTCGTTTCAGTTCCTGCTCGCCCCCGCCCACCCAAGCGGCCGACCGAAGGACCGGAAAATAGTGGACGCATAGCTCAGTTGGTAGAGCAGCTGACTCTTAATCAGCGGGTCCTAGGTTCGAACCCTAGTGCGTCCACCATTTCCCTCCCCAGAAACCAATAACTTACTCAATGGGCTCGCAATTTATAGCGTGCCCCCCAACCTTCGTGTAAGGCGGGTGTAAGTGGCAGGGGTGCTCTAAACGTCCACAACAGGTCGATTGCTGTTTCAGACTGATCAGTGAAATGCTTATCGATACCTACTCAAAGAGGTCAGCGACTCCCTCTTCAGCGAGTACCTCCGCGGCTTCTTCGTCATCGCCAGTACTGCAAGCACCGGACGTTAGAACGTCCGGATTGTAGGACTTCAGCACATATTCGTTCTCATCACGAACTGCGCATAACAGAAGCGGGTAGTGAAGATTGCCAAAGGTATTGCGGATCTCGTTTGCATCGAGGCCTCGGGGCGGGTGCAACTGAAAGTTTGTACTCTTAATCTTTCCGTCTTCTCGAGCTTGATACCAAGCGGCACACATATCTCGGAACGCCTTATCCTCTTGCGTTCGGATGCACCAAATTCGGCAACGAGCCTTGTCTTCTGATGTTCGGTCCCACATCACAAGAAACAGATAAGGCATTTCATCGAGGGACTCGAGCTTGTCAGAAGTCGCCGACTTCGTTCCCGCCTTGATTACGCCGTTGAACCTAGGAGTATCAATTGCCTCCCAGGTGTTTGCGCCTTTCACATCCGATCCATCATCAAGATCAGCGCCTTTCTTTCGTTCAAGGCCGCTAATCCCCGTCAGTACGCTTGCAATGATCTGCGACCACCCGCGTGTGTCCATCGGAACCGGGTGACCTGTCTCTCTTGCGACTTCAACAAGTGCATAGAATTGATCGTGATGCTGATTCAACAGCTTAAGGGTTTCCTCAACGCGCTTGTTGCTCATAACTTTCGATCACCTCTGCCAATGATAAGTTCAACCCTCGAGCAAGAGCCTCGAGAGTGGAAAGAGACACATTCACTTTTCCGCGTTCAATTTCCCCAATGTATGCCCGGCTCATACCGCACAACGAGGCCAAGCCATCTTGAGATAATCCACGCTTACGACGCTCATCCTTGATAACTGTGCCAAACGCTATTGGATCGCTGGTCATCCCTTGCACTCCATCGCGGTTCGCCATTACAGCCTGTGGTCGCCATAATGGATTCTAATCGAAAGTGACAGCCATGAACGACCTACTCCGGCAATTAGAGAGTCCATATGACACCATCAGCCGTAGTTTGAGTGAGCTGAGGGAGCTCTTTTATCGCAAGGGCAGAATTGCTGACGCAAACGCCAAACTCGATGAAACGGTTAAGCTAATGGCTATTCAATATGCGAAAGCATCCGGCAGCCTTCCCTCTGATCTGAGCAACGAACTAGCCAATCAAGAAACATTTTCGCTTGATGCCGTCAATCGCTCCCTCCGCGCCATCGCCGATGTTCCACCGTTTGGGGATTCTGAAGGCCGGTCAATATTTGGTAGCACCCCCGCAACTGCATTTGACGACGGAGACGAAGACCTCGCGTTTGAATTGTATCAAACTGCAGGTCTCGCAATTGAGGCGCAGTTAGCTGCAACTGATCCGTTAGATATCGTGAATGAAGCCTTCGGCCATCACGTGCGAGATAACTTTCGTAGCAATACCGAAGACGCACAGTATATGACACCTCCAGAGGTGGTCGAATTTATGGTCGAACTGGCGGAGCGGGAACTACTAAAGTCCGCCTCTTCAGATGAAAGAAGCGACCGCCTTGTTGTTTCGGACCCATCATGCGGTGTCGGTTCGTTTCTCGTCTCTTGGCATCGTGTTCATGAGTTCGCCTCACAGCGAAACAAAGAGATACCAAAACCCCTGATTATTGGACAAGACAAGGTTGACCGCATGGCCAGGCTCGCCAAGGCAAACCTGATCTTTTCCGGCTTCGAAGCCGACCAGATCTTTGTCGGCAGCTCGATAGAAGACGGAACGCCAATCTCGAACTTCGATAACTCCGTCGATTTGATACTGACCAATCCGCCTTTCGGGGCGCGTTTCGATACTCAAGAGCTTCAGAAGTCTTCCAGAAAATCGCTTCCTACCCTTTGCGCCGGTATCGGTTCATCCAAAGTAGCCGACTCCGAATTTCTCTTTATCGAGAGGTATCTAACGCTCCTGCGCACGGGTGGAGTGTGTATTGTTGTAGTTCCGGACAGCGTAATCTCGGCCAAGGGTGCTGCGGCCGCAGTACGGCAGCTAATTTCCCGCTCCGCAGAGTTGATAGCCGTCGTAGAGTTACCTCCCGTGACTTTCGCCCAAGCAGGAACGCGGACCAAGACCTCAGTTCTAGCCTTTAGAAAGACCGACAACCCCTCGCGAGAGCAGAAGGTGTTTTTTGCGGAAGTGAATGACCTTGGCTTCGAGGTCTCGAAACGAAAAGGTGTAGCCCTCAAGCGGGCGCAGGGTTCGAACGAGTTGCCCAATATTTTGAGGGCATATGAAACCGAAGAAGATCTAGCTTTGCCCAGTGGATCGTTTGCCGCTTGGCGTGAGATCACTCCGTCAGCAATCGCCGCCTGGACCCCCAGACGTTTTCGGATTGCTGAGGCAACCGATGTGGGACTGCCGCCTCAGATCAGCTTTGAAAGCCGTCCACTCGATGAGCTGGTCAAACCAAGGGAAAAAAGGAAGTCGCAAGCCTACTCTGACGGCACGCTCTTCATTAGTGTTCTGCATGTGATTGGCGAAGGGATGCTGGATGTCCCCTCTATGAGTTCATATGCCCCCGTCACTCCTGGCCTTCAGGTGAAACCAGGCAACGTGATCATTTCAAGGATAAATCCACGGATTCCTCGTGTGTTGGTCGTGCCCGACCTTGGCGTGCCACTCCTTTGCTCATCTGAATTCGAAATATTGGTACCGGCTGATGGAATTTCACCATATGCATTGGCGTTCCTCTTGCTCTCGCAGCCAGTACAAGATCAGATTTGCTCACTAACGGCAGGCACATCGGCATCACATAGTCGCGTTCGGCCAGACGAAATTAGGCAGATTGCTCTGCCTTGGCCGAAAGATGAAGCTGCTTTCGAGACATTTATTGCTAAGTACCAGAAAGCGAATGAGGCTATAATTTCAGGCACGCGTCAAATCATGGCACTTAGAAGCGGCGCAGTAACTCATTAGCGACTAAATTCACTCGGACAATCTATCATTCGCGAAATAGTCATCTCGTTCCCAACTTCGAATGGCAGCTACGACATCAACCATCTCGCTAGGACAAACTCTTCCCGCTCGAATGCTGGGGATCACGCAGTCATTCACCCACGCGTCAATTGATCCGCACCAGACAGCGATGGGCGACGCCGTCGGCAGCGAGGCCGCCTCAAGGCGCTGTACACGCCTCGTTAGAGCCCGTCTCTGCATTTAATTTGACCACGCTGCGGGTTGCCGAATGACGCTACTCTCGGACCTCTGTTTACGCTGAGCGCGTGCACGGTGATCAAAGGCGAACATGGCGCGCCTCAAGTGCTTCGATCCGCGATTCAAGTTCCTCCGCAGCCCGCACATCCGCGACCGCCTTGACGCTTTCGATTATATGTCGCCCCGCGTCCGGCGCGAGCACGCCATCGGCTACGGCGGCAAGAACCTGCGCAAGCTGGCCACTGGTCGATGCATCTGGGTCTAGAGCAAACTCCACCCTTTCCATCTGCGCCTTAATCGCCGGCGCAATACGCCCCAAGATTAGCGCCGCAGCGCCCACATCACCGTCAAGCGCTTTCCTGACCACAGCGTCTACGACCCCGTCCGCGTCTTCCAGCATCCGTTCAACAAGCTTTGTTCTGGCACTGGTGCCTTTTGGGCGACCTGCGGGATTTGGGCTTTTCATCCCGGGATACCAGTTCGGATTCCCCGCCGGTCGCTTCGCGCTCGCAGAAGGGCGTTCAGCGGTCACCTTGCCGGTCTGCCACGGCGGAGTGATTTGGGCAGTCACGACCCGATCCCAAATTGATCCAACAGGCGATCATCAATTTCGTGCGGCATGTGGCGATGGCTTTCGGGGTATTTCTTACCTTGCTCTTACCCCGTAAGACTGCAGCCCGAGGGTCCGCAATAAAATTAAATGTTATCAATGCAGTGGGTCTGAGTGGATCGGAAAGGCCAACAAATTCGATATTTGTTGGTCGGCTCAATCGCGTCTTGATGACCACAATTGCATAGGTCTATTTGTGCGCACTGATGGACGTAGTTGAAGAAAATCTAGCCAACTGGGGTGGATCACTATTTCAGAGTATTCCTCTCGCCGGGCTCATTTCCCGGAACGCAATCGCATATAAATGGAAATCCCTTTATCGGGTATGGATGCTAAGGGAGCTCACCCTATGGCGCGAGCATGATGTGCTGGTCCAATCGCATGCACTTTACAAGCAGGGCCATGGACTTGGTGCCCGAACACTACTGAGAAGTGGGCTTGAAACACTCGCGACGCTCACCTTCCTAAATATGCTGATGCAAGATGTGCTCGATGGAAAGGTAGACTTCCATACTTTCTCAGAAAAGACTGCCGTGCTTTTGTTGGGGTCGCGCAACAACGATGCGATGCCCTTAGCAATCAATATTCTGACCGTATTAGGGAAATGCGACAAGCGATACCCCGGCATCATGAAGCTATACACGGGCCTGTCAGAGAGCACCCATCCAAACTACGAGGGGCTAATGTGTGGTTACTCAAAAACTGACTATGATGAGTACGAGACCACTTTCTCAAATCTTTGGATGGAGAACCTCGGGGGACGACATCTGGACGAGATGATGTTTTGCATCGAGACCTTCTACCATGAGTACAACACAGTTTGGTCTGAACTAATTGTAAAATTAGAAGAATGGGTCGAAGCCAATGATGCCGACCTCGAAAGAACAAAGCCCAATAGCGCTTAGACCAAGTAAGCATGTTAGCAGTTAGCCCCGTTCACTACGCAGCCCAGCAAAGCGCGCGCATTCGAGCCCGACACAATTCCTCCTAGGCAGCCCAGACTAACGCGCTAACTTTCCTTACTTGCAGTACTAAGTATGTTGATTTTCTGCAGTTTGCAGCGCTAGCCACCCCAACGCTAATTGTGGCTACATTCATCTGTAAATTGTGAACTGGCGGGGCTTGCGTGGCTAGCTAAGTCACACTGGTAGCCCCGCCATGTCATAAAATCAGTTGGAACTCAGCAGCCTATAGGCCTGCCCGGAATAGCCATACAACTCAGCCGCTTTGCTTTTGTTGACTTCCATTAGATTGCCGTTCGTGATCGCAGTCTTAATAGCCAAGTTGAGAGCGGCGGTATGACCAAGTCTGTGCTTTTCAAACGCGGCAAGACGCTGCGTTCGCTGCTGAAGGTACTTGCGTGGGATGATGGCCGCTTGCTGCATTTTGCCTGCGTGCTTGAGCCAACCTGGAATCTTGCCGGCAGGTAAGAACAGAAACTCTTTGCAAAGATCAAGCACCTTCTGCTCACGCCCACCATCCGTGCCCTCACCAACATCGCCAGCACGAATGCGATGTTCGAAGGCCGAAATGCCGTGTCTGATTAGCGTGATCGCCCATTCAACTTGTTTCAAATTGACTGTCGGTGCCGCTGGGTAGTCGCTCACCGCTAGTAAGGCAGAGACACGAAGGACCTTGAGATGGGCTCTGTTCCAGAGTTGCCTTCTCCCCTCATCATCGCCTGCAGCCCTAATATGTTGGTCACATTCGAGCGAGAATTGATCCAGTAGGGTTTGCGCATTCGTATCGACGATGACTTGCATGAAGTTCTCTTTAGAGCTGAGCAAGTCGGCCTGCCTCGCTATTTCAACAAAGTGAGCGACTAATTCAGGGTGGGGCTCCTTTAGGCGTTCTCGGTTCTCCTCAGGGCGTTCGCCGGTGTAATCAATGACGCAGAACCGGGACATAAAGCCATCGCCCATCATGGCCGATGTGATCGACTCGTAGAAATTAGTTGGCGTCGTCTCTCCTATTAGGCTGAACGCCACGCCGTGCACCGAAGCAGCGTTCTCATCCCTGTTGCTATAGGTTATCCCGCCCGCGATGCTGTGTGGTCCCGATTTCGAATATAGATCGGTCAACGCCTTCCGATAGCTACGCACCGCTTGTTCGCGATCCTTCGCCATAGCTAAGAATTTGTGTCCAATTTCACTCGACACATTCACAAAGCAGGGCCTTTGAGCACAGGCTTTCACAAGCGCAGGTCCGGAGGCATAATCGCTAAAATCGAAGGCGTTAGCGACCTGGGGGTATTGTGAGGAAGCAGCGCGGACCAGCATCGTTATGCCGCTATGCATCGCTTCCTTCCCTATCGCCGAGCGCGCGACAAGGATAACAAAGAGATTCAGCCCAGTATCCGATATGCACCATGATCTTCCTGCAATCCCAGCCATCGCGCCCAGAGCCGCAACAATTGCTACCTCGGCCACCGGACGAGGTGCTTGGTCATAGACAAAGCGTGCAATCAGCCCAGTGAAACCTGGGGGGAATGCAAGCTGGCAATCAGCATTGAGAGGGTTTCCGGTTGCATGGGCTTTTTGGGTGGAAGACTGCTGCGCAAGCGCCGCCCGCACCAATTTTGCCTCCTCTTGTTGAACTTCTGCAGCGATCTCAGCTGGTGCCTTCTCATGGAGGAATCGCAGATCAACCACGCCGTATCTCCCTCGGGCACACCCCGGATCTCGGCTTCTGCACTCCATCTGGCCCGTCAATCCCGCAGCACGATTTTGCCGGGCGAGTTTTCGGGGCATTCAGTCCAGTCAATTGCCGCTCTCTTGGCTTGGGTGAAGTACCGACTGAAACGGCTGAAGTGCTCGAAAACTGTCGCTCTGCAAGCCAAGCTCGTAGGGCTGTGTGGTCATATCGCACAGATGCTTGGGGCGTCGCGCCAAGCTTCAAATAACATGGCCCTTTGCCGGCTAGTCGCCACATTCGGAGAGTTTTCGGCGCGATCCCTAAGATGCGCGCAGCTTCTTTGGTAGTGAGTAATTTGTCCATTGGAGCACCCAACTGTGCCTGCACGCCACAGGGGGTCACGCAGGCGATAAGCCTGCGGTTTACCCAGAGCAGGTTCTTGGGGTGAACGGCTTCAATAACGAAGCTCGATAGGCGCCTCTGGTTATGTACCTAGGGCTTGGATGAGACTACATAAAGTAACAAAAATTGAAAGAAGATTTAGCCGTTTTTTAGAGCGAGGACGTCATCCAAACAGATATTGAGCTAGCTGCTCCTTGTCCTGCTTGCTCAGTGGCGACTTGCTATATAGGCCTTTGTCCCAGCTTTGCGTTTTGGTGTGGCGTTTTCCGAGTATCAGCAGTTCATCGTGGGGCACCAAGTACCACTGTTCCCCATCGGGAAATGCGATCCATATGTCCCGACCTATATACTTCTTGTCGATCGTCCAGCGTGCCTTTTGCTGAACAAGCTTCGTATCGCGATCCTCTTCCCGATGCAGTATAAGGTCTACACCGCTGTCGTAGACCGGCAAATATGCGTTGTAGCCCTGCTTCAATGCAATCGAGACGAGTTGATTTCGATAAATCACCTCTTTTGCATCGCCACTCAAGGTAGTCATATCTCTCTATCTCCAATCGCAACCAGTTTAGGGCAGCCGCCATGCGATTCAAAAAAGCGATCTCGGGGATGATTCAAAAAAGTGATCGTGGGGTTTGGAAACCGTTGCCTTTCAGCTGGGGGCCGCTTTAGCGCGTTTTCCAGCAGCAGAGCCGGTACACTGGCACCCCCATGCACTTTCACGCTTGTGCGCCCCCTGTGGGCCGCTGTCACCCGTGCAGCACCACCACATTTGCCCCGCTTGCCTTGGCTGCAGCTATCTTGCCCTCGCTTTCAATCCAGCCACCAATCTTTTGCACCTCAGGCTGAAGCCAATCCAAACGCGCAAGGTCAAGGTAGTTGCGCGATGTGACGTCTTCTTGAGCGGGCTTGTGCCCTGTGAGCAGGTCAGTCCGGAACTTCTCAATCAGGCAATCGCGCATCGCTATGTTGGTAAAGGTGCGTCGGAGGTCGTGCAGGCTTAGATGTTTTCCAACCAATTCGCTGACTAGCTCCATCGGAGCACGCGCATCGGTGATATGGCCTGTCTTGCTCCAAGTCGGAAACACATAGGGACTGCCCTCGCCTTCCCCGTTATTGTTAACCTGACGCGATTTGAGCAGGGCGACCGCCTGCGAAGACAGCGGAAGCCAGATAGGGTCCCCACGCTTGCGGTCATCCAGATACCAGCAGCAATTGCGAGGGTTCTCATCGTCGATAGTGACCCGATCCCATGTCAGTGTGGTCATCTCGCTGCGCCTTGCTCCGGTCAGCATGGCGAACAAAGTCAGATCGAAGCCTGCAACCTGATCGCGCGTCCGAGCCGTCTCGCGTGCCACATGAAGCGCATTCCAAACCTCGCCGACCTTGTTGCGCTCAATATAGCGGTCGGTGCGCGATCCAATTGGTGCCCAATGGTCTTTCAGCACCTCAACCGGATTGTGCGTCATCAGCGGACTGCCATCGAGGCGGCGGTATTGGCGGTTGGCGAAGTTGATAAGGATGCGCAGCGTGACCATCACCGAGTTTGCGCTGGCTGGTGCGCCGCGCTGGCCACTTAATCCGCCCTCGACAAGCTCCCGGTGCCGCGCCTGCACCATGTCCCGCGTAATGGCCGCAATCGGCTTATCTAGCCATGCACTTAGCGCCTGCTCCACCAATCGCGTGTATTCAGCAGCGGTGCCAGCTTTCAGCTTGCCTGGTCGAGCGACATAAGCCTCCAGCACCTCCAGAAGCGTTACCCGCATGGCGGCATCGGCTTTCGCTGCTTCCCGCGGATTTATGCCGTCCTCAAACTGGTGCTTGTACTGCTCCGCTTTGCGCCGGGCCTGATCCACGGTCCAAGCGCCATAGGTGCCGATGGTCATGCGCACCTCTTTGCCCGTCCCCCTGACCACACCTTGCACGATGAAGCTGGCAGCGCCCGAAGCCGTTACTCGAAGGCCGAAGCCCTTGGTCTCTGTGTCCCAATAGAATTCAGTCTTTGCTCCGGTCTTGCGTACCCGGTCGATATTGGTCTTGGTGAGCTTGAGCTTGGGCATCAGCGTTTCCTGTAAGAGTATTGTAAGATGCCAGGACGGACCTGTCAGGACCTACGGTAACGCTCAAGAAATCAAAAAACGACTAAAATCAGTGCCTTGAGGACTTAAAGGGACCTATGTGGTCCAATAGGGACAAAGAAGGCTGCACACTCTTAATCAGCGGGTCCTAGGTTCGAACCCTAGTGCGTCCACCAATTTCCCCGTTATTGGACCGCTGATCACACATTGCTCATTTGAGGCGCAGCGACGTGTTTTTCTCGCAGACGTGAGGATTGCCTTAACCATCGGTTTGGTAAGCGAAAATTATGTCGCGACCTCCGGGTTTATACCTGTCCATCTTTCTTGCACTTGTGATGGCATTTGCCGCGCACGCGCAAGCCCAGTCGCGTGTCTGGCAGAATGGATCAAGCCACCTCAACACCGATCGAAAGAGTCCGGCACAACCAGCTGATCACTATATATTTTCTGACTGGCACCAAAGGGCAACTGAAGATCGCGTGATCGCAGCGATACACGAAGCATCGGCAGCCACCGGCGTCGATTTCCAATATCTCATTGCCAAAGCTGAGATCGAATCGCGACTCGATCCAGACGCGGAGGCGAGTAGCTCAAGCGCCACCGGCCTATTCCAGTTCATCGAGGGTACGTGGCTGCGCGGACTGGAGCTATACGGAGATGAGTACGGGTTTGCGTATCGCTTCGGCGATGAGTTAGAAAACGAGAAAAGCTCACTTGCATTGCGCCGGGATCCTAAGGCCTCCGCGTTGCTCGCTGCTGCCTACACAAGAGACCACGCATTGCTGCTCAGTTCCGTATTGGGCCGAGATGCAAGCCACACTGAGCTCTACTTGGCGCACTTCCTGGGCTCAGGTGGAGCATCAAAATTTCTTCGCTCGTGGCGCGATAATCCTGAGCTGACGGCCGCTCCGCTTTTCTTGCGCGCTGCTCGAGCAAACTCTTCGATCTTCTACGCAAGCAGTGGCAAGGCTCGCTCGTTGGATGAGGTTCTTAATCTGATCAATGTAAAGCTCAGCAAGGCCGGGCAGAGTGCATTCAACGGGTTGGGAGCAGCACGGCTTGAGCAAACTCCTTCAGGACTTTTTATCGAGCAATATCAGAATGATTTGGATGGCTTTCGAGAGAGTTTCTCATCATGGCTTGAGTGGCCCGAGCGCTCTATTCCGATGCTCGAAGAACATCCTAATTCTGCAATTTTTCTCGATATTTACGACTGCCCCCTAAGCACTCTTCGAGTTTCAAGCCTGTCGACGCGCAGCGCCGGTTCAGCACCAGAAACATTTCCGCAGGCAACAAACGCGGCTCCCCCAAGATCGGAGCATTCAGACAAGACTTGTAATCACACTGAAATGTGTTACCCGCACCAAATGAGCACATCAACAATCACACGGGTCCGCGATCTGATCGCGTCGGGCGAATTTACAAAAGCCGGAATTGCGCGTGCCGCCGGCCTTCACGCAAACACTTTGCGTGACGCCAATGAGCCAGATTGGAACCCAACCGCTGACACTCTGACCAAGCTGCAGAGCTTTATCGACTCCAATGATGATATTCCGGTCCTCGTAGGGATCGAGGAGATCATCGATGAAGCGCGAAATGGGCGAATGTACATCCTCGTCGACGATGAGGATCGCTAGAACGAGGGGGACCTGATTATCCCTGCCCAAATGGCAACACCGGCAGCGATCAACTTTATGGCGATGCATGGTCGCGGCCTGATCTGCCTCGCGCTCGACAAATCTCGGGTCGATCAGCTTGGTCTCGACCCGATGAGCCGCAACAACAAGGAAAGCATGCAAACCGCTTTCACCGTGTCGATAGAGGCGAAAGAGGGCGTGACCACTGGCATCTCTGCTGCTGACCGCGCGCGAACGGTTTCCGTTGCGATCGATGCGACCAAGGACGCTGATGATATCGTCACTCCGGGTCATGTCTTTCCTCTGATGGCGCGCGATGGTGGGACACTGGTGCGCGCTGGCCATACCGAAGCTGCGGTCGACATCTCTCGGCTTGCGGGTCTCAACCCTAGCGGCGTGATCTGCGAGATCATGAATGAGGATGGCAGCATGGCGCGGCTCGACGATTTGATCGAGTTTGCCAGGACTCACAACCTCAAGATTGGCACTATTCGGGATCTTATCGCGTACCGTATGCGAAACGACCACTTGGTCGAGCGAGTTGATGAGCGAGCCTTTGAAAGCGACTATGGCGGGCAATGGCGTATGGTCACCTACCGCGACACAGTTGCCAACAACGAGGCTTACGTTCTTCAGAAGGGCCATGTCGTGCCTGGCGAACCAACCCTCGCCCGCGTGCATCCAATCTCGGTCTTTGACGACGTGCTGGGAGCGCCCGGCCCAAGAAAGCGGACTTTGCAGCGTGCTATGGCGGCCGTTGGTGAGCATGGGTCTGGCGTGATCGTGATCCTTACCCAGCGCGTGGGATCGAGCAGTCCTTGGACCAAAGATGAACAAGATCGCAATATCGGGATTGGCTCCCAGATCCTCGCTGATCTGGGGGTCGATGACATGATCCTGTTAAGCAATTCGCGTCCTGACTTGGTCGCGCTGGATGGCTATGGGATCACCATCACCGATTTCATGCCGATCGCGGAGTAGGCACCAATGGCAAAATTCCTGATCGTCGAAGCTCGTTTCTACGGGCAATTTAATGACATGCTCATCGCGGGCGCACGCGCGGCATTAGAGGCTGATGGGCACCAAGCAGAGATATTGACTGTCCCCGGCGCACTCGAGATTCCCGGCGCAATCGCCCTTGCTCTTGAGAGCGAGGAATATGCTGGGTTTGTGGCCATTGGCGTGGTGATCCGCGGCGAAACCTACCACTTCGAGATCGTGGCTGGGGAAAGCGCTCGCGCCATCATGGCCTTGACCATGGACGGTATCGCAATTGGCAACGGTATTTTGACGGTCGAGAACGAGGACCAAGCACTCGTCCGTGCCGCTCCTGATCAAAAAGACAAAGGTGGAGAAGCGGCGAAAGCCGCGCTTGCGCTTTACGATCTGCAGTCACGGTTCGGCGCCTGAAATTCCTGCAGACTGCAGGGGACATATTGGCGTTGCCCTACCACGTAATTTCCCGGATACATTTTCCCGTATGCCTCGCTTAGATAATCGGTGCCGCGTGTCACGGGTCGGACATCGGCATCAGCGACGGGATACGCACAATGGGATCATACCGTGATAAAGATATCAGTCGACGAACTGGGCGAGCTGCATGACAGCCTCGCCGCCCTCGATATGGCGCTTGAGACGCTGGACAGGATTGGCGCGGGCATAGCGGCGATCCATGTCGATGCCGCAATCGACCAACTCCGCAACAATATCGAAATTGTTGAAAACCGCGGCCGAACGGGCGCCCCTACATTGTCGCTACGGTGACAAAGTATTCGTGCAACCGCACGCGAATGACCATCAGTAAATGCGCGTGAATTCAACGCTCTGCAGTCATAAGCACAAACCCTAAGCGCTCCCCCTTAATGGTCAGCCACAGCGTTTTGGCTATCCTGTTCTTGGGGCAAGGATCGAAGGTCAGATCTCACCGTTTGGTGCCCGCCCCTTTCAGGGAGGAACGCGTGTCACGGGTTCGCAACTTGGTCAAATCAGCTCATCCCCCAGCGTCACCTGTCGCGCTGATTGTTAAGGCTCCAAACACCTCATTTGGCGAAACCAAATCATGAGCGGCTTCAAGAATGGTGGGCCTGAAGGCAATCTCACTATGGTGGCTGAATTACGCCCATTAGAGCCAGAGCATCCCCTCGACCTTGGGCATCTTGCAAACAAGCTAAACGCCATTGCCGCACAGTTGCGCGGAGAGGAAACGAATGTTGGCCCTCCCCAGTCTAAGCGAGCACTGTCGAGCAGTCGTGAGTTGCATGCTCGGCGAATTGCCAAAAACTCAAAGCATCCCACTAAAAACCTCAGAGCCGACCGCTCGGGACCGCATGTATCAAAATTTGCGCCTCACCCTCCACAGAGGCGCTCAGAGACTGATCAAGCCATTCGTCTGGCCAACGCCGACTTTGCGCGCGAGATTTATTCGACACGGCGGCGGCGATCCGGCATCTTTGGCCATGAAGAACTATTTGGAGAGCCGGCATGGGACATCCTGCTCGACCTCTACATAGCCTATGTCGATCAGAAGCCAGTTTCGGTTTCGAGCGCATGCATCGGCTCTGCCGCCCCGCCCACCACGGGTCTCAGATGGCTTGGCGTGTTGTCGGAACATGGATTTGTTCTGCGAGAGCATGATCCACAAGACCAGCGTCGTGTCCTTGTCCGACTGACCGAACTGGGTCTTTCAGCGATGGATGAGTATTTCGCCAGTTCCGGGCTGTCTGCGTAGCACCGGTTCTGGCGCGTGCCCGGAGCTTGCACTCTCCCAACCCCTGTGGAGAGGGCGGCTCTGGGCGCATCGAATATTGGGATCAATTCAGGCCGATAACGCTCCGAAACAGCCGCGCCCAGCATAGGCCGCGCTATCACCCAACTCTTCTTCGATACGGATCATCTGGTTGTATTTGGCAAGCCGGTCTGAGCGCGCGAGCGAACCGGTTTTTATCTGCCCACAATTGGTCGCAACTGCCAGGTCAGCAATGGTCGCATCCTCAGTCTCACCTGAACGGTGGCTCATGACTGAAGTGTAACGCGCGCGTGTCGCCATATCGACCGCTGCAAGAGTCTCGGTCAGTGTGCCAATCTGATTGACCTTCACGAGCAGCGAGTTGGCTAAACCCCGCTCAATCCCGTCAGCAAGACGCGCAGGATTGGTCACAAACAGGTCGTCACCAACCAATTGCACCTTGTCTCCGATTGCATCAGTGACCGCTTTCCAGCCTTCGAAATCATCCTCGTCCATGCCATCCTCAATCGAGCGGATCGGGTAATCGTCGCACAGCTTTGCAAGATAATCGGCCATACCAGCGCCATCGAGGCTCAAGCCCTCGCCTGAGATTTCGTATTTGCCGTCTTTGTAGAATTCGGTCGCTGCGCAATCGAGCGCGAGGACAATATCCTCGCCTGGTGTGAAGCCGGCTTTTTCAATCGATGCCATGATGAAATCGAGGGCAACACGAGTGCTCGCGAGGTCAGGGGCAAAACCTCCTTCGTCCCCGACGCTCGTCGCAAGACCTTTGGCGTGAAGGCCTTTCTTTAGCGTATGGAACACCTCGCTGCCCCAGCGCACAGCTTCTGCAATCGTCTCGGCACCAACCGGCATGATCATGAATTCCTGGATGTCGATCGGATTGTCCGCATGCTCTCCACCATTGATGATGTTCATCATCGGTACTGGGAGGACATGCGCAGAGACACCACCGATGTACGAATAAAGCGGCAAGCCACGCGCATTGGCCGCCGCTTTGGCTACGGCAAGGCTAGTGCCCAAGATTGCGTTCGCACCGAGCCGTGCCTTGTTAGGCGTATCATCAAGGGCAACCATCGACAGGTCTACGTCGCGCTGATCTTCAGCATCGAAGGCTCCAATAAGAAGATCGCGGATCTCGGTATTGACCGCCTCAACCGCCTGTAGAACGCCCTTCCCCAAATAACGCGCCTTGTCACCATCCCGAAGCTCTACCGCTTCATGAGCTCCGGTCGAGGCACCAGACGGAACAGCAGCACGGCCGAAACTTCCGTCGTCGAGCAGCACATCCACTTCGACCGTGGGATTGCCCCGGCTGTCGAGAATCTCGCGCCCATGGATGTCGATAATCGCGGTCATATTGAACTCCGGCCGGAAAGTGTTATATTTGGGTAAGACACCATGAGTATACTGGTGTGCAGGATCAAAAGCAGCTTGTGCGCGCACCCCTATTCGCCGGATCAAGGCGGCGCAAGCGGCAACGAATTTAATCAGGCAAGGCGCGCAGATTCCCTCTGGAAAATCGCGCACTGGAAGGGCAAAAAGAGACTATGGCCGAACGTAAGACGACAAAGACCCCTGCGAAGAGCTCTGCTAAGGGTTCGACCCGGAAGACCACCTCTTCTCGCAAGGCAGCGCCGAAAAAGACCGGCGCGACCTCGGCAAAGGCTAGTGCAAAGACCAATGGCGGAGGCGCGGCCGAAGCGAAGACGCGGTTCAACGCAGCGCTCGAAGAAGCTAAGGCAGGCGCCGCTGCGTTGCGCGATGAGGCATCAACGCGCGCCGATGGCTACCGTGAGCAGGCCAAATCCAGAGGAGACGATTTGATGAGCGAAGCAAAAGTCTACGGCGAGAAAGCTCGCACCCGTGCCGGCGAATTGGCCAACGATGGCAAGACCGCCGCTAGCGACGCGATCGCTTCGCTTGGCAAGACGGTTGGAGAGACCGCTGAACAGATCGATGACCGGTTTGGAGAACAGTACGGCGACTATGCTCGCTCAGCCTCGCGCTCTTTGGCGGAGACCTCTGCTAAACTCGAAGCCAAGAGCGTCGAGGAACTCGGTGAGGATGCGAGGGAAATGGTTCGCAAGAGCCCGGCGGTTGCCGTCGGGATTGCAGCTGTTGCAGGCTTTTTGTTGGCCCGCCTGTTCCGAGGATCGCGTTAAGCCTGAGAGCGAGGCTGCAACGGCTTGCATGAAAGCGGGCGCTTGAGGGACTGATCCATGAATGAGGCACACCGGCAATCGGGCGCGGAACACCTAGCTGATCCCGCCTCAGATGTGCCGGATGTCGACAAGGGTAGCGTCGGCTCAAACGACAAAACTAGCGTGTCGCCTCCTAGTTCTGGTCACTCTTTGATCGAAGAATTGGGCGCGCTCATCGATGATGGGCGAACCTATGCCGAGGCCGAAATTGCGTTCCAAAAGACCCGTGCCAAACTGGGCGGTAAGCTGGTCGGCACGTCGCTCTTGCTTGTCATCGTTGCTCTCATTTTACTTCACATCACTTTCCTCGCTTTGGCGGTCGGACTCGTGATTGCATTGGAGCCATTGGTGACGATCTGGGGCGCGATCGCCATCGTCGTCGGCAGCCTGCTCGCTTTGGTTGGCCTACTCGCCTGGATGGCCGTAAGGCGCACAAAGAAGCTGGGTTCGTTATTCGAATCACCCGAGGACGGAGCGGATCAGTGAGCAAGCTTGAGGAGCAGTTCGCGCAGGACCGCGCCCTTCGCGATGCAGCCAAATCGGTACTGATGGCCGACATCGAGCACGCCCGAACAACCTTCTCCGCCAAAGGTGTGGCGGGCCGGGTTGGAACTCGCATCGGTGATGGCGCGATCGATGTTTATGAGCAAGCGAAGGACAAAGCCGGCAGGAATGGCGGAGTGATTGCCGCGCTTGTTGGTTTTCTCATTCTATGGCTTGGGCGTGAGCCGCTTATGGAAGCATTGGGCCGGGTCGTGGACAAAGTCGAAGCTGAGCTTGATGATGACCTCAGCGCCCCGGACGCGGGTAACGTCGAACAATCCGATCAACCCCTTGCCGAACCTTCAGAGCCGGACAATACTACCTCAGATGCAGACGTTTCCCCGTCTTCTGAACCACCCGGAGACAATGATGAGCAATAATTCCTCCGCCGCCGATCAAAAGCGCGACGAATTGCGCATGAAGATCGAAGCAAGCGAACGCCGTATTGCAGAACGAACCCTTGGCGACACGGCGCGTGAAATGGCACAGACAGCAGGCGACTATGCCAAGGCCAATCCGCTCCAGGTGGTCGGAGGAGCAGTCGCAGTTGGCATCCTGATCGGCCTAATGACCAAGCCAGGGCGTCGCGTCGCGTCGCAAGCGGCTTCTAATGCGGCTGACGCCGTGGGCGGCGCTGCAACAAGCGCAGGCAAGAGTGTAGGCAATGCGGTAAAGCAGCGCAGCTCGAAATTTGGGTCGCTCGTCGCTGATGCGTTGGTCGCGTATGGAATAAAGCTGATCGACGAAGCGTTGAGCGGAGCGCGGGCGAGCCAGGACAAGCTCGAGGACATTGGTGACAACGCTTCGGCCAAGGCCCGGGAAATTCGCCGTGATGCCGGCTATATGGCCGGCAGTGCTGCCGACAAGACACGGACTGTCGCGCGACGGACGCGGCGTCGGGCGGAGCGTGCGGTTCGTGATCTTACCGAGAAGGTTGGCAACTGACATACGCTTAGGTTTGCTTGTGTTCTACAGGCTATTGGTTAAAGGACGCCCGCAAATCAATCAGCTCCCCAAGGGATAGGGAAACACCATGGAAGAAACGACCCCACCACAGCGTCTGCACCTCGTCATGGGCGGCCGCGTCACCGATCCCCGTGGCCACGAATTCGCCGACCCCGAAAGCGTCCACGTGGTTGGAGTCTACAGCTCATATGATGCAGCGGTTGACGCCTGGCGGGCCCAAGCACAACGCACGGTCGATGATGCCGAAATGAAGTATGTGGTCGTTCACATTCACAAGCTTCTCACACCAGAAGACTGATGGCCCTGCCAGAGGGCTACTCAATTCGTCTGTTTGAGGCTGGTGACGAGACCGCACTCAGCGCAATCACACTCGACACGATCCGTAGGATCGGTCTGCGCTACTACTCCCATGATCAGGTAAAAGTCTGGGCAGCACGACATCCCAGCCCCTCACGGTTCGTCGATCGTGCCGCCAGCGGCGCGATCATCCACGTCGCCGTTGCCGATCTCTCGGTTCCCGTCGCCTACACATTACTGGAAGTGGATGAGGTCGGGCATGGCCATCTCGACATGCTCTACTGCGATCCGCAACACACGCGAAAAGGACTGGCCGAAGCGCTGCTTGCCAAGGCAGAGATGGTCGGTCGCGAAGTTGGGCTTCCACGGCTCTACACAGAGGCAAGCGAACTCGCTCGACCCGCTTTTGAACGAGCAGGTTATACAGCTCTGCACCGCCGAGACTTCGAAATAGAAGCTCTAGACGGCGCTAGCATCGCAATTCACAATTACGCGATGGAAAAACCTCTCAACTGAGGGGATTCCAATCGAAGATCAGACGAATTCGATCTTGTCGACGAGGTAGAACTTATCGCCTGCCGGCACAGTCACTTCTATCTCATCTTCAACCTGCTTGCCGATCATCGCGCGTGCAATCGGCGAGGTATAAGAGATACGTCCTTTGGAGGCATCCGCTTCAGTCTGACCAACAATCTGATAGGTGACGGGCCTGTCATCCTCGTCGAGCAGAGTGACGGTCGCACCAAAGATCACCTTGTCACCTGAAAGGCTCGCAGGATCAATGATCTGTGCGCGGCTAACCTTGTCTTCGAGATCAGCGATTTGCGCTTCGACTTGCCCCTGACGCTCCTTCGCCGCGTGATACTCAGCGTTCTCTGAAAGGTCGCCATGCGCACGTGCTTCTTCGATCGCATCGACAATCAGGGGGCGTTCCTCGCGCAGCGCTTTGAGGTCTGCCATCAGCAGCTCATAGCCCTCTGCAAGCATCGGAACCTTGTCCATCGTTGCCATTCCCATTTCTTTCTCTGTCTGGCCTCCACCCCAACAATCCCAAGAAAATCAGGAAATTTCGACCTCGACCGCTCTTGGCTGAGCAGCCTTGCTTGATCGAAATGTCGGGGAGGACGGCGTTTAAGCTTAGCTATAATAGTCCTGCAATGAACGGACTTCAAGCTGAGACGGCACAATTGCTCGAATTGCTGCCGCTGCAGCCACCGATGCCGCAGCAGTCGTGTAGTAGGGAACTTTCTTCTCAAGCGCCGCCTGGCGGATTGATTTCGAGTCCAAAAGCGACTGCCAGCCTTCGGTTGTATTGAAGATCAAGGCGATCTCGCCATCGATAATCTTGTCAACTATATGCGGCTGTCCTTCGGCGACCTTATTTACCTTTTGCACCTCAAGCCCTTGCTCAGAAAGGTAATTATGGGTCCCGGAAGTCGCGACAATGTGGAAGCCTTCCTCAATCAACTGCCTAACCGCCGGTACGATATGGGGCTTGTCAGAGTTCTTTACCGACACAAAGACGGTCCCCTCATGCGGAAGCATCATCCCTGCGCCGAGCTGAGATTTGTAGAAGGCGGCTTCGAAAGTGGCATCAATACCCATCACCTCGCCAGTTGACTTCATTTCGGGCGACAAAACGGGATCTGCTCCGGGGAAGCGACCGAATGGGAACACCGCTTCCTTGATCGCCATATAATCAAGGCTGCGCTTGAATGGTTTAAAGTCTGCAAGTGTCTCCCCAGCCATAACGCGCGCTGCAATTTTAGCGACTGGCTGGCCGATTGCCTTCGCAACAAAAGGAACGGTTCGACTAGCGCGCGGATTGACTTCAATGAGGTAAACCTCGCCGTCCTTCACCGCGAACTGGACGTTCATGAGCCCGCGGACTTTCAACGCCTTGGCAAGCGCCTCAGCCTGACGCTCCATTTCGGCGATGACTTCCGCGTCGAGCGAATAGGCTGGTAAGGTGCAGGCGCTGTCGCCCGAGTGAACCCCAGCTTCTTCGATGTGCTGCATGACACCTGCAATCCGAACTTCTTTGCCGTCGCAAAGGGCATCCACATCGCATTCGATCGCGTCGCGCAAGTACTGGTCAACCAAAACGGGGCTCTCGCCAGACACATTCACAGCGGTGCTGATGTAGTCATCAAGCTGAGCTTCGGAATCGACGATTTCCATCGCTCGACCGCCGAGCACAAAAGATGGCCGCAACAGCACTGGATACCCAATCCTGGCAGCGACGGCTGCTGCTTCGTCGCGAGTGTATGCGATACCATTGTCAGGCTGTTTCAACTTTAACTTGTCGACCAACTTGGCGAACCGCTCGCGGTCTTCTGCATGGTCAATCGCATCGGGCGAAGTGCCTAGGATAGGGATCCCTGCATCTTCAAGCGCCTGCGCAAGTTTGAGCGGGGTCTGCCCACCAAATTGCACGATCACGCCGACAAGCTCACCCGATTGCTGTTCCACACGCAGAATCTCGAGCACATCTTCTGCAGTTAGCGGTTCAAAATAGAGCCGGTCGGATGTGTCGTAATCGGTAGAGACCGTCTCTGGGTTGCAATTGACCATGATCGTCTCGAATCCTTGCTCGGCGAGCGAGAAGCAAGCGTGAACACAGCAATAGTCGAACTCGATACCCTGCCCAATCCGGTTAGGCCCACCCCCAAGGATCACAATCTTGCGCCGATCCGATGGCATGGCCTCATCTTCTGGCTCGCCAAAGCTCGGCGCTTCGTAGGTCGAGTACATGTAGGGCGTGATTGCCTCGAACTCAGCAGCACAACTGTCGATGCGCTTGAACACCGGCGTGACGCCAAGTTTGTTGCGGAGGTCACGCACTTCGTTTTCGCTGGTCGCGCCAGCCATCGCTTGCAACGCATCGTGAAGGAGGCCGGAGCGTTTTGCCTGGGTCTCGCCCATTCCACCGGCCACGCCAACTGACCTCACTGCTAGAGTAGCCAGCCGCTTGTCGGAAAAGCCCATGGCCTTAAGCCGGCGCATACCCGCTGCATCGCGCGGCAGGCCATCGGCTTGGATCTGCTGCTCGGCTTCGATAATTGCTGCAATCTGGCGCAGAAACCACATGTCGTAGCCCGTAACCTGGTTGATATGCTCAAGGCTGAGTCCCTCGCGCATGGCTTGAGCTACCTTGAGCAGGCGATCTGGTGCTCGGCGCGAAATCGCCGCGGTGATGACGTCATCGGAAACGCCTTCCAAATCGGGCACACGGTTCAACCCATCGAGGTCGGTTTCGAGCCCGCGCAACGCCTTCTGGACGCTCTCTTGGAAGTTGCGCCCAATCGCCATCACTTCGCCCACCGACTTCATTGCAGTGGCAAGAAGCGGTTCGGTGCCTTTGAACTTCTCGAAAGCAAAACGCGGGATCTTGGTCACGACATAGTCAATCGTCGGCTCAAAGCTCGCCGGCGTCGCGCCTGTAATTTCGTTCGTAATCTCATCGAGCGTGTATCCCACCGCCAGTTTCGCAGCGACGCGCGCGATTGGGAAACCCGTCGCCTTTGAGGCCAGCGCGGAGGAGCGCGAAACGCGCGGGTTCATCTCAATAACTATCAGGCGCCCATCATTGGGATTGACCGCGAATTGCACGTTTGACCCGCCGGTCTCGACACCAATCTCGCGCAAAACCTCGATCGAGGCAGTGCGCATGATCTGGTATTCCTTGTCCGTCAAAGTCAGCGCCGGGGCGACCGTGATCGAATCCCCGGTATGCACCCCCATCGCATCGACATTCTCAATCGAGCAAATGATGATCGCGTTGTCCGCCCGGTCGCGGACGACTTCCATCTCGTATTCCTTCCAGCCCAGGAGCGATTCCTCAATCAGCACCTCGTTCGTTGGAGAGGCGTCGAGACCGTCGCGCACGATTTGCTCAAACTCATTCTTGTTATAGGCGATCCCCCCGCCCGTTCCGCCGAGTGTAAAGGATGGTCGGATTATCGAAGGGAGCCCGGTTCGCTCGAGCACTTCGCGCGCCTCTTCCAGCGTGTTGGCGATCCCTGAGCGGGCGCTTTCAAGCCCGATCTTGTCCATCGCGTCGCGGAATCGTTGGCGGTTTTCCGCCTTGTCGATGGCATCGGCCTTTGCACCGATCATCTCGACACCATGTTTGGCGAGCACGCCTTGTTCATCGAGCGCAAGAGCGCAATTCAAAGCGGTCTGTCCGCCCATCGTCGGGAGCAGCGCGTCAGGCTTTTCCTTCTCGATGATCTTGGCCACAATCTCTGGCGTGATCGGCTCCACATAGGTTGCGTCAGCAAACTCCGGGTCGGTCATGATCGTTGCCGGGTTGGAGTTTACCAGGACGACTTTATAGCCTTCTTCCTTCAACGCCTTGATCGCTTGCGTGCCTGAATAATCGAACTCGCAAGCCTGCCCGATGATAATCGGACCTGCACCAATGACGAGGATCTTGGAGATATCGTTGCGTTTGGGCATTAGTAGTCAAATTCCTTACGAAGTCTCGTCTTCGGATTGAGGATCGCCGCGGAAGACATCGGCTGTGACGTTGATTAGGCGCATTCCGGGAAGCTGGCGCGCGCAGCCTGTCGAGACAGCAGCATCCAATGCAACAGGCCCACCGCGCACACGGTAGAGCGCAGGGTCATTTCCGAAGAAGAACGCCCCCTTGTCATCGACCGGTTGCCGCATGAAGTTGTCAATCGCCGTGGAGGCATTCTTGGTCAGCGCCATGGCGCGCGATCCTGCGGTTTCATCGCTTCCTGGAACGATGAGAGTTCTAAGATCCTCGCCGCCCATCTTGGTCACGTCGAAAGTGTAGGTCGGGATGACCTGTCCGCTGTCGAGCCCTACTCGGTCAAACAAAACCGAGCGTGGTTCATCGCCAAGACGTTCAATGCAGTCTTCTACATCCTCGACGCCAGAGCGGGGATCTCCGGGAAACAGGATGTTGCAGCCAGAAAGCGTGGCCAACAGGGCGAGCGGTGCAAGGAGCCTCTTCATTCAACCATACTCGCCTGTATTGGGTTCGAAATTGTAGCTGATCTTGGTATACCGATAGACGTGCGGAAGCACGTCGGGGCGTGAAATCGCGGTGCCATAGATGAAGGTGCAATTGCGACGAATGTCGATCATCCGATTGCCGTCGCGCACGAGAATGTAACTTAGCACGTAATGCTGCCGAGGATTGGCGCGCCGCCCGATCACATCAAGCTGCCACAGCGTGTCCGAGACATCGCGCAGACGCGTCATATCGCGAAACCCTTGCCGCTCACGCGCTTCGGCGATGGCATCGTGCTTGGCATCAGCGTCGAACTCGGCCTCGCTGTATGGCGTGTCAGCAGCCACCACGCGGCAGTCCATCCGACCCGCAACAGGCTCGTCCGTATCCTCGCGGAAGAGGATGGGTCGCCAGAAGGCAATCACCGGAAGCCCCGAAGCACCCACTTCGACCGAGACCGAACCATCGCCCTGAAACGCAACGCCCTCCGCGATCTCAACCCCCGGCCACTCGGCGAGCGGAGGAGGCTGCATCGCGGGGTTTTGGGCCGCGAGAAGTATGACCAGTGGGAAGATCCCCATTACAATCAAGATCTAACTCCCCAGCACCGCTGCGATAGCGGCCAGAAAGGTCGCGATCTGGACAAGATTTGCAAACGCAGGATCGCGAATGATCGCCAGCATGCCGGCTTTTGGTGGGTTGGGGACATCAAGTAGAACTTTGAGCGCCCTAATCAGGCCAAATATCTGTGCCCGAGTCTCATTGTCAGTTATACCCTCGGCGACATCTTCAATTTCACTCAGCAAGGCTAAGATTTGGCCGCGCTGTACGACACTTACGGAAAAGTTGTCTCCATTGTCGATTGCTACCGTTTCACTTTGGTCATCACCCTCGGTTCTTTTAGCATCAACGAGGAAACGAGAACCAAGCGGGGTCAAACGGTATTGCTTCGCTGACTCAATCGATTCCGTTTCAAGCAATCCATCAATTGCCAGATGGTTGAGGGCCTTTCTTGTCTCGACGCTGTTTGCACCTAGTTCCTCTCTTACCCGCGCGCTAGTTACCCAACCTAGTTGCTGAGGAATTGGACCGAACCGCTTGTAGAATTCATCTTCTTCGAAGTCGGACTTGTAGCGCCTCGCAATTAAATTCACTGTGCCCAAAACCGAGAAGTCAAACTTCGACAAACCAAACTGAGCATAGATCTGTTCGGATTGATCGCTCACCCTAGCCCCCCAACGAACTTCTCGAAGAGGTAGAAACTATCCTGCGGTCCCGGGCTTGCCTCAGGGTGATATTGCACCCCAAACGCATTCTTTCCCTTCACTGCGATGCCGCAATTCGAGCCATCAAACAGGCTCACATGCGTCTGCTCCAGCGTATCGGGCAAAGTGTCGGCATCCACCGCAAAGCCGTGATTCATGCTGGTGATTTCGACGAGGCCGGTGGTCTCGCCCCAGTCCTCTCCGACGCGTTGGACGGGGTGGTTTGCGCCGCGGTGGCCCTGGTGCATCTTCACCGTTTTGGCTCCAGCGGCTAGCGCGAGCATCTGGTGGCCGAGGCAAATCCCGAAGAGCGGCATGTCCGCCTCGAGCAATTTTTGGATCACCGGCACCGCATATTCCCCGGTCGCTGCAGGGTCTCCCGGACCGTTGGAGAGGAATACGCCGTCAGGCGATAGCGCCATGATGTCCTCGTACGAGGTCTGGGCCGGAACCACCGTCACCTTCGCCCCTGCCCGCACCAGATTGCGGAAGATGTTGTCCTTGGCGCCATAATCGACCGCTACAACATGCGGGGTCGCATCGCGGGCTGCTCGGCCATAGCCGTGGCCGAGCCTCCAATAGCCTCCCTCCCAACTCTCCTGAGCTCCACGGGTCACACGGATGGCGAGGTCCATCCCTTCAAGCCCCGCCCATTCCTGAGCGCGGCTAAGCAAGGCGGGAATGTCAAACTTACCCTCAGGTGAGTGCGCCACAACCGCATTGGGCGCGCCGGATAGGCGAATGCGACGGGTGAGCGCGCGGGTGTCGACGCCAGACAGACCGATCTTGCCATTGCGCTCCATCCACTCGGTAAAGCGCTCCATGCTGCGGAAGTTGGAAGGCTCGGTCACATCCTCGCGCACGATGCAGCCCACGGCAGCTTCGACATTGCCCTCGATATCCTCCGCGTTCGCGCCGACATTGCCGATATGCGGGAAAGTGAAAGTGACGATCTGCGCGGCATAAGAGGGATCGGTCATCACCTCTTGATAGCCGGTCATCGCGGTGTTGAAGCAGACCTCACCCACCGCATCCCCGCTTACGCCAAAGCCTCGCCCCCAAATGACCGTTCCATCGGCCAGAACAAGGACTCCCGTCGCACCATTGGGTTGCGCAGGCGTGGTGGCGGAAGGGGCCATTGGGCGCTCCGTTTCGAGTTGGTTTCCAGCAATGTCGCTAAGTCTCAGTCGCTAGGCTTGCGCTTGCCTGTGGTCAACCTATGTCTTGGCTCATATTCGGGCTATCGAGGCTCGTAGCTCAAACGATCCACAGAAAGAATGACAAGATGATCCGGGACGACATCAAGGCCGCCACTATCACCGCTATGAAGGCGAAGGAAAAGGAGCGCACTGCGACGCTCCGCCAGATCTCCGCCAAGATCAAGGACCGCGACATCGAAGAGCGCACGAGCGGCAAGGACATCCCCGACGATGAATTGGTGACCAGCGTCCTCCAGAAAATGGCAAAGCAGCGCCGCGAATCGATCGAGATGTACGAGAGCGGCGGGCGCCAGGAACTCGCGGATAACGAAAAGGCCGAACTCGCCGTGATTGAGGAATTCTTGCCTCAGATGATGAGTGAAGAGGACACCAAGGCCGCGATTGCCGCCATCATCGCCGAGACTGGCGCTGAAGGCATGAAGGACATGGGCAAAGTCATGGGCGCGCTGAAGGGCCAGCATGGCGCCATGCTCGACGGCAAGCTTGCCAGTGGCCTCGTAAAAGCAGCATTGAGCTGATCGCGAAATTGACCTTTTGCTCTGACATGGTAGGCCGATGACATGAGCTCAGACACTGAACACAGCCTCGGCTATTACGTATCTCGGATTGCCATCGGCGCATTCGTCATTCTGGCAGCCCCCGCGGTTTTGTTCGCCTTGACCGTGAGCAGCCCAACAAACCTCTCTCGCGTCTGCACAACCACCGACGGAGAGGTGTTCAGGTTGGTCGCGTTCGGCGAAGAGGAAGATCCTTGGACGTTAGAAAGCGCTACCTTGCTCGACGCAGGACGCAATGCCGCCTTTGTTCAAGCGCGCGTTGACAACCCTGATTTGCCGCGCGCTGATGACAGTGTGCGAGTCGAACGACCTCGCGAAAGCGTGGCGGAATGCGGTGAGCCATTTGTGCTCGACTTTGCCGCCCGCGATCTCGATCCAGCGAGCGAGGAATTCGCTGCAATTCATGCTGAGTGAGAGCGGGCCAGTATTGGCCACAACATTCGGGCTAAGTTGAGGTTGCGGACCAAGAACTCTTCTTTGCAGAATTGGCCAAAATTGTCATAATGACGTTTGGAAGACTCATGTTTTCCGAGAGGGACCATACGCATGACGATCACACCGCAATGGAAGGACGAGCTGCGCGCACGTATCACGTTGTCGACCGTGATCAACCGCACGACCAAGCTCCAACGCGCTGGGCGCGAATGGAAGGCGTGTTGTCCATTCCACGATGAGAAGACACCAAGCTTCACGGTAAACGACCAAAAAGGTTTCTACCATTGCTTTGGCTGCGGAGCGCATGGCGATGTTATCAGCTGGATGACCGAGCAGCGCGGGCTTTCCTTCATCGATGCCTGCAAGGAATTGGCAGCCGAAGCCGGGATGGAGGTCCCAGCCCCAGATCCTGTTGCGGCCAAGCGTGCTGAAAAGCGCGCCAGCCTCGTTGATGTCACCACCGAAGCGCAGAATTGGTTCGTTCAGAACCTCAAATCGTCTGAAGGTGCAGAGGCGCTCGCCTATCTCAAGGGACGCGGGCTGAGCTCTGCGACGTTGCGCGAGTTTGGCTTTGGCTATGCCCCCGAAAGCAAACAGGCGCTTCCCACAGCACTTGCTCGCTTCGATGAGCAGATGCTTGTCGAAACGGGTATGAGGATCGAGACGGATGACGGTACGCAATATGACCGTTTTCGGGGCCGTGTCATGCTTCCTATTCAGGATGCGCGCGGGCGAGTGATCGCTTTTGGAGGGCGGATCCTTGGCAAGCGTGAAGGCGTTGCCAAATATCTCAACTCACCCGACACACCGCTCTTCGATAAGGGGCGCAACCTCTACAACCTCCACCGCGCCGCGCCGGCCTCGCGTCAGACTGGGCGTGTAATCGTGGTCGAGGGCTACATGGACGTCGTCGCCCTCGCACAGGCAGGCTTCGCCGATGCGGTGGCACCAATGGGCACTGCGCTGACCGAAATGCAGCTCGAAATGTTGTGGCGAATGGTAGAAATACCAATCCTATGCTTCGATGGCGATACGGCAGGCCAAAGAGCAGCGATACGTGCAATCGATCGAGCGCTTCCGCTACTCTCGCCAACGCGCTCACTGTCGATCCTTACACTGCCGCAGGGCACTGATCCTGATGATTTGGTAAGTAAGCACGGTCCGGAACATTTCAGCGAATTATTGGAGCAGGCGCAGAGCCTAGTCGAGCACATCTGGCGCTACGAACAGAACGCGACACCTTTAGAGACACCCGAACAAAAAGCTCACCTTAGGCAACGCCTGATTGAATGGTCATTCAAGATTCAGGATGTGGAACTTCAGAAACTCTACAGACGCGAATTTTTGGATAGGTATTACAGCTTTATAAATCCGTCCAAATTCGGTGAACGCAGAAAGTTCGTTGATCATGGTAAGATCAACTCAGAGAGCCTGTCTCTGCTCAGGCAATTTATCGCGGATGGTCAGAGGGAGATGCTCTGTAAAGCCGTTTTTGCAGCACTGGCGCGACATCCAGAGTTAATCAATCAATTCCACTCAAGGTTGCTTAAATACAACCCAAGAGATGAAGAAGTGCAGTTTGCTCTCGATGTGTTTCTGGATGTCGGCGACTCCCAGATTGATGGAGTGGCTCTGCCTGAAGACGCATTAGGTCAAATCGCTTTATGGTCAGAACGCGTCACATTGCCCTTCCCTTTTCTCAAACCGAATGTCCCGGTCGAATTCGTTTCTCGCTGTCTTGATGAAGCGATCTCAATCCTTGTGGAGAAGCCTAACGTCGACGCCGAGCTCGAGAAAGCTACGAACCGGTTTGGCGAAACACTCTCTGAAGCAGATGCTATTGAGCAAGCGCGACTTAGAGAGATCCAAGATAGCCTGATTGCGAGAATGCGAGAAATGAGAGAACTGGCGCCGTAATGACTTTTTCCATCGAATCGTTGATGGAACTGTCAGAAACGCTTGATTCAGGCGGTGCAAACACCATATCTGAGGTGCAAGGCAGTCCTGCCCCACCGGAAGACCAACGTTACGCCTTCCTTCGAGAAGGCACACCCCCCGGTGAAGCGCGCAAGGAATTGGCTGAAGCTGTGTCGTTGTTGGCGCAAAAACCCGCTCTTGAAGCTGCTATGGCGGCAACGATTGCGCGTTTCGATGAAGATCCGGAAGGCTCTTTTGCCGAACAGGCCCGCTTGCGAGAACAGCTTACTTCAGTGGAACACCGATTGAAAGCTTTCCTCATTAGAGGGTCAAGCTCACCGGTCGAACAGGATTAGGCCAGCTTTCGGGCTGGTATGGGAACAACATCGTTGGTCGCAAGAGCGCGCAAGCTGAGGCGCCCTTTTGCAACAGGCTAACGCAAATGGATTGAATAAGCTCTATGGCTTCAAGTGCTAAAGCTGCCGACAAAGACGACGCACCGCTGATCGACCTCAACGAAGCTTCTGTGAAGAAGCTGATGACCAAGGCAAAGAAGAAGGGCTACATCACTTATGATGAGCTCAATGCGGCTTTGCCTTCGGGTGAGATGAGCCCCGATCAAATCGAAGACATCCAGACCGCTCTGTCGGAAATGGGCGTGCAGATCGTCGAGAATGACGAAGAGGCAGAAGCTGAGGCGGAGGCCGAAGCAGAAGTCGAAGAAATGCAGGTCGACGACGACAAGAAGAAAGTCGCCGCCGCCGCGAAACCTGCCGCCAAGAAAACCGGTACTGGTGAGCGTACTGACGATCCCGTGCGGATGTATCTGCGCGAAATGGGCGCCGTTGAGCTGCTCAGCCGCGAAGGCGAGATCGCCATCGCGAAACGCATCGAAGCCGGCCGAGACATGATGATCATGGGTCTTTGTGAAAGCCCGATCACCTTCCATGCGATCATCCAGTGGTCCGAAGCGCTCAATTCTGAAGATATGCAGCTGCGCGAGATTCTCGATCTTGATGCCATGCTGTCAAAGGAGCCTCCGCCCGATAAGATGGAGGAGGAAAACCAGGAAGCCGAAAACGGTGGCGAGATCTCCGAAGAAACCGCCGGCCCGACCATCCGCGACGACGACGATGACGCCGAAACCTCTGAGGACGGCGAAGAAGGCGAAGAGGGCGAAACCAAAAAGGATGAGGAAGAGGAGGAGGACAACACCCTTTCGCTTGCTCAAATGGAAGCCACGCTCAAGCCTGATGCGATTGAACGGTTCGCCCGTATCACAAAGCTCTTCAAGACCTTCGAGAAGCTCCAAGCAGAACGCGTGGAAACCCTGGCTCGCGGGGATGAATTCCCCAAGGCCAAGGAGAAGAAGTACGAGAAACTCTCAGAAGATCTGACTGCTGAGGTTGAAAGCGTGCAATTCCACGCGACCAAGATCGAATTCCTGGTCGACAACCTCTATGCCTTTAACCGTCGTTTGACCGCGCTTGGCGGGCAAATGTTGCGCTTGGCTGAGCGGCACAAGATCAAACGCATCGACTTCCTTAAGAGCTATGTTGGCAATGAGCTGGATGACAGTTGGATCGCCGCCAATGCCAAGAAGGACAAGAAATGGGCCGCCTTCGCTGAGAAGGAAGAGGCTGCGATTGACCGCATCCGCACCGAGATCACCGACATTGCGGCGCAAACCGGCATGGCGCTCCCCGAATTTCGTCGCATCGTCAACATGGTGCAAAAGGGGGAGCGTGAAGCGCGTATTGCGAAGAAGGAAATGGTCGAGGCGAACCTGCGCCTCGTGATTTCCATCGCCAAGAAATACACCAATCGGGGTCTGCAATTCCTTGATCTTATTCAGGAAGGCAACATTGGCCTGATGAAGGCCGTCGACAAATTCGAATATCGCCGCGGCTACAAGTTCTCGACTTATGCGACTTGGTGGATCCGTCAGGCGATCACCCGTTCGATCGCCGACCAAGCACGCACGATCCGTATTCCGGTCCATATGATCGAGACGATAAACAAGCTCGTTCGCACTTCTCGCCAATTCCTCCACGAGGAAGGCCGCGAGCCGACTCCGGAGGAGATGGCGGCACGCCTCTCCATGCCTCTGGAGAAAGTTCGCAAGGTTATGAAGATCGCCAAGGAGCCGATCAGCCTCGAAACGCCGATTGGTGACGAGGAAGATTCGCATCTCGGCGATTTCATCGAGGACAAGAACGCCATCATCCCGGTCGACGCCGCGATTCAGGCGAATCTGAAGGAAACCGTTACTCGCGTGCTCGCCTCGCTTACTCCGCGCGAGGAACGCGTCCTGCGCATGCGTTTTGGCATCGGCATGAACACTGACCACACTCTTGAAGAGGTCGGCCAGCAATTCTCCGTGACCCGCGAACGCATCCGTCAGATCGAGGCAAAGGCGCTGCGGAAGCTCAAGCACCCGAGCCGAAGCCGGAAGATGCGGAGTTTCTTGGATCAATAGACAACACTGAGCGAAGCTGGCAGGAGTCCTTTCGGGAGAAGAGATCGGTCAAACGCGCTCATAGGGTTATTGTGTTATGTCCAAATCCGCTCCAACCACCATCGCCATCGTCTCCCAAAAAGGCGGCTCCGGGAAGACCACCCTAGCCGTGAACCTCGCCACGCGTGCCGCCCAAGCCAAGCGCGAATCCTGTGTCATCGACACCGATCCGCAAGCGACGGCAGCGGCTTGGAGCGATTGGCGCGGGGATTATCTCCCCGTCGTGGTGACAGCCCCTCCTGCCCGGCTCGGACGGACCATCGAAAGCGCCAAGAAAAACGGTGTGGACTTTGTCGTCATCGACACCCCTCCCCACGCCGATGCAGCGGCGCGTGAGGCGATCAAGGCCGCGGACACTGTCCTCATCCCAACCAAGCCGCGCGCTTTTGACCTTGCTGCGCTTGAACCAATTGCCGACCTCATCAGCTTTGCCGAGAAACCCGCCTTTGTAGTGCTCAATGCAGTGCCTTCAGGTGCGACCAAGCTTGCTGAACAGGCGCGCAAAGCGGCGGCCGGGATGGATCTCAAGGTTTGCCCGATCGAATTGGGCGACCGCGCTGCCTTCCACCGTTCTAGCGCAAAGGGTGAGACTGCGAGCGAGTTCAAGCCTGACAGCAAGGCCGCTAAAGAGGTCGATGGATTGTGGAAGTGGCTCAATCGGACGCTCAAAAAGACAACCAAGACCTAACTCGGCACAATGCTATCAATAGCGCCGGTTCCAATCGTCATTGAGACTGCGCGGGCTTAGGACATACTTAAGCGCAAACTCCTCCGGGATCTCGGGATCGGGTGCGCGCGGGAAACGTGAGAAGCGCCTCTGAGTGCGCTCAATCTCGTCGGCGGGGATCACCGACCACTCAATTGTGTTCTGCGCGGTTAACGCAAAGTCACCAGCATAAGTAACTTGGCCAGAGCGCACTTCGAAACGCGGCGCTAGCTCGGTATAACCGCGACTTGGTCGCGAAATTTCTTCTGTGCCGGTCAGGAATGAAGCATCCACTAGACAACGCTCATCGACTGCAGGAACTTTTGGGCAGCCGACACCATGGGCGACGAGGCGATAGGTTCCAGGTGGCAACTGATATGCGCGCACCTTGTAACTGGTGGTGTTATTGCCAAGCGAGAGGAGGCCTTGCTTGCGCCCAAACCGTACGACATCCGCGTCGTTCTCGATATTCCCGCCTTCGCGCAGGAAAAACACGTCAAGCCGATCTTCAAGGTATAGGGCGCTGCGGATTGAGATAACGACTGCTCCCATTCCTTCGTCAACAGACGACGCACGCGAAACTCGCTCAGCCTCAGTTCCTGGATCAGCCTGAAGCGAACTCCAGCCAGGAACCAGCATGGTTGCAAGTAGCAGTGCAGAAATGAAGGAACGCATCTTAAACCGACCCAAAATCTTGACTCATTTGCGGAGGTTGATGGATCAAGCTTTGCGATTGCACAAGTGGTCCCGCGAGCATCACCCTCGCAAAACCGGTCCAAAGCGTCGAAAAGCGCTACACTTGGGGTGGAGTCCCGCGTTTTCGACGCGTATGTAGCGCCCATGCGCATTGCTATTGCTTCCGATCACGCCGCCACCGACTTGAAGGCTCAGCTCGCCGAATGGTTGATAGAAGAAGGCCACGATGTTGCCGACCTTGGCCCTGAGCCAGGTGAGAGCGTGGACTATCCCGACTATGGCTACAAACTTGCTGACCTCGTTGCCGATGGCACGGCGGAGTTTGGTGTGGCTCTATGTGGAAGCGGGATCGGAATCTCGATCAGCGTTAACCGCCACCCTGCCGTACGGTGCGCATTGGTGTCGGAGCCATTGTCCGCAGCACTCGCTCGTGAGCACAACAATGCCAACTGCATAGCGTTGGGCGCGCGCCTTACTGGCATCGAAATGGCGAAGTCTTGCGTAGCTACTTTTCTCAATACCGAATTCGCGGATGCAGGCGATCCAACCGGCCGCCATCAGCGCCGCGTCGCCAAACTGGGCGTTCCGCCCCTCATTTCTGATCAGATCGAGACCCACCAATGAGCACCAATCCGAGCGACCTTACGAACCCGATGGACGGTTTCTGGCACGACGACTTGGCGAGCGCCGACCCAGAGGTGGCAGCCGCGATCGGCAAGGAGCTCAAACGGCAGCAGGACAAGATCGAGCTTATTGCGTCAGAGAACATTGCTTCCAAAGCCGTGCTCGAAGCGACCGGGAGTGTTTTTACCAATAAGTACGCCGAAGGATATCCGGGCAAACGCTATTACGGCGGATGCGATTATGCCGACGTGGTTGAAACACTCGCGATAGAGCGCGCGAAACAGCTGTTCGGATGCAACTTTGCCAATGTGCAGCCCAATTCGGGCAGTCAGATGAACCAGGCGGTGTTTCTTGCTCTGCTAGAGCCAGGTGACACCTTTATGGGACTCGACCTCAATTCTGGTGGTCATCTTACGCATGGCTCACCGGTCAATATGAGCGGTAAGTGGTTTAATCCGGTCAGTTATGGTGTCACCCAAGGTGATGAGCTGATCGATATGGAGGCGGTTGCGGCAACTGCCCGCGAACACAAACCGAAGATTATCATTTGCGGCGGGACTGCTTACTCACGGACCTGGGACTTTGCGGCCTTCCGAGCGATCGCCGACGAAGTCGGTGCGATCCTGCTGTGCGATATGAGCCATATCTCAGGTCTGGTTGCAGGCGGGGCGCATCCTTCACCTTTCCCGCATTGCGACATTGTGACTTCCACCACGCATAAGAGCCTTCGTGGCCCACGCTCTGGCATCATCCTGTGGAACGATGAGAAGTTCACCAAGTCACTGAATATGGCAGTTTTTCCTGGCCTCCAAGGCGGACCACTGATGCACGTAGTCGCAGCCAAGGCGGTGGCTTTCAAGGAGGCGCTGGCGCCCGAGTTTAAAACCTATGCCCATTCGATCGTTGAAAACGCCCGAGCACTGGCGGCAAGTCTTGAGGAAAATGGTCTGCGGATCGTCTCTGGCGGCACCGACAACCACTCGATGCTCGTTGATCTCACAGCCAAAGACGTAACCGGCAAGGCAGCGGAAGCTGGCCTCGACCGCGCTTGGCTGACTTGCAACAAAAACGGTATCCCATTTGACACGCGCTCTCCGTTTGTAACGAGCGGCATCCGTCTAGGAACGCCGGCAGGGACCACCCGCGGTTTTGGCCCGATGGAGTTCCGCAAAGTGGGTGAGCTTATTGCTCGCGTTGTCGACGGTCTCGCCAAAAACGGTCCGGAAGGCGACGCTCAGATTGAAGAGCAAGTGCGCGGCGAAGTCGCCAAACTTTGCGCAGATTTCCCGGTCTACCCGGGCGAATGACAGCGGGCTAATCCATGCGCTGTCCCTACTGCGCCCATGAAGACACCCAGGTTAAGGACAGTCGCCCGACAGAGGACAACACCTCGATCAGGCGGCGGCGCCAGTGCAATTCCTGCGGAGCGCGCTTCACAACCTTTGAACGCGTGCAACTGCGCGAAGTGACCGTGGTCAAGGCAGGGGCTGAGGGCGAGGCTCGACGCGAACCGTTCGACCGATCCAAGCTTGAACACTCTCTTTCGCTTGCCTGCCGCAAGCGTGACGTCTCACAAGAACGGATCGATCAGCTCATCTCCGGTATCCAGCGGCAGCTCGAGACTTCCGGCGAACCCGAGGTTCCCTCGGCCCGGATTGGCGAGATGGTGATGGACGGGCTGAAGCAAATCGATTCAGTCGCCTACATCCGCTTTGCGTCTGTATATCGTGATTTCAGCGAAGCGCGCGACTTCGAAGAGTTCGCGAGCACCGTCCAGGAGGCGGCGAAGGAGTGAGCACTCCAAATAAGCCCATCATCGTGCTCGTGCGCCCCCAGTTGGGGGAGAATATTGGTAAGGCCGCGCGCGCAATGCTTAACTTCGGGCTGACTGAAATGCGGCTCGTGAACCCGCGTGACGGCTGGCCTAACCCTTCGGCGGGTCCCGCCGCTGCGGGTGCAGATATCGTTCTGGATCAAGCGAAGGTCTATGATACCACCGCGGCAGCGGTCGCCGACTGCGAGCATGTCTACGCCACAACGGTCCGCAAGCGCGGTGTAACCAAACCAGTTGTTGGTGCGGACGGAACTGCGCGCCTTATCCACTCGGAGTCAGGCCGCCATGCAATCCTCTTTGGACGAGAAGCATCGGGTCTAGAGACTGACGATGTAGCCCTCGCCCGGCACATTTTAACGGTCCCGATCAATCCTGAATTCGGGTCCTTGAACCTCGCTCAGGCAGTGATCTTGTGTGCCTATGAATGGTCTCGGATCGGGCGCGAGAACAATGACGGCAGGACTGATTTGGTCCAGCCCACCGCTGCGGAAGACTCCCTACCCCCTGCCCCGCAGGATGATCTTGAGGGGTTGATTGCGCATTTCGAAGCCATGCTAGCGCCAAAGGGATATTTCCTCCCACCCGATCGTGAAGACGCAACCAAGCGCACCCTGCGCAGCGTTTTGACAAAGCCCGGCTGGAATCATCTCGAGATACGAACGCTTCGCGGTGTGCTTTCATCGCTTGGGCGTCAGGATAAGACTTGATTTTCGCTTAGGCGCTGCTATTTGCGCGCCTTCGCAAGTTGGCCCCGCATCCCGGTGAAGCGGTGGCCGCGTTGAACAGGTCGGTTCAATGGTGCGATGCCGGGTTCAATGCTCACCGTTTGGGTGGGCCTGCAAATTTGAAGGAAAGACTTATGTCAAAGCGCAAGAGCGCCAAGTATAAACTCGACCGCCGGATGGGTGAAAACATCTGGGGTCGCCCAAATTCTCCGGTCAACAAGCGTTCCTACGGCCCGGGCCAGCACGGTCAGCGCCGCAAGAGCAAGATGAGCGACTTTGGTCTGCAACTTCGCGCCAAGCAGAAGCTTAAGGGCTATTATGGCGACGTGACCGAAAAGCAGTTCCGTTCGACCTACAAGGACGCCACCCGGATGAAGGGTGACACCGGTCAGAACCTCATCGGCCTGCTCGAGCGTCGTCTCGACATGATCGTCTACCGCGCCAAGTTTGCCCCGACGATCTTTGCCGCGCGTCAGATCGTAAACCACGGCCACATCTATGTGAACGGTGTGAAGTGCAACATCCCATCGCGTCGCTGCGATGTTGGCGATGTCATCAGCCTCGGCTCGAAGGCCAAGGAAATGGCGCTCGTCATCGAAGCGCAGAGCCTGCCAGAGCGTGAAATTCCCGACTATGTTGCCCCGGACGGCAATGACAAGGTGAGTTTCACCCGCGTGCCTAAGCTCGACGAAGTGCCTTACCCGGTGACTATGGAACCGAACCTCGTGGTCGAGTTCTACTCGCGCTAATCAGCGGTCTGCACCTGAAACACACATGGGGCGGTCCGTTGTGGGCCGCCTTTTTGTTTTCGGCTTCGGGCTAAGTGGTCTTTCCTTTTGAGCAGACCAATGCAAGACCCGTGGCAGCATCAGCGCAGGGGAAGTTCTATGCCGCTCAACGTTCTACTGATTGATGGTCACCCAGACGAGGGCAGGTTTGCCTCTCATTTGCTCGACATCTATCAAAAGGCTCTGCCAGCGGATGTGCAGATCACACGCATCAATATTCGCGAGATGGAATTCACTCCAAACCTCAAGCACGGCTATTTGAAGCGAACCGAGTGGGAACCAGACATTCAGTCACTTGCTGAAGAGTTCGATGACTGTGACCACGCGGTCTTTGCTTTCCCGATGTGGTGGGGTGCAGAACCAGCGGAGCTTAAAGGCTTAATCGATCGCCTTTTTCTCCCCGGCTTCATGTATCAATTCCACGATAAAGGAGCACTTTGGGACAAATACCTCGAAGGTCGATCTGCTGACGTGATTGTAACGATGGACACCCCGCCCTTCTTCCTGAGGCTGCTTTACAAGAATGCGATTATCCATCGCTGGAAAGGTCAGGTTCTTGGCTTTGTTGGTTTCAAGCCGGTCCGCTTTCTTGCCTGCGGCCCGATCAAAGATGGAGGGGCAGAAAGCAGCATCGCGAAATGGACAGCGAAGATCGAGGGATTAGCGCGTTCAATCCGGGCAAAGAATCCAGGCAAGAAACAGGCTCGTCTAGCTGCCTTTCTAAATCAGGACTGACAGGAAGAGTGCCCTGAATTCGCCTCCTAGTCTCTAATCTTGTCCCATTGGACAAATTCGTAGGCGATAGAGCCCTCAACAAGGCGTTCCCACATATCTGCGAAGACTTCAGGCGGAAGATCGCGCGCTCTGGCGTCATCGACCACCGCCTTGATCACCGCAGCCTTGCGCTCTTCATCACGCACCGCGTCGCGTGTGGGTTTGATGCGGGCAGCAGCGCGCATATAGCCAAACCGCTTGGCCAACAGCTCAATAAGGGCGCGATCGGTGGCGTCCACGCCCTTGCGAACGTCAGCCATGCTTTCGCAATGTTCAGGAGCCTTTTCACCGGAATCACTCATTGCCGAAGCCCTTGGCCCTTGCGCCACAATTTGTCGAGACTTTCCCGCGACAAATCGACTGCTGAGCAGACAATTTCTATAGGTATCGCGCGCGGAAATCAGCGGCAAACTGAGTGAGGCGCTGTTCAGCAATCGCGTCTCGCATACGTTGCATCAGCTGCTGGTAGAAGGACAGGTTGTGCTCAGTCACCAACATCGCGCCCAGGATCTCTCCGCTCTTATGCAAATGATGCAGATAGGCCTTGGAATAAGCACGCGAGGCAGAGCAGTCGGAATTCTCATCAATAGGCGTACGATCTTCAGCAAATTTGGCGTTGCGCAGATTGATCGGACCATCCCAAGTGAAGGCCTGCCCGTTGCGCCCTGATCGTGTTGGCAGCACGCAATCAAACATGTCGATCCCGCGCTCTACAGCCCCAACGAGGTCGTCCGGCTTACCAACCCCCATCAGGTAACGCGGGCGGTCCTCGGGAAGCATGGTTGGCGCATAATCGAGCACGCCAAGCATCGCCTCTTGCCCTTCTCCTACGGCCAAACCGCCAACAGCGTAGCCATCGAAGCCAATATCGATGAGCTTGTCTGCGCTGACCCTGCGTAGGTCCTCGTCCAACGCGCCTTGTTGAATGCCAAACAAAGCGGATCGGCTAGCATGAGACTCACCGCTGTCGAAGCCATCGCGGCTGCGCTTGGCCCAGCGCATTGAGAGCTCCATCGAGGCAGCGATCTCATCGCGGGGGCGGTCAGCGCGCGGGCATTCGTCAAAGCACATCACAATGTCGGAACCGAGCAGACGCTGGATCTCCATCGAACGTTCCGGCGTCAGCATGTGTTTGGAGCCATCAATATGGCTGCGGAACTCTACTCCCTTTTCGGTAAGCTTGCGAAGATCAGATAGGCTCATGACCTGATAGCCGCCACTATCGGTTAGGATTGGGCTCTCCCAGCGCATGAACTGATGCAAGCCGCCAAGTCGCGCTACCCGTTCAGCGCCGGGGCGCAGCATAAGGTGGTAAGTGTTACCGAGGATGATATCCGCCCCGATCGCGCGCACGCTCTCTGGCTTCATCGCCTTGACTGTCGCCGCGGTACCAACCGGCATGAAAGCGGGCGTACGAATCTCGCCTCGCTGCATCTTGATAACGCCAGTGCGAGCTTTGCCGTCGGTTGCATTGAGGGTGAAGTTGAAGCGGGTCATCGCGGCTGCGCTTACTCCCTTAGCCGCCATCCGGTCTTGAAGATAAAGGCGATCACCGCGATGCACAGGGTCAGAAAGCCAAGTGTAAGGCCCAATGACAGCCAGATCGACACATCGGATGTCCCATAAAAGGTCCAGCGCAGGCCGCTCACGAGGAAAGCGATCGGATTGAGATAGGCAATGTTAGACCAAATGCCCGGTAAATCGTCGATCGAATAGAAAGTGCCACCGAGAAAAGTCAAAGGTGTGAGAAACAGCAGCGGAATAATACCCAGCTTCTCAAAACTGTCGGCCCAGATGCCAAGGATGAAACCGAATAGCGAAAAGCTCGCCGCAATCAGCATGATATATCCGACAGCTGCGAGTGGATATTTGATCTCATAGTCAACGAACAACATCGCTGTGCCAAGAATGATCGCCGCCAGTATCAATCCCTTGGTTGCCGCTGCCCCAACGAAGCCGATCAGTGTTTCCGCCACTCCAACGGGTGCGGAAAGCAGTTCATAGATCGTGCCGGTAAAGCGCGGCATATAAATCCCGAAAGAGGAATTATTGGTGGTCTCACCCAGCAATGTGAGCATTAGCAGACCGGGGATGATGAAGGCGCCATAGGCAATGCCATCCACTGGCTCCATCCGGCCACCAATGACAGTCCCGAAAACCACAAAATAGAGCGAAGTTGTGAGAACCGGTGACAAAATCGACTGGAACGCAGTGCGCATCGCGCGCATCAATTCGCGCTGATAAATCGACCAGGCGCCTCTGGCATTGAACGACATCAGCGCGGCTCCTCTTCCCGATAAGAGACGAGATCTACGAAGATGTCCTCGAGCGAAGAGTCATGCACATCGATGCTTCGATAGTCGATCCCGGCAGAGATCAAAGCCTTGGTAAGCTCAGCGACTTCTTCGCTGCCCTGCCCATGACCGTTGCCCCCGCGGTAGCACAGCTCTTTGCCGTCTTCGCTAAGCGTCACTGGGAACCCCGCAATGGCCTCGGGTATTTCCGACAAAGGTGACTGGAGCGCAATCACCGCCTCAGTGGTTCCCATACGCTGCATGATGGTATCCTTGTCCTCCACCATCAGAATGCGCCCGCCGCGAATTATCCCAACGCGATCGGCCATCAATTCTGCCTCTTCAATGTAGTGGGTGGTGAGGATGATGGTGGTCCCGCGCTCACGCAAAGCCGCAATTTGTTCCCACATGCCCTTGCGCAGTTCGACATCGACGCCCGCGGTCGGTTCGTCGAGGAACAAAAGCTCTGGCTCGTGTGCAAGCGCCTTCGCGATCAAAACCCTCCGCTTCATTCCGCCAGAAAGCTCGCGTATCTGGCTGTCCTTTTTCTCCCACAAGGACAGAGAACGCAGGATTTCCTCTATACGGGCCTTGTCAGGGGCATGGCCGAACAGGCCGCGCGAATAGCTAACCGCGCGCCAAACCGTCTCAAACATATCGGTCGAGAGCTCTTGCGGCACCAAGCCGATCCGAGCCCGAGCGGTACGCCAGTCTCGCGCCAAATCGTGGCCGAATGCTGTGATCGTGCCACCGCTTGGCCGGACAAGCCCGCATACCGCCCCTATCAGCGTCGTCTTCCCCGCACCATTGGGTCCAAGCAACGCAAAAATCTCGCCCTTGCGGATCGATAAGTCAACGTCATCCAGCGCCTTAACGCCGCCGGCATAGACCTTAGAGAGGCCTCGAATAGATAGAATGGGTTCGCTCACCCCCAGCGCTTTGGCACAGCTATGCGGGAATGCAAGCTTGGCACTCCAATCGTTTACGGAAGCAGCAGGGAAGAGTCGCCGTATGAGTAGAAGCGATAGTCATTTGCGATGGCATGGTCATACACTTCCATCATCCGTTCACGCCCCATAAGCGCGCTGACCAGCATCATCAAAGTCGATTTTGGCAGGTGGAAGTTGGTCATCAGTCCATCGACCACGCGAAACTTGTATCCTGGTGTGATGAAAATGTCGGTGTCACCAGCGAACTCGCGAACGCTGCCGTTTTCTGCTGCGGCGCTCTCGAGAAGCCGCAGCGAGGTCGTACCAACCGCGATGATACGATTGCCAGCTGCCTTGGCTGCGTTGATCCGTGCGGCTGTGCCAGCGTTGATTCGCCCAAATTCGGAATGCATCTGGTGATCTTCGGTGTCTTCTGCCTTCACCGGCAGGAACGTCCCGGCACCCACATGCAGCGTCAGCATCTCACGCTTGATCCCCGCATTGTCGAGCGCTGACACAAGACGGGTTGTGAAGTGCAGGCTAGCTGTGGGAGCCGCGACCGCACCATCTTCTGCTGCGAACATCGTTTGATAGTCGTGCTGGTCTTGCTCATCGATGCCGCGGCGCTGCGCAATATAAGGGGGCAAAGGCATGGTACCGGCGCGGTCAAGCAGCACTTCAACCGGCTCATCGCCTTCGAACTTGAGGGTTATGGACCCATCCGCATTGCGCTTTTCAGCGCTTGCTATGACGCCTCCACCAAGCACCAGTTCGTCGCCGTCTTTCACCCTTTTGGCATTGCGAATGAAGGCATCCCAACGCCTGAGGTCGACCCGCTTGTGCAGGGTTGCGCCGATCTTGGCCTCACCTCCTGCGCGTCGCCCTTCAAGCTGGGCCGGGATCACACGTGTGTCATTGAAAACTAATACATCACCTGGAGCGAGCAGGTCAGGCAAATCGAGCACACCTCGATCTTCGATTGAGCGCTGGCTCGCCGCTTCGCCTCCACGGACATGCAGCAATCGCGCTGCATCGCGAGGGCGAGTTGGCCGTAAAGCAATACGGTCCTGAGGCAGGTCGAAATCAAACAGGTCTACGCGCATGATGGGCGCGCACTAATTGGCTTTGCGAGCGCGGCAAAGCGCTTTTGCGCATATTAGGCCATCAGGCGGATGGCTTGCCCACTACTGGATGGGCGCGTTAAGCGAATCCGCAGTGATAATCTGCTCCACTTGTGGAGCAGGTGCAGCGCTGGGTTGGGGGCGATTGTCGGTCGCAAGCGAGGCCTGAAGGATACGTGTCGGATTCTGCGGCGGTTCGCCGCGCACAATCGCGTCAACTGCTCCCATATTCTCGATCACGCGACCGAAATTGGTGTAGCGCTTATCGAGGCTGAAGCGGGGATAAAAGACGATGAAAAACTGACTGTTCGCACTGTTTTCATCTGTCGCGCGGGCCATCGATACTGTTCCGCGCACATGCGGCATCGGGTTAAATTCTTCTGTGAGATCAGGTAGCCGAGAGCCACCCTGCCCGGTGCCGGTCGGATCGCCTCCTTGCGCCATGAACCCCTCGATTACGCGGTGAAACACCACACCATCGTAGAAACCCTGCGACGTCAGTGTCTTAATCCGGTCGACATGGTTCGGAGCCCATTCTTCCATCAGACGGATTTTGATCCTTTCACCATTGGAAAGATCCAGAACCCAGATATTCTCTGGTTTCTCACTCTGATCAAAAGAAACCGGAGGAAAGGTCCGCGTATCGACCTCTTCTGCCACGGAGCCTTCGTCGCGCGAATCTTTCAGCGCTTCGTCGACTTCCTGCGCGATTGTCGCAGCTGGCATGGCCAGTAAAGCGATTGCTGCAAGTGAACCAAGAGTGGGTTTGAGCATGTCTAAAGTCTTTATCTAATCCGAAACACGTGTCGAGCGTTTAACCGCGCCCGGCTGACACTTCAATGAATGAGTGGCACGCCATCACCGACTTCGATGAAGGGCCTAATAGTCGCCCTTGCGGCCAATCTCTTCAACGCGGGCATTGACCTCGCCCTTGACCTCTGCGCTGACAAACGGGGTGATGTCGCCGCCATATAGAGCGATTTCCTTCACCAGTTTGGAGGCGATGGGCTGGAGAGACACATCTGCCATAAGAAAGATGGTCTCAATGTCCTCATCGAGCTGCTGGTTCATGCCCGCCATCTGATATTCGTACTCAAAGTCTGCCACTGCCCGCAGGCCCCTGACAATCACATTGGCGCCTTGAGCCTGCGCGAATTTAACTAGCAGGGCATTGAAACCAACCACTTCCACATTGTCGAGACCAAGCGCCGCGACCTCGCGCTCGACCATGGCGAAGCGCTCATCGGTCGTGAACATGGGGTTCTTTGAAGGGTTGGTGGTGACGCCAATTATCAGCCGGTCAACCAACTTCGCCCCACGCCGGATAATGTCAGCATGGCCTAAAGTGATCGGATCAAAAGTACCCGGATAGATCCCCACGCGGCGTGTCATTCTTCATACCCCCATTCAAGCCACTCGACATCATAGTCCAATGTCAAAGGCCTGGCCTCAATTCTGAGTTGTTCACTTGTGACCGTTTCGGGCGTTCGAGCGAAGGTTTTCTCATCTATCCGACTAAATCCGAGCTGGTCCATTTCGGCAATGAGCTGATCGGCGCATTCTTTGTCCGCACTATATTCTCGAAAGGCGACATGGCCGTTCTTACCTTCACGGCCTCCACCAGACAAAAGAGTTGCATCTTGGCAAGCTGAAGCATCAAAACGCGTGACGAGTTCTTCGACTAGAAAATGGTTTTTGCCACTGCAGCCAAAAACGGAGGTAGCAAAACTCACTAGGGCGAGAAGACCAAGCTTCACCGATCCCGCTCCACGATAAATCGCGCCAGCGCACGCAGAGTGTTGGCCTCAGCTCCGTGACTGCCGAGGTGGGCAACGGCCTGCTCAACCAGAGCCCTCGCCTGATCTCGAGCCGGTTCGACGCCCATCAGCGTCACGAACGTCTGTTTGCCCTGCTCGTCATCCTTGCGCAGTGCCTTGCCCGCAAGCTCCTGATCGCCTTCGACATCAAGGAGGTCATCGGCGATCTGGAAGGCGAGGCCAATGTCGCGAGCGTAGGCGCGCAGATGCGCCCTTCCCTCTGGCGGGACCTTCCCAAGGATCGCGCCGAGCTCAACGCTCGCGGCCAATAATGCTCCAGTTTTCAATTGCTGGAGGCGGGTGATGGTCGGAAGGTCGTAGGTGATACCTTCCTCATCGGCGACCATATCCATCATCTGGCCGCCTGCCATGCCGCCCATCCCACTCGCTTTGCCGAGCGTCGCGATGAGTTCGCTTCTGGTGAATGGGTCCGCGCTCGTTTCAGGATCAGCAAGGATCTCGAACGCCAGCGCGTGAAGCGCATCGCCCGCGAGTACAGCGGTCGCTTCGTCATAGACCTTGTGCAAAGTCGCCTTGCCGTGGCGCAGATCATCGTCATCCATACATGGCAGGTCGTCATGGATGAGCGAGTAGACGTGGATCGCCTCTACAGCCGCCCCAGCGCGCAGAGCCGCGGTTCGATCAACGCCATAAAGCTCAGCCGTGCTAACTAAGAGCAGCGGACGCACGCGCTTGCCCCCTCCCATCGCTGCATAGCGCATCGCTTCGACAAGCCGCGCACTGGTATCAGCGGGGACCGGAAGGAAGGCGTCAAAGACCGAATCGATCTCGCCCTGCACTCGTTTGAGCGCGTCGCCCAGCGCATTGGCTTCAACAGAGGCAACGCTCATCTTATCGAGCCCCGTCGAGCGGCGCTGTGCCCGAAACGGAACCATCCGCGGCTTGAACGATCTTCTCGATCCGCTCCTGAGCCGAATCGAGCCGTTTCTGACATGCTGCGCGCAGTTTCTCCCCGCGTTCATAGAGCTCGATTGACTGGTCTAGCGGGACATCGCCGCGTTCTAGCTGCTGAACAATTTCCTCAAGCGCAAGGAGCGCTTGCTCAAATGTCATTTCGTCGATGGACTGCGCTTGCACAGCCGGTTGGGTTCCCTCATCCATACAGGCGAACATTGACGCTGCGCACCGGCCCGGTCAAGGCCCGGATGACGGTAAACACCAAGCACAAGGGGCGCTTCTCATGAGCAGATATGCAATCGGCTTTTTCGCTGCGGTTGTGATCTTTGGTGCGATGGACGCAGTTTGGCTGAGTTGGGCAGTGCCGAATCTCTACCAGCCCACCATTGGAGATATCCTGGCGTCTGACTTCAATCTGATCGCAGCTGCTGCGTTCTACATTATCTACCTGTCGGGCATGACCTGGTTCGCGATACGCCCGGGCTTGCAAAATTCAAGCGTCAAAGTGGCGCTGATCAATGGTGTCTTGTTGGGCGGGCTTTGCTACGCAACCTTTGATCTCACTAGCCAAGCGGTAATGCGAGTGTGGGCCACGCATGTGACGCTGCTCGACATAGCGTGGGGCGCTTTTGCTACGGGTGTAACGACGGCGCTGGCTACAGCCATTGCCTTACGGTTCACTCGATAGTGCCTCGTCAGGGTCAATAAAGGCGAGAAAGGGGACCAGAATGTTCATCGGCCATTTCGCGCCAGCCTTTGTTGCGGCTGCTTTGACCGCAAGCCGCGCGAGGTCGGGCCACGAGACGGGCGTGGGCCTTGGTACATTTTTCATCGCAGCCCAGTTGCTTGACTGGGCGTTTTTCATTTTCGCAGCAATAGGCATCGAGAAGATGCGGATTGATCCGACCGCTACGGTGATGATTCCCTACGATCTCTATTATTACCCATTCACACATTCGCTGCTTGGAACAGGCGCTTGGGCATTGGCATTTGGCCTGCTCGTCGCCGTATTATTCCGCGATGCCTTAGGAGGTTTCCTTGCGAGTCTAGTAGTCGCGTCCCATTGGCTGCTTGATTGGGTGGTGCATGCGCCTGACTTGACCCTTGCTGGGTCCGGTAAGACGTTTGGGCTTGGGCTTTGGAATTTTCCAGAGATCGCCATGCCATTAGAGATTGGTATCACGCTCGCGGCGTTCATCTACTATCTCAGACGGTCGCGAGGACCAGCTGCTCAGCCTCTCATTCTCATCGGCGTGATGATCTCGTTACAGATCGTGAACTGGTTTGCGCCGCATCCAAGCGAGGCTGGCTTGCTGCTGTATGGGCAGGCGCTTGCCGCATTCGCGATTCTTACCGGATTTGCCGTCTGGACGGGGGAGAATCGCTATTTCATGCAGCGTGGCGGGTTGGCGGCAGGAGGTCGCTAGATTATGCGCTCAAAGCATGAGCGAAATCACTCCTGAAATCGTCGAACAGCATGGCCTTTCTCCCGAGGAATATGAGCGTGTGCTAGCGGGGCTCGGTCGTGAGCCCAATCTGGTTGAGCTTGGCATATTCTCGGTCATGTGGTCCGAACATTGCAGCTACAAAAGCTCGCGCCTGCATCTGAAGAAGCTTCCGACCGAAGCGGAGTGGGTCATTTGCGGTCCTGGAGAAAATGCAGGCGTCATCGATATCGGTGACGGTCAAGCGGCAATCTTCAAGATGGAGAGCCATAACCACCCCTCTTACATCGAACCTTACCAAGGCGCAGCCACCGGCGTTGGCGGGATCTTGCGCGATGTCTTCACTATGGGCGCGCGGCCCGTGGCGAATATGAACGCTCTGCGCTTTGGGCGGCCGGATCATCCGAAGATGAAGCATTTGGTCCAAGGCGTGGTTGCCGGGATTGGTGGCTATGGCAATTGTGTTGGAGTGCCCACGATAGGGGGCGAGACCAATTTTCACCCTGCTTACGATGGCAACATTTTGGTCAACGCAATGACCGTCGGGATCGCGGATGCTGACAAGATTTTTTACTCTGCTGCCACCGGCGTCGGAAACCCGATCGTTTATGTCGGCTCCAAGACAGGGCGCGACGGAATTCACGGCGCGACTATGGCGAGCGCGGACTTTGAGGAAGACGCCGAAGCCAAGCGCCCCACAGTTCAGGTTGGCGACCCCTTCACCGAGAAACTGCTCATCGAAGCCTGTCTTGAGCTGATGGCAACCGACGCCATCGTCGCGATCCAGGATATGGGCGCAGCGGGCCTCACGTCATCCAGCGTGGAGATGGCGACCAATGGTAAGGCTGGCATCCGGCTCGATATGGACAAGGTGCCGTGCCGCGAAGAGGGCATGACGCCATACGAAATGATGCTCAGCGAGAGCCAGGAGCGCATGCTCATGGTCTTGAAACCCGGCAAAGAGGAGATGGCGGCGGCTATCTTTGAGAAATGGGAGCTCGACTTTGCTGTTATCGGTGAGGTGACCGACACGCAGCACATGGTGCTCGAGTTCGGCGGCGAAGTGGTGTGCGATATCCCGCTTGGCCCCCTCGCTGCCGATGCGCCCGAATACGACAGGCCCTATCTCTCGAAGGATGATTACACTGCCTGGGCAGGTATCGCCTCGATGCAAGATGTCCCCGACAGCGAGGATCCTGGAGCTGACTTGCTCAAGCTGCTCGCCAGCCCCAATCTTGCCTCGCGCGCTTGGATCGCAGAGCAATATGATAGCCAAGTCATGGCCGACACGCTCCAAACCGGCGGTGATGCAAGCCTCGTTCGCGTGCATGGTACGCAGAAGGCATTGGCGATCAGCACCGATTGCACCCCGCGCTATGTCCACGCCGACCCATATGAGGGTGGCAAACAGGCAATCGCCGAGGCCTATCGCAACATCTGCGCGGTTGGAGCGCGTCCGCTCGCCGTGACCAATTGCCTCAACTTCGCCAATCCTCAACGGCCAGAAATCATGAGCCAGTTTGTCCACGCGCTTGAAGGCATGGGAGACGCCTGCCGTGCGCTAGACTTCCCGATCGTGAGCGGCAATGTCAGCCTCTACAATGAGAGCAAGGCGACCGGCGGTGGTTCAGCGATCCTGCCTACACCTGCGATTGGCGGGGTCGGGATCATGGAAGACGCCTCCAAAATGGTCACCAGTGCCTTCAAGGCCGAGGGTGATGCGATCTACATGATCGCGCCAGAATATTGGGCCCGCCCTGACCCAACCCGCTCGCATCTTGGCAAGTCGCTCTGGCTCGATGTGATCAAGGGCCGCGATGAGGGGCGTGCGCCCCCAGTTGATCTATCCGCCGAGCGCGGGGCCGGACAGATCGTGCGTCGGCTTATCAAAGAAGGCTTGCTGTCCGCAGTGCACGACATCTCCGATGGTGGTCTAGCTGTCACGCTTGCTGAAATGGCGATGTCCGGCGATATAGGCGCCGACGTCGAAGCGCATGGCGACTACACCGCTGCGCAATGGTGGTTCGGCGAAGACCAAGCCCGCTATGTTCTCACAGTAAGCCCCGATAAGGTCGAAGCGTTCAACCGCATCGTGGCCGAGGGGCCCGAGGTTCCTGAAGCTGAGATTGTTGGCTTCCACCGCATTGGCACTGTCGGCGGAGATAGTTTGTTGGGCGTGCCGATCGGCGACCTGAAGACAGCGCATACCAGCTTCTTTGCTGATTGGATGGACGGATAGAGTTTCTCCAGTACATCCTCCATTATGGCGGGCATTGGCTGGTGCCGGTGCTATTTGCGTTGCTCGTTTGGGGGTCGCAATGGAAGCGCTATGCGCTCATTCTTCTGGCGGCCAACGTGATCGATGCAGACCATCTGCTCGCCGATCCGATCTTTGACCCAGAGCGCTGCTCTATCGGGTTTCACCTGCTCCATGGTTGGGAAGCAGCTTTGGCGTTTGCGGTCATGCTCTTGGTTCCTCGCTGGTGGGCACGCACCTTTGGTGCCGGAGCGCTTTGGCATTTAGCCGTCGACTATGGCGACTGCCTCATGCAGGCTTGGTAGGATGAACCACAACGCCGCAAAGCCAGCGACACGATCAACGCTCTTCTTTGTCGCGTTGATCGTATTCATCGACATGGTCGGCATTGGGTTGATCATTCCCGTTTTGCCCAGCCTGCTAGAAGAAGTAACAGGCCAAGGGCCTGACCAAACTGCAGAAATTGGTGGCTATCTGCTCTTCGCATATGCGTTAATGCAATTCACCTTTGCGCCAATCATCGGCGGACTTTCGGACCGGTTTGGCAGGAGGCCCGTGCTCCTCGTGACCTTGTTTATGCTCGGCATCGACTATGCCATCATGGCATGGGCGCCGACGCTCTTTTGGCTATTCGTTGGACGAGTTTTGTCTGGCATCATGGGCGCGAGCTGGGCAGCGGCAAATTCGTGCATCGCTGATGTGGCGAGCAAGGAAGAGCGCGGGAAGTTCTTCGGCATAATGGGCGCAGCGGGTGCGGGTGGATTTGTCATAGGCCCTGCGCTTGGAGGTTTGCTTGGCAGCGTGGATGTCAGGTTGCCCTTCATCGCGGCGGCAGTCCTGGCGATTGCGGGGGCGGCAGTGGGGTATTTCCTTCTCAAAGAGACGCTTCCGAAAGAACGCCGTCGTCCCTTCACAATGGCGCGTGCGAATCCCTTGGGGACTCTGCTTCAAATGACGAGGCACCCTGTCGTGCTGGGCTTCCTGGCGGTAATCTTCTTCAGTCAGCTCGCCGCTCAATCGCACATAACGATCTGGGCCTACCACACCGAGCTGGTATTCGGATGGAGCGAACTTGAGATCGGGCTCAGCGTCGCGTTGTTCGGAACAATGCTGGTGATTGTCCAAGGCGGACTAACCGGCAAGGTCATCGCCCGAATTGGTCCTCAAAGAACGATCCTGCTCGGTTTCTTCCTATCGTTCCCTGCCAACTTCGTCTTCGCCTTCGCGCCAACGGGCAGCTACATGATTATAGGCATTCTAATTGGCTGTATCAGCGGCCTTTGCTTCCCAGCGATGCAACAGATCATGAGCAGCACAATTGCCGAAGACGCGCAAGGCGAGTTGCAGGGGGCCATCGCGAGTACGATCAGCATAACAAGCATTTTTGGGCCGCTGGTCATGACGAGCACATTCGGCACATTTGCCGATGATCAGGGGCCCTTTTTCCCAGGCGCACCCTATCTCGTTGCAGCAAGCCTTTCTGCAATCGCTATCGGCATTGCGTTCTGGAATATCAACCGTAGTGGATCAGCCGAGCGAGCGCAGTCCGAAACGGCTTAAGCTCAAGCTGCCTGAGGCTCGCTCAACGCGATCTCATCCGTCAGATGCCCCTCTGCCTCAAATTGCTTAAGGCATTCTTGGTAGATCGTTGGCGGTGCGATGTTCAGCTCAGCGCGAACTGCATCAATGTCCTGAGTCATAACCTTCGCCACATCCATATGCGCCAGTTTCGCAGCCGCTCTGCCATTGCGTTGACCTTCACGAACCGCCGAATAGATCGGTGCGCTGGAACCGGTGACCTTTTTGATCTGGCGCGCGCCAGCATAAGCGATGAAGAGAATGCCGTAATTGTGGTTTTGCGAGTAGGAGAAGCCGAGCAAGCTCGCCTCACCCAAAGCATCGCGTCCATATCCAGTCAGAACGTGGAAAAGATCATGCGTGTCCCGCAGCCGGTCGAAATACCACTGCGTCAAATCCTGTGGGAGGCTTTCGGGCGGTGCCCACTTATGGCTTTCCGCAACCAGGCCAGCTGCGCTGAGGCCTTCGCGCTTCATGAACGCCATATAATGTTTGCCAACCGAGTTCTCGGGCAGATCCTGCCAGCGCTCGTGATCGTCAAGCATCGCGGGAATGTCGACCTCATCGCGCAGAAAGCGCTGGCCATCTCCCGAATTAATAAAATTATGGGCCTGCCGAATCGCAGCCTTGCCCTTGGTAGCCTCGATGATGTGGAACACCTGCTCCGTGTCTTCCTTATCTTCGACCAGCTTACCGAAGTGGTGGAGAACCTTGCGCGGCTGAAAACCGGACACTGTCCGGTCAGGCGAAATCAAAGGGCGATCCAATAGAGCCATGGCGTGTTCCTCTCCCTGTGCTCTCTACATGCGAGACTATTTAAGTTCGCTTAATGCAACCTACATTGATGTCAGTATTGGGTCAAGTTGAGGACAACCCCTTCCCTTCGCGCATCATCAACCGCATAGGGTTCGTCATGAGAGACCATGACACCGTTCCCTATGTGCTAGAGGCGCTGCCCGATGCCGAGAGCATTGCGCGCGCACGGAGCTTACGTGACCGCCTCCAGACACGCCGCACGTGCCGCTATTTCTCGGATGAGGACGTACCGCGCGACGTGATAGAAGCCGCGATCGAAGCCGCTGGCACCGCCCCCAATGGTGCCAATCATCAGCCTTGGCATTTCGCTGTTGTATCCTCGTCCGAAAAGAAGCGCGCTATACGCGAAGCAGCCGAAGCCGAAGAGCGCCGTTTCTATGGCGCCGATGGCGGTGCGCCTAAGGCGAGCGACGAATGGCTCGGCGCGCTAAAGGATTTGGGCACTGACGAGGACAAACCTTTCCTTGAAATCGCTCCTTATCTGATCGTTGTCTTCGCGCAGCGCAAAGGCGGCATTGAAGAGGACGGCAAGACCCAAAATTACTACGTTAATGAAAGCGTCGGCATTGCCTGCGGGATGCTCATCGCAACATTGCACGAAGCGGGGCTCGCAACCTTAACTCATACGCCATCACCGATGGGATTCCTGCGTGAGGCTTGCGAGCGGCCCGAATGGGAAAAACCGCTCATGATAGTGGTCGTTGGCCGTCCAAGCGCTGATGCGACTGTCCCTGCCCATGCCCTGAAGAAAAAACCGTTGAGCCAGATTGCAAGCTGGCTTTAAGCCGCTGTCTGCAATTCAGTAGACTTGCCCCCTTGCTCTGGGAATAACTCGTCAAACTGCGCGCTTGGGTGCGGATAGCGGAACGAGTTGGCGACCATGGGAATGACCATACCCTCAGCCATATCGGGCACAAAGTAATTGCCTTGATAGCGGTTAGGGTTGGTGCGCGAGTCGTGCGCCTCATAAACTTTGCCGATGGGGACGCAGGTAAGGCCGGTCCCAAACACAGCTGCGAGAGCCATGTCGACAAAGTTCATTTCATTGAGATTGCCGCGCAGATGCGTGTCTTGTGCAATGATGCAGTGGATCTGCTCGCGCACAAAACTGAGCGCAGACAGATCGCGTACAACTTGGTTGAAATCGTGTGCGCCATCGTGATGGATAATGGACCGCTTCCCGCTCTCATCGCCGAGCATGGCCACCCGAACATAGTCGGCAATTTCCCCTTGAAACAAGCGGATGCGACCAGTGGCTTCCGGGAAGAGCCGGCGAATACGCTCATATGAAAAGCGTAGGAAACCAGCATCAATATCGACCAGGTCGAGGTCAAAATCGAACTTGCCTGAACACCCAGCGAGCATCACTGACGCTCCCCCCATGAACACGCCAACCTCGACAACTCGCTCATATTCGCCGTTTAAGTCGCGCAATGTACGAACAACGTCAAAGTAATATTCGATCGAGCATTGATCTTCATAGGGCACGTCGAACTGCCCGGCTCGTTCAGCAATCTGGTCGAAGATTCTAAACCGGCCAAGGAATGGCGGCGCCCCGGAGATTGCTTTGTGCCCAGAGTAGATCGGCAGACCGAGATCCTCATGCGGAGCATCTGATGTTTCAAGCGAAGGATCGGGTTGGATGAACTGGCCCATGATGACGTTGCTCCCATTGGTGATGAGCAAGGGATAGCGAGATCATGGTTGGCAAATGCAAAAGCGCCGCCCACGTGGAGTTACGTGGGCGGCGCACAAAGCTAGAATTTGCTGATGGTCTATGCGGAGGCAAGCTCTTGCGGTGTCTTCTCGCTAGAGAGCAGATTGTAAGGATCAATTCCCTCTGAACGCCAAACGCGATGGCATTCGCGATACAACGTCGGCTCCGGGATATTGAGCATCGTGCGGACTTCCTCAAGCGGCTGCTCAAGCAACTCACGGATGGATTGCTCGATCAGACGGGGAGCGCCTTTGCCGGTGCGTTTGGCTTGTTGAACAGCGCCCATGACTGGAGCCTTGCTGCCCTTAACTTGCAGCTTGATATTAGCCGAACCAGCATAACCAATCAGCAAGTGGCCCTGGCTTGGCGATTGGCCATGGGTGAAGAGTAGGACGCACTGCTCGCCCAAGGCGTCGCGGCCATAGCCAGTAAGAACGTGGAATAGGTCATGCGTGTCGCGCGAACGATCCGCGAACCATTGAACCAGGTCATCATATTTGGGACGGCCAAGGCTCTCAGCTTCTTCAACCAGACCTGCAGCTGTCAGCCCTTCGCTCTCCATGAAGTCACAGTATGCGTGCGCAAGGCTACCCTTTGGGGTTTTACGCAATGCCACGTGGTCGTCCAGGATCTCGGGCAGGCTCGGTTCGCTGTGTCGCAGTTCCTCACCTTGGTTGGACAAGGTGAGTTCCTCGATCCGCGGCATGAAGTGCTTTGATGGCAGGGATTCAAATATCTTGAAGACGAGGCTTGTGTCTTCCTTGTCCTTGATCAGCAACTGAAAGTTCCTGATCGCTCGCAGCGGACGGTATTTTGGCTCCGGCCGAGTGGCATCACGCAGAACGGTTCCGTCCGATGCGAATTTGGAAGAATAAGCGGCATAGTTAGTCATCGAGAGCGGCCCTTGAGGGTTCGAGAGATGAGCGCTCAATATCTGTTGAGCGCTAGCAATTGGTTACTTACATTCGTGTTAGTAACAGATTTGAGTCCGGAATCAAAACCTTTTTGAAGTTGGCTGCTCGTGGATAAAAATCACGGAATTGATCGCACCAGACCCTCATGCTCAAAACCCAATGTGTACAGCTGGCTAGCTTCGAGCGTGAAATGAGAGTTGTCGACCACCAACGGCCTCAAATCGGGACCGAAATAGCGGCACTGGGGATCACATTGGTGTTTCAGTAGGGAAACGTAATCTGTGCCTTGCTGGTCGGCTAACACGGCCATCCGTGCATCAAGCGCGGCGCGATCCTTTAGACGCAATTGCTCAGCCAGTGCCGTCCCCCGACCGCGCTCTTGCCCAAGTGTAAGCAATCGCGGCACGAATTGCGCCCACTCGCTCGCCGGCCCGACCAACAAAACTTCTTGGCCCTTCCCTCCCAGTTGGGAGAGCGTGTCACTGAGAGCAGGCAAATCATCCTCTTCCCAACGCCCGGCAAGGATAAGAAGGTCTGGCCTTCGCTCCTCAAGGTAATCCTCAAACACCCAATCCATCAATTTCGTGCAGTTTGGATAGGCTTGTGCAGGCTGCTCGACGACAGGGCGGCACCCCGCTGCGGTGACTTGACCAATCGCGCTGGAACCGAAGTTGGCGATCAAGCCAGGCACAAGATGCGCTGCATGGCTATCGCCGATGACCAGCACTTCGGGCCCATTTTCGTTGTGAGGAAGGCAGCTTTCCTCATCGAGGGACTGCGAGCGATGATGGATGAAGCATTCGCCGGAGCGGAATACGGCATTGGTGTCGTATTCCATGAAACTCGCAATCTCTTGCCCACGATCGCTGAAGCGCTGCGGCCATCCGGAGCTGAGTGTAAACGCCAAAGCTGCTGTGACGAGGCCAACAGTGATGGCGCCGCTGCCCAGAACCACACGTGGCGCAGTAAGCCGGCCCCTCCGAATGGGCTCCTCGATATACCGCCAGCTCAGGATCGAAAGCGCAAGTGAGACACCAATGGCGACGCCGCGCCAAACCCAATCAAGCTCAACCAGCGGCAGGCCAAGCATCAACAGCACGATCACCGGCCAATGCCATAGATATAGCGAATAGGAGATCTTCCCGATGAACCGCATCGGGGCGAACGACAGCATTCCACTCACAAGTGAAGGCCCACTAGACCCCGCAGCAATGATTGCCGCAGTTCCCGCGCAAGGGATCACGGCTCGCCATCCCGGGAAAGGGGTGGTCGTATCGAATGTGACCACCGCATACACGATCAACGCAAGCCCAATCAGCGCCAGCCCTTCCCTCACCCAGCGGCGGTCAAGCAGTGGCAGCGGGGTGATCGCGACCATCATCCCGGCGAGGAACTCCCACAATCTAGCAGGCAAGGTGTAGAAACTGGCGGAAGGGTGGGCGAAGGATGCAGTGACTGACGCAAATGCCAAGACGACAAGACCAACCCACAAGACTGTCCTTCCAAACCGCATCAGTCCAAGCACAATCAGCGGCAGCAGGATGTAGAACTGCGCCTCGACACCAAGCGTCCACATATGAAGCAGAACTTCATGCTCGCTCTCGGCATAGGCGCCGCGGTGGAGCCAGAAGTGAAAGTTTGCGAGGAACAGCGCTGAAAAGCCGAGGCTCCAAGCATAACTCACCAACTCACTTGGCATCAGCAGGAAAGTTGCAGCTACGCTGACGACAGCGAGGACGACGAGCATCACCGGGACAATCCGGCGAATGCGCCGCATCAAGAAATCACTCCATCGGAATGCACCCTCCCCCGCCTCGCGCACCACTATCCCGCCGATTAGAAAGCCCGAGATGACGAAAAAGATATCGACCCCGACATAGCCACCGCCAAACTCTTTGAGCCCTAGATGGAACAGCAGAACTGCAATGACCGCGAGAGCGCGCAGGCCTTCGATGTCGGGCCGATGCTCGGCCTTGGGTGTTGGCCAAGCGATAGGGCCTTGGCCGAACTTCAACCCTCAACCCATTTGTCGCGTGGAATGCCGAGCAGAGAGAGGATTGCGGTCAGATCTCCACTTTCGATCCTTCCATCTGCGGCGTCGCGAGCGATGGGCTTGGCGCGGTAGGCAAAGCCATAATCGGCCGCCTCAAGCATCGGAATATCATTGGCCCCGTCGCCGCTCGCAACGACATGGGTGCCCTCGCCAAGTTTCTCCGCCTCCTCGCGCAGGACAGCGACTTTAGTGCTCGCATCTGAAATGGGACCCACAAGCTTCCCAGTGAGCTTACCGCCTTCAACTTCAAGCCGGTTGCCAACAACTCGGTCAAAACCAAGCCACTCAGCCACGCGGTCGCTGAAATGGTGGAACCCTCCGGTCACAAGCACACATCGGCAGCCATGCGCCTTGAGCGTTGCAACAAGCGTTTTTGCCCCTGGTGTCGGGAAGATGCGTTCTTCCAGGCAACGTCCAATCGCGCTTTCATCGATTCCTTTGAGCAGGCTCACCCGTTCGCGCAGTGCATCTCCAAAGTCGATTTCACCACGCATTGCCCGCTCAGTGATCACCGAGATCTTATCCTTCACTCCGGCGAAATCCGCCAACTCATCGATGCACTCTTGCCCGATCATCGTGGAGTCCATGTCTGAGACAAGCAGGTTTGGAATGGCCGGAGGTTCCTCGCTGATCAGCAAGTCAGCGTCAGCAAAGAAGGCGTTGCAGGCTGCCCGCAAGGCCTTTGCATTCCCTCGGGTCGTTGCAAGCTCGTGCACGCCAAGAGCATCTTTTGTCCAACTGAGTTTTAGAGGATCGACGCCACCTTTGATTAGGTGTGCATCGAATGCATCACGCACGCTACCATAGTGCTCCGGGTCTGCTATCAGACGCGCAATGGTCACGAAGAAATCCCCTCCAGAAGCCGCCAATGCACGGCCTGTCGCTCTAATCGCAGGGCCAACGGCAAGCGGCAAGAGCGCAGCGGCGCTGGAGCTTGCCAAAGCTCTGGACAAACAGGGCCGATCGGGCGTCATCGTCAATGCGGATTCGATGCAGGTCTATGCCGACATCCCTATTCTTTCCGCTGCGCCCAGCGCCAAAGAACAAGAGCAATGCGAACATCGCCTCTATGGTGCCTGGGACGGTGCAGATGCCTGTTCCGCCGCTGCGTGGGCCACAAAGGCGCGCGAAGAGATTGCCAAGGCACATAAGGCCGGTGCAGTACCGATCCTTGTTGGGGGGACCGGAATGTATCTCAAAGTGCTGCTTGAAGGCATCGCTCCTATCCCCGAGATCGACAGCCATGTACGCGAAGTCGTGCGCGCGATGGATACCGAGACCGCCTATGCGACGCTTCAAATCGAAGACCCCCTGCGGGCCGCAGAGCTTGAGCCGGCGGACAGCCAACGCATTGCGCGTGCACTTGAAGTGAAACGATCAACAGGCGTCACCCTTGCCGACTGGCAACAGGCCAAGAGCGGCGGAATTGCAGACGATGTAACCCTCCATGCTGTGGTGATGATGCCCGAGCGACAATGGGTCTATGAGCGATGTGACATCCGGTTTGCCCAAATGGTAGAGGGAGGCGCGGTGAAAGAGGTTGAGAAGCTACTCGCCCGCGAGCTCGCCCCAGACCGGCCGGTAATGCGCGCCATTGGAGTGCCTGAGATCAGCGCGCTCTTACGGAAAGAACTCTCCAAGGAAGAGGCCATTGCTGCCGGCGCGCAGTCGACACGGCAATATGCCAAACGGCAATTCACTTGGTTGCGGAACCAGTGCCCTTTGGGTTGGACCCGTGCTGAATCTCAAAATATCGATATTTCATCGAATTTTGCATCATTATTACAAGATTAATGGTTGACGCGTTATAAAGTGATGTATAGCGACTCATCCAAGTCGTCATTGCGTAGGATGCGCATTGGCACTTGGAATTGTCACACTGAGGGGTTAGACCTCCCCGACCACCACGAAGGGTAAGGAACGAACCGGATCATGATTATCGTACTTCTTATTGAGGAAACGGGCTAATCGGCGGTTTGTGACATACACACCCCTGACCGGCCCGACGCGAATATGCGCTTCGGGCCGTTTTTGTTTGAGGAGAAAATTTGTGGCGCAGCAATCGGGTGCCGCTTTGTTGATGGAAAGCCTGATCAATCAGGGAGTCGAATTCGTGTTCGGCTATCCTGGTGGTGCGGTGCTTCCCATTTACGATGAGATGTTTGGTGACGAACGTATTCGCCACATCCTCGTGAGGCACGAAGCGGGGGCTGCTCACGCGGCGGAGGGCTATGCCCGCGCCACTGGGAAGCCGGGAGTTGTGCTAGTCACCAGCGGACCAGGCGCGACTAACGCTGTTACCGGCATTGCTGACGCGTTCATGGATTCGATCCCGATGGTGGTCATCACTGGTCAGGTCCCCACGAGCCTAATCGGCACCGACGCGTTCCAGGAAGCCGACACGGTGGGCATCACACGCCACTGCACCAAGCACAATTACCTCGTGAAGGACCCCGCTGATCTTGTTGCAACGGTCGAAGAGGCATTCCGCATCGCCACCACTGGCCGCCCCGGGCCGGTCGTGATCGACATTCCGAAGGATGTGCAGATCGCAGTACCTTCGACCAAGCGTGCCGATCGCAAACCCGGATCGCACCGCTACGAACCGCAAATGGTCGCGCCTGCTGATCAGATAGCTGAAGCGGTGGAGATGATAGCGAAAGCAGAGCGCCCGATCTTCTACACCGGCGGCGGCGTGATCAATGCGGGGCCCAAAGCCACCGAGCTGCTTCGTCAGTTCCAGGATCTGACCAATGCGCCCACGACGTCAACTTTGATGGGCCTTGGTGCTTTCCCAAACACCCATCCCGATTGGCTCGGAATGCTGGGAATGCATGGCACTTACGAAGCCAATATGGCGATGAATCGCTGCGATGTGATGGTTTGCATAGGCGCGCGCTTTGACGACCGCGTGACGGGACGGCTCGATGCCTTTTCACCCGACAGCAAGAAAATCCACATCGATATCGACCGTTCTTCGATCAACAAGACGGTGCCGGTTGACCTCGGCATTGTCGGCGATTGCGGCTTGGTGCTTGAACAGATGATTGAGGCTTGGGGATCGCGCCAGGCGCAGGATCTGGGCGAGTGGAAAGCACGCATCGCAGGTTGGCGCGCGCGCGAATGCCTCGCCTACCCCGAACGCTCCAAGTCGAACCCGCAAGCAATCATGCCGCAAAAGGCAGTGGAGCGGCTCTACCACCTAACAAAGGATCGTTCGCCCATTATCTCAACCGAGGTCGGCCAGCACCAAATGTGGGCGGCACAGTATTTCGGGTTTGACCAGCCCAATAAGTGGCTCACCAGCGGCGGGCTTGGCACCATGGGCTATGGCATGCCAGCGGCCATCGGGGCGCAATTGGGCCATCCGGATGCGCTGGTGATTGACATCGCTGGCGAAGCCTCGATCCAGATGAATATCCAAGAGCTTGGCACAGCCTCGCAATATCGTCTGCCGATCAAGGTCTTCATCCTCAACAACGAATATATGGGCATGGTCCGCCAGTGGCAGGAATTGACCTATGAAAGCCGCTATTCGAACAGCTACTCAGATAGCCTGCCGGATTTCGTAGCGTTGGCAGAGGCCTATGGCTGGAAGGGGATACGGATCGAAGCCGAAGGCGATCTCGACGCTGGTATTCTTCGTATGATGGAGCATGACGGCCCCGTCATAGTCGATTGCTGCGTGGCAAAGGACGCCAATTGCTTCCCAATGATCCCATCAGGTGCAGCGCACACCGACATGCTGCTTTACGGCGATCAGGTCGATGGCACGATGGACGACGAAGCGAAAGCGCTCGTATAATGAAGATCAAAAGCGCTACCAGCGAACGGCACGTCTTAGCTGTCACCGTTGATAATGAGCCGGGTATCCTTGCCAAGATCACCGGCCTTTTCACCGCACGCGGCTACAATATTGACAGCCTCACTGTGGCGGATATTTCCGATGACCATGCGATCAGCCGGATCACGATCGTCACCAATGGTCCGCCCGAAGTGATCGACCAGATCCAGGCTCAGCTTGAGCGTCTTGTGCCGGTACACAAAGTCACCGACCTCACGGCCGCTGGCCCTCACGTTGAACGAGAACTGGCGCTGATCAAGGTCGCGGGCAAAGGCGAACCACGCGTCGAGGCCCTGCGCATCGCGGAGCTGTTCCGCGCCAAGGTGATCGACACAACAACCGAAAGCTTCGTCTTCGAACTCACCGGACCACCCGACAAGATCGACAGCTTTATCGCCCTGATGCGCGAGCTTGGCCTTGTCTCCGTGGGCCGCTCCGGCGTTGTAGGCATGATGCGCGGCTCCGGTAACGCCTGATCACAAAATCTCATTAACTCAGATACATACGATAAGAACAAGGGAAACTCCCATGAAAGTCTATTACGACGCCGATGCCGATCTCGGCCTGATCAAATCCAAGAAGGTCGCCGTGCTTGGCTATGGCTCGCAGGGTCACGCTCACGCACAAAACCTGCGCGATAGCGGCGTTGAGGAAGTTGCTATCGCTCTGCGAGAAGGCTCCGCCACCGCAGCCAAAGCCGAAGCGGCCGGGTTCAAGGTGCTCTCCAACACCGAAGCGGCAAAATGGGCTGACATCGTGATGATCCTTGCCCCCGATGAACATCAAGCAGGTATTTGGGAGAATGATCTCGCCGGACATATGAAACCGGGCAGCGCCCTCGCCTTTGCGCATGGTCTCAACATCCATTTCGGCCTTATCGAAGCGCCCGCCGACATCGATGTGATCATGATCGCGCCCAAGGGTCCCGGTCACACGGTGCGCTCTGAATATCAGCGCGGCGGCGGTGTCCCCTGCCTGATCGCGGTGCACCAAGATGCAAGCGGCGCGGCCAAGGATGTTGCCCTTGCTTATGCGTCAGGCGTCGGCGGAGGCCGCTCCGGCATTATCGAGACCAACTTCAAGGAAGAGTGTGAGACCGACCTTTTCGGTGAGCAGGCTGTCCTTTGCGGCGGGATCACCCACCTGATCCAGGCCGGGTTCGAGACTCTAACTGAAGCCGGTTATGCCCCAGAAATGGCCTATTTCGAGTGCCTTCACGAAACCAAGCTGATCGTCGACCTGCTCTATGAAGGAGGGATCGCGAATATGCGCTACTCAATCTCCAACACCGCCGAATACGGCGACATCAAGACCGGTCCGCGCATCATCACCGATGAAACCAAAGCCGAGATGAAGCGCGTGCTTGCCGACATTCAATCGGGCCGCTTCGTGAAGGACTTCGTGCTCGACAACCGCGCGGGCCAACCAGAGCTTAAAGCGAGCCGCAAGACCGCTGAAGCGCATCCAATCGAAAAGACCGGAGCTGAGCTGCGCGCCATGATGCCGTGGATCAGCGCTAACAAGCTGGTCGACAAGAGCAAAAACTGACGTACCTGGTAGAGGTGTGAACAACGCCTCCACCGATCGCATCCGAACTGCCAAATAACCAGCCCATACAAAAGACCCGCATGAGGGTTCCTTACCTCATGCGGGCCATAGTTTGGTTGGGTCTTGAAGGAAAAAAGAGTGTGACCGGAGAGCACTAGGAGGAACAAGCCCTCCAGCCACACCCTTAGCGCACACCCGTCAGGCAGCGGGTGCACAAGATGCGGCTGCACAGGCGTCGGCTTCGCAAGAAGCGGCGGCGCAAGCAGATGCAGCACAAGCAGAGGCGGCGCAGGCAGAGGCGGCGCAGGCAGAAGCTGCGCAGGCAGAAGCGGCACAGGCCGATGCTGCACATGCGGAAGCCGCGCAGTCAGCGGCTGCACAAGCGGCGGCGTCGCAAGCTGACGGTGCGCAAGCAGCAGCAGCGCATCCAGCGGGAGCGCATCCAGCTGGGGCACAGCCCGAAGCCGCACAACCACCAGCAGCACAAGCTGCGCATTGGCTAATTGCTACGCCACTGCTCGCTCCGCATTGGTGCTGTGCAGCAGCCGGAGCGCCTGCAGTGGCGGCTGCGAGCCCGCCAGCAACCATCAGCAATTTTGTGAAGCTTGGTGTCTTAGTCATCGGTAGTTCCTTCCAGTTTTTCTCATAGGTCCAAGGGGCTAATTCACGATCCGTGTGGCTCTTGGGGCCTCGTGGGTCCTTGGAGTTCGACGCCTGACAATCCGCTCAGGGGTAAGGGCCGCTCAGGGGTAAGGGGCTCAGGGGGAATGCAGATCATCAGGCGCCAAATTTGGTCGAAGGTCAGTCGCCGAAGCGCTTGCCTTCAGGGATCTGGGTCCAGGCGGGATCGGATTTCGCAATGAAGCCCTTAATATCGCCGAGCCAAGTCTGCTGAACGCTCTCGTTGAAGTTCAGATAGAGCTTCCCATCGTGAATCTTGTAGAGCGTCGCATCACCGGGAGCGAGCGCGCCGCGACTCATCGCCCAAGCGCAATGTCCGCCATATTGCGGTGCGTAGTTATCGGGGTTTGCTTCGAACAGATCCGCGTTGGCCTGGTTCGAAAAGTGGAACACAGCACCTTCATGCTCGACCGCGAAGCGCGCATCGCCGAGCACCGGCTTACCGTCGCCCTGGAAATAGCTGACCGAGTCATATCCGCTGACGGCAATGTTGCTACCTTCGACGCCAACGAACACCCCGCCATCGGCCTGTACAGGAGCAGTGAGCGCAACCGGCGCAGTGACTGCGGCAGCTGCGAGGATGAGATATTTGAGTTTCATCGGGGTTCTCCTAAGAATTTGGTGCTCACGGCCGGCTCTCAACTGTCGAGCGGGTCATCTATGGGGCTCCGTCAGCACAGGGGGGAGTGGCTAACGAGGGTGCCGAAAGATGAGTGCCGGCCGCGTGCACTGTGGGGTTCGGGCGCAGCACGCAAAAGGTGACACTGGCGTCAAAAAAATTTGCGGATATTTCACTTATCTCTCGCCGCGGGCAATTTTACAGCCCTCTCGACACGGGTCGTGCAAAGGCTAAGAGGCTCATCCAAACGGAAGCAAACTGCGAGAGATCATGCGGCTCAGCGACTGTCACAATATTGACGACTTCCGAAAACTGGCGAAGGCACGCCTGCCCTTCCCGGTGTTCGACTATATCGACGGCGCTGCAGATGACGAGCTAACCAAGACGCGCAATACCGATAGCTACGCTCAGGTCGATCTGGTTCCTGACGTTCTCGCTGGCGTCCAAGACATCGACACTTCCTGCACCATTCTGGGCCGCAAGAGCACTTTGCCACTTATGCTCTCGCCCACCGCTGTCCAGCGCGCCTTTCATTGGCAGGGTGAAACCGCGGTGGCCAAAGCGGCGGAACAACACGGATTGTGGTTCGGCATTTCCTCGCTCGCCACCCGCTCGATCGAGGAGATCGCGGCGCTTACAAGCGGCCCCAAACTGTTTCAGCTATACGTGCACAAAGACAAGGGGCTCAACACGCATATGATTGAGCGCTGCCAGGCAGCAGGGTTCGACGCTCTTGCTCTAACCGTCGACACAATTGTCTCTGGCAAGCGCGAGCGGTGCCTACGGTCAGGGTTCACCACCCCGCCACGTTTCACTCCAGCAAGCATCTGGTCATATGCGGCGCGTCCTCGCTGGACACTCGACTATGTGCTGCGCGATAAATTCCGCCTGCCAAATCTTGACACCCATGTCAGCGAGGGTTCGAGTAAGGCAGTGAGTATCGCCGAATATTTCAACACCATGCTCGACACTTCGATGGATTGGTCCACTGCCGCTGCGATCCGCGAACAATGGGGTGGAAAATTTGTGCTGAAAGGCGTGATGAGCGCTCGAGATGCACGCAGAGCGGTCGAGATAGGGGCTGACGCGATCATGATTTCCAACCATGGCGGACGCCAGTTGGACGGCAGCCGCGCGCCGTTTGACCAATTGCCTGAAATCGTCGAAGCAGTCGACGGCGAGATAGAGATTATCTGCGACGGTGGGATCAGGCGCGGCACGCACGCTCTCAAAGCACTGTGCAGTGGGGCGAGTTCTGCATCGGGTGGCCGCCTTTACCTTTACGCTCTTGCTGCCGCTGGGGAACATGGGGTCATGCGGGCGCTCGATATCCTGAAAGAAGAGATCGAAAGAGGCATGCGCTTGATGGGCGTGACGCGAGTTGATCAGCTGACACAGGATCGCATTCGGACACGCACTGTGGCATGAAAGTTCCTTGGAACGCTGTCATCATCCTGCAATGGACGCACTGCTTAGCGGTCGCTCGACTATCGTTGGACTGGATCCGATCATGAACAAGCCCACTTTGCTCATCGTGCTTTCTTCCGCACTCGCGCTTGCCGCTTGTGGGGCGAGCGAGCCGACCGACACCGATGCAGTGGCTGAAGATTTCTCAGCGCGGATCAACGGGGCGGGCGCACAGCCGCCCGTTCCCCAAACCGCACAAGCGCAGAACGCTCAGTCCACGGCAGCCGCTCCTGCTCCTCCAACACTTGCTGAGCCCCTGCCACAAGCCGCTACTGGTGCCTTCAGCCCAGGAACTGCAACCGATCCAGCAAGCTCTATTTGTGGTGCCAATTTAATGGGACCGTTTTTGGGCCGCACCGCCGATGACGCAACGCGCGCCGCGGTCCTAGAAACGGCGAGCTCGGTTCAAGAAGTCCGCTTCATTCCGGCCGGCAGCCCTTATGTTCGTCCCGATTCAACCAATCCTCGGCTTAATCTGATGCTCGACAATCTCGGGATCATTCGCGATGCGCGTTGTGGTTGATTCAGCACCTCGCAGAAACCCCGCCGCTCACACCGGGTAAGGAGTGAACGACGGGGCCGTTTCATCCGCTGCTTTTGCTGCGAATTGGTGGTGCTTTGAGCGTTACTGCTGCTTGTAGTGCTCGTCTGCGGAGTGGGTCGGGTAGTTGATATCGCCTGCTTCGATGAAGCCTGGAATATCGGCTTCCCAGCGAGCCTGAACATCAGTGTTGAAGTTCAGGTAGAGCTTGTCATCGACGATCTCGAAGACCTCGGGGTCACCTGGTGCGAGACGGTCATTGGCACCGATCGCCCAAGCGCAATAGCCACCATAGGCCGGGGCATATTTGGCCGGTTCTTCGACAAAGAGGTTGGCATTCTCCTCGCTCGCAAAACGGTAATCAAAGCCCTGATAACGAACGGTAAACTCTTCCGCTCCGACGGTAGGGGTACCGTCGCCAACGAAATAGCTGACTACGTCGTAGCCGCGCACAGCAAGCGTTTCCCCAAGCTCTTCGGTGTATATCGGGTTTTGTGCTTCGCCGCCAAGGTCGGCGAACAAAGCAGTTCCTTCAACGGCTTCAGCAGCCATCATGCTGTCTTCACCGGCCGGAGCCTCTGCGGTGCCGCATGCTGCGGTGGTTGCCAGCAGGGCGCTGAGAAAAACGGGTGCCAAAAATGATTTCTTCATGAGGGGGTCCTCCAAATTAGACTGAAACTATGGTCTGCGACTGCCTATTGCCGCCGACACCCTACCATTCGCCGGGGGCCGAGATTGGGTTACAAACACGCGCAATTTTTTTGCCGCCACGATAGAAAATGCGCCGATATGCATTCGTCTTGGCTTGCAAGAATGGGCTAGATGAGCAAAGGCTTTGGTCATGGATTTCGACATCTCACTATCCTTGCGACTTATGCGCCCCTGGGCGAAATAGTCTGCGCGCGTGTGATGATGGCGTGGGACTGAAACGCTCAGGGGTCTCTTGAAAGCAGCCCAACCACGTTTTCCAGTCGAGCCGAAACCTAGCCATGCTGAAACAACCTTCTTCTAAATATCGCCCATTTCCGCAGATCAATCTGCCTGATCGTCAATGGCCAGGTCGCCTTATCGAGAGCGCACCACGCTGGCTCTCAACAGACCTACGCGACGGCAACCAGTCAATCATCGACCCTATGGACGCGGTGAAAAAGCGTCGCTTCTTCGATCTGTTGGTCGAGATTGGTGTCAAAGAGATCGAGATAGGCTTCCCTAGCGCAGGCGCGACCGAATTCGATTTCATCTCAGGTCTGGTGCAATCGGATGCCATTCCAGATGATGTGACCGTCCAGGTTCTCACGCAGAGCCGCGAAGATCTGATTCGAACCAGTTTCGAAAGCCTCGCCGGTGCACGTTCGGCGATTGTGCACCTTTATAATGCGGTCTCCCCGGCTTGGCGAGATATTGTGTTCCGTATGTCGAAGGACGAAGTACGCGAAATTGCGGTTACCGGTGCCAAGGTGATGCGCGACGAAGCAGCCAAGCGTCCGGACACCGATTGGCTCTTCCAATACTCGCCTGAGACCTTCTCAACCGCCGAAATCGACTTCTCTATAGAGGTTTGCGCGGCGGTGATGGAGGTGCTCCAGCCCACACCAGACAAGCCCATAATCCTCAACTTGCCTGCAACGGTCGAGGCGGCAACGCCCAATATCTACGCCGATCAGATCGAGTATTTCGGGCGGAACCTGCCTAATCGAGAAAGCGCAGTTATCTCGCTCCACACCCACAATGACCGCGGAACCGGGGTCGCCGCGGCGGAACTCGGCCTAATGGCGGGCGCGGACCGCGTTGAGGGGTGCCTATTCGGCAATGGCGAGCGCACCGGCAATTGCTGCCTCGTGACCATGGCGCTCAACATGTACACGCAAGGCGTCGATCCAGGGCTCGATTTTTCCGATATCGACCGTGTGATTGAAACGGTGGAGTTTTGTAACGACCTGCCCGTGCACCAGCGCCACCCTTATGGCGGAGAGCTTGTCTACACCGCCTTTTCTGGGTCGCACCAAGACGCAATCAAAAAGGGCTTCGAAGCAAACGCTGCGCAGAACGATCAACTTTGGCGCGTGCCCTATCTTCCCATCGATCCGGCAGATCTCGGACGGGACTACGAAGCGGTCATTCGTGTCAATTCCCAGAGCGGCAAAGGCGGATTCGCCTGGGTGCTTGAGCAAGATCAAGGCCTCAAACTGCCCAAGAAGATGCAAGCCGATTTCTCCAAGCATGTCCAAGCGATGGCGGATAAGCTGGGCCGCGAGCTTAACGCAGCCGACATCTGGGAGGCATTCCAACACGCTTATCACATCGGCACCACGTCGCGCCCGTTCAGTTTGGTCGACTACGAAGAGAGCCGAGCATCGGACGGGACAAGGATTTTTGCAGGTAAGATCGCGGTCGAAGGCGGTGAGCAGAGCGTCTCGGGCCGAGGTAATGGCCTTATTTCGAGCGTTGTAAGCACGCTGGAGGACGCATTCGACCTCGACATAAAGGTGCTCGACTATTCTGAGCACGCGCTTGGCAGTGGCCGCAACGCTCGGGCAGCAGCCTATCTCATGTGCCAGTCCGGTGAGCGCGTGATCTGGGGTTGTGGGATCGACGAGGACGTCGCAACAGCGAGCGTTCGCGCAGTGCTCAGCGCTGCAAACTCAGCAGTCTCGAGTTAGGCGTTCAGTTCTAATAATCCGACTTGCCACCCTTAACGGCTCGGAGAACCGTAGGGGGAGAGGCAGACCTCACCTGGTCTAGATAGGTAACGTGCTCAATAGCATGGGCAATGTACACACTTGCGATATCGAGCTGCATCTCGTTCGCCGCCCGCTGACAGCGCCCCAAATCGGCCAACAGTTCCTTGATATCTCCCTGTTCGGCCATGCTAATCCTCAATGTTGAAGGCTGAATTACGAATATGCTCTAACCTCATAGCTTTGCACTCGATCACATGATCGAGAGCGTCCAGATTGGTTAATGCTTTTTACTGTCAAATTTGTCAGACACGCAAATTAAAAATCGGTCAAAACGGCGAATTTTGGTTCCATCACGCTGCTAAGATCGATCCCACCTGACGACTTCACGCCCGTTGATCGATTTCATCAATCAAAAGATCTTCGCTTCATCGCTCAGGTTTGCGACGAGACTGTATGGTAAGTGTCGTTCGAGCGGCTATGAGAAACTGAATAAACACAGAAAGAGGGAGAAATTCGCATAATGACCGAAGCTGCTCAGGAGATTGTGCTCGAACCCGAACTGCCAATTATCGATCCGCACCATCACCTATGGGATCTGCGGTCTATGCTGCCGATGTTTCCAGAACCGCATCATAGATTCATAGAGACCCTCGTCCCCGTCGCACATTACACATTCGACCAGTTCAACACTTAGATAGCCGACGGTGGGCATAACGTTCTTGCCACTGTCTTCATGGAATGCGGGGCGTTCTACAACGCAGCCTATGGCGAAGCGCTCAAGACGGTTGGTGAGGTCGAGTATGTGAATGGCGTGGCCGCTCAGTCGGCCAGTGGTCTTTATGGACCGGTCAGACTCTGCGCGGGAATTGTGGGTCACGCCGATCTGATGCTGGGCGAGCGCGTCGGCGAGGTACTCGATGCACTCAAGGCGGCGGCCCCAAACCGGTTTAAGGGTATTCGGCACCAAGGCGCGTGGGATGCCGACCCCGAAGTCCTTGGCCCTCCTTTCCATGCTCCGCCCGAGCTTTATCGTGACGCGACTTTCCGCGAGGGGTTCGCCGAATTGGGCAAGCGCGGAATGCGCTTTGACGCTTGGATCCTAGAGCCGCAGATCGGTGACGTGACCGATCTTGCACAGGCCTTCCCTGATACGCCCATCTGCCTTGACCATTGCGGGACGCCGCTTGGCAATGCGAGCTATGCAGGCAAGCTGGAAGAACGTTTCCCGATTTGGCGCGAGGCGATCATGGAGTTGGGCCAGTGTGAGAATGTGACGGTCAAGCTTGGTGGGCTCGCCATGCACAATTGCGACATGCCTTCCGAAGGACCTGCAGCTGGCAATGGTTCTGAGCAGCTTGCGCCGCTTTGGCAGCCTTATATCGAGACCTGCATCGAAGCGTTCGGCACTAAGCGAGCCATGTTTGAAAGCAATTACCCGGTTGATCGTTGGGGCGCCACCTACACAGTGCTTTGGAACACTTTCAAACGGATCACTCAAAACATGAGCGCCGAAGAGAAAAGCGCGCTTTATGCGGGCAATGCGGCTCGCTTTTATGGGATCGAAGAGGTGCTTGCATAGTTGCATTCTGCAACGTACCGCTCACCGCAACCACTCATTGGAGAATGCACTGATGTCCCTTCCCGCTCCGTTTGATCGCCTTCGACTGCCGCTGATTGGGTCGCCGCTGTTCATTGTGTCGGGCCCCGAACTGGTGATTGCGCAGTGCAAAGCGGGCATCGTTGGAAGCTTCCCTGCACTCAATGCGCGTCCGCAGAGTCTGCTTGATGAGTGGCTGCACCAGATCACTGAGGAGCTTTCCAAACACAATCGTGAGCACCCCGACCGGCCCGCTGCTCCGTTTGCGGTGAATCAGATCGTTCACAGGTCAAACGACCGGGTCATGGCCGACATGGCAACATGCGAGAAGTGGCAGGTACCACTCATCATCACCTCGTTGGGCGCGCGAACTGAAATCTTCGAAGCTGTCCGCAATTGGGGCGGCATCACAATGCACGACATCATCAATAACCGCTTCGCCAACAAGGCGATCGAGAAAGGCGCAGATGGTCTCATTCCGGTTGCAGCAGGCGCTGGCGGTCACGCTGGAACGCAGTCGCCTTTTGCGTTGATGCGTGAGATTCGCGAATGGTTTGATGGCCCGGTTGCGCTGTCTGGCTCGATTGCGCACGGCTCCTCAATTCTCGCTGCGCAAGCCATGGGCGCAGACTTTGGCTATTGCGGCAGCGCGTTTATTGCCACTGAAGAAGCCAATGCGGATGCTGGTTATAAGAACGGCATCGTCGAGGGATCGGCGGAAGGAATCGTCTATTCGAACCTCTTCACCGGTGTGCACGGCAACTATCTACGCTCTTCGATCGAGAATGCCGGTCTTGATCCCGAAAATCTGCCGGAAAGCGATCCGTCCAAGATGAACTTTGGTTCCGGCGGCAACACCAAAGCCAAAGCTTGGAAAGACATCTGGGGATCAGGCCAAGGTATCGGCGCGGTCAAATCAGTAGGCACAGTCGAAGACATGGTCGCGCGTTTTGAACGCGAGTACCATGCAGCTAGAGCGGCGATGGTTGAAAAATCGAACTACACCAGTTGGGAAGCGCTCGCTGAGGCAGCTGAATAGAGATCAGGATGTCTCTGTCGATGCCCATAAGGCCTCGGCCATTGCATCCAGTTCAGCGAAGTCGTAGCCAGCCCCCAGTGGATCTTTGCGATTCAGGATCATTCTATTGCGCTGGTTAAGCAGCCTCAATCGCAGCGCGCTTTGCAGCAAGGTTAGGCGCTGGAGCGCCTCAAGCAACGCTCTTTCGGTGTCCTTTCCGTGGGCTGCAGACCAGCTCTCTTCGATCTTCCCAACCCGCTCAATAACAAGCTCGTTATAGCGGCGATGCGGCCCGCGGTGAAGCGGCATACCGGTTCGCTGCGTGGCTTCGTCAGTCGCTGGCAATAATAGCCCGTTCGCGCGAAAGTCATCAAACCGAACGCGCTCTTCGCCGATCGCGTCAAACATCTTTCCGAAATATTTGGCGCCTAGAGGTTGCTTTGGAAGCAAGTGGTGGCGTTGCATTCCAGGGTCATGATCGGGCGTTCCGGAACGATTGACCGAGCTAAATGGGATGCGCTTGCGCTGTGGAGATATGAGCCCGCTGTGGCGGTCTGCGACGATTTTTCTACTTCGCTTGCCTTTCAGCGTCATACACTATTCGCGAGAGACTCTGATGTAGTGTCCATTGCGCGACTGACGCAGCAACAGGCGAGTTCCGTCTGGACTTACAAGGCGTTCAGCATCCTCGATGCCGCCAACCAGAATTAGCTGGTTGACGAGCCTCACCCCCATCCGGGTCGCTGCCACTTTATCGGCTGAGAGCGGCGGCTCGATCAGCAGTTCCTGACCGATCCAAAATTCCAGACCTACACTCTGCAAAGCTCCATCCGGTGTTTCCTCGAATGCTGTAAGGCCAAGAGCAGGGAAAGGCCCGCCTTCGAGCCAAGAAGAGCTGGTCGATTCGAAATACCGCCGTCCAATCACGCTCATAGCGGGTGGCCAGAGAATGGCTTCCATCTCTTCAAAGCAAAGCATTAAGTCGCGCCCCAAAGCGACCAGGCCTTTGGCGACCGGCATTGTGCGTTCACCACCGGCCAAATGATGGCCGGGAGAAAGGCAGAGCGCTTCATACCGGGAGGCGTCGGGAAGATGATCTAGGTCGAAGCGATGCTTCACCTCCGGCATTGCTGCTGGATCTCCTGGCGCAAGGCCGGTGAGATCAAACGCCAGACCATCCCGCAGTAGCTCGAGCCATATGTGGTTGACTTGGACTTGGTCGCCTGGTGCTGCGACGGGTTCGGACGCATGGTCCGCGACAGCCAATTTCACGATCGGTTCGCTGGATGGATCGTGGCTCAAAGCTGTCGCGCTCTGCGAGGCAGCAAAGGCCTTGAGCGCAGATCGGTCGGGCCGTTTGCCGTGCGCAAACAACAAGTAGAGCCCTTTGGTCTCAGGATCAGCGTACTCCGCGATCTTTTTGAGTCCTTCTGTTCCCATCATCAGAGCAATCCTACCCGTGCGTGCGCGCTTAGAAGGGATTCACGGCAACATTGGCATAGCCAATTTACCGCCAACAAAAACCAACTTCACCCCTGCACGCGATAAATTGCCTCTCCTGTCAAAAAACCCCTAGTTCGATCCCTTCAGCCAATGATGTACCAAGTTTCTCGCAAATTTGTAACTCCCCAGTGGATAGGGATTTTTCGGCTAGTATCTCTTCAGAGGTTTGGGCCGCAAAATTAATAATGATCGGCTCTGCAACCCGCCTTAGACGCCACCCCGTAGCGATTCGATCGAGTTGACGCTGAGCGCCCTGACCATCCGAGCCTGCTGCTATGATCGTTGCATAGGGTCTGCCTTCGATCCGACCAAGGACGGAATAATAGTTCGAATCGAACATCTCCTTCATCTCACCGCTCAGCGAAGCGAGGTTTTCAGGGCAGATGAAAAGATAGCCACTTGCAGAGAGCAGATCCATTGTCTGAACGTCGCGGGCGCGCATCATTCTCGCCATGTTGTGCCTGGAAGCAGCCTGCGCCATCGCGGCGCTCGCGCCGGTGCGACTGTGCCAGATGACAAGCAGAGATTGCTCAGAATCCATCAAATTGGTCTGACCTTGTGGCCATGGGCTGTCAAATCGCGCAACCACCATCGATTGTCATTGTCGAAATTAGACCACCACAGCCTGTTGAACTGAACAATGATCAGGTAGACGAACCTTATGGCCACTCGTTCGCTCTCAAATGTTCTCGGCGTCTCGCAATCGCTTGCCGGCCGCGCCTGGCATTGGCGCGGCGGGAACATGGAGTTGGGAAGCGATACACAGGGTCTGGACAACGACCTGATCACGCAACTGATGCTCACGCGCGGTGTAAAGCAAGACGAGGTCGCGAAGCACACCAAACCAACGATGCGTGAATTCCTGCCAGATCCCTCCGCATTTCGAGACATGGATCGTGCTGCCGAACGCATTGCGAGTGCAATCGTCAGCGGCGAGAAGATCACGGTCTATGGAGATTATGACGTCGACGGCGCAACCAGCGCGGCGCTGCTTGTCGAGCTGATCCGCGCGCTGGGGGTCGAAGCGGGGTATTATATCCCTGACCGATTGCTCGAAGGTTATGGCCCGACGGGAGAAGCTCTCGTCCAACTGGCAAAAGATGGATCAGACCTAATCGTTACGGTCGACTGCGGCGCAATGGCCCACGAAGCGCTCACCATGGCGCGCGATGCCGGGGTGGATGTGATTGTTGTGGATCACCACAAATGTTCCCCTGATTTGCCGCCCACCGCCGCTTTAGTGAACCCGAACAGGCTGGACGAAAGCGACCTTGCAGCAAGTCATGGCCATCTCGCCGCAGTGGGCGTCGCATTCCTGCTTGCCATCGCCATCGTGCGCAACCTTCGTGCTGAAGGCTTCTTCCAGAACCGCGATGAGCCGGATTTGATGGCTCTGCTAGATCTTGTAGCGCTCGGGACGGTGGCTGATGTCGCAGCACTGCATGGTCTAAATCGCGCATTCGTTGCCCAAGGGCTCAAAGTACTCGCGCGGCGTGAGCGGATCGGGATGGCAGCGCTGATGGATGCGAGCAGATTGAAACGCGCTCCGATCGCCTCGGACCTCGGTTTTGCACTCGGCCCGCGGATCAATGCGGGCGGAAGGATAGGAGAATCCACCCTCGGCGTACGCCTGCTCACCACCTCTGACCCGGATGAGGCGCGCGACATCGCGGAAAAACTCTCAGCTCTCAACGAGGAACGCCGTGCGATCGAAGCTCAGGTGCAGGAAGCAGCTGAAGCCCAGCTGGAAGGCCAGCATAATATGGCAGTACAGGTTCTTGCCGGAAGCGGGTGGCACCCTGGTGTGATCGGGATCGTCGCAGGGCGCATCAAGGAGAAGACGGGCAAGCCGTCAATCGTGATCGCGCTGGATGACAGCGAAGGCACTGGCAAGGGCTCTGGACGATCGATCAGCGGTGTCGACTTGGGCGCTGCTATCATTGCCGCACGCGAAGCGGACTTGCTTGTCGCAGGCGGTGGGCACGCGATGGCGGCTGGCCTGACAATCGCTGAGGAGAGGCTTGCAGCATTCACCGAGTTCCTCGACGAACGACTGGCTCGCGATGTGGAGCGAGCGCGAATTTCGCAGGTAATGCAGCTTGATCTTAGCCTTGCTCCCGGCGGACTGACACCAAGCCTTGTCGAGACTCTCGATGCGGCGGGACCCTTCGGCGTCGGCTGGCCTGCCCCAAGGGTTGCGGTGGGCCCGGTCCGGATCGTCAAGGCAGATATCGTCGGCAAGGATCATTTGCGAGTCATTGCAAGCGGGAATGACGGAAGGTCGTTCAAGGCGATTGCATTCCGAGCCGCAGAGACTGAAATGGCCCAAACACTTCTCTTCCGGTCCAAAGGACGTGAGTTCCATCTAGCAGGACGGGTCAAAATTGACGACTGGGGACCCCGCCCCGCCGCAGAATTGCACCTCGAAGATGCAGCATTTGCTGATTGATCGCGCTAACCCCAAAAATGCGCCCGCTTGCCGAAGACCGATTTTTCAAAATTCTCCCCACACAGGGCTTGACCCATGTCGCGCGCACCCCTAGATGCGCGCTCTCGCAACGAGCGTGGCCCGTTCGTCTAGCGGTTAGGACGCGGCCCTTTCACGGCTGAAACACGGGTTCGATTCCCGTACGGGTCACCACCTTTCCTTCGATATGCTCGTCGTGACAATCCCAGGAACGCAATCTGTACTTTCGCCGCGAGCCAAGGCGCGTTAGAGCGACGTGTCATGGGTGCAAGGCGGACCTTTCCGATTGTCGGTATACTTCTCGCGCTGGGGACGTTTGTCACCCTGCTAATACTTGACATTGATCCGGGCATTGCCTTCGCCGTTGCAATCGTTTGGATCGGCTCTCTCCTTTTGGCTGCAAGCAGCCCGCCAGAGCCCACCCCGGTGGTGATCGAGATGCCGATCAGCCAGCAATCGATGCGCAAGCTAATCGAAAATTCGTCCACCCCCATCCTTGTGACCGAAAAAAACACGATTGCGATCGCCAATCGGGCGGCGCGCAAGATGTTGGGGCAGCACATTATTGGGCAAGATGCGCGCGTAACTTTCCGTCAACCCGAGGCAATCTCGCTTTTGAACGAAGACAAAAACGGCAAAGCCATCGTCCGCGGACTCGTGAGACGCCAGGACATTTGGCAGATCAACCGCCAATCCGTCGATGAAGAGCGCGCTGTTATTGAGCTTATCAATCAGACTGCCGAAGCTGACATTAGCCGAGCGCACACCGACTTTGTCGCCAATGCCAGTCACGAATTGCGCACGCCCCTAGCTGCAATCCTAGGTTATGTTGAAACACTACGAGAAAATAGAGACAGCCTCGATTCCTCCACCTCACAAAAATTCCTCGGTACGATTGAACGCGAAGGGCAACGCCTCCAGCGCTTGATCTCAGACCTGATGAGCCTGTCTCGGGTTGAAGCAGAAAAGCACGATTTGCCCCAAATGCGGATCAAGCTGGAGGAGCTGACACGGCGCGCCGCACTCGATGCAGCAGGTTCAGAGCGGACCGAGCGAGTTGTACTCGAACTCGAGGAACCATCCATCGTACTTGGGGATGAACAGCAACTGGAACAGGTCGTGCGCAACCTCGTCGATAATGCTCTGAAGTACGGTGCGGTCGATGGAGAGGTAACGGTGCGGCTTGACCGATCGCCTGACAAGATGGCGCGCATCGCGGTCAGTGATCATGGCGAAGGCATTGCGCCTGAACAAATCCCCCATTTGACGCGGCGCTTCTACCGGACAGACCCGGGCCGTAGCCGAGCGTCAGGTGGTACGGGGCTAGGACTTGCCATCGTAAAGCACATTGTCGAGCGGCATCGTGGCCGCCTTGCAATCGATAGTGAACTAGGTCGCGGAACCCGAGTTGTCATCCGCCTGCCGATAGCCAAAAGCAACAAACCAAAGTCAGACGAGCCAAAGACCACCACGCCCGCCCAAACCGCCGATTTGTACAGCGATGGGGACAACAAGGAGGAAACTCCGCTTTTGTCTTAGTGCTGTCTTATTTCCTAGACATGCGCTTTTCATTGGGGCCTTGCGCGGATTCGCATGAACCTTGCTGCGCGTGCTCTCCAATCAAACGTCTCAATCCTCCGAAAGGGAACAGGTCTAGTCCATGTCGCCGATCACTCTCATCCTGATGGCAATCGGATTGGGTCTGGCTGGCTGGCTGGCTGGCCGCGCCAAGGCGTGGAGCTTTCAGAACGCAGATCCTAACGTCCGCCCGGTCGCACGGCCTTCCTATCACGCTTGGTACGTTGCCGTCTGGATTTTCATTCCAGTGCTGGTCTTCGTAATCGGCTGGTCTTTTATTGCCCCCCAGCTTGTCACGCAGAGCGTGTTAGCTTCGCCCGGCGCAGCAGCTTTGCCGAGCTTTGGGTTCGAACGTGAAGCATGGCTTGCCGAAGCCCGCGCAGTGGCATCAGGAAATGCCCCCGGCGTTTTCAATGACGGTGCAGAAGCGCTTGTAGAACCGTTCCGCGAAGCTTTGCGGCAGTACAACCTGATTGGGTACGTGCTGACAGTGATTATCGCCTTTGTCGGCGGTACCTATGCCTTTTTGCGGTTGCGTCCAGACTTCCGCGCTCGCACTCGCGTTGAGCGGACCGTCATGGTCATCTTGTTGCTGGCTTCGCTCGTCGCAATCCTGACGACTTTTGGCATCGTTGCGAGCCTCGTCTTTGAGACGATCCGGTTCTTCGGCATGGTCTCTCCCATCGACTTTTTGTTCGGGACCTTCTGGGGCCCAGACACGATGAGCAACCCGGAAAACCCCGATGCGAGCCGATATGGCGCAGTGCCATTGTTCTGGGGGACGATATTCATCGGTGCGATCATTGCCATGATCGTCGCCATCCCGATCGGGCTTATGAGCGCGATTTACCTAACGCAATATGCCAATCCGCGGCTGCGTGCATGGGTGAAGCCAGCGCTAGAGATTCTCGCTGGTGTCCCGACTGTGGTCTATGGCTATTTTGCTGCTCTCACGATTGCTCCCGCGATCCGCGACGCCGCTGTCGCCCTGGGCTTTGGCGGAGCGTCAACCGAAAGCGCCTTGGCCGCTGGCTTCGTGATGGGCGTCATGATCATTCCGTTCGTCTCCTCAATGGCGGATGACGCAATGGCAGCAGTGCCGAGCGCGATGCGCGACGGCAGCCTTGCCATGGGCGCGACGCAATCCGAAACGATCAAGCGTGTGCTTTTTCCCGCCGCCTTGCCCGGTATTGTCGCAGGAATAATGCTCGCTATCAGCCGCGCCATTGGTGAAACCATGATCGTGGTCATGGCCGCTTCGCTTGCAGCGAACCTGACTGCCAACCCGTTTGAGCCGATCTCTACCGTCACGGTTCAGATCGTGAAGCTGTTGACTGGGGAGCAGACCGCTGATCACCCCGCAACACTGAGCGCTTATGCGCTTGGCTTTGTCCTCTTCATCGTCACACTGGTGCTGAACATCATCGCGCTGCGTGTCGTTAAGCGCTTCCGGGAGGCCTATGAGTAATCCAGCTGCCACCGTGGCCAGCGGGACTATCGAGACCCGTATCGACGCCCCAACTCGAACAGACGCTTTCGCTAAGCGCCTAAAGAAGCGCTATCGCTCGGAACGCCTGTTCCGCAGGCTAGGCCTCGGCGCGATCGTTTTCTCAGTCGCGGTGCTTCTCTTTCTGCTCAGCAGCATGCTGCTCGATGGTATTGGTGGATTCCAGCGCGCTGAACTTGAAGTTGAGATCGACTTTGCTGAAAGCGGCCTTGTCGGCGATGAGACTTCCTTGACTGCGCCCAGCGCTATGCAAGTGCTTGAGATTCAGGGCCTACCTGACGTCGTCAATCGCTATGCCGAGCAATCGCTCGGCGCCGAAGGCGCAGCCGAAGTTAGCCGCGATGCATGGCGCGATGTGGCAGAGGCTCTGCGCGCTGATCCATCGTTGATTGAACGCACGCAGACCTTCAACCTCGCTGCATCTTCTGATCTTGCGTCCGGACTGGCGGGCGAAGGGTCGCAAGAATCGCAGGCTCTGGCGCAGGCGCTTGTAGCGGAGGGAAAGCTCAGCGAGAATTGGGATGTAGGCTTTCTCACACGGTCAGATGCAACCAGCCCGCAACAAGTGGGGATCTGGGGAGCGCTCAAAGGCTCGATTCTGGTGATGATCGTGACCTTTGTGCTGGCTTTTCCCATTGGTGTCTTGGCGGCGCTCTATCTTGAGGAATACGCGCCAAAGAACCGCTGGACCGACTTGATCGAAGTGTCGATCAACAACCTTGCCGCAGTGCCGTCGATCATCTTTGGCCTACTGGGCTTGGCCGTGTTTCTGACGATATTTCCGAATCTACGCTCCGCCCCGTTGATAGGCGGGATGACGCTAGCATTAATGACGATGCCTGTGATCGTGATCTCGGGCCGAAACGCGGTGAAAGCGGTGCCGCCCTCGATCAGAGACGGCGCTCTGGCTGTCGGCGCATCCCCGGTCCAAGTGGTCTTTCATCACGTCCTGCCACTGGCTCTTCCCGGCATGCTGACCGGAACCATTATCGGTATGGCACGCGCGCTGGGAGAAACCGCTCCTTTGCTTCTTATCGGGATGCGCGCCTTTGTTGCGACGCCGCCTGATGGGTTTACCTCTCCCGCCACGGTTCTGCCGATGCAGATTTTCCTATGGTCCGACGAGGTCGACCGCGGCTTTATCGAGCGCACCAGCGCGACCATTATCGTCCTTTTGCTGTTCCTCTTATTGATGAACGGCCTCGCCATTTACCTGCGCAACAAATTCGAGAAGACCTGGTGACATTCATCCACGAAAGTATCCAAGACGACACCGCGGCTAAGATGAAGGCGCGCGATGTCTCGGTCTATTACGGTGGCAAGATGGCCATCGACAAAGTGTCGATCGATATCTCGCCTGACTATGTGACAGCCTTTATCGGCCCCTCAGGCTGCGGCAAATCGACGTTCTTGCGCTGCTTCAACCGCATGAACGACACAATCCCGGTCGCCCGCGTTGACGGATTGATCGAGCTTGAGGGCGAGGATATCCACTCCGAAGCCATGGACGTTGTCCAGTTGCGCGCCCGTGTCGGGATGGTTTTCCAAAAGCCAAACCCCTTCCCCAAGTCGATCTATGAGAATATCGCCTATGGGCCTCGAATTCATGGCTTGGGCGAAAAAAAGGCTGATCTTGACGTGATAGTTGAGCGTTCGCTCACTCGCGCTGGCCTCTGGGATGAAGTGAAGGATCGGCTTGAAGATTCAGGCACCGCGCTTTCTGGTGGCCAGCAGCAGCGCCTTTGCATTGCGCGCGCGATCGCTGTTGATCCTGAAGTGATCTTGATGGATGAGCCAGCCTCGGCCCTCGACCCGATCGCCACCGCCAAGATAGAAGAACTCATCGACGAGCTTTCCGGCCGCTATGCTATCGTGATCGTAACCCACTCCATGCAGCAGGCCGCGCGTGTTTCTCAGCGCACCGCTTTCTTCCACCTTGGCAAGATGGTCGAGTATGGTCCCACCTCAGACATCTTCACCAATCCACATGAAGAGCGTACCAAGGACTACATCACAGGACGCTACGGCTAATGGCAGACCATACGGTCAAAGCATTTGATGAGGACATCACCCGGCTTCGCGGCCTGATCGCGGAGATGGGCGGCCTTGCCGAGGTCGCAATCCAGGAATCGCTCGAAGCCATGGTTCGCGGCGATGAAGAGCTGGGCGACCGAGTGGTTGCACGCGACAAGAAGATCGACGCGCTCGAAAGCGAAGTCGACAAGCTTGCCGTTCGAATCATCGCTCTACGTGCGCCGATGGCAGACGATTTGCGCGAAGTCATTGCTGCGCTGAAAATTGCAGGCGTTGTCGAGCGGATCGGCGACTATTCCAAGAACATCGCTAAGCGTGTGAACATGATCGAAGGGCGCGACCGATTCGAACCCCTCACACTTCTCCCTGCAATGGGCGAAGTCGCCGGGGAAATGGTGCACGACGTCCTGACCGCTTACGCCGCCCGTGATCCAAGCCTCGCGCGAGAGGTTATTGCTACGGACGCCAAGGTTGATGCGTTCTACAACAGCATTTTCCGCAATCTCGTGAGCCACATGGTCGAGAATCCTGCAACCATTTCTAGCGCGGCCCAACTGCTGTTTGTCGCTCGTAATCTTGAGCGGATCGGCGACCATGCGACCAATGTGGCCGAGATGGTGCATTTCGCCGCGACCGGATCCTATCCGCCCGAGGAAGACCACTAAGAAGGCTTATCTGACGATCGGCTTTGATTGCTTGTGGAAAAATTGCTGCATCCGATTTCATCAAATTGTAGCCAAAGTGAAACAAGCGTTTCTCGTCAGGCTCGTGCTTGGTATAGCGAGCGCTGTTAGGAGACATGGGCATGTCCGCCGCCAAGCTCTTGCTCGTTGAAGACGACCCCGCATTGTCGGAGTTGCTCGAATATCGATTCCAGAACGAAGGTTACGATGTCCGCTGCACAGGCGACGGTGACGAGGCCATGGTGCTTGCGAGCGAGGAAGTGCCCGACCTCATAATCCTCGACTGGATGATCGAAGGGACAAGCGGCATCGAAGTGTGCCGCCGCCTGCGCCGCGACAAGGAAACTGCCCATGTTCCGATCATCATGCTGACAGCGCGTGAGGCTGAGGATGACCGAGTGCGCGGGCTCGAAACCGGCGCGGACGACTACCTGACCAAGCCCTTCTCTCCACGTGAGCTTCTCGCCCGCGTGGCAGCGGTTATGCGCCGCATCCGCCCTGCCCTTGCCGGCGAGACAATCGAAGTCGGTGATATCAAGCTCGATCCGGTCGCGCATAAAGTGCAGCGTCGCGGCCGCTCGCTGCAATTGGGCCCAACCGAGTATCGCCTGCTCAAATTCTTTATGGAGAGCCCAGGTCGTGTGTTCAGCCGGGGCCAATTGCTCGATGGCGTGTGGGGTACCGGCTCGGATATCGAGTTGCGCACGGTCGATGTACATATTCGCCGTCTGCGCAAGGCTATTGGCTTAGATGGCGCGAAAGACCCGATCCGCACGGTCCGTTCAGCTGGTTACGCGCTCGAACCTGCTTAGGCTCGTGTGAGGCCCGCCTCAGTGAAAGTCGCGCGACTTTGGGATAATCCGATGGTTGCGCGGATGCCCCGTTACATTGGGTAGCTCATCGATCAGATCGCGCGGCCTGATGGTTTTCTCACGCCGCTGCTGGCTGGTGAGGCTCGACAGGTTGCGCGGCCTGATCACCTCTTTCGTGCCTGGAGGTTTGCGTCCTGTCAGCGGCGAAGTCACATGATCCGCTCTCGCCACCGGCGCATTGAGCATATCGTCTGAAAGCGCATAAAGCTGATCGGTCGCATCAGTCATATGCTGCGCAATAACGTGGATCACTTCGTCATCATATTCGACGCGGCCGCGCACTTCCATCAAACGCGCTCCCATGACAACGCGGCGCTGCTTCTCCTTGAGATCCGGCCACACAACGAGGTTCACGACCCCCGTTTCATCCTCTAGAGTGATGAAACACACACCCTTAGCGCTGCCGGGCCGCTGGCGGATCAAGACAACGCCGGCAACTTTGACCATGCTCCGGAACTTACGGTCCCTCAAATCACAAGCGCGCACAAAGCCGCGCTCAGCAAGCGAGGGACGCAGGAACGCCAGCGGATGTGCTTTCAGGCTGAGCCGGGTGGTCTGATAATCAGCCACAACCTCTTCGGACAAAGGCATTTGCGGTAGCTGCGTGGTACAGCGCTCTACCCCTTCATCCCGCTCGGCTGCTGCACGGAATAGCGGTAGGTCAGGCGCTGCAATCAGACTCCGCGCATCCCACAAGGCCTGCCGACGTGAGAGGCCCATTGAGGTGAAAGCATCGGCGCTTGCAAGCCGCTCTATGTGAGCAGGCGATAGCCCGGCCCGTTCACGCAGTTCGGCGACATCCTTGAACGTCCCGCCTTCGTCCCGTGCGGCAACCAGCTGCGCAGCGATATGTTCGGGAAAACCATCAATCTGGCGGAGCCCCAAGCGCATGGCGACATGCTTGTCGAAACGGCCTTTCTGCGGGTGCTCGCTATCGCTTGCGCCGGGCCACCCGCTCCCTCCACCCTTCCACCCGGATTGTATCCCGGTAGGCTCTTGGTGGAAGGATGGAGGGAGCGGGTGGCCTGGGCCCAAGGAGCAGCCGGATGGCTGTTCTGCACGCAGCTCCAAAGTACAATCCCACTCGGAATGGTTCACATCCGCCGGAAGCACTTCGACCCCGTGCTCACGCGCATCGCGCACGATCTGAGCAGGCGCATAGAAGCCCATGGGCTGCGAATTGAGCAGAGCGCAGGCAAAGGCCGCCGGAAAGTGACATTTGAGCCAGCTCGACACATAGACCAGATGCGCAAAGCTCGCCGCGTGGCTCTCGGGGAAGCCATATTCGCCAAAACCGCGGATCTGGTTGAAACAGCGTTGCGCAAAATCGGGATCATAGCCGCGCGTCACCATGCGATCGACCATCATGTCCTGCAACTCATCCACCATCCCGCGCGATCGAAATGTCGCCATCGCCTTGCGCAGCCGGTTGGCCTCGATGGAAGAAAACCGCGCCGCATCGAGCGCGATCTTCATCGCCTGCTCCTGAAAGATCGGGACGCCCAAAGTGCGCTCAAGGATACTGGAAAGCTCGTCGGGAGGACCATGCTGAGGCGATGGCGCTGGGATTTGCACCGCTTCCACCCCTCGCCGACGTTTGAGATAGGGGTGAACCATATCGCCCTGGATCGGACCGGGGCGGACAATCGCAACCTGGATCACAAGGTCATAGAACTCTCGCGGACGCAGACGCGGGAGCATGTTCATCTGCGCGCGGCTTTCCACCTGGAAGACTCCGAGCGAGTCCCCCTTGCGCAGCATCGCATAGGTCTCCGGATCCTCACGCGGGACAGTCGCAAGGTTGAGGCTGCGGTCATGATGCGCCTCCAGCAGATCGAGGCATTTCTTGATGCAAGTGAGCATCCCCAGCGCCAGCACATCGACTTTGAGGATACCAAGCGCCTCAATATCATCCTTGTCCCACTCGATGAAACTGCGATCAGGCATCGCCCCATTGCCGATCGGCACTGTCTCGGTCAGCGGACCTTCGGTGAGGATAAAACCGCCAACATGCTGCGAAAGGTGGCGCGGCATTCCAATCATCTGCTCAGTCAAAGTCAGGATGCGCTTCAGATGCGGGTCGGTCACATCCATGCCGGTTTCGCTTGCATGCTTCTCGTTGATCTCGCGCCCCATAGAGCCCCAGACCGTGCGCGCGAGCGAGCTTGTCACATCTTCGGACAGGCCCATTGCCTTGCCAACCTCACGAATCGCCATACGCGGGCGATAGTGGATCACGGTCGCAGTCAATCCAGCGCGGTGGCGGCCATATTTCTTGTAGATGTACTGGATCACCTCCTCGCGCCGCTCATGCTCGAAGTCGACATCGATATCGGGCGGCTCCTTGCGCTCTTCAGAGATAAAGCGGTCGAACAGCAGCTGGTGTTTCGCCGGATCGACGCTGGTGATTTCAAGGCAGTAACAGACGGCTGAATTCGCTGCAGACCCCCGCCCCTGACACAGGATCGGCGGGTCAACTGAACGCGCGAAATCGACGATATCCTTGATCGTCAGAAAATAGCGCGCCAGGTCGAGCTTGCCGATCAGCGCCAGCTCGCGTTCAAGCGTTTCACGCACACTCTCAGGTACACCAGAGGGATAGCGCCGATCCGCTCCGACCCAGGTCTCTGCCTCAAGATATTCCTGCGGCGACTGACCATCGGGGTAAATTTCTTCGGGATATTCGTAGCGCAGCTCATCCAAGCTGAACTCGCACGCATCAGCCACCACCCGAGCAGCCTCAATCGCATGGGGCCAGCGAGCAAACAACCGGATCATCTCCTCAGGCGATTTGAGGTGACGTTCAGCATTGCTGTGGAGCAAGTGCCCTGCCTCTGCGACAGTCGTCTTGTTGGCAATTGCGGTCATCACGTCCTGCAGCGGGCGCCGATGGGGCGCGTGGTAATGCACGTCGTTGGTGGCGAGAAGCGTCAGGCCATTCTCGCGCGCCAGAGTATCAAGCCGGTCAATCCGAGCAATGTCATCACCGCGATAGAGATAGCTCGCCGCCAGATGGCTAAGGCTCTCCAATTGCTGAGTGAGATGCGGGAGAAGATCGGCAAAAGGCACTGTGATCTCGACCGGCTTGGGTTCGTCTTCCCGCCTGTGGAGAGCCACCACATTGCTTTGCGCGCGGATGGAGAACTTTGCATTCAGATCGTCAGGCGGCAGGAGAATCAGCTGCACGCCCTCTGAATGTTCAGCGAGCATCGTAAGGTCGATCTCGCACACGCCCTTTTCCTGCCATTCCCCCGCAAGCGTCTGCATCCGGCCTTCGCTGATAAGGCGTGTGAGGCGGCCATAGGCACTGCGGGTCTTGGGATAGGCAAGGAAAGCGAGCCCCTCGACCGTTTCAATCCGGGTCCCGATCACCGGGCGCAGCTTGAGCGTCTTGGCCTCGCTGTGGATGCGGACCACGCCGGCAAAGGAGTTGGCGTCGGCAATCCCGATCGCGTCATAGCCTTGGCTTCGCGCGGTCATCACCAGGTCAACAGCATCAGAGGCACCGCGCAGGAAACTGAAACAGCTCACCAGCCCCAGCTCCACGAAGGCGCTGCGCTCCGGTGGGTCGAGTAGATCAGGATCAAGCTCAACCCGGCGCTTCTCAGGAGTAAGCGCCGCCTCAGGCATAATGCGCCTTGGGTCGGAAGAGAGGAGAGTGGAGAGGCATATGTTCCATTTATATGTTCTATATATGTTCCAACGCACAATCCAACAAATGCAAACTGCGCAAGAGTCCCGGTTGCCATGAAGTCCACCGTGCACCGGGCTCCGAAATCACGCCGTAGGCCACTTGGCCTATGCCCCTAGACCTAAGCTCGGCGGGGAATTTCCCCGCTTGTTTAGGAGCCGTATTGCGGCTGCGGAATTCACTACGGGCAAACCCCTCAATGGAGATTACTATGAAGAAGATTGCTTCAATCGCAGCGCTTGGCGCTGGCTCGCTGGCTCTGGCAGCTTGCGGCGGAGACGAGGCTGCTGCACCTGCAGCAAATGCCAACCCGATCACCGCTGCAGAAGTCGAAGCGGCGCAGCAAGCTTGGGGCGAAGGCATCGTTGCCATCGGCCAGACCTTCACCGACGAAGGCGACTACAGCGCGCGTGCGACCGAGCACATCAACATCCATTACGGCTACGAAGACGGCATGGAAATCCTCTTCAAACCAACCCTGGCTGCTGAAGATCAGTTCCGCGGCACCTTCGAAGAAGCACTCAGCTACTTCGTCGGCACTGAAGGCACCGAAGATGGCGGTTTTGCTATCGCGCCTTACACCAATGTTCGGTGGGAAAACGAAGGCACAATCATCGACGAAGATGGCAGCACCGCCATGGCGATGGGCAACTACTTCTTCACCGGCACTGACGGTAACGAGACAAAGGTCGAGTACACCTTTGGCTACACCAAGAACGACGATGGCGATGTTGTGATCACACTGCACCACAGCTCGCTGCCATTCAGCGCTGGCTAAACCAGCCTGATACATCAGTACAAAAAGAGGGCCGGGACTTTGTCTCGGCCCTTTTTCTTTGAGCTGTGAAAGCTGCCTGCCAGGCAGAATGATCGGTCAGACGTTGCGGGGATTGTCGCTCTTGTCCGCGGCGACATCTGGCACCTGCATCGCGTCCAGATGGTCCAGCACTGCCTCGTGGATCTTGCCTTCAAAGGCGACCCCGGCATAGCGATCTTCGACCCAGGCGATGTGCCCGATTGGCGCATGGATTTCCGCAACACGCATGGTCACACGGTCGCCCACATTGGCAAAGCCGCGCGAGCCTCTGATTTTGCAGCCGCCCTCGGAAATGTCGACCAAATCGACATAAACTGCGCGCGATTCGACCCGACTCTTCACCATCAGGCGAAGAGGCCGACGATCCGCTGTACGCGTCGAATCTATCTTTTGCTCCATACCCATGAGATCGTTTTCGCATGATTTGGTAAAGAAACTTTAAGCGTGTTGGCGCGGCGCTGGCCGAATAGTGCACGCGAAGGATAGTATGCCGCGCTACGCCGACAGCCCTTGCAAGTACCAATCAGGCATGCCTCCTCGGCCATCATCAATGTGGCCGTGACGATAGATCCAGTAGCGCGCGCCGTCGGCGTCCTCGATCCGGTAGTAGTCGCGCAAACGCACTGTAGAGCGGGCCCGCCACCATTCAGGAGCGATCCGTTCAGGCCCTTCGACGCGGACAACTTCATGCACTTTCCCGCGCCAGCGAAAGCGTTGCGGATAGCCATCAGGCGATGCGTAAAGCACGGATATACGCTCTGCTTTATCGAGCATTTTTAGAGGCCTGGCTGGGAAGCTTACTAAATCAGATAATGCCGGCTCACTCGCCAAAGCCGGCTGCCATCTCTGTGCACGTTCGGGCAGATGGCTTGGGTGAGAGACAGGGCGACGCACCGCTTGTGGGCCAAGCCTGACGCTCAGCCGATCAATACATGCAGCAAGCGAAGTTCCGCTGCGTTCTACAGTGGATTCTACATCATCTTGTTCCGCCGCCAGAGGTTCCGCCCAGCTCGCGCGCAGCCGAACGGTCTCAATTCCAAAGCCGGCGTCAATTTTGTCGAGCTTTTCACCAAACAGCCGCGTGATGTGCGCAGGGTCGCGAGTAGCACTGGCCAATTCGAGCTGCCGCACAATCACCTCACCATCAACCCGCCATAGGCCTAGCTCAAGCCGGCGTGCGCCCTCCCCCGTCCCTTCGAGCATGCGCGCCATATCCCCAGCAAGGTCCGCCAGCACTTGGTCGAGCAGCGAGCGATGACGCAAAGGTTCGATTAAACGGCGCTGCACCAGAGGGACCGTCTGCGGGACAACTGGAAGCAAAGGCTCAGGCACTCGGCCAAGCAGTTGGTCCAAGCGGATCAGCGGGCTGGCGCTCGGCGATTTTCGGCCCCGGAAGCGGCGATAGAGCGCATCTCTGCCAGCATGCTCCTCCCGGCTCATCACCCCGCTGGTGATATCCATTAGATCGCCAAGCCGCTTCAATCCGAGCCGCCGCAAGACGATCAGAACGTCGTCATCAAGCCGCAAGGCAGCGACTGGCAGCTGCGCCAAGGCGCGCTCGGGGTTGTCATTGGTGTCTAAGATCGACCCAGCAGCTCCATAATGCGCCAGCGCCCAGGCCGCGCCTGCGGTCGGTGCAATGCCAAGACGCACGGCAATCCCGCGCTTCGCAAAGGCTGCCTCAACATCTCTGAGTAAGCGCGCCTCCCCGCCAAACAGATGCGCCGCTGCCGTGATATCAACCAACACACCATCGGGCGGGTCAAGCGCGCTCCACGGCCCCCAGCGCTGCGCCCAGACAGCAAGCTTTTCAAGGAAAGCGAGATCACCTGCCAAATCAGCAGGAGCGGTCTGGATCTGGGGGCATAATGTGCGCGCGTCGGCCAGCATCATACCTGCGCGTGCGCCAGCCTCATGCCCGGCTTGGTTGGTTGCATGGATGCGGGGGCCATGCGCAGTTTCAGTGATAAGGACGGTGGGATCAGCGTCAGCGCCCTCCCCTTCCTCCGGATTTGCCTCTCCCTTACGCTCTAGCGCCTCACCCTCTAGCGCCTCACCCCCGAGCGAAAGCCGCCAGCGATCGACCGACAGTCGGGCGCACCAGATCGCCAAAATCCGCCGTGTAGTCCTGGGTGTTGGCGGGTTCTGGAGGGCGTTTTGAGCGCTTGTAAGCGAGTTCGAGATGTCCTTTGTCATCACTGAGGTTCCCCATGAGTGTCCATTGACCGGGGGCATAGCGCGCGGCACGGAACAGCTCGGCCCGCCATGCCGGCATACCGGGCGCCTGCGCGTTCCAGCGCGGAGGGGACGACGGCGCAGGTGCTGCCTGCCACCGCATCCGTGCAGAGGAGAGATCGCGCTGCGCCTCAATCCGCACCAGCCATAAGGCGATATTGTGTTTCTCTGCCGCAAGACTGAGGCGGCGCGAGGCAGTGAAGTCGAGCGCGCGAGGATTGCCCACAATCTCCCCAATGACGCAGGCGAAATCGCGGCATTTGAGCCCCTCTTCCAAGGCAAACAGCGCATCTTCGGGCCGCTCGGCCGCGACATGGATGACCCGGTCTTGCAGATCAGACGGAAGCCCGTGGAGATAAGGCCGCCCCGTCAACTGCATTGCACGCCGATCCTGCACCCACAGCACCTGACGGCGGTCCTCAACCTCGGCCAGAGGGTTTTCGCCGCGCTTTATCGCATCGGTCTGCGCCTGCGCCTCAACCTGCAAAGCATCGCGCGCCAAAGCGAGCGCTAGGCCCGCCCCACTGGCATCTTGCGCGCTGGCGAAAATCTCACTGTGGAGCGGTTGATCGGTGAGACCCGGCTGCCAACGCCCCTCCCGCGCCTTGCACAAAGCCGCAATGTCCTTGCCAGATAGGCGCGCAATAGCCCCTCCCCCCTTGGGACGGGAGGGCAGATTATAGTCGCGCAATTGCTGCGCGTTGGAGGGCGATTTAGATCGGGTCATAGGAACATCAAAACGATCAGCGCGACTCACGCTGACTATTTGTTCCTATTATGTTCCATACATGGGGAGCAATTGCAATGGCCTCTTACAGGCTGCAATTGTCTCCCATCAAATCGGCTGACTATCCCGCGCCCAACAACGCGAAGATGCTCTGAGCTGTCTCGGGGAAGAGCCCACCAAACACAATCACCGCGAGGAAGGTCGGGCATACAAAGCGGATCAGCGTCAGCCACAGCATCGCCATTCCGCTCGAAAGGCCATGCTCGCTATCAACCAATCGGCGACTGGCGAACCAACCGAGGAACAAACAAGTGAGGATCGCGCTGATCGGTGCAAGCAATTTGCTGTAGGTGGTGTCGAGCACGTCAAAGAGATCCTGCCCCACAACCTGCCCTGCATCGTTCAGCTTGGTGTATAGCGGTATCTCTGTGATCACGGGCACCGGCTGGTTCAAAAACCATGCGGCCACGGCTCCCACCACAAAGGCGCAACCTGCCACCAACGCCGCTGCACCTGCGCGCGGCATGTTGAACGCATCTTTCGCCCACGCGGTCGGCACTTCGAGCAGCGCAATCGAGCTGGTCAAAGCGGCGAAGAACACCATGATGAAGAAGAACAGACCGATGAAGGTACCCCCAGGAATGTCCTGGAAGGCGAGCGGAAGGTTCTGGAACATCAGCCCAGGACCACCACCAGGATCGCCATTAACCGCAAGCCCAGTGGCGAAGATGATCGGGAAGATGCACAGACCGGCGATTAACGCGACCGCCGTGTCGGCGCCGGCGATAATTCCGCTTGTGCTCCCGAGCTTCACATCACGCCCCACATAGGCGCCATAAGTGATCATCCCAGCGACACCCAGCGAAAGCGAGAAAAACGCTTGGCCCAAAGCCGCGATCATCACTTGCGGGGTCAGCTTGCTTGCATCGAAAGTGAAGAGATAGGCCACCGCCTCACCAAACCCGCCGCTGAACGCGCCGTAGATTGTGATCGCCAGAAACAACGCGAAGAAAGCTGGCATAAGCCAGGTTGCCACCCATTCGATTCCACGAGACACCCCGCGCGCAACGAAGAAAAAAGTGATCGCAAAGAATAGCGCGTGCAAACCCACCATCAGCAGATTGTTTCCAAGCAGCTCACCAAAGCGTCCCTGAACAACTTTGGCTTCCTGCCCCGAGAAAGACGTGCCGCCGAACAGGTCTCCCACAAACATCCCGATGTAATAGAGCACCCAGCCGCCAACGATGCAGTAAAAGCTCACCACCATGAAGGCGCCAGCAACCCCGAACTTGGCGAAGATGTCCCAATGCGGCGAGCGGTTGCTTTCCTCCGCCATCTTTCTGACGCTGGCGGGCGCATTGGACTGGCCGTGCCGCCCGATAATCACCTCCGAAAGCAACACCGGCAGGCCCATGATCACAACGCATAGGATGTAGAACAGCACGAAAGCGCCGCCACCATTGGCACCAGCCTCAGCAGGGAACCGCCACATATTGCCCAGACCGACGGCGGAACCGATCGCTGCGAGGATAAATGCGCTGCGCGACGACCAACCGTCCCGTTGCCCTGAAGCTGCTGCCATGTTTGAAAAACCTCATCCTAAGGCGCTCCCCCGAGCGCGTAATCCCGAATTGCCCTCTCTCTGCAATGTTTTGCGCCGCGCGCCAAGGGGAGAAGCTTGGCCTTTACCCACTCTCCCGCTAGATCGGCTCCCATGTCGACCACATTTGAGCTCAACACGAGCACCAGCCGCGCCAATCCTACACCTGCCCCGATGAAGCGGCTGACCGTTCCGCGCGTCAGGGCGCGCAAGAAAGACGGCGTGACGCAAGAGCCTCTGGTGATGCTCACCGCTTACACAGCGAGGCAAGCGCAATTGCTCGACGCGCATTGCGACCTGCTTTTGGTTGGGGATTCGCTTGGACAAGTGATCTATGGCCTGTCGAGCACGGTCCCCGTGAGCCTTGAGATGATGGCCAATCACGGCGCGGCTGTGGTTAGGGGAAGCTATCACTCGGTGGTGGTCGTGGACATGCCATTTGGTTCCTATGAGGCTTCCAAAGAGCAGGCCTTCGAAAGCGCGGCCTACCTCCTCAAGCAAACCGGCGCGGCGGCCGTAAAGCTGGAAGGCGGAGAGGCCATGGCCGAGACGGTCGAGTTCCTCAATTCGCGCGGCATTCCAGTCATGGGGCATGTCGGCCTCACTCCGCAGGCGGTCAATGTGCTCGGCGGCTATATGGCGCGTGGGCGTTCGGATGCGGAAGCTGACAAGATCGTAAGCGATGCCGTCGCGCTCGATAAAGCCGGCGCCTTCGCCATTGTTATCGAAGGCGTGGTTGAGCCTATCGCAATCGAAGCCACGAAAGCGGTCTCCTGCCCTACCATTGGCATCGGCGCGTCGGCCCAATGCGATGGACAAGTGCTTGTCACCGAAGACATGCTCGGCATGTTTGAGCGAGTGCCGCGTTTCGTGAAGCGGTATGAGGACATTGCGAGCATCATCGAGAAGACAGTTGCGACCTATGCCGACGAAGTGCGCGAGCGGAGCTTCCCGACTGAGGAACAGACCTATCAGCCAAAGGGCTGACTAAACGCTCCTATGCAAAAGCGACCGAAGGCGACAAAGGCGACACCCTGTCGCTTTTACTGAATGGCAATTTAGATCGTATTTACAGATAGTTGTGAACTCCCACCTCCCTAAAGGCGACACGAAGGGCACCAGCAGGATTGCCTTTCAGACAATACCGCGAAGCAGCCTTATCGTGCCCCAAAGAGGTGGCATGCTTCCACCCATGTAGGAAAGGGGATTTACCCTAGCCCCGCGCAAACATGGTGGCCATCGGAGCAGCGACCACCAATTGCAGCAGGTGGTAGATAAGCAGCGGCGCAATTACGAAGCCCGCGACCGCTGGCGGGAACAGGATGGCGGCGAGCGGCGCGCCGATGGCGACACTTTTCTGCACCCCAGCGAAAAGGAACGCGATGCGGTCAGCGCGCGGCAGCTTCAAGAACCCTCCGACCAACCAGCATCCCGCGAGCGCTATGGCGAGGAAGACACAAGAGATCCCGATCACAACGGCCCAGTCCATTGCTCCGAACATCTCAGCAAGCCCCTGCTCTACCGCGCCTGAGAACGCGACATACACCGCCGTGCCGATGACGATCCTGTCGATCCAGGCAACTTGAGACTTGCGCTCCTTCATCCAGTCAATGGTCCAGCCCTGTACCGCTTGGCCGATCATAAACGGGAGGATCAAGATAAGCCCGATCCGCACAATCGTCTCAGTCCCGATCTGCGGCGCTTCTCCCCCGGCAAGAAGAGCGAAAATCGGCGCTGTGATAAACACGCCCGCAATGTTGATGAGCGCGGCGCCCACCACTGAAAGCGCGACATTTCCGTCGGCCAAAGAGGTATAGGAGGTCGCCGACTGTACCGTCGAAGGCAGAGTCCCAAGATAGAGGAAGCCCAGCGCAACCAAGGGCGGCAACAGCGTGCCAGCAAGGCTTGCCATGCCCATCCCGATCAATGGCATGGCTCCGAACACAAACAGAAACAAAGGGCCAAAGAAACGCCAATTTGCAAGGCCCCTCGCAATCTCTGCACGCGCGATCCGCATTCCATTAGCGAGGAAGAGGATGAAGATCGCAGCGTTGGAGACGTCTTGCGCTATCCCACGCGCGTCGCCCACGGGGGGCATGACGAATGCGAGCGCTGTCGCGATCAGCAGCACCGCGATCATCGGGTCTGCAAGAAGGGAAAGGCGTTTGCCCATGGCTTGCGCGCCCCTGCCCAATTGTCACGCGATTGTCGAGTTGCTGGCGAGAGTCAGCGGTCGAGGAACGCCCCGGGCCTAAGGCTTCGGATCAGCGCATCAAACCGTTTTGCTTCATCCTCACGCCCCAAACTTCGCGCCGCATCTGCGCGCAGTTCGAGCACGTCCAGATCATTACCTGCTCCCATCCCAATCGCCGTGTCGAGCAAGACCACGGCCCGCAGCCAATCCTCTCGCTGAGCGCTGCGTTCAGCGAGCAGCAGAAGCGCTTCGGTATTTTGCGGATCACCAGCAATCGTGCGGCTCAAAAGTACATCAGCGCTGATCACGTCTCCGCTCTCGTCTAAGGCGTGAATCAGCTTACGCGTCATCGGCCACGACCGACGCACCCGCGCCGCGACCTCATACAGCTCAAGTGCGCGCGCGGTTTCGCCATTAGCCAGCGCCGCGTCAGCCGCCAAAGCATGAAAGTCGCCTGAAAAAGGGGCACGCGCCAATAGAGTGTTCGCGAGGCTCCTTGCTGGGCCGCGATTGCCTGAACCGACAAAATCGCGAAGCTCTGCAGTTGCGGCAGGCATTGCCCCACTGCCCTGTGAGGAACCTGGCAGGACAGTCACACCATCATCTTGTTCGGCCAGAGCGCGTGTGATGTAAGGAATCGCGCGTGATCGCTCTCCCATCCGCTCAAAGCTCCTGCCGACCAGCATGGTGAGGTAAGAGGACGCTCCCTCTGTGTCCGCGCGCGCGGCAAACTTCTCAACCAAGACCTCATCGCGACCGCCCAGCCACAAGGCCCGCGCGAGCAGCTCGTTGACCCGGACATTGGCGGGTTGCCTTTTGGCGAGAGTTTCAAGCCTTTCCGCCGCGCTATCGAAACTGCCTTGCTGAATGTCGATGATCGCATCGAGCATCATTGCAGCGGGGACCCCGCGCTCGACCAGCCCACTGCGTTGAAGGAGTGATCCAGCGAGCAATGGGTCCTGTCCACGTGCCGCCAGCACTGCTTGAAGATAATGAACCTGCGGATGGTCAGGCGAGACTTCAGCGAGCTTGCGTACGACCTCGAGCATAGCCCCATATCGACCAAGATCCCCCAAGGTCGCGGCATATTCGGCAAGCGCGTCAGGATTGCTTGGATCAGCCTCAGCGGCAGCCTCAAACCAAGGTAGCGATTCTGCCAGTCCGTTTGCGTCACGCACCATTTGCGCGCGCAGCAACAAGGCAGGGGGATATTGCGGATCCAGTTCAAGCGCATAATCCGCCGCCTCAATCGCAATCAGGTGTTCCCCGCCGCGAAAACGCAGCCGCGCGATATCAACCCAGAGCCCTGGATTTTCGGGTTCAAGCGCGCGCGCCTCGTCATAGAAGCGCCCGGCAGCTGCCAAATCGCCCTCGCGCATCGCCACGCGTGCATCCTCAACGAGCTCTAGGAAGGTCCCGCCCCCATTTATCGCTGAACGCGTGCTTTCCGCTTCCTGCGATGAACACGAGGCCAGTGCGCACGCAGCAAGCAGGGCGAAGGGCTTACGCATGAAGGTCGTATTGCTTGAGCAGGTCGTAAAGCGTCGGGCGGCTGATACCCAGCAGCTTAGCCGTGCTCGAAATATTGCCCTCGCTGCGCGCCAGGGCATGGCGGATCACGCGGCGATCTGAATGTTCACGCGCGGCTTTAAGGTTGAGGACATCCTCCTCTTCCTCCTCGCGCTCTCCAAAATCGAGATCATCTGCGGCCACCAGCTTGCCATCAGCCATGATCACCGCGCGTTTCACACGGTTCTCAAGCTCGCGGACATTGCCTGGCCAGTCATGCGCGTCGATTGCGGCCAGTGCATCGGGAGCAAAGCCGGTCACCGCTGGGTTCATCTCGCCGGCAAAGCGTTTGAGGAACGCCTTGCCAAGTAGGACCGCATCGCCGTGGCGTTCAGCAAGCCCGGGAATGCGCACCACGATTTCGGCAAGACGGTAGAACAGATCCTCTCGGAAGGTCCCCTCGCCGATCATTTTTTCCAAGTCCTGATGCGTCGCGCAGACAATCCGCGTATCGACGGGGATCGTCTTACGACCGCCGATCCGCTCGATCGTGCGCTCCTGCAGGAAACGCAGCAATTTGACCTGAAGCGGGAGCGGAATGTCGCCCACTTCATCAAGGAAAAGCGTACCGCCATTGGCGCTTTCGATCTTGCCCTCGGTGGTCTTCACCGCGCCTGTGAACGCGCCCTTTTCGTGCCCAAACAACTCGCTTTCGAGGAGGTTCTCCGGGATTGCTGCGCAATTGATCGCAACGAAGGGCTTGTCGGCCCGATCCGAAGCGTCGTGGAGGCCCTGCGCAAGCAGCTCCTTACCGGTCCCACTCGCGCCAAGCAGCATCACTGAAACGCTAGTGCTTGCCACCCGTTCGATTGTACGGGCGACTTTGACCATTTCAGGCGCGCCAGTGATCAGGCGTCCAAGCACCGTTTTGTCTTCGCTCGCATTCGCGACGAGGCGGCGGTTCTCATCCTCGATCTCGTGAAGATTAAAAGCGCGGCGCACAATCAGACCGAGCGCTTCGATATCAACCGGCTTCTGATAGAAATCATACGCGCCGTGTTCGATTGCCCGAAGTGCGCTTTCGCGCGCGCCATGGCCACTCGCGACGATTACCTTCGTATCAGGCTTGAGCTCCATGATCGCATCGAGCACGGCAAAACCTTCGCTCGTCCCGTCGGGGTCAGGTGGCAGACCAAGGTCAAGCGTCACGACAGCAGGCGCTTCACTGCGCAGGGCAGCAATCGCGCTGTCGCGGTCGCCAGCGATCACGACCTCAAAATCGTCATAAGCCCATTTGAGCTGAGCCTGCAGGCCCTCATCATCCTCAATCACGAGCAAAGTGGGTTTCTTGTCCGCCATTACGCGACCTCTTGGTTGTCTTGAGATGGGTTGTCGGGTGAGCTTTGGGATTGCGCGATTAGGTTCGCAGCCTCTGCACCTTGCAAGTGGGCACAGAAACGAGTGCCCATGCCTTCGCGCGATTCCACGGTAAGACGGCCGCCCATGGCTTTGATCATCTCACGCGCTTCAAAAGCGCCAATGCCAAACCCCCCCTGCTTTGATGACACGAACGGTTTGAAAAGACCGCTGCGTACGAATTCAGGCGTCATGCCTTCGCCGCTATCGATCACTTCGATCAGCCCATGCAATCCGTCAGACGCGACGCTTAAGAAGATGGCTTCACCGTCCTCGCTCGCATCAGCAGCGTTCTGGACGATGTGTATCAGCGCCTGCTCCAACGCCTCTGGATCGGCATTGACCTTTACCGGGTCGGACCGAGTCAGAATGACCTCATGCACCGGCTTGAAACGCTCAACGATCCCGCGGGCAAGCTCGGCCAAATCGATCTCGCAAAGCTCTGAATTTTGGCCTGCGCCATAGCGACTAAGGCGCGAAAGCAGCGTGTTGAGCTTGTCTGAAGAGCTGCGCAAGGTGACCAGCATATCGGCGCGAAAGTCCGGATTATCTGCGTGCTTTTGCGCATTCGCCGACAGCAATGACAATTGGCTCGCCAAATTCTTGATATCGTGCATCACGAAAGCCATGCGGCGATTGAACTCGTCGAAGCGGCTCGCATCCATCAGCGCCTGTTGGCCCGATTGTTCAGCGAGGTAGCTCGCCATTTGCTGACCGACCACGCGCAGAAGATCAAAGTCTTCCCAGTCGAGCCTGCGTTCCATTCGTGGCCGAGCGAGCACAATGGCGCCGACCAAACGATCAAAGTGGATCAGCGGAACCATCGCCCAGGCATCTTCGGCCTGGATCAGCCAATCAGGCACATGCTCAAGCTCACCATGATGATCGACCCCGGCGCGCGCCTCATCAAGGTCAAGGATGTGGCTCTGCTCTTCAAGCAAGCCAGACAAGGTGTAGGGCACAGCTTCTGCGGGAACCTGCAAAGTGGCCCAGTTCCAACGTGCTGTTAGCTCCAGTTGAGCCTCTTCGTTGGGAACCAATAGCAGACCCGCAGGACTGTCAGTAATGTCCGCAACCGCCTTTACCGCGCGCTGGTGGAAGCTGGTATTCGCGCTCGATCCGTCGCTCACTGTACGGGTAAAGCGCAACCATTCTTCACGATAGTCATAGCGGTGCTGGAACAGATGCTTGGTCGCGGTGACGCGAAACCAACGCCGGGCACGCTCAGATGGAAGCCAGACGATCGCGGCCACCACTGCCAGAGCCAGAAATGTCACTTGGCTCGCCCGCGCAATGTCCCCACCCAGCAGGGCAAGGCCGCGTGTCACCAGAACCATCACAACCAGATAACTGCCGATAACGAGCAATGAGAGGGTCTGGAAAGTCACCGCGCGCGAAGGACGGAACTGCAATCCAGCGCTGGCAGAGTTTGCGCCGATCGCCAGCAGGACAACCACTCCGCCACTTACCAAACCACGCAGAGCAGAAAGTGCGCCCGGCAGCTCACCGCTGAGATAAGCGATGGTGAACAGGTTGAGGTCATAGGCAAAGACGCCCGCCAGCCCAACCGTGCTCCACCGAATGATCTGGCGCGAAACCGAAGCGGCACCGGCATACAGGTTGTGCAGCAAGACCAGCGCCGCAATAGCGACCAGCATACTAAGACCGGCGGTGACTTCGAAGAAAAGCTGATCAATGCCAGCAACGCTCGCGCTGACATCTGCGGTCTGGGCCTCGATAAACAACACAAGGGGTTGGAACATCTGTACCAGCGCCAATGCGATAAGCACGGGTCGGATCGGCTTCAGGCTTTCGTCACGGCCATCCGCCGAAAAAAGCCGGAAGATCACCGCAATCAACGCTAGATTGCGCGCGGTCTCAGCCAGCTCGACCACCGGGTGACCCGGCCCGAAAACGATAGAGGCGATGCACCATGCGGCCATAAGCCCCGTCGCTGCGAGCACGGCTACTCGGTCAGGACGCTCGCGATCGCCAAAGCGCATGATCCAAAGTCCAGCGCCCATGCTCAGCACTGCGCCGGTCAGATATCCGAACAAATGGATAAGGGAGATGAGTGGGCCGAACTCCATCATCACCGCGCCCCCTCGGGCCACAAGATCACACGCACGGTCTGGAGAAGGATCACCAGATCGAGAAACGGCGTGTAATTCTTGGCGTAGTAAAGGTCATATTCGAGCTTACGGCGGCTGTCTTCGGCCGAGGCGCCGTAGGGATAATTGATCTGCGCCCATCCGGTGATACCGGGCTTGACCATATGGCGCTCCCCATAGAACGGGATCTGCTCTTGCAGGTCATCGACGAATTTGGGGACCTCGGGGCGCGGGCCCACAAAGCTCATCTCGCCCTTTAGAACGCTCCAGGTTTGAGGCAGCTCATCGATCCGAACCTTGCGAATAAATCGTCCCACACGGGTTATGCGCGGATCGTTCTCCTCCGCCCATTTGGCACCATCTTTTTCCGCATCGCTGCGCATTGAGCGCAATTTGATGAGATCAAAGGTCTCGCCATATAGCCCCACACGCTTTTGCCGGAAGAAAGCGGGTCCCTTGCTGTCGAGCTTCACGATCAGCGCAAACAGCACGATCACCGGCGCAGTCAGGATCAAGAGGATCAGGCTGGCCACAATATCGAACACACGCTTCGCGGCACTGGAGAGCATGCGACCGCTCGAAAACCCGTCGGAGAAGATCAGCCAGCTCGGATTGACGGTATCAAGATCAACTCTGCCGGTCTCACGTTCTAGAAAGCTCGAGAAATCATTGACGTGCACGCCCTTGGTCTTGATCCGCAGCAAGTCGTTCAAAGGCAACGCGTTGCGGCGTTCCTGCAAGGCCAAGACCACCTCGCTGACACCGAGATTTTCTACAAAGCGTCCAAGATCGTGGATCGCATCGCGCGCAATCGCTTCTTCGACTGCCCGCTCAGGCTCGCCCATTGCGATATAGGAGACGATCGCAAAACCGGTTTCAGGCTTTTCGGACAGAGTGCGCAGACGCTGCGCCCGATCTCCGGCGCCCAAGACCATGACCCGCCTGCGAAACGCGTTTGAGCCAAGAAAACTGTTGAGCAGCAAGCGGTCCACGACAAGCACGAACACCGCAAAGCCCATCGCGTAGAGCAAGGTTGAGCGCCAGAAATGGTCGCCGGGCAAGACCCAGTCGATCGTCGCGAGCGCGATGATCCCGAGGCTGATGGCGACGAGCAGCCGCGCGCCTGCAAAGCGCAACGACCGGAGCGCATAGGGCCCATAAACTCCCACTGCGATCATTGCGAGCCACACCACCGCTGCCGACCCCACCATCGGGATCCAGCGCTCGTCAAAAGGTCCCGGATCCATCCCAATTTGAGCCGCGCGCACCCGCCAAGCGGCCTCGCTCGCGACGATGAGCAAGGCAAAGTCCAACAAACCGAGCAAAAGCACGGCATGCGGGATATAATGCTTGAACAATCGGATCATCGCGCGGGCGCCCTTGGAAAAAGGGGGTGGAAAGAGGTTTGCATGCAGCATCCTCTTTAGGCGCGAGTGCTTAAGTGTCGGTAAACCTTACACTGCCGGTGCGAGGCGCTAAATTCTCAGGCTTTCAGAGGTTAACGAGCTGATAAGGCTTCGCTCTATGAGCAACCTGGTCCGCAAGCTTTTCTTATGATGCGGCTATCCCATCCTGAGTGGTCGCATCCAGCGGTCCTAGCGAGATGCCCTGGGACTGGATCAGCTCTTCGGAATAGCGCGCCTCCAGCCCCAGCACGATTGCGCGACGCGAATAGAATGCTACACCATCATCCTCAATCGTGCGCGCCAGGTTGAACCAGTGGCGCGGTACCGCCTCTCCCTCGCCAAATGTGACAGACTGAGTCAGCAACGCGCCGCGTCGTTCAAAGGTCGCATAGGCCAGCCATTGCGGGCGACGGACGCCTTCGAGCGGATAGACAGCCCCGCTCGCCCCGGCGGTGAAATGGAGCATGCTGCCGGCCCGGTCGAAATGCGCGCAAAAGAATGGCAGGCCGCGCTCCCCCACCCGCTGCAAGGTGGTCAGCCGCTGGGCAAGCTGGTCAAAACTCACCGTAAAACGGCGCACAAGGATCGAGAGATCGTAGCCCGTTTGCTCGCACGCGCGCAGGAACCGGCGGTAGGGCATCAGCAAGGCAAGAGCGATGTAGTCGGTGACGTGATCGCGGAAAATCTGTCGCGCTTCGGCCGAGGTGAGCTTAGCCCCTTCCACGACCGTCTCGATAGCGTCGCGATTTTCCAGAGCAGCGATCTGCCGAGCGATTTGGAACCGCCGCGCCGCTCCGCCCAGCATCTCAGACAATTGCAATTGCCGCGCATGCAGGTCGAGCCGGTGGACCAGCCCGGGCACCACATCGGCAGGCAGAATGCGGACAGTCAGGCGGTGCTTTTCGCGCAACCGCTCAATCAGGGCAGCGCTGATGTCACCGCGCGACAGGCGAAGCTCATCTGCCAGATCCTCAGCCGCATGATCGAGATCAGAGAAATGGTTCTGCCAGCGCTCTATTGCGCGTCTCGCCTCGCCAGCAGGGTCCTCCACCCGTTCTGCATCAGGGTGCGAATTGTCATAAAGGCGGGCAAAGGCTGCGGCGGCTTGCGGAGCTGCAGAGAGGAACTCGCGTATCTCCTCCCGGTCGATCGCCAGATCGGCAAAGCGCTTATCCGCCATCCTCCGAGCGAGCCCATCCACTCCGCCAATCGCCTCATCCTCGCGCAGATCGCGCGGGTCGAAGTCAAACCGTTCAATCACTTGCACGAGCACTCGAGCCGAAAGCGGGCGCTGATTGCGTTCGATAAGGTTGAGATAGCTCGGCGAGATTCCAAGTGAGGCCGCCATGGCCGCTTGAGTCAGCCCTTCTCGCTTGCGCAATCGCCGCAATGACGGACCTGCAAGGAGGGAATCTTCTGCCATAATCCAGTCTGTAAATTAATTTACAACATTACACAAGATCGGACTGAAAACGAGCCATAGAGACAAGAAATTCTGTAAAATTTGCTGTCACGCCGCAGTGCACCATGACAAAAGCTCGTCAGCAATACATCCCTTGGACACAGGAAGCCTCTCTCATGACATATCAAAACACCATCGCTCAGAAGCAAGGCATTATCCAAGCCAACGGCCCAAGCTGGGGCGCGATTGACGCCGAAGCAACCGCTCGCATGGCGATACAGAACCGTTTCCCGACGGGGCTCGATATTGCCAAGTACACCGCCAAGATCATGCGTGCCGATATGGACGCCTATGACGCTGACACCGCCAATTACACTCAGTCGCTTGGTTGCTGGCACGGTTTCATCGCGCAGCAGAAGATGATCTCGATCAAGAAGCATTTCGGCAGCACCAAGCAGCGCTACCTCTACCTCTCGGGCTGGATGGTCGCCGCGCTTCGCAGCGAGTTTGGACCGCTCCCTGACCAATCGATGCACGAAAAGACCAGCGTTCCGGCGCTGATCGAAGAGCTCTACACCTTCCTGAAGCAAGCCGATGCGCGGGAGCTTGGCGGCCTGTTCCGCGACCTCGACGCCGCTCGTGAAGCGGGCGATGAGGTGAAGGCGCAGGACATCCAGAACCAGATCGACAATTACGAAACACACGTTGTTCCAATCATCGCCGACATCGATGCGGGCTTTGGTAACGCAGAGGCGACCTATCTCCTCGCGAAGAAGATGATCGAAGCGGGTGCATGCGCATTGCAGATCGAAAACCAGGTTTCGGACGAGAAGCAGTGCGGCCACCAAGACGGCAAGGTCACCGTTCCGCACGAAGACTTCCTGCAAAAGATCCGCGCATGCCGCCACGCCTTCCTCGAGATGGGCGTTGAGGATGGCGTGATCGTTGCCCGCACCGATTCGCTCGGCGCTGGCCTGACCAAGCAGATCGCTTTCAGCCAAGAGCCCGGCGATCTCGGCGACCAATACAACGCCTTCCTCGATTGCGACGAAGTTGACCCAGCGAACATCACCAACGGCCAGGTCTTCATCAGCCGCGATGGCAAGCTGATGGCTCCGAAGCGTCTGCCTTCGAACCTCTATCAGTTCCGTTCAGGCACCGGCGAAGATCGCTGCGTCCTCGATTGCATCACTTCGCTCCAAAACGGCGCGGACCTGTTGTGGATCGAGACCGAGAAGCCCCATGTTGAGCAGATCGCCGGAATGGTTGACCGGGTCCGCGAAGTCGTCCCCAATGCCAAGCTTGTTTACAACAACTCGCCATCGTTCAACTGGACGTTGAACTTCCGCCAGCAAGTGTTTGATGCATGGGAAGAAGCGGGCAAGGACGTCAGCGCTTATGACCGCGCAAAGCTGATGAGCGTCGATTATGATGCGACTGAGCTGGCAGCTGAGGCTGATGAGAGGATCCGCACTTTCCAGGCCGATGCTTCGAAGCGCGCGGGCATCTTCCACCACCTCATCACCCTGCCCACGTATCACACGGCGGCATTGTCGACCGATAACCTCGCCAAGGAGTATTTCGGTGAACAGGCAATGCTCGGCTACGTCAAGAACGTGCAGCGCGAAGAGATCCGCCAGGGTATCGCCTGCGTCAAGCACCAGAACATGGCCGGCAGCGACATTGGCGATGACCACAAGGAGTATTTCGCCGGAGAGGCCGCGCTGAAAGCGGGCGGCAAGGACAACACGATGAACCAATTCGCTGCGGCGTAACGCGCTGGAGAGGGGGTCTCGCGGGGTCGGCCTAAGACTGGCCTTGCGGGATCCGAGCCAACGCGTCATGAGTTAACTCATCATTGGGTCCTATTCGGACCAGCAGAGAGAGAACCGATGAGCGACACCGATACCCCAAGCAAAGAACCCTCACGCGCCCGCGCACTTCTTTCGACAGCTGACATGAAGCTGTTGCGCCGCGCCTTGGAAAGCCACGCCCGCGGCACCGAAGACCGTGAGGAACTCGCCAAGATCAACGCCCTGCACCACCGCCTCGGCACTTACGTGCCGGACCCACAATAAACGCAGGACTTTAACCAGACACCCAATTCTCCTGGGGAGGAGAACACGGCCGCTGGACGGGGCGAAAGCCTTGTTTGGCGGCCGTAACTTTTTGGGGTCTATGGCTCGGGAGTTCCCGCCCGCCTCTCAATTCCCCGCCCCTTCGTACGACCTTCTCTCGGTTTTGACACACTTGGCGCACAGTCCAATGGCGAAGAACCTTAAACCCTAAACGCGCCCGAAAAGTCAGCTCATTCAATGACGAGTAACGCGGTGTAAGGACCATCCCTGGGCCATCGCCTATGCGTGGGGCTGTAAGATGTTTCCAACCCGCGGCCGCAGCGCACCCTACAGTCCGTAAAACACCACCAAAAGCACCGACAAGGTCGCCACCATCAGCACCACCAGCGGGACGCCAGTGCGGATGTAGTCGGCGAATTCGTACTGCCCCTCGGCCATGATCAGCATGTTGGTCTGGTAGGCGATCGGGGTCGCGTAGCACAGGTTGCAGCCGAACAGCACGGCGAGCACCAGCGGCTCAGCGGGGATGCCCAGCACCTCGGCGATGCTGAAGGCGATAGGAGTGCCTACCGTCGCTGCGGTGGCGTTGGAGGCGAAGTTGGTGATGAAGGTCACAAAGGCCATGATCGCCGCAATCACAAGCGCAGGAGGCAGCCAGACAAGCCCCAGTGACAGAGCTTCACCCAGCCACGCTGCGGCTCCGCTCTCATCGATGACGCGGCCAATAGCGATACTCGCTGCCACTAGCACAATGACTTGGCCCGAGAGCGCTCTGCCCACCCGGTCAAACTTTACGCAGCCCGTCACGAACATCAGGATCGCGCCAGCCAACGCAGCAATCGCAATCGGGAACAAGCCGATTGCCGCAGTAAAGACCGAAAAGCCCATGATTGCAGCGGCGAGCAGAGCCTTTGAGCGGCGCGGAAGTTCACGCGCTCCTTCGAGCATCAGCAGGCTGTCCGCCCGCGCAAAGCTCTGAAGGTCATCATAAAGACCCATGACAAGCAGCACGTCGCCTTCCGCAATGCGCAGGTCGCCGCCTTCGGAATATTGTTCGCGCTCGCCCAAGAGCAGTTCAGGCCTGTGGATGCCAAGCACTGCGACGCTGTAAAGGTCAGCGATGCCCGAAGATGGCAGCGTACGAGAGATCAAACGGGAGTCGGCGGTGACTGTCATTTCGATCACCATCACATCCACGCCTTTGGCCGATGACTGACGCTTGATCCGGTCGAGCACCCAGCTCGGTGCAAGTTCGCCTTTCAGTTCCCGCGTCGCATCTTCCAACGCTTCGTGGCTGCCGGAGATATGAATACGCTGCTGTGGCTGCAGAGGGCCAGGAGGCGGGCTGTGCCAAGTGATGCCCTGCGGCAGCTTGTCGCTGATCGCCGACAGCTCTGCTCCTGCAAGCATGGACTGGCTGCCGACGCGAAGCCTTGTGTGGAACATGCGCTGCTGCGCCATGGTCTCGGTCCTATTATCGCCGAGCAAGCGCGGCATGACGAGCCACATATAGGGCAGCGCAACGAGCACCGCGATCAACACGATCGGCGTAAAATCGAACACGCCAATGTCGATCTGCCCCGCGCTCAGCTCGACTGCGATGGCCACGACAAGAATATTGGTCGATGTTCCGATCGTAGTTGAAAGCCCACCCAAAAGGCTCGCAGCATTCAAAGGCATCAGCGTCTTCGAGGTCGGCAAGGCCCCTTTGGCGGCCAAAGCAGCAAAGATCGGGATCATCAGCACCAGCACCGGTGTGTTGTTGACGAACATCGATAGAACAAGCGCGATGATCAGGCTGAACAACAGGCCGAACTGCAGGTTAAACTTGAAAATCCGCTCCAGCACCCGCGCAGCCGGTTCTAGAGCGCCAGTGACAACCAGCCCCCGGCCCATGATCATCAGCGCGCAAATTGTGATGAGCGCGTAATGACCAAACCCGCCGAAAGCGAGCGCGAGCCCATCGGTGGGCTTGGCTGTCTCCATCAGACCCGTTTCTGGATTGAGAGTTTCGAGCGGGAAGAAGTACAGCCCCACCGCAATCACCGCGATGGTCAGCAGCGAAACGATCTCAATCGACAAACGTCCGCGCACAAACTCGACAAACATCAAGATCGTGAGCGCCATTGCCGCCATGGCGTGATAAGATGGAAGCTCAATCATGACCGCTCAAGGTCGTCAGATGTCCCAAAGCGAGCGCCGATTGGCAAGTGTTTTTGCGGGAAGGCTATTTGGCTGCGGGAGATTCCATATGACCAAGCCATGCCGCTTGATCTTTGTCGAGCAGCCATTTCCCCATGCCGCGGCTTCTGACAAGCCACGAAAAGCCAAAGGCGATAAGAGCAATTGCTTCAAAGACAAAAGTGAGATTTAGGTCGCTCCAAAGGCGTGCCTCCGAGCATTTGGCATCGTCGCCTACAAGCCAATAGCCAGCTATGGCGAGCATGCACCCGACGATCGTGAGGCCGCTCCTCCAATAATATCGGTTGCGCTTTTCCTTATTCTTCGAATTGATCGCGCCTGACGGCCCTGGCCTACGGAACAGGACAAGGCAAAAATAGGCAAGCAATGCAAACAGCAGCACGGCGCTGCCGACATGAATCACTCCGACCCAAGCATCCCAGGAACCCGGTGGGGGCTCCGTCGGATTCGAGCAGCGGTCATAGCTGCCTTCCAATTCTATCCATCCCGAGGTGGGAAACATCGCAACACAGATTGCAAGCACCCCTCCTGCCGAAGCCACTCGAGATTCGGTGCTATTGCCTCCGCGGTAGGTTATCATGATCAGACCAAGACCAACTAGGGTGCCAACAAAGACCTCTTCGGCGAGGGCGTCATTATAATAGAAATGGCTGATTGTATCGTGAAATACTGGATCGTAGTTTGGCAAGATCCATGAGAATAACGAGAAAGTCCCGAGAAAAAGTGGCAAAGCAATAGCTAAACCTCCGACAAGACGGGACAGGCGCATATTATCAAAGTCCTGCCGTAACGAAACGCGCTCGCTTTGACTGAAGGTTTTTGGGTCAAACGCCTTCTTTATCTTTTTAAACAAGGGCGTCCCTTCCGAATCAATGCACGGTGCTTCATTTAGTTTATTCGGAATTGGAAGTCACTCGAAGTCATCGAGCGAGAAGGATCTTCGCTGCCAAGCCAACGATGCGGCGACGAGAATTGGAAAGTGGTGCACGCTATAGGAGCATCGGCAAACCTTCTTGAGATGCTGAAAGACTGGAACATCCAGCTCCAGCATACCTCTCTCGGTCAGGAAAATAGCCGTAAGCCGAAGAATAGCGAGGATGGCCGCTCTCCGCGCCGTCGCGCCTCTGTGACTGCCCGGAGACGGCGCAGAGCGTGAGAGCGGGGTCGGTATGGCGCGAAAGCCCTATGACCCACCCTTTTCGCTTCGGCTCTCATTCGAGGAGCGCGCTCGGCTTGAGAAACAGGCTGAGGGTACACCGCTCGGCGCATATATCCGCGCACGGCTGCTCGATAATCCGCCACGCCGGAAACGTGTTAGCCAGATTGATCGGGATGCGCTTTTGCGGGTTCTCGGTAAACTCGGACAATCGCGCCTTGCCAACAACATGAATCAGATTGCGAAACAGGCCAATCTGGGAACGCTGCCGGTCACGCCAGATACCGAGGATGCTCTGCTGTCAGCTTCTGAGGACATCGCGGAAATCCGAAATGCGCTCATTGCCGCTCTAGGAATGGAGCCGAAACCATGATCCTCAAGGCCTCACAGCGCAGCGGCTCTGCGCAATTGGGACGGCACCTGCTCAATGAGCAAGACAACGAGCATGTCGAGGTGCATGAAGTGCGCGGATTTATGACCGAAGATGTCATGGGCGCAATGAAAGAGGCTGAAGCCTTGGCGAAAGGAACGCGCTGCAAACAGCACCTATTTTCTGTTTCGCTCAACCCGCCTGAGAACGAGGATGTGCCGACCGAAGTTTTCGAAGGTGCTATTGCTTCCATCGAGAGCAAAGTCGGACTGACGGATCAACCGCGCATGGTGGTCTTCCACGAAAAGGAAGGCCGCCGTCATGCACATGTGGTCTGGTCGCGGATCGATGCTGAAACCATGACCGCCAAGCAACTCTCTTTTTTCAAGACCAAGCTGCAAGAGGTCTCGAAGCAGCTCTATCTTGAGAATGGTTGGAAGATGCCAGAAGGCCTAGCCGATAAGTCCAAACGCGACCCGCGCAACTTCACATTGGATGAATGGCAGCAGGCCAAGCGTGCGGGATTGGATGCCAAGACTTTGAAAGCGCTGGCACAGGATGCTTGGGCGATTTCGGACGATGCGAAGTCATTGGCCCATGCGCTCGAAGAGCGCGGCCTTTACCTCGCGCGAGGTGATAGGCGCGGTCACGTTGCAGTTACATATGAGGGCGAGGTGTTTGCGCTCTCACGATTGATAGGAACAAAGGCGAAAGACATTAGAGCGAAGATCAGCAAGCCTGCTGATTTGCGTTCGGTTGCCGAGACAAAGCAACACATTGCCGAGACCATTGCCCCTCGTCTTGATAGCTTCATTTCAGACGTGAAGAAGCTCGCGAAGGACGCATTGACGCCCTTGCGCGATGAGCGGAACGCGATGCGAGATGCTCACAAGCAAGAGCGCTTGAAAATGGCTAAAGGCCAGAACGCGCGTTGGAATCGCGAGACCAAGGAGCGCGCCAACCGCCTTCGCACTGGCGTTCGCGGTCTGTGGGATAGGATGACGGGTGAGCATGCTAAGACGGTCAAGCGAAACGAGCTGGAAGCTTGGCATGCAGTGAGACGCGACCGCGACCAAAAACAGATAATGCTAGAGGCCCAGCATAAAGAGCGGCGAGAATTGCAAAGACGTTTTCGACAAACACGCGAACGTCATTCCAAGCAAATATTGGAGCTGCATAAGCAGGCTGCCAACTACCGCTTAATGCGCGACGACAAACAGCAGTCTTTGCACAGCCAATTTTCAAGGAAAGCAAGACAACCGGCGAAAGACACTCCTCAAAACCAGCCTCGTCCAACACGTGATCTTGTTCTTGGTCGGTAGGTTGAAGGCATTCGATACGCGATACCGCCGAGTGAAAATCACCCGGCGGTATAGGGACAGGCTAGGCTTTCGAGCTGGTCTCATTTACGAATAGAACGCCTTGATGGCGTGTAAGCTCAACAGGAATGTGATCCAGGCGAAGAATGCTGCCTTTGCCGTTTTCCCGTGGCCAGATAACTCCGATTTCGCGAGCTGATCCGAGCTTGTCTGCGCCATTATCATCAGTGCCAATGATGCGTGCGAACGAGATGCGATGGGTTGGTTTGTTGGTCATGGTATAGTCCTTTCTCAATTTCTGGCGCGTGCGGAATTGCCGTGCCTTGCGAACTCGAAAGGCAGGTGGTCGAGCGACGGAAAGGTCAAATCACGCAACTACGTCCGTGTTGACCGGCGGCGCGCACCTGTGGGATTCAAGCAAGGTGGATACGGCAGCAATCCGACGCAGAAATCTTGTGAGTGAAAGGACGCTGATCCAACCAAGCAGAGCCAACGTGTGATAAGATGCCGCGATGTATGCAGATATCAGTAGGGAAATCATAGAGAAGCTAGAAACCGAAAAGCGGCGCACAGCCATGACCCCGGCTGCGCTCTTCAAACATTGTGGCCTCGTCCCTCCTGACGGTCTGAAAGCCCATTCGGTCAATGCGTGGATCAGAGGCAAAACCAAACAAGCGAAGCAGAAGCATATCGACTTCGTTCTGACCGCTTACGCATCTTTCCCGAATGAAGGGATTAAGCTGAAACTTACGCCGGAGCGCGTCATCAATCTGCGCGCAGAGATGGCCCGCACTGGCAAAACTGCACGTGACATTCTGTTGCTGGCTCCAAAACCATTGCCGAAAGCGCTCACAGCGATGTTGATAAGTCGAATTTTAAGCGGCAAAGCCGAAACCATAAAACGCGATCAGTGGATGTGCATCATGGATACCTTAGATGCTCTTCCCTCAATCGACGCTAGCTCGGATTGAGTTTTCATAACTGAAACAGCAGGCTAGCCATAATTAGTTCAAATTTTATGGAAATTTTGCAGTTCGTTAATTATCATAAACCATAATGAACGCACCTACGAGAGAACAAAAAATAAGAGGTGGGGTTATGGGGAACGCGCCAATAACAGCGGAAATGATGACAGAGGCAGGTATTGCGGCGCATTTGACGCTCCATCCAAACCTGATACCGCCTGAGATTGCAGAACTAAGCGATCAGGCAGCGATCTTTGCCAGCAACAACGTCAATATCTTCAAATTCACCGGAGCTGCGGATGCGGACTCCGAGGCAACGAATATCGGCACGTCAGTTGCGGTGAAAGCGATTGAACGCGCAATCGAGATTGATGAACGCAGAAAGCGTGAAGAGAACAGTGCAGACGCTGATGTGATCGCAGCAGCGGGTCAGGCCATTCGTGAAGACTTGGCTGAGCTACAGCAAGTCACCTACTCAGATGGTCAATTCCAAATGTTCGGTATGGATATCGACGAAGAGGACATGGATGCCTCGGTCGCTGACACTTTGGATAACATCAATGAGGTAGCAATACGTCATGGGTTGGATGCTCAGCAGACTGCGAATCTCACGAGCTTGTTGGTAGCCTATCAGAATGCTGACTCTCCAGAGGAGAAAGCCGAAATACTAGAACAGATTGCAGACGCACATCCCAATGTAGCGCGCGACATGGCAAACGACGCAGCGCAAGCGAGTGAAGCGAGAAATCAGAGCGAGCTTGACGTTGAAGAGGTTGTTCAGCGCGATATCAGTGCAATCAGCGATGATGACACGTTCCGCGCAGTAGCTCTGGAGACCGCGACCGAGACGGAAGTGGACATGGCTGAATTGGCGAGAAGTGGAATGTCTGCGTCTGGTAATCCATTTGAAGCGGGCTTTAGCCCTTCGGCTGAATTCAATGCTCAGGGCCTCGAAGCAAATTCGTTTGCAGATGCCGAACCACCCCAAACAACACCTATGCAGCCAACATCAGAAAGTGCTTTAGAACTTAGAGTGTAAGTGCAGCTAGCTGGGCAGGAAACGCTTCACGATATGCTTCGATACCGGCTTGTCTCATGTCCGCTCGAACTTGGTCTGCATTATTAAGCCCCCAATGCGCGTCGCTAAGTGGCGTAGAAGCAGCATAAACCTGCATAACGGCGTCACCATCCAATTGGTTGTGATCTGGTGCGAGAACAAAAGCCGCTGGAATCCCTACGCTAGTAAGGTCACGGGCGGCGTTGTAAGCCTCCTGTTGCAGTGCTCGATTGCCACCCCAAACGACGATAGCAACTTTATCACGTGAGGCGCTTGCAGCCACGAGACGCGCACCCTCTTGAGAGAGGTCTTGTGCAGGAAGATACTGAACCTGGAGAGGGTCAACCACCGCAGCAACATTCGTATTTGCAGGCGTCACGGTGTCTTCGGCATTGGCTACCGCCACTGGTGTTGCCACCAACGCTGCCCCTAAAAATGCACTCAATGCTTGTCTTGCTGTAACTGCCATCTGGGCCGTCCTTTCGTCTTCCGACAATAAGGACCGTTTTTGTCAAGCAATCAGACATGCGAAACGCATTGAGTCGTATTCTTGTTGCAAATTTCGATATAATTCAGTAATATACGCTCCGCGCAGTGCAGGAATGACCTGCCTGAATTTGAGAGAACAACACCGCGATATTGACCGTGACAAAAACGGTCCCTTTTGACAAAGCGACGGCGAGTTGAGGAACTCTTTGCAACCCACTGGATAACCTGCGCGACAATATCATGGCCCGTATTGGATATGCGCGTGTTTCCACTTCTGATCAGTCACTCGATCTGCAAATTGATGCACTGACACAGGCGCAATGCGACAAGATATTTCGCGACGATGGCGTATCAGCCATCGCGAAGAAGCGGCCTGGCTTTGAGGCGGCTCTTAAAGCGTTAAATCGAGGCGATCAGCTCTGCCTATACCGCCTGGATCGCGCGTTTCGCAGCCTGCGCCATGCCTTGGATGTTCTCGAAGACTTCGAGAAGCGCGGTATTGATTTTGTAGTTCTATCTGAGGGTATAGACACCACGACGCCAATGGGGCGCTGCTTCTTTCAGATACGCAACGCCTTCTCTGAGTTAGAGCGCTCTCTCATATCGGAACGAACCAAGGCGGGGATGGAAGCAGCTCGAAAACGCGGCAAGGTCATCGGTCGCCCTACTCGCCTTACGGAGAACCAAATCAGAGACGCCAAGCGCCGCAAGTCAGATGGCGAAGATATGGCAGTCATCGCAGCGCAAAATGGCGTAAGCCAGCGGACACTCTATCGAGCAGTGAATGGGTGTTAGTCGCTATTTAGACCTCGATAGCGCTCTGGAAATGCTTCGCGAAACGCTTCTACACCTGCGTCCCGCATCATCGGACGGAAATCGCTCGCATTGTTACGACCGCCGTGCGCATCGAAACGCGGCGTCGATGCCGCATAGACCTGCATTACCGCGTCACCCGATAGAGAGTTGTGATCAGGCGCAAGAACAAAAGCGGTCTGAATTCCCATATGATTTAGGTCTCGCGCAGCGTTATACGCTTCTTGCTGGATCGTTCGATCACCTCCCCAAACGACAATGGCCAAACGGTTATGTGAAGCTGCCGCAGCCAAAATTCGGGCGTCATTGATCGTGCGGTCTCGCGCATCAACAAATTGGACTTGTGGTGTTTCAACGTCAGCCTGTGCAGATTCCTGAGCGATCACTGGAACCGAAACAAAGGCCATTGCAAGCAGGCAAGCGGAGTTAAAGCGGGCCACAACTTATTGCCTCAACTGAAGTGTTCGATAGCGCTCTGGGAACGCCTCACGATAAGCTGCAAGGCCAGCTTGGCGCATGTCTGCCCGAACTTGGTTCGAGTTATTGATCCCCCAGTGCGCGTCACTGCGAGGTAAAGAGTCGGCATAAGTCTGCATAACAGCGTCGCCGGATAGCGAGTTATGATCTGGCGCCAACACAAATGCAGTCTCAATCCCCATAGAGTTTAGATCACGAGCTGCATTATAGGCTTCCTGCTGCAAGGTTCGATCCCCACCCCACACAACGATAGCAACTCTTTGGCTTGAAGCTGCTGCTGCAAGAATTCGTGCATCATTTATGGTGTGATCTTGCGCATCAACAAACTGAACTTGTTGCACGGTACTGTTAGGGTTTGCAGCTTTCCCAGCATTTGTAGGAGCTGATGTCAGAGCCATTGCTCCTGCCGCCATCACGGCAAATATTTTGCTGGCCAGTGATACCATCGAATTGCCCATCTACGCCTAAGTATAGATTCGGTTCGCAAAACAAGCAATGAACGCTTCCAATAGCTCTAATGCTGCCAGAACACATGCACCTCATCAAAGGCTGTTTCGACCGCAACACGTCACTGATCGCCAGATCGCGCCCCATCGCCTCATAGTCGATGTAGAAGGCCAGATTATCGGGGATGTCTGTGCCTGTTTCGTCAGTCATGGAACGAGCAAAATCAGCGAGGCTCTCATATTCGCTTGCATAGCGATCATCTATTGCCTTTTCGGCCTCTTCAAGACCATCATAATGCGAGAGGAGCTTGCCACCGAGCGCGCCATGCTCAGAAATGAAAGCGGCGATCTTTGAAACCTCCTCAAAGCCTTCCCATTCTGAGATTTGAACGCCCCCAAAGCCCTCATAGTCATGGATTGCCCACTCTTCCGCACCTGCGATGGGCGAAGCGCCTAGCATATCCTTCACTTCGACATAAATCGAATAGGCGTCCTGCTCGGCGTCTATCCAGGCCCCATGCAATATGCCGCTGTTGTAAGCTGCCAGACAGGCAACATAGATTCTGATCTCTGTGTTTTCAGTGCTCCCTTCCATATCTAATCCTTCTTTGGAAAACGGGTTCGTCATGAACCTCTGCTTCCGGCGAGGGTGGGGGT